>NZ_CAXBGN010000008.1:0-230344 GCF_963975415.1 uncultured Kriegella sp.
AAACGTAGCGTATAAATAAACGCTAACTTTTCGGATTTAGCACGAGCCGAATTTTTATTTTTTATGTATAACTTTTACTTTCTAAATATACAAAAATAAAAATTTGGCGTACTTTGTAAATAAGTGAAAACCTCTCGAAAAGCCTATAATATCTATGTTTTATACACGTTGTGCCTGTTGCACAAGTTAGCGAAAAAAGTCGTTGAAGATCATTGCCGATCAGGATAACGATCGTAACTTTAGTTATGCAAGGCAAGAAAGACTATCAAGAAAAACTGTTCGCCAGTTTCCAGCTGAGCGAACGGATCCCGAAGAACAATTTTTACAGGCGTTTGAAAGGTGCCATCGATCTAGGTTTCCTCTATCCCCTTACCAAGGGTTATTATGGCGGGAGCGGCCAGAAGAGCATCGACCCTATCGTATTCTTCAAGCTTTGTTTGGTGGGTTATCTGGAGAATGTCATCGGCGACCGCAGGCTGATCGATCATTGTTCGATGCGCCTGGACATTCTATATTTCATCGGTTACGACATCGACGAGGAACTACCCTGGCACAGTACGATCAGTAGAACGCGCCAACTGTTCCCGGAGTCCGTCTTCGAGGAGACCTTTACCAAGGTGTTGGCCCTGTGCGTCGAAAAGGGAATGGTGAGCGGTCATACGCAAGCTATCGATTCCGCCCCTGTCAAGGCAAATGCGAGTATGGACACCTTGGAGCTTAAAGTGCCGGAGGCGGACTTGGACGAACATTTGCGAAAGGTACGCGCCATTAGTATAATGGACAAAGAAGTGCCCCATCGCAAGAGCAAAGATGATAAGTCGGACAGGGGGCAGCGCAGTATAAGTGCAAGTGAAAAAGAGCTAAATGCAATTAAGGGCCGCAACAAGAAATGGGCGAAGGACCAGGACCAGCGCCCGGGCGCCGGCAACAAGGGTTCAAAATATACCAGTAACAAAACACATTATAGCCCCACCGACCCCGATGCCCGTATCAGCGTAAAACCGGGCAAGGCCAGAAAACTGAACTACCTGAGCCAATTGAGCGTCGATACCGCGAACCATGTGATCACGGACATCAGGGCCTACCATGCGGACGGGAAGGACAACCAACAGTTGCCGGATATCATAAAAAGGTTGCAAAGACGTTTATGGCAACAAGGCCTGGTCTTCGAAAACTGTGTAGCCGATACGGGTTATAGTAGCGGCGAGAACTATGCTTTTTTGGAAAGAAGGAACCTGAAAAGCTTCATTCCGCCACATGGCACGTACAAGGGCGGCCCCGACGGTTTTATCTATAACAGGGCCCAAGACCACTATGTCTGTCCACAGGGAAAGGTGATCCCCTTCACCAAGGTGTTCCTGGACAGCCGTGCCAAGACCAAAAAGAAGGAGTACCGTGCAAGAAAGCATGTCTGTACCGATTGCCCGTTGCGTAGCAGTTGCCTAGGGAAAAGTGCACAGGAGAAGAAGTTCTCGGTCACCTATTATAGGGAGGAGTACGAACGCAATAACACAAGGGTGAACGGCCCACAGGGCGGGTACATGAAGGGCAAACGGCAGAGCACGGTAGAACCCGTTTTCGGTACCCTTACCCAGTTCATGGGCCTGCGAAAGATCAATACCATTGGGCTAAAGCAGGCCAACAAGGTGATGCACCTCGCGGCGATAGCATACAATCTCAAAAAGTATCTGAAATTCGAACAAAAACTGGTCAAGAGCGGGGCAGGCCGACTTGGCTTAATGGCATTTGTGGAAAACTCCTTTGAATGCCTGTTCAGCGCTTTTACAAGGCACCAAAAACTGGCTTCCCATTTATGACCTGACCCGAAAAAAGCCTCTTAAAGAGGCTTGAACGGATCCGTTTTTTATAAACTAACCGCTTGTGCAACAGTTACCCATGTTAGCTGTAGTTTTTACTTTTTTACCACGAGAGTTTTAGCGATTATATCACCAACTCTCTGTTTTTTGTCAGTCGATTTTACAACGATAAATGCAACTAATCCAAAACACCAGCTTATATCTATAATGTCAGAAAGTCTTCTTTTAATGGTTTGCCCTATAGTCAATTCTTCTCCGTTTTCCGCAATAACTTTAAGTCCAACCGTCCAATGTCCCAAAGTCGAACAAAATTTCCATTCGCAAATCGGCAAATACAAGAACCAAAATAAAAAAGGAACTAGCCCCTTGAGTCCACTTACTTTAACTCCACCGTCCTCAGAAGGTTCACCTAATTGGTACATATAAACAATAGTAAAGCAAAATATCAGAATGTAATCAATTAAAGTAGCGACAATGCGAAGTCCGGTATTTGATTCGTAGGTCTCTTTATTCATAAAGGTTTGGTTAAATTACAGCTAACGCCTAAGCTATGAGTAGTGCGGGAGCAAACTTGCGCTTACCATTCCGTTTTGCCCATAGCAAAAGCTTTTAGCCCGCCCGTACCGAACGGGTACGTTCGGGCGGGTTTTGATTTATTTTTTATTCTCAGAGCAAAATCGGAAAGATTTTGCGCCCTTATAAATATAGATAAAACTTTGAATTGAAGACCAGGGCCCGCATTACTTCATAGGTTCTGTTGCCCACAGTTATTTTTCGGTCAGCTTCTTTTTGAGCTTTTTAAATGTCACCCAATCGTTTGAGGGATAATCTTTTATAATAAAACTTGAATCGCTGGATATAACCCTATTTACTATTCCTGCGTGAGAGAAAGAAGAGCGATTATTTATTTTCTTTTTTACAAGTTCCACAATCGCTTTTTCGATAAGGTCGATTTCCACATTATTTAACTCAATGCTATCAATCTTAAGTTCCAGCATTTTATATTCATACCATTTTTTGGGTTTTTCATTTTTTTTGGGTGGCATTGGTGGCTCATAAGAACCTAAATATTTTGAATAATCAGCATAAGTTTTTTTGCCGTCAGAGTAAACTAAAATCACATCCGAGTCCCCGCCCCATTCTCCATATTTATCATCAGTATGAGCAAGTTCAAGTTGATTCCATTTGTCGATGAAATCCAATGAAATATTCATTTCGTTTTTTACCTCACTATTTGATTCGTTTTTATTCTCATCAACACAACTGACCATAAAAGGAATAACCATTATTAACGTCAAGGCGATTTTTTTCATAATTGTGGGCAACGGCCCAGCTATGAGTAGTGCGGGAGCAGAGAAGCATTGTCCATTCCTGCTAGCACCAAGCCAAAGCAATTTGTTTGTGTTTATTTTTTAAATTTCAAATGCCAAATCAAACTGATTTGGCGCCCTTATAAATATAGACAAAACCCAGAATAAAACACCAAAGCCCGCATTACTTATAGGTGCTGTTAGCATACGTTTTTTCTATCCGCGATGTATTCAGCGATATCGGATAGATGTCCAAAATTGTATTCAGCTATATTCTCAGGTGTTTTTATTACTTCTAGGTAGTCGATGTCAAGAGTAGTAGATTTTTCTCCCAATATAGTGTCCAAAATTAGATACGTTCCATTTACGAAGATTTCTTCTTCAGATTCTTCAAATTCAGGATAGCAAATATTTAGTCCGATTGAGTTTGGATTTGATTTAGAGTTTAGAGGAATGAAAATGATTTTTTCAGGGTCAAACTTTTTGCCTCTATAGTCAAGACTAAAACCTTTTCCCATAGCAGGCTTGAAAGCTATAATCTCCCAACTTTTATAATCCGGAGCACAACTAGTCAATTTCTCCACCGCAGGAAAAAATTCCATTTGTCCTTCTGCAGAAATTATTAGTTCCACCTTTTCATCATCTTCATGTCCGCCAATTTCGAAATAAATATTTTCGTTGAACTTATGTAATTCAATCAAAAATTCATCTAGTAAATTTTCCTTTTCTTCTCCGTCAATTTCCGATAAGAACAAAAATCTATTTTGACTTTTCGTAAACCAAGTCCAAAACCTTTCAGCCTTTTCGTCCTCCGTTAAGTTTTGCTTTTTTTTGAAGATGTTTTTGATTCTCAATATCGATTTTTTAAATGTATGCTAACAATTGTATATAGTCACTAGTAACTATATTTCTATTTTGTCCACACCACTAATCTAAGGGATTTTTGATGTTCTCAAAAGTATTTATTGCCACATGAGTGTATATTTCCGTTGTTTTGCTAGAACCATGGCCCAAGAGCACCTGGATCCTTCTTAGGTCGACCCCGCTTTCCAACAGGTGGGTGGCAAAACTATGGCGCAGTACATGCGGGGTAACGTTCTGGGCGACCCCTGTCTTTTCTGCCGCCGTTCGTACGATCTTAAGCACGCTTTGCGGGCTGTACCTTCGCCCCCCGCGTCCTTCGAACAGATATTCCCGTGGCCTCCATTCCCGATAATAGGTGCGCAGGTCTTTCAGTGCCGTATGCGATAAAAGGGTAAACCTGTCTTTGTTGCCCTTTGAGCCTTTCACCCGTACCAACATCCGCTTGCTATCGATATCGGCCGGTTTCAGGCGCAGCAGCTCACTGCGGCGTAGGCCCGAACCGTACAACAGCTGCATAATGCACCGGTGCTTGATGTTGTTGGCGTTTTCGATAATGGAAAGCACCTCTTCCTTGCTGATGACGGTGGGCAACTTGTATTCCTTTCTCGGTCTTTCGATCTCATAGAACCGATTGGGCATGCCCAAAACGACCTCATAGTAGAACTTGATGGCGTTTATGGCCTGGTTGAGATAGGAGTTGGATACGTGCTTATGAACCAGTTTTTGCAAGAATGCCCTGATATCACTTTCGTCGATGGAACTTAGTTCTTTTTCTTTATAATGGTTGATGAACATTTCAAAAAAGGAGACATAGGTGCGAACCGTATTGTCGGCATAGCGCTTCAGCTCAAGTTTCAAGAGATATTCCTCGGGGCAGTACCTATATCCGGCCACGTGCTTCCTTTTCCTGAACCACTGTACATCGACCACTTCGTTAGCGGTATGTATGGGCCTGTTGAACAGGAACCGATTATAGTTTATCCAGACATGGCCCTTGAAGGTATTGAAAATAATGTCGAGGTTGGCTTTGGTATTAACAACGTAGGCCATATGATATTCTTTGCTCCACTTTGGGTTTGGAAGCCCTTTGATCAGGTCTTGAATAAGCCTATCGGGCGCGAACTTGATACCTATCATCTTTTGGCCGTCGATCATCAAATGATATAACGAAATGGATTTGAACGAATTCATGCGACAATTTAATTGGGATATGGGATTTAAAGGGTATTTTAAGCTCATAATATACGTTTACAAATGTTTGCAAATAGAAAATGCCCCATATGCGGATCTCCTGTAAAGGGAAGGTCAGATAAGCGGTTCTGTTCCACAAAATGTAAGTCCATAAACCAATATGAAAACCGTGGGAAGACCGAAGGGTTTTACCTGAAGGTCGACAGGCAATTGCGAATAAACCGAAAACTCCTTAAAAAATACAATAGGTCAGGCTACACCACCATAAGAAAATCGGAATTGATAGGGGAGGGGTTCGACCCCAAGTTTTTCACGCACTACTGGAAGAACAAAAAAGGGGACGTATACCTTTTCGTTTATGAATACGGGTTTTTAGGAAAAAAGGCCAATGACAAGGAAAAATTCGTATTGGTCATGTGGCAGGATTATATGGAAGGCTAAAGCTTATTTTGTATTATTTTAAAAGCAGTAGGCGCAGACAATGCTCATTCACTTTAAGTACGGTTAACTTGCAGATATCCGGACAGTAAAAATACCCTTTGATTATCTGAAGTTGCTCCGTGGTATGCCTTTACAAAAATGAGTTTCATATTTTTCAGTTGGCCAGTTTCAGGAACTCTGAAGAAAAATAAACCCACCAAAATTTCACCATATCACCCTTGCCAGTATAGATTTTAGGGGGCGAAAAATTCTTGTGTTTTGCCAAATCGTGTTCTAAAACGTGTTCAAAAGTAATTATTTCATTAAAAGAAGCCATAAAAAAACGGTTTAGAGTGAACTAAACCGTTGATTTTGGTGATTTTACCTGTGTAGCGAGAGGGGGACTTGAACCCCCGACCTCAGGGTTATGAATCCTGCGCTCTAACCACCTGAGCTACCTCGCCGAATACGTTTTCAATAGATATCTAAACTATAGTGAACAACGTGAATTCACTTTGTCGTTTTAACTTGTCCCTGACCTTAAAAATAGTGTCATTTAAATTGGACAACTTGGCGGCAAAATCAAAATAAACGACTTGGCCTTCTGTTTAAACGGCTGCAAATATAAAATTTAATTTCCGTCCCATCAACATTAGTAGATTAAAAAATATTCTTATGTAAATATTTTTTTATCATATTTAAATATATATATTGCCCATTGTAAATACCTTTTTGAATGAATGATAAAATTAAATTTGAACTTGAGTTCGTAGTACAGTCATCGCCACAAATGTTATATCAGTATTTGTCTACGCCATCAGGGCTGTCAGAGTGGTTCGCCGACAACGTCAACTCTAGGGGTGAAATATTCACTTTCATTTGGGATGGATCGGAAGAAGAGGCGAAACTTTTGAAACGAAAAAGCGACGAATTTGTAAAATTTGCATGGGAAGAGAATGATGATAATAGTTTTTTCGAAATGAAAATAATTGTCGATGAAATCACAAAAGATGTTTCCCTGTTCATAACTGATTTTGCCGATGAAGATGAAGTAGACGAAGCTAAGATGCTTTGGGAGAATCAAGTTTCTGACCTAAAACAAGTATTGGGCTCTAAATAGTAATCTTTTTGAATTGATAATATAGGGCCTTGATTTATCAAGGCTTTTTCATTGCCCATATGTATCGTTTCTTTATGAAATCTGTATTCTTGATTTGTTCGAGACCCTTTATGGCAACTACGCTGTCGGGCATATAAATAACATGAAAGAATAATCATAAAGAGGTTTATTTTAAAAATACAAAATGAAGATGAGCGGAGAGATTAATTTTAATGGAGACTTGCATCCGCAAGGGTCGTTTTATTTAAATCATAAAAACCGTGGGTTACGCTATGGTGATGGTGTTTTCGAGACACTTCGTGTGATACATGGGAAATCAATGTTTTTAGAAGACCATTACCTTCGGCTTATGGCTTCTATGCGTATTTTACGCATGGAAATTCCCATGAATTTTACCATGGAGTTTTTAGAGGAAGAGATCTTGGGAACACTGCGTCAAAATTCGTTGCTCGACAAACCGGCGAGAGTACGTTTAAGTGTATTTAGAAACGATGGTGGGTTGTATACCCCGCTGACCAATGAAATCTCGTACATCATAGAAGTTGCTGCATTAGACGCTGTATTTTACCAGATAATCGACGGGAAATATGAGGTTGAATTATTCAAAGATTTTTATCTCAATCCTGATATGCTCTCTACCTTAAAGACCAATAATAAAATATTAAACGTAGTCGGCAGTATCTTCGCCAAAGAGAATGGGTATGAAAACTGTTTGCTTTTAAATCGAGATAAACAGGTAGCCGAAGCTATAAATGGCAATATTTTTTTGGTCAAGAACCGAACAATTAAGACACCTCCACTAAAAGACGGTTGTTTGAATGGGATAATCCGAAAAAAAATTATTGAAATCGTAACTAAAACGGAAGATTATAGTTTAGAAGAGACATCGATCTCGCCATTTGAACTACAGAAAGCAGACGAACTATTTATCACGAATAGTGTAGTAGGTATTCGCCCCATAACCAAATATCGAAAAAAGGAGTTCGAGAGAACGGTAGCATCACAATTGTTGGGAAAACTGAATGCTTTGGCCAGACTGACTTAAAACCAACCTTTTTTAGGATTGAATTGATCGCCAAATAGGCTCTTAGTTTAAACTTGGGTTTTCCGGGGCATTGGACCACAAGAGATAATTTCCGCCCAATTGCACCATTTTTTCTTTCCAAAAGGCATTAGAAGATTTTTGAATGATGGCACTTTCATAATCATTTTTAACAACGACCCATGATTTTGAAGTCAATTCTTGATTCAATTGAAACGATGACCAACCAGAATAACCCAAAAAGAACCGTATATCATCTTCTGAAATAACTTTTTGATTGATCAAGTTGACGGTATCGTCAAAATCACCACCCCAATAAATGCCATCCGATATTTCAATGCTATTGGCAATAAGATCAGGAACTTTGTGAATGAAATAAAGATTGTCTTGCTCGACAGGGCCGCCATTATAGACTTGAAAAGGGGTCTTTATCTCTGTAATGAGGTCGCTAATCGTGTATTCCAAGGGTTTGTTGAGTATAAACCCCACAGAGCCTTCTTCATTATGTTCTGCTAAAAGTACAACTGACCGATTAAAAGAAACATCACCCGTAAGGGTGGGTTCAGCAATTAGAAGTTTACCTTTCTCTGGTTTTAAAATCACCATAATAAATGGACTTGTTGTCTCTAAAATAAGACAATTCTTATTAAAAGCAAAAAGGAGGGTAAAAAAAAACGTCTCGGTTAAGAGACGCTTTTTCAAGTATTGATTACTTAAGACTAGTTTACTGAATTTGCCAACTCAGAACCCGCTTTAAACTTTACTACGTTTTTAGCTGCAATTTGAATAGTTTTTCCAGTTGAAGGGTTTCTACCTTCTCTTGCGTTTCTTTTTGATACAGCCCAAGATCCAAAACCGACCAAAGATACACGGTTTCCTTTTTTAAGCGAACTTTCTACATTTCCCAAGAAAGATTCCAAAGATTTTTTTGCTGCTGCTTTAGTAATGCCAGCATCTGCCGCCATTGCGTCGATTAATTCTGTTTTGTTCATAATGTAAATAAATTAATTAATTGTTGTTAAAATATTAAACCTTAAACAAATTTATATGGATTTCCCTGCAACGCAAGTAAAATAGGGGGAAATTGCCATTTTTGTTGATAACTTCAGGTGTTTGTTGATAAAGTAGGGTTTTTTTTACGTTTCTCGCAGCCCAATGATAATGGGGGTTTAGGCAACATGGGCTGATTTTGATAAATTCAGTCCATTTAAAACCTCGCTGGTCTTCATTCTTTTTTTTCCGGGTAATTGAATTTCAGTGGGTAAAATAAACCCATTTTTTACAGCAATTTTTAGTTCTTTTTTATCAGAAATAATCGACCCTATGGCAAACTGATGGTTTTCTTCAATTTTTGTGGCACCATATATTTTGAGAAAGATATTCTGGTCTTCATTCACCAGTGTTGTCCATGCAGCGGGGTATGGGCTAAGCCCTCTAATATGATTGAATATCTCTTGTAGCGATTTTTTCCAATCGATTTGACACGTATCTTTATGAATTTTATGGGCCGTTTTTAATTCGCCCGTACTTTTTTGTTTCCTTTTCCGAATACTTCCATTTTCTATTTGAACAATAGTTTTTAAAACAAGGTCGGCTCCCAAAATCATTAGTTTGTCATGTAGGGTGCCCGCGGTATCAGTTTTATCGATGTAAGTTTTTTCTTGTAAAATAATCTCGCCGGTATCAATCTTATCATCGATAAAAAAAGTAGAAACACCTGTTTCGGTCTCCCCGTTGATCAAAGCCCAATTGATGGGGGCCGCACCCCGATAGTTGGGCAAAAGCGATGCATGTAGGTTAAAAGTACCATGTTTAGGCATGGCCCATACCACTTTTGGTAACATACGAAAGGCAACGACAATCTGTAGATTGGCTTCGAGTGACTGAAGTTCTTTTAGAAAGACCTCGTTTTTGAGGTTGGTCGGTTGTAGAATTTTTAGCTGTTGTTCGAGAGCATATTTTTTTACCGCTGATTCTTGTAATTTTCTTCCTCTGCCCGCAGGGCGATCAGGTGCAGTGACCACACCTACAACGGCATGCCCCTGTTCGATTAAGGCCGCTAAGGTCGCAACCGCAAAATCGGGAGTACCCATAAATACTATTCGCAATTTTTCCATTTACTTTATACTTTTAACTAGTTGTTTTTTTATGCGTTCACTTCCTTTTTCAAACAATATTAAAGAAAGAGGGGTATGAGCTTTACAATGTGTATCATGCACGAACGAGTTCGTACTCGTTTTTTGTATTTATTTCAATCTTTCCAGTTTCTAATAGTTGTTTGATTTCATCAAGAATGGCATATTCTTGGTGATTGATAATGGCAATCAATTCACGAGAGGTTCGGTTCTTCGCATTTAATGCCGATAAAATGGCTTCTGAAATCGATTTTACCATTATGGTTTCCGTGTTCGATTGGTTTATACATACGTCGCAAATGCCGCAATCCTTTCCATTGTTTTCACCAAAATAAGTAAGTAATTGTTTGCTTCTGCATACGCGATCATTCTTGGCATAGGCCAACATGTATTCGATCTTATCGGCCTTAAGCTGTTGTTGCTGTGTTATTTTACGGGCAAATACGTTGATTGTGCGGTCGTCTTCCCTTGGCACTAAAAAAGTGATGCTCAGATCATTTTGTTGGGCAACATACTCAATAATACCATCGTCTTGTAATTGTTTCAAGACGATATGTATCTTTTCTTCGGGCACGGCAACTTTTTTTGAAAGCAACGTAGTGTTTATTTTAGTGTCATAATCGAAAATACCCCCGTAGGTCCTAAGTATTGTCTGTATGATGGGGGCGATGGTTTGGTGTTTTTCCAAGTAATTGAACAACTGATTTTTGGTTGTTACAAAACGTACAGTTGTTTTTTTCGAAAAGGATTCGGATAATGAAATGACCGAATTTTGATCAAGTATGCGCAAGGCATTGTAGGTCATCAATAAATTCAAGGTATAAGTATCGCAAAAGTGATTAAAGTTCAGCTGAAACGTTTCGTCATGCCCTTCCCCATACGAAATCTGAAAATAGTTGTTTAGTCGCTTATATATCTCTTTTAAAAAGGGAACATCGGGTAAAACACCTAAATATTGACTTCTTACCTGCGATTCATCGGCCCTATTGGTTAAAAGTACAGCCTTGGCGGGTTCCCCATTTCGACCGGCACGGCCTGCCTCTTGAAAATAATTTTCAATACAATCGGGAATCTGATAATGAATGACCAACGCTACATCTGCTTTATCGATGCCCATGCCGAAGGCATTTGTCGCCACCATGACCTGTACGTCGTTTCGCAGCCAGGCGTTTAGTTTTTTTTCTTTGTCTTTTTTGTCGATACCTCCATGAAAATAATCGGCGGAACAATTGTTTTGATTTAAATAATTGGCCAATTCTTGGGTAAGGCGCCTGGTTCTTACATATAATATAATACTGTTGCGAACTTTCGAGCAAAGAAGCTTTACCCGATAGCGTTTGTCTTCGCTCCATAAAACATGAAAGGCGATATTGGGTCTTGAGAATGAATCTTTAAAAATAAGCGGGTCGGCAAACCTTAGATTTGAGACAATATCTTGGGCGACCTGTTCCGTAGCTGTGGCGGTCAATGCGATTATAGGTGCAGAGGGTGAGAGTTCACGTAATTTAGAACATTCTAAATATGCGGGTCGAAAATCATGTCCCCATTGTGATATGCAATGCGCCTCATCTATGGCAATAAGGTTGACATTCATTTGTTGTATGCGTTCTTGAACTATTTCTTGGTGCAGTCGTTCAGGGGACAAATACAGAAATTTATAATTGCCATATACGCAATTATCAAGTAGATTATTGAGTTCGCTAAAAGGTATACCGCCCGTAAGCGCTATAGCCTTAATGTTACGCCCTCTTAAACTATCAACCTGATTTTGTATCAAGGCAATTAAGGGTGATATCACAATACAAATACCTTCTTTCGCCATGGCAGGAATTTGAAAGCATAGTGATTTGCCTCCCCCAGTAGGTAAAAGCGCAAGTACATCCTGTGAGGCCAAAACGGCCTCGATAATTTCTTGCTGTGACCCTTTGAATTCCGAATAGCCCCAGTATTTTCTTAGAATCTCCTTTGGGCTTTCTAACATTATGTTTTGTTTATCCAATCTAAAATAAAGGCTACCCGACCTGCTACACTTATTTTGGGAACAATTATGGGGTTATACCCGAAATCGCTATAAACTTTGGCGAGACAGGCATCGATTTGCAGCGATTCTTCAAAACTTTCGAACCTTTCGGTATCTACCGTATGTATCTCTTGCCAGGGGGGCATTAGAAATACAAGGTCGTATACAATCTCTTTTCCCGCTCGTTCAAATATGTCGCCGTATTGCTGTCCGAAACATTGCATATACCCCATAACATCAGGAATGCCCCTGTCGAAAAAAACTATCGCTTCTTTAGAGTCAGCAGCGAATCGGTATTGTGCTATACGTTGTTCAAGTAGATTGAGATTAAATTGTAACGGGTCTGGAACCGAGATTATGGGGTTTGTAGTGAATGCCTCGGCATCTTCTTCAAAAAGCTTATCGGCCGTCATTTTACGTACGACCTCCTCCATACAAAGGAAACCTTGCTGTTCAAGTTGTTGAATGACCGAAGTTTTTCCTGTACTTGGGCCTCCTGTTATGACAATTTTTTTGTGATTCAATAGTTAAGTATATAATAAGTGCAAAAGTAATCAATAGCGGTTAGGTTAAAAAATTGTGGTTTTAGCTTTATCTTTGATAAAAACAATGACATGGAATCTGAAAAATCAGAAGAATTTTATATAAGGTTGAAAGCTCAGCTGGAAGAGAGCACTAGTTGGCCCTCAGATTATTTGTATAAGTTTATTGTACTGACGGATGTCGAAAAAATTAATAGAATCCACGATATTTTTAATAATACAGGAGCCGTAATAGAATCGAAAAAATCAAAAAACGGAAAATATACCAGTCTTTCAATAACAGTTAACCTAAAAAATGCCGAAGAAGTGATCGCAAAGTATAAGGAAGTAGGGCAAGTAGAAGGGGTAATATCCTTATAAAATAGTTTTTAACCTAAAATTTTCTTATTTTGCGGTCTCTATAGAGTACTTTCCAAGATATATTTTAAGCATAAATACTTCAATTTGAATTTAGTAGAAAACCTAGAGTACAATACTGAGCGTCCTAAGCTCATTATACCGGAATATGGAAGACATTTTCAAAAAATGGTCGACCATGCCGTATCCATTAAAGATAGTGCAGAACGAAATAGGGTTGCCAAAGCCATTATAAGTGTTATGGGCAATTTACAGCCCCATTTAAGGGATGTTCCCGATTTTCAGCATAAACTTTGGGATCAATTATTTATCATGTCCGATTTCAAATTAGACGTAGAATCGCCCTTTCCGATAACATCGAAAGAAGTGTTGCAACAGCGACCTGATGCACTGGAATATCCTCAGAACTTCCCGAAATATCGATTTTATGGCAATAACATCAAAAGAATGATCGATGTTGCGGTAAAATGGGAAAAAGGAGATATGCGTGACGGACTTGAATATGCGATCGCGAATCACATGAAAAAATGCTACCTCAATTGGAACAAAGACACCGTTGATGATAAGGCCATTTTTAAACACTTGTATGAATTGAGCGATGGTCAGATAGATCTGGCTTCAGATGGTGAAAACCTGACGGATAGTGGACAATTTCTAAAAAATAGGGGAATTAAGTCTACACGTAGCAGCAATACGAATTCCGGCAAGAAAAATCAAAGAAACAATAACCGCGGTAAAAAACGCTACTAATATTCTCAATCTTTCATGGGAACATTTAAAATTGAGGGAGGTCACCGACTTTCAGGTGAAATAACTCCCCAGGGCGCCAAAAACGAGGCATTGCAGATTCTCTGCGCTGTTCTTTTAACCCCTGAAAAAGTAACCATTCACAACATTCCCGATATCGTAGATGTCAATAAACTTATTGCGCTATTGCGAGATTTAGGAGTGAAGGTTCAAAAGGAAAAAAAGGGCTCTTATAGCTTTCAGGCCGATGAAATCGATTTAGATTATCTGCAATCGGCTAAATTTAAAGAGGATGGAAGAGGCCTTCGCGGGTCGATAATGTTAGTAGGACCTTTACTGGCTCGTTTCGGCAAAGGGTATATACCAAAACCAGGGGGTGATAAAATAGGGCGAAGACGTTTAGATACCCATTTTGAAGGATTCATCAACTTAGGCGCCAAATTTAGGTACAATAGGGAAGAGCATTTTTATGGTGTGGAAGCGGAAGAACTAAAAGGCACCTATATGCTTTTAGACGAGGCTTCGGTTACCGGAACGGCAAATATCGTCATGGCGGCCGTATTGGCTACCGGAAAAACAACCATATACAATGCCGCATGTGAGCCTTATCTTCAGCAATTATGTAAGATGTTGAACCGTATGGGCGCCAAAATTTCAGGTGTTGGTTCTAATTTATTGGAAATTGAGGGCGTCAAGCAGCTGGGGGGTACAGTACATACCATGCTTCCTGATATGATTGAAATCGGAAGTTGGATCGGGCTTGCGGCAATGACCAAAAGTGAACTGACTATAAAAAATGTAAGCTGGGACGATTTAGGTCAAATTCCGACAATTTTTAGAAAATTGGGTATTACCATCGAACGAAAAGGTGATGATATTTTTATTCCCGAACATGTTGACGGGTATATCATTCAGAACTTTATAGATGGGTCGATTCTTACTATTGCCGATGCCCCATGGCCAGGGCTTACTCCCGATTTATTAAGTATCATCTTAGTGGTGGCAACTCAAGCCAAAGGTGAGGTTTTGATTCACCAAAAAATGTTCGAGAGTCGTTTGTTCTTTGTTGATAAATTGTTGGATATGGGAGCCAAAGTCATTCTTTGCGATCCCCATAGGGCAACGGTTATCGGTCACGACTTTAAATCTACACTAAAGGCAACCACGATGACCTCTCCTGATATTAGGGCGGGTGTATCGCTTCTAATTGCGGCTTTATCGGCCAAGGGTACTTCGGTTATTCATAATATTGAACAAATCGACCGGGGTTATGAAGATATCGATACCCGATTAAGAGCCATCGGTGCCAAAATCGAAAGGCTCTAAGCGATGTTGTTTTAATTTATTCGGTTAGAGAAACAAAACAAGCAATAGATTCATACCGATTAATGAAGTCTGAATTTTTCTTTTTCACCAGTTCTTCAAAGGAACAAGTGTAGGACGAGAGGCCACCATTTCTAATGTTGAGCGTTGTTTACCTCGATCCAGTATCCCTCTGGATCCCGCAGGTAGATTTGACGCACCCCGTCGGCACGTAGGGTTACGGCATCTTTTTTTCCGGGCCAGTCTTCGTACGAAATATGGTGTTTCTTTAAATGTGATATAAACGCATCTAGATCAGGCGTAGAAAGGCATAAATGCATTGATTTATGTTTTTTCATTTGTACCGTATCCTTATAGATTAAATGCAATTGTGAATTTCCTTGTACTTGAAACCAACGGAATCCCGGTGCTTTTGTCGGATGCGGGATTTCTTTAAGTTTTAGCACATCAGCGTAAAAATCACCGGAAGTCTTTAAATCGTTTACAATAAGCGAGGAATGATCTATCTTAAAATCAAATTCCTGCGCAGACAGGGTTAGACAGGATATTAGGAAGGGCAAAAGGAATACTTTGTTCATAGTAAACAATTTTTTTTGAGTTTGGAATATAGGGTTTTTGAGGCTAAAAGAATCAATTCTTTTTCATGTTTTCATACAACAGCCCTTTGACGATCAAAAACTGCGCTGTGGCGTAAGTTCCCATCACGGCAAAAGATGACCAAGGTACGTCGAACATAAATTTATCTATCGCAAGCAGGGTGTCGGAGGCCATAAAGAAAAGTGCACCCAAAAACACGAGGTTAAAACTGATCGCGTTTACTTTTTCACGACGACCATATGCGGAAACGGCCATAACCAAAATTGCCAAAATATAAATGATTACAGGTAATTTGAGTTGGTCTAAACTGCCTTGGAGCAGTACGAATAAGGTCGCTCCGTACCCCAAAAAAAGTAGCGTAATCAACCATGAACCCAAAGATTTTTTGCGGCTCGACTGTTGTAGGAAGACAATGGTATATAAAATGTGGGCGAATAAGAATGAGACGAGTCCGGAAATGAAATAAAGGTTTGACCCATGGTCGAATATTAAAAAAATATCGCCCAATAATGAAAAGAATAAAGCAGATAAGGTGAGGTAATAGGTTGATTTTGTCAAATGCTTACCATTGCCAATAAAATAAGCGATTAAAGCGATTAGTATCATCGGTTTCGTTATAAAACGAAAACCGGAAAAGGCACTCGCCCCGACAATACTGTCTGAAAGCACAAGAAAAATAAACAACCATATGAAATATGTAGGGCGAAAATGCATTATAATCTGGTTTTTCGATTGCTCATTACAGTTATAAAAAGTGGAGTTTGTAATGAATCGATGCGATTATATTCTTGGAACGGCCTTCTAGTTTTAGCGTACATGTCAATAATTTAGAATCTCGCAAACTCAATGTGACTCCCGTATATTTTTTATTTATCGGTCATTTAAAGCCTTGGTTTTCAGTCTGTAGCGTAGTTAAAACCATGGTGTTCGGTCTTAATGGTGATAGAGATTCTTATTCCCGATATTCTGGCCGAACGTCTTTGTGGTTTGCAAAACAGACATTGCTGTCTTCCGATGCTTTTTCCAAATTAGGAACGTTCAATTGCCAAGATACTCCAAACTTATCTTGTACCCACGCATAGCATTTGCCGAAGCCATAATTATCGATGGGCATCAATATTTTTCCATTTTCAGAAAGTGCTATAAAAACGCGACGCAGTTCTGAAACTGATTCCATGTCTATGTACAAAGAAAAGGATTGGGTAAATCTAAAAGCGTGTTTTTCTAAACTATCACCGCACATAAACTCTTGTCCGTTTAAGACAAAAGAAGCCCTTAGAATGTCAGTTTTGTTATCCGAATCTTTCTTGCTATGATGGTATTCGACAATGGAAATGTGTGAATTGGGAAAAATGGAGAGATAAAAATTCATGGCACTTTGAGCTTTGCCATTGAATAGTAAGAAGGGGGTAATTTTCTGATACATTTCTGATCCCATATCACGCATTGAAAGCTATTGAATTATGAGTGCCGTCGCAGTAGGGCTTGTTATCGGAAGCACCGCAGCGACAAAATGCAGTAACCTTTTTTTTTGTTTCCATATGACCATTGCTATGGGTCACCTCGAGTTCGCCATGTACCAATAAAGGGCCATTACGAAGGGCTTCCACTTTGGTTTCTACCGACTTAGGGGCGGCTTTATCCGGGGTTTCCTGGGTGTAGCTTAAAGCACCCGATGGACATTTGCCAATTTGTGATTTCAATGCCTCAACTGAAGCATTCTTAGCTTTTATCCATGGTTTTTCATTGGGATTGTATACTTCGGGAAGTGTATTCACGCAAATGCCCGAATGGGTACATAGGCTGGGCTTCCAAACCACGGTCAAATCTTCATTCGTGTACTTCTTGGTAATTTCGCGTTCTGCCATAGCTATTGAATATTAATTCCCTTTAAAACCAGTTTTTTCCATTCGGGATGCCGTTTGATGTATGCGGCTACAAAAGGGCACATGGGTACTAAATCTAATTTTTTGCGCTCAACGTCTTCCAGAGCCTTTTTTACCATGGCCGAGGCAATCCCTTTTCCCTCCAATTTTTTTGGCACTTCGGTATGTGTTAAGTAAATTTTGCTTTTTGCGAGAATATATTCGATACGTGCAACAGCGCCATCAATATGTAATTCATATTGTTTCTCCTCGCTATTATTTTTTAAGTGATAGTTTTCCATAGTGCCAGTAAAGTATTAATTACTTAAATATACAAAATTGACGCTTGATTCTAAACCGGAAAACTGAAAAGAAGTTGGTGATTAGCTAAGGGCTTCTTTGTACACTTTTAAGCAGCGCTCCCGGGCCATTTTATGGTCTACCATTCTCTCAGGATATGCCTCGGGGTCTTGCCATTCGGGAACCCACTTTTCTATGTACTCTTTTTGCTTATCAAATTTATCGACCTGGGTCATCGGATTGAAAATTCGAAAATAAGGGGCCGCATCTACACCACTTCCGGCAGCCCATTGCCAATTACCAACATTGCTGCTCAACTCATAATCGAGTAGTTTTTCTGCGAAATAGGCTTCACCCCACCGCCAATCGATCAGTAAATGTTTGCATAAAAAACTGGCGACCAACATACGCACTCGGTTGTGCATATAGCCTGTGCTGTTGAGCTCGCGCATACCGGCATCGACCAAAATATAGCCCGTTTGGCCGGTCTTCCATTTTTCAAACTCCGCTTCATTGTTCCGCCAATCGATTCGGTCATATTTACTTTTAAAAGCTGCTGAGACCGTTTTAGGGAAGTGCCAGAGAATTTGCATAAAAAATTCACGCCATATGAGCTCGTTCCAGAATGTTTCGTTTTTTTCGGCAATTGCTTTTTTGACCATTTTTCGGATGGAAACTGTTCCGAAACGAAGATGCGGACCTAAATGAGAGGTGCCGTTTTCTTTAGCGGGAAAGTTTCGAGTGAACTCGTAATTTTCAATGAGGGTAGGGGTAACATCGTATTCCGGAACCTTTATAGAAGCCCTTTCAAAACCGATATCGGCTAGGGAAAGGTTCGGTAGTCGACTGTGCGCTATCAAATTTTTTAAGTAGCCACTGGTATAATGAATGATCAAGTGATTATCGGCATTGAATTTCTCTTTCCACTTATTCCTGAAAGGAGTATAAACTACATAGGGTTCGCCGTCAGCTTTAACTACTTCGCTTTTTTCGAAAATAACTTGATCTTTAAAGGTTTTGAAGGTAATATCATGTTGCTTTAAAAATTCTTTAATGAGCGAATCGCGTTCTTTGGCGTAGGGTTCGTAATCGTGATTCGTAAAAACGGATTGAATGTTGTAATCTGTGATGAGTTTCTTAAAAATAGTATCAGGTTTTCCCGAAAACAAGGCAATGGAGCTTCCGAATTCTTTCTGCAGGGTAATCCGCATATCTTGCAATATGGTATGAATGAAGGTAACCCGAGCATCATTTTTGTCAAGGTGGTCTAGAATTTCGGTATCGAAAATAAAAATAGGGAGTACTGGGAAATCACCTTTCAATGCCTGTAAAAAGCCAATATTATCGTCTAGCCGTAAATCTCTTCTGAACCAAAAAATGGAAACTTTTTCCCTCATACTAATTCATGTTTAAAGAGCTCATTCCACCATCGACGTTAAGCACCTGCCCAGTCATCCAATCACTTTTTGTATCCAACAGAAAATGTACCATATGGGCAATATCTTCTGGTTGACCAATACGTTTTAATGGGTGGCGCTGTGCCATGGTCTCTCTTTTCTTGTCATTACTTAACAACCGTTTTGCCAACGGGGTGTCGGTCAAAGAAGGTGCTACCACATTCACCCGAATCTTGGGTGCATATTCTGCCGCCAAGGCCTTTGCAAATCCTTCGATAGCACCTTTCGAGGCAGCAACGCTAGTGTGAAAAGGCATTCCTGTATTGACGGCGACCGTGCTAAAAAAAACCATGCTGGAGCCTTCAGCCATTTGGGGCATAATTGCTTTTAAAACCTTTACCAGACCAAAGAAATTAAGTTGCATGTCATCTTCAAATGTTTTTGTACTCAACATTTTAAAAGGCTTTAAATCGATGCTGCCAGGGCAATAAACAAATCCGTGAATACGATCAGGAAGCAATGAAAGATCTAAATCACCGGATAATACATCAAAAGTGATATGGGTTATGGAAGTCTCCTGCAACCCGTTTTTTGTTCGAGAAGCTACAAAAATCGAATATTGTTCTTGAAGTAGTTCCACTATGGCACGACCAATACCTTGCGAACCTCCTATTAGTAGTATGTTTTTATTCATGAGAAACTAGATTGATTTGAAATGAAGTTCTTGGGTGCCGTTTACATGCTTACCGAACAACTGTAAAAGTTGCTGCTCCCTATAGTAAAATATGAACTCCAGCTGTTTTTTGACTATAGGAGCGTGTGCTAACTGACCAAGAAAGCCAAACGGAAGTTTATAATCGATAAGGTCTTCCATTTCAATACCTCCTTCAATAGGTTTTAAAAAATGTTTATGGTGCCACAGGGCATACGGACCAAATCTTTGTTCGTCAACAAAGTATTCACCTTGCTTCACATGGGTTATTTCAGTAACCCATTTGGTCGAATAAAAAGGAAAAGGAGAGACGCTATAGGTAATAATTTGACCCGCATACATCGGTCTATCCACACCAGAAAGTACGGTGAAATTCATATGCTTAGGCGTAATTATTTTTAGGTTATAAGGGTTGGATAGAAATTTCCATGCTTTTTTTTGGGAAATAGGAAGTGCCTGTTTGGAATGTAGCTGATACAGTTTCATAGCGTATGAATTCTTACAAAGATACGGTTATTTTGTTTAATAAAAAACAATAAAAGATAAACAAAATTACTAAGAGGCTTAGTATTGCCCTTTCTCAATATTCTAATTTAAGAATACATTAACAAATGCAAGAAGGGTTTATCTATAGATTTGTGAAAACTAAAAAACTTAAAATAATGAAAAAATTAGTAGTAGTACTTTGTGCTTTTATGGCTTCGTATGCAATAGAAGCTCAAACTGAAAAACCGGCACCTAGCCCGCTATCAAAATTGGAACAAAAAGTGGGGTTGACCGATGTATCTATTGAATATTCTAGACCTTCGATGCGCGGTCGAACTATTTTTGGTGATTTAGTACCGTATGATAAAATATGGCGCACGGGTGCCAATGCACGTACAAAAGTCACATTCAGCAATGATGTAACCGTCGATGGACAGACTTTAAAGGCTGGTTCTTATGCCATTTTTACAAAACCTGGTCAACAAAATTGGGAGGTGTTCTTCTATAACGAGACTGAAGGAGGAGGCAATCCTGAATGGGACGACAGTAAGGTTGCTGCGAAAACAACTGCACAGGTTCATGCCATTCCTATGCCGATAGAGACATTTACAATTACCATAGATGATTTGACCGATACTGGGGCAGTATTGGGACTTATGTGGGAAAAAGCCTATGTTGGCGTTAAATTCGGAGTTTCTAAATAAAACTGCACTGCTGTCTCATAAGTCACAACTATTACCTTTACGGCATCAACTGTCAAAAACGTATGCTTTGCACTGAATTTGAGTGTGGCGCTCCAAATAATTGATAAGATATTACATTTTTATAAAAGGCCCGTGAAATTTTCACGGGCCTTTGTCTTTTAGTAGTTTATGCTATTGCGGATAGCTTTCCATATCGTTTCAGGAATATTGTGTTTCTCTTTTGTTAAAAGCTCATTATCCGTTTCGTTCGAATAGAGGGCTAGTGCCACTTTGTTTTGATCGGTTACTTCCAATTTTGAGCGCATTTGCCCAATTTCATTTTCCCTGCCTAATTTTTTTAATGCCAAAAGACCAAAAAGATGATTGATTCCACGACGATCAATATGCTCATTGGTGTACACCACAATTTCGTTCAATAGTCCGTTCCTTTTGCCAATCTGATCCGTTTCACCATAACAAATGGCCAAGAGATAGTCTTGAAGACGTTCGTCAGGTTCATACGGTTTTCCCACACCGATATTTTCCGGCCATTTTTTGGATTGTTCCAAAACTGGTATCGCTTTCTTAAAATCACCTTTGCGCAAATAAGATTCAGCCAAAGCAATATGGGCCTCTTCATAGATTTTTCTGCTTTCACTGGCATGTTCATAAGGCAGTACTTGTACCTTTCGTAACACACGGATAACATCTGAATAACGCCCCGTATTCAATAATGATTTTGCATGTGCCAAGCCTATATTATAGTTGTTGGGGAACTTTTTATGGGCCTTGCTCGATATGTTAATCGCAGCTTCATATTCTTTGTTTGTTAGGTAGAATTGAATAAGCTCCTCCCATGTTTTCCAATCTTTTGGACTTAATTCTTGGGCTTTTAGATAATCTTTTTCTTGATCTGAAACCGCTGCATCATTCAGTATTTTTGCCCTAAATAGATAAAAGGTGGCCGTATCGGGTGCATTGCCCAAAGTTTTCATAAGAGCTTTGCCCTTTTGAATTAAACCTACGGTCAGATAATTTTGGGCGAGATAATATTTAAGTTTCCAGCTGCTGTTTTGATGGGAAGCCCATTCAAGAACCGGAATGGTTTCCCTACGATACGGAAAGACGAATTCCGTGGATGCGTTTACTACTTGGTCGAGTAAAATTTTACTTTTGTCAACATCTTTTTGACGTAAGATATAGGCGCTCCAAAGTTGGTTTTTCGTATTTTTTGAATGAAGTTGCAGTACGTTTAACATTTCCTCCGATAATCCGAAAGATTGATATTGAAGGGCAAGACTTAGACTTGTTTCCGCAGGAAATTCATTGGTTATCTTCTCTGCTACCTCGAAAGAAAGTTTTTTTGAATCTATAAAGTGTTTTTCCAATAAGGCAAAATGGTCCAAGGGGGTAATTTTAAGCAGTTCCTTTATTTCATGATCAAAACCAATTTTATCCCCTAATTTTCTGGCAGCAACTAGCAACACCTTTCTTGCATTTAAGTTGAAGGTATTATAGTCCAATGCCTTTCGGGCATAGTCCATAGCTCTTTGATAGTTTTTTGATGCCAAATATAACGTTGCCATTTGTGTAAATGAGACGGAACGGTACTTGACATCCCTAGCCGCCCATCCTAAAGACTCTAAGGCATTAATAGTATCATTTACCGCGCGGTACGCAATACCTGCCCTGTAATTGGCGCCCGAGTTGTAGGTATCCATTTGCAACACACGATTCGCATATTCCAAAGCTTTGGAATAATCTGTCGCCCTATAGGCTAATTCCGAAAGTTGAACTAACCCGTCTCGGTGCGAGGGGTCTAATGTTACCAGTTTTGTCAGTTTTTCAAGGGCCAGGGTATAGTCGCGATATGCTATTGCTTCCAATCCTTCATGAAAAAGTTTCTCAGTTTCGGAGACTTTTAAGTCTTTATCGGAAAAAAATGGCCTTTTTAACCGATTTTTCTCATCATCTTTTATATAGGATAGTTCGGTGCCAATAATTGCCACGGAAAGGGCATTCGTGCTTTGAGCGGAAATTTTTTTAGAAAAAACTTCCATGGGCGCCAGATTCAACTTTTCGGAGAAAACTATTTTTCCGTTTACTTTTACTTGAATCTCCTTATCCAATTTTTGAAGGGCGTTCAATCCGATTTCAAAGCCATTGGCGTTGATTTCTACGTTAAGCACGCCATGTTCGGAAGCATCGACCATACCTCCGATTTCTTTATAGGGAAACCATAATTCATGCCAGCGATCCATGACATAAGGGTCGAAACCGACTTGACTGATAGGGTTTATAGCTCCACCGGAATATTGGTCAAATAGGCGGCCGGCCTGAAATTCGATATACTGACCATCGGTATCGGTCAGCAAGTCTTCCCAAATACCACCTGACCGGGACAAGGCCCACAACCATAATTTTTGTCCGGGCATTTCCTCATATCGAGCCCATTGCCCAAACCCGAATTGGCGGTTACGGTAGTATCCTCCAAAAAAATCATTATATTCTCCAACGATATGGTATGATTTTGCGGGGCCGAAGTTATTGTTTTTATAAAGGGATAAATCTCTTCCCTGCTCATCGATAGGCCATGAGTGTGCATCGCCATTGTGTTCTACATAAGCATTTCCCGGAATATAAAACTCTAGATCATTGGTCGCCACTGCGGCGGCTGTCATCCAATTATAATACGACTCGTTGAGTTGTGAGGCATTGTACCAAGAGGCATTGGTTTCAAAATACGCTTTATCTTTCTCTAAACGTATTTCTACGCTCCATGTGGTGTTTGATGGCAAATCGGTGTTTCCTACAAAGCAACTCACACTTCCATCATCGTTCGTTCGTGTTACATAATCGACGGGAGTGGCTGTTGAAGGGTGGTGGCCAATAATCCCAAAATTAAATTCGATACCACCGGAGGTCCATGGGCCGCGCATAGCGATATTTCGAAATTTAATGACTTCATTTTTATAGAGAAACTCTTCACCGGTACTTTTTTCGATGGCGCCCCATACCTTGCCACCGATTTCTGGCAAGATAAAGACCTTGATATAATCATTCTCTAGGGTGACAACTTTCCAATCTTTTTTTTTGGAGCTGTGTTCGTATTCCTCAAATTTAAAGTAGGGGGCTATTTTCGGGTTTTCTGCAATTATCGGCACTGGATTGGGTTTGCCAAAACCATAGGTATCCAAAGCATATATTTCTTCCTTAACAATTGCCGATTGAGAAATTGCCATAATGGGAAATAGTAGAACAGCGAGCACTACGCAATAATTTATTTTTCTATTCATTGATTCATCGTCTTTTGATATACTTGAATTGATTCATTATTTCGAACGAACAATACGATTTCGGTGTTGTCTGAAAGAATAAGGGTCTCAATATCCCTGGCTTCTCCAGAAATGTTCAGTCCGCTTTCGAGGTTATTCACAGGTGAGAAACCTCCTTTTCCATCTCCTTTTAAAAGAACTCCCCTGTTGGCGTCATATCTACCATATTTAACGCGTGTTCCAAAAAAATTGCCGGCTAGAACTACATCGAGGTTTTTATCTCCGTCAATATCTTGAACTAGAATCCCATAGACCGGGGAAAACTGTGCCGGAACGGGTAGGGGGGTGAGTTTGAACCGATTGTTGCCTAAGTTTTCCATATAACTTGTGGCAAAAGTTTTTGCTTCGAGAAGGGAGGCGCTCGCCAGTTCTTCGGGAGAGAAAACATCGGTAATCTTCTGGTCGGCATAATCGGAGTAATTTACATACTTTCCTTTCAGGCCACTAAGTTGACCGATAAGGTCGTCCCTGGAAAAAACAGGGTAATTCTCACCTTGAACATAGGAACAGAGAATTGGGTCTATGGAACCATTGCCGTCAAAGTCTTTGGCATATAATTGAACAGGCTCGGTGACCGATGCCTTTAACTGGGAGTTGAGCCCAAAGTTACCCGCAATATAATCAAGGTCTCCATCGTTGTCAAAATCTCCTGATTTGATGGTGTTCCACCAACCCTGGGAGTTCGTAATACCGGACTCTTCGGTCAGTTCTATCAATTTGCCATTGTTATTTTCGAAAGCCCGAATACCCATAAATTCACCAACAACTATTAGGTCGTCTTGTCCATCGCCATTAAAATCGGACCATAGTGCATCGGTAACCATCCCTATATTTGTAATAGCTTCATTGATAGTAGCCGTAACGTTGGTGAAATTTCCTTTGCCATCATTCGCAAGTATGTAACTTTTTGGTGCTGTGGGATAGCGTCCGGGAACTACCCGTCCTCCAATAAAAAGGTCAAGGTCTCCGTCATTATCAATGTCTCCCGAAGCAACACATGAACCACTTGTCAACATGCTTGGGAGCGCGGCGATTTTCTTTTTAAATTGTCCGTGACCATTATTAAAATACAGTCTGTCTTGTAATTCGGGAGCCTTTTTATCAAAATCATTTCCGCCACTGACAATATAAAGGTCTTGATCGCCATCGCCATCGGCATCAAAAAAAAGCGTACCCAAGTCTTCCGATTGTGCATCTTCCGAGAACGTATTCTCAGAGGAACTTGAGAATTTTCCAGACTTGGATTGAACCAATAATTTTCCGACACTTCCTTTGGATCCTCCTATAAAGATATCATCTAGACCATCATTGTTTATGTCGCCCTTTGTTAATTTCGGGCCCTGTGTGGAAAGTTTATGGGGAAGCAACTGCTCGCGTTTAAAATCGATATACTCATTCTCTTTATGCACAAATTGAAATACACCGTCTTGGGTGATATCTGTAAAATAAGATTTTGAAGGGGTGTTTTTGAGTGTTTCACTATTCAATGCATCTTTTTGGTAGAGCGTAAGTTGTTGATTGGGTTTCACATCTTGCAGTAGCTGTATATTTCCATTTGGCCAGATAATTTTTAACGCATCGATAGTTTTTGCATTTCCTAAGCCAAACACTAAATTGTAATCGACAGAAGATTGAAATCCTCTTGTTGGCATCATTTCTTGACTTAGGGTTTGGTCACCAATTTGTAGCATTACTTTCGCGCCTATACCAAAAGTGTTTTTGCCCTCACCCTTGAGATTTATTTTCAGATAGTTGTTCTTTAAATGAATATTGCTATTATTTCGATAAACAAAAGCCTCTGTATCGGTATTATTTACTATAATATCCATATCGCCGTCATTGTCTAGGTCGGCATAGGCGGCTCCATTGGAAAGCGATTCTTGATTTAGTCCCCATTCAGCACTGACCTTCGAAAAAGTCAGGTCGCCATTGTTATGATAGGTGTAGTTTTCTTCAATTGTCGCAGGAATGTTTTCCAACAGGTTTGTGATGGCCATTTCCACACCGGTCTTATTTTCGTTCATCTTCTCTTGAACGGCAAAGTTCATAAAATCCATGTTGGTATAATCTCTTTTGACTCCGTTGGTTATAAATAAGTCTTTATAGCCGTCATTGTCAAGATCGGAAAAGAGGGATGCCCAGCTCCAATCGGTACTAGAGACTCCTGAAAACTGACCAATTTCTGAAAATGATTTTCCTTTATTGTTCAAATGCATCATGTTTCTCATACTCTGATGATAAAATCCATTATTCAGAAGCACCATGAATTTGTCGTAGTTATCGGGTCCGGATACCATTTTTGAACGATAATTGCCTTCAGGAAGCATATCGAGTGTCATAATTTCAGGATAGCCATCGTTATTTATGTCGGCGATATCGGAACCCATAGAAAAATGTGAGGTATGGCCAATATATTGTTGAAGGCTTTCTGTAAACGTACCGTCTTGGTTGTTGATATAAAAATAGTCTTGTTCATTAAAGTCGTTCGAGATATAGATGTCGGGCCAATCATCATCGTTTATATCAGAAATGGCGACACCTAGACCAAATCCCAATACATTCGAAACCAGTCCTGCTTCGTCGCTCACATTTATGAATTTTCCATTTTCATTCTTATAGAGCCTATCTTCATAGGCGGGGCTCCGGTGACTTTTTAGGTTGTTGTTGATTTGTCTAAAGCTTGCAAATTCTTGCGTTGAGTGATTCACCACGTAGAGATCAAGGTCTCCATCGCGATCGTAATCGAAAAAAGCGCCTTGGGTCGAGTACCCCGCATCGTCTATACCATATTCGGCGGCCTTTTCGGTAAAGGTCAGATTACCGTTGTTGATAAAAAGCAAGTTTTTGCGCTTGAAGTCATCTTTGGCAGCTGAGCGACATACATAAATATCTAAAAGTCCGTCTGCATTGATGTCGACCATTGTAGTGCCGGTATTCCATAAACCTTCGGCGAAGACACCGGCCTTTTGGGCTATTTCTTCAAATTCAAAATCTCCCTTATTCAAGTATAGTCTACTGCCGACCATGCTACCCGTAAAATAAAGGTCTTGTAGCCCATCATTGTTAATGTCGCCTACTGAGACGCCACCTCCATTATAAATATAACCGTAGGTCAAAATATTGAACTCTTCGGTCTCGCTTAGAATATTTTTGAATGTTATCCCTGTTTTTTTGCTGGGCATCAAAGAAAACATTTTGGTATCATCGATTGGCTGGCACGAAAAAAGTAGTGAAATACAATAAAATAGGTAGGCTTTTCTTGAAAAAATATACATATTGTTTGTTATGTTTTACGATTCGCAGATGCTTTGTAACGCTACAGCGACAATTAAGATTCAGTCATAGGAATTAATGGTAAGTTACCAATTATTGTGCAGTCTAGTGAAGCTTGAAAAGCATGCTGTTGACCTCTAATTTTATAATTTAAAAAAACCTGTGGAATCATTTCCACAGGTTTTTCATCTATTCAAACTTAAAAATAATACACTTCTCTTTTTAGAAATTCGGGCCGCCGGTATCCCACCAAAGTCGGGTGCCAATTTCATCGGGGCCACCTAACTTAGCCGTGGCATCTGCTACACCGGAAGCATTATTTTCCCTTTGTCCATTGGTAAATGGCATACGTCGTAAAATTTCGCCATTTGGTATAAGCCCCCAATCGGAACTACTACTGTTCTGATAGACGGGTGGAAGTTTCGGGTATCCCGTTCTTCTATGATCTACCCAAGCTTCCATTTCATTGGTATAGGCCGCAATCCATTTTTGTGTGATGATTTTCTCCAATTTGATTTCATTGTCGGCAGCCTCATCCCAAGCTACGGTTATTGTAATATCACTTGTAAAATCATTTACAGAACCGTCTTCTAATCCATCATAAACAACATCGTTATAATCGATAGGTAGTTTTGTGTTATCGGCAAGATAAGCATCAACACCACCGGCACCCCAAAGTTCGAAAGAAGCTCTTACACCAGCCTCATAATTAGCTTGTGCATCTCCAGCGCCGGCCCACCCTCTAAGGGCAGCTTCCGCTTTCAAAAAGAATACTTCATCGGCACTCATAACTTTACGAGTGGTGACCTTGGCAGGGTCGTTAAAGTCAATGTCTATGGTAGAATACGGTAAATGGTCGTCTTTTGCAGTTAATTGCGCACCATTACGAATACCCTTATACGGCCAATCTGGATGATCAGCCACTAGAGCCATATCTTCTACGGGATCAAAAAATGGCTCTATCCTATTGTCTTCATAACCAATTAAAATTGATTCCATTGTTGCACTCATTCGTGTGTCATTCCATTCAAAACAAATTTGGGCGGGATGGAACTTGTTGCCATACAAAGAAATATTAAAGTTTTCTGCATTGGTTTCTATAAGTCCAGCAGGATCTGCTAAGGCTTTTTCTCCTTGGGTTTTTGCCAAAGCAGGGGCAACTTTTGAGATACGCATAGCCAATTGCAGGCGTAATGAATTGGCGTATTTTGCCCATAGGGCGATATCTCCACCATAACTAGCGTCAAAAGCGGTAAGACCAACATAGTCGGTATTTGCATTATATAGCGCGATAATTCGATCTAAATCTGCAAAGAAAGCGTTATAAAGAACCTCTTCACTATCATATGATCCATCACCTTCAGGCCCATATTGTGAATAAATAACTGGGCCATGATAAGCTGTCAATCTTGACATCGATAATATTTTTATCAAATTTGCCCATTCAACAAACATCGGTTGGTCAGTAGACTCCGCAATACCAATAACCTGATTCGCCGGAGCCATAACACTGTTGTATTGGCGATCCCAATACCCGTTCCATCGAATATAATATGTGGTGTTATTGATTCCGCCTACAAAAGGGGTAGGGGTAGCCAAATGCTGGGCATAAGTCACATTGGTCAAATTATGATTGACCTGATTACCAAAAATCTGGCTAAACATAGAGGGATAAAACGATCCAACATTATTGAAATCTTGTTGCAACGACTCATCGGTCAGTTGGTACGGGCTCGTATTAATCTCTTCAAAATTGTCGGTACAGGCACCTAGTACCAATATCGCTGAAAATAGATATATAAACTTTTTCATGTTTTTTTTTTAAAAAGTTACTTTTAGATTGAAGCCATATGTGGCGGTAGAAGGCAAGTTGAAATTATCCAGACCTTGGGAATTTCTACTTGTGCTCATCGCCAACTCCGGATCAAAAGGAGCGTCTTTATAGATAAAGAACAAATTGTTTCCTACAAACGATAAAGTCGCTGCCGATATCGGCAAATTCAATTTTTCAACATTGAAATTATAGCCTAAAGACAATTGGCTTAAACTAATATTCGTGCGATCATAAACATAGGCCTCACCTATACCATTTCGATCACCAATAGCTCTAAACCAAGTTTCAGAATCAACCGTGGTAACAGCGGCACCAGAATCTTGATCGACGCCATTGACGGTTACACCTCCTGCATCCCTTGCGTCCGCTGTTCGTTGCGAAACCCCGGCACCATCAAGCATACTTTCTGTTTGACTAAAAACATTTCCGCCAATTTTTGCATTGATGAGCATTCCCAAATTAAATTTACCCATGGTTATATTGTTGTTCCAACCCAAAGACCAATCGGGATCTAAGTTTCCAACTAATTCCAAAAGTTCAGTTTTCCTAGGGGTGCCATTTTCAAAAATAATACGGCCTTGATCATCTCTCAAGAATTTATAGACATAAAGATCGTTAAATCTTCCCCCTTCATATAACCTAGAAGCATAACCTTCTGAAGAACCTAAATTATAAAACCTTTCGTCGTCAGGGCCTATATCAACAATTTCATTTACGTTTCTGGCGAAGTTAAAGGCGGTTACCCATTGAAAGTTGTCATTTCTGACGGGTGTAGCGCTCAAGGTCAGCTCAACTCCTTTGTTAGTAATCTCTCCAGCATTGATATATTGCGAGGTATAAATACCTTGTGCGACAGGGTCGGAAGGATCCAGACTGACATTAATATACTGATCTGTACTGGTCAGGCTATAGTAAGTAAAATCAATGCCTAAGCGATTTTGGAAAAAACGAAAATCGGCTCCAAATTCTAAACTCGTGATAATTTCTGGTTTACCATCTAAAAATGGTGCCTGTGTGTTTCTATTCACCCCACCGTTCGCTGAAATACTGTGTTGTGGAAATATACGATTATAGGGTACTTCGTTGGCCACTTGGGTATATGAGGCTCTAAGTTTGGCAAAACTAACTTTTTCGCCCATGTCGAACATTTCGCTTAAGATGCCTGTTAGCCCTACGGCCGGATAGAAATAAGATTGATTTCCTGTTAAAGCAAGGGTAGAGGCCCAATCATTACGTCCAGAAATATCTAAGTAAAGCATATCTTTATAACCAAATTGTGTGTTTGCAAAAACACCTTGCTTGATGATTTCTTCACTCGCAGTTGAATTTACGGGTACGTTGGTCGGTAAGTTCTGAAATAAAAACTCGTTGGGGTATAAAAGCCCTAAAACTCCGGTACCTACTGAAACACCAAAGCCATATTTTGTCTGTTGGTAGCTGGCACCCAAAACGGCATTAAAGGAAATATCATCACTGATGTTGGTATTGTAATTTAAGATGGCATCGAAATAGCCTAACTGGTCGTCAACATCACTAAAATCCCAAGCCCCGTTAGCATGTACATTGGTGCCATTTGATGTGGCTGCATGTTGTTGCTCATTCTCTTCGGTTTTATAGTCGTAGTTTCCTCGTACCTGTAAATTTAAATTGTCGAGTATGTCCCATTTAATCGAAGCATTAGCTATAACCCTTTTCGTGTTGTTGGTCCGAGGTTGGTTATAGATAATCCAATAGGGGTTCGATTGGTGGTGATCATCGACAAACCAATTTTGTGCCATTAAATTCCTATCACTATTAAAAATCTCATAATTGTCTTTAAAGTCATAGAAATTACGGTTTCTAGGGAACATATATAATCCTGTTAATGGATTAAGGTAATATCCAGAAGGTAATCTGTTTTTTGTTTCTTCAATGCTCATAATCACACCGGAAGAAACCGTTACCTTATCATTAAAAAATTTGGTAGACCCTCTAAAAGAAACATTGTTCTTGTTGTATTTATTTTCAGGAGTAATACCCGATGAAGTTATATTCGCATACGAGAAATAGGCCGTAGTCTTATCATTACCGCCACTTATACTAACCGAGTTGTTAAAGTTATGTCCGGTTTGGAAGAAGTTTTCCACGTATTCATCGGCATAGTCGCCCGCATCGGTAGACCAGCTTTCTTTGGCAGCGCCAATAGCCCCATATTTAAACTGTAGGTCGGGCAGTTCTTGATAATGTTCAAAAGAGTAACCTGTATTTAAACTAACTGTAGTTTTACCAGCAGAACCCTGTTTTGTAGTTATAACTACAACACCGTTCGCTCCTTGACTTCCGTATAGCACAGCCGCGTTCGCACCTCTTAAGATACTGATGCTTTCAATATCATCAGGGTTGATTGCCGAAAGGCCATCACCACCATCAGCTCCACCCCACATACCAGGCTGACCGCCTCTGTTATTCGCCATTGGGATACCATCGATTACAAAAAGTGGAGAACTGTCACCACTCAACGATTTGTTACCCCTTAAAACGATTCTAGTCGAACCACCGGCACCCGAGCTACTTTTCTTAATCTCGACGCCAGCTGCCTTACCGGAAATGCTGTTCATAAAGTTGGGGTCCCTTGTTTTGGTCAATTCGTCTGAGCGTACAGTTTGTTGGGCATAGGTCAGTGTTTTTTCTTCACGTCTGATACCTAATGCCGTTACTACCACTTCATCAAGTTGGCTGGCATCTTCTTCCATACTTACGTTGACGGTATTTGAAGAACCTACAGTAACACTTTGGCTTTTCATACCCAAAAATGAAAATACTAAAACATCTCCCTCGGAAGCTTCAATAGTATAGTTTCCATCAAAATCGGTTTGAGAACCATTAGTGGTCCCCTGAACCAATACGTTCACCCCGGGCAATGGTGAACCATCTGAAGCGTCGGTAATCGTTCCCGATACTGTTTTGTCTTGCGCAAGGATGGGGTATGAACCCAGTACCAGCGCTAAAATCACTAATAACTTTTTTGTCATAATGTTAGTTTTAAATGTTTTGAGTTAGTCTTAACATTTTGTTATCTAAATGTGAAATTAAACTAAATTTTTAATAAAACAAGGCTATTAGTCATAAATGTGTTCGAACACATTGTTAATTTGTGCTTGTTTTAGCCCTTTTCTTTAGTCCCGTAAGAATTTTATTTAACAATTTATTGGCGATACTTGTTAAAGTCTTATTTTAGGACTACGTTCCTTATTTATGTGTGATTTTATTCGGGATTTTGAAAATAGGAGAGAACAATCTTCAATTTGTTTTAATAAGCATTCGTTGTAAAGTTGTCGGCACCCGATGGTTTGAAGGGAAACTATGCGGTCAGTTTTTAAGGGCTAAGTAAGCGTTTGTCCACCTCAAACGGTTCTAGGTAAAAAGTTGTATTGTTTGTTAATCAATCTAAGTAATATTTGAAATTTTCTGAGGAAATGATATCTATGGGCAATAACATTTTTTCTGGAATTTTTTTATCAAAAAGAAAGTGTTCGACAAGGTAGCTCACTCCTAGATACGCTTGTCGTTTAGGTTTTTGATGTATTAAAAAATCAATTTCACCTTGAATTAAGCAGTTGATATTCTCCTCCAATAAATCATAGCCTATGGTTACAAAGTCTGAGTTAATCGATTTGGCAACCTCTAAAAGCCTATATGATTTGGAGTTAGTGATAAAAACCGCGGTGATATGGCGTTGTAGATGCAAAAATTCAGCAACCTCTTTTTCAAAGGTCTTCGCACAGTCTGAATTAAAGTTTGCCGTTATGATTTTTTGGGGAGTCTTTTTTCTTTCTTCAAAATATTCCTTGAACCCGTTTTCCTTTAGTTGCATATGGGGCTCTTTGTCGATATGTACAACGGCGACCGTGTCTTCGGCCTTTGTGAGTTTATCGATTAAATTGGCCGCAACCCGACCACTTTGATGCAAGTCTTGGCCTATAAACAATTCACTGTTCAAGGCATCTATATAGTTGTTGAAAAATACAACTAAAACGTTCTTAGTTTTGCAATTTTGTAGAATTTCTAGAGACTCTTGTCGGTATAACGGCGCCATCAATAATACGTCAGGAACCGAGTCTAAGGCTTTTTGTGACTCTTTCAGGAAAGAACATCGCTCAAGCGGGTCATAGACATATTTTTGAATCAATACTCCGAAGGCCTTGAACTCATTCTCGGCATCTTTAATACCTTCATGCGCAGGATTCCAATACGGGTCGACCGTTTGATCCGGAATCAAAACACAGATTCGGTATATTTTATTGTTTTTTAAAGTTCGGGCAATTGGGTTGGGTTGGTAGTCAATCGCCTCAAGTACTTGATTCACCTGCTCCAATGCCTTTTTTGATACTTTGCCGCGTCTATGTAATACCCTGTCCACTGTTCCTTTCGAAACATCTGCTAGACGAGCAATATCCTTAATGGTATATTTTTTCTTATTCATACAAACACCAAAAAACTATCAAAATAAAAGAAATTCTAAGAAGAGAACCAGTGTTGATCGATGGTAAATATAAAGATATATTACAAATTGTTATAAATATCATTTCTATTAAGAAAGAAATAGGAATTTAATTGAGGTTTGGTAATGCAATAAAGTATCTGCAATTAACAAATTTCCTAAGTGTAATAATGCTAGGCTTTTAAAGGTGGTTTCTTTAACATTCTATCGAATCCTTCAAAGAGAACGGCAATTATAATTACGAGTGCCGACCCAATAAAATTAAGCCAAAGATAACCTAGCTTTTCTTCTCCAGACGGATAGATATGTATCAAAGAATAGTATATCAGGCAAATAAACACTTGGGTCAAAAGGGCTGCAAAAAATACGGCATTGCCTTTTACAAATTTGAAAAAGAAAGCCAACAAAAAGATTCCCAATACATTCCCATAAAAGATAGATCCAATGATATTGACAAGTTGTATGAGATTATCGAAAAGATAGGCGTAACTAGCAATTATAATAGCTACTACGCCCCATAATAAGGTAAAGGTCTTGGTGGCTATTACATAATGTTTCTCGGTAAAACTTCCTTTTTTGTTTCTTTTGTATAGGTCGAGCGCGGTTATGGTGCCCAGGGCATTAAGTTCGGAAGCCGTAGATGACATGGCCGCCGAAAGAATGACCGCCAATAGTAGACCAATCAAACCTTTTGGCAAGTTGTTAAGTATAAAATGAATGAAAACATAATCTTTATCATTAGTCTCGGCAATATCATCGGCCTGTTTGATCAGTGTCTTGGCCATAGCCCTGTTTGTACTGTCTTTACTATTGATATTTATAATCTGATTTTTGGCTTTTTCGACCGTAGCATATTCCTTCAGCTCCAATGCTGCCGAAAATTGATCTTGAGCCATTTTTTTCTCTTTCTCCAGTTCAGTCTGGTTTTCCTGTAATACTTTATAATCCTCTGCATAAGGCGATGCCAGAACGGTTTTGGTGGCCGAAGGATTAAAATTCAAAGGTGATGGGTTGTATTGATAAAAAACAAATACCATAACACCCACCAAAAGAATAAAAAATTGCATGGGAATTTTCAAAACGGCGTTAAAGATAAGCCCTAGTTGACTTTCCCTTACCGATCTTCCTGTTAGATAGCGTTGTACTTGGCTCTGGTCAGTACCGAAATACGCCAAGGCTAAAAAGAGTCCGCCTGTTATACCGCTCCAAAAGGTGTACCTACTTTCAGTGTTCAATTCAAAATCAAGAATGTTCAATTTATTACTCGCTCCGGCAATTTTCAGGGCTTTTCCGAATGTAATGTCATTGGGTAGAAATCCTAAAATATAGAAAAAGGTAATGAACATCCCCGTCATTATGATGAACATCTGCTGTTTTTGGGTAACACTTACAGCTTTCGTTCCTCCTGAAACCGTATAGATAATTACTAATATGCCGATAATGATATTAAGGGTTCGAAGGTCCCAACCCAGAACTGCTGATAGTATAATGGAAGGAGCATAGATGGTTATCCCTGCAGCGAGACCTCTTTGAATAAGAAAAAGAATGGCTGCAAGTGACCGGGTTTTGAGGTCGAAACGCTGTTCTAAAAACTCGTAGGCCGTATAAACTTTTAATTTGTGATAAATGGGGACAAAAACCAGACATATGATAATCATGGCCAAAGGAAGCCCAAAATAAAATTGAACAAAGCCCATGCCGTCGTGAAACGCCTGTCCTGGAGTAGATAGGAAGGTTATGGCACTGGCCTGTGTAGCCATGACCGAAAGTCCGATGGTCCACCATTTGGCTTTATTACCGCCACGTACATAATCGTCAACATCTTTGCTGCCCTTGGTTTTCCATACGCCGTAGGAGACGATGAACAAGAGTGTTCCGGCCAATACAATCCAATCTAGTGTTCCCATCTATGTGAATGCCGTCATTAAATAATAAAAAACAAGAATGTAGAAAATGTTAAAAATAAGCACCAAGGTGTATTCTTTTTTCCAATCCACCTTTTCCAACATCTTATCCTTTTGTTTCATTGTCGCTCTGTATTTTTGCTTTGCCTACCGATAACATATTGGCAAACAGTTTGTAAGCTCCTAGTACTCCCGCAGGAAGCTCCCTAAAAAAGCTGAGGCCTGTGTAAATATAATATCCTTTACCATAAGGCGCCACAAGAAGGCTACCTTTTTTAGGCGATTCCCCTTCATCGTTCATTGATAGGATAGGTGTAAATTCGTTTGCCCATTCATTGGGGAAATAAAGACCACGTTCTTGTACCCATCCATCAAAATCCTTCGAGACAATAGTATTGGGAAAACTAGTTAACTCATGATTTTTGGCGATAATCTCTACCGTTGAATTTTCATCGGTCACACGGTCTCGAGACAAGGTTATGGAGTAGGGGGCGATATTTTCAAATTGAGAACTCCAACGGCCTGCGGTATTATATTGAATGATTAAAGTCCCGCCATTTTTGGCATAGTCCAAAAGATAGGGTTGCTTGAACTTAAGTTCGTCAACCACGTTATATGCTCGTATTCCCAAAACTACGGCGTCATATTTTTTTAGCTCTTGAGTACTGATGTCCTCTGGTTTGATAATATGAACGGTATACCCAATTTGTTCAAGACTTTCGGGAACTTTATCTCCAGCACCCATTATGTAGCCAATATGTTCACCTGCTTTTTTAAGATTCAACCGCACGACCTTTGCTTCCGAGGGCATTAAAACTGACTGTGTAGGTATGTGGTCATAGGCAATCGTTGTCAGTTCTTTGGTGTATTCGTTTCCCGCAACGCGGATTATAGGGGTGATGTAATTTTCATCCTCGTTTTCTGGTGGGGTCAGCGTAAATACTAAAACTTTTTCGTCGCCCTTTTTTTCGATTTCGAACGACTTGGTTTCTTGGTCTACGCTCCAACCTTTACCATAGCACAGTTGAACGGTTCCTTTAACATTGTCTTTATGGGCTTTGATAGTGACTGGTATTTTTTTTGATTTTCCATCTGCGAAGAGCAATACCTTGTCTTGAAAAGAAGAGGTGGCTATCGGTAAAATTTCAAAAGGTTCGTGAAGTTCACCTTTGTCGGGCTTGGCATAGCGATGTTCGATTGCCTTGGTGAACGTAATCGACCTCCCATTAAAATCTAGTACAAAATTAACCAAATAGGCTCTTGGGGTTTCGGGCTTTCCGATTAAATTTTGATCTTCAACTTTGTACATACCCAAAGTGCCCTTTTCATTAAGCCAATACGGACTTGTGAACGAGGCGTTTTCGGGAATGGCCAAATCAATTTTGAAATCAATTTTTTTATTCTCCAATAATTTGGTTTTTTCATCGATTGTTGAACTGGCTCCAGTGATGAAGATCGAATTAAGAACGATTTCGACACTACTTCTATTGATGATTTCAATATCAACGGTAACCATGCCGTTCGGGTTGGCATAAGCTTGGTCGGCAGAGGCTTCCATATATAGGCCAGAAACATCGGCTATGATATTTCGCAATTCTTTAGACTTTTGCCTTTTCCAATGCGCATCATCTATGTTTTGTAAAAGAAAATAGGCTTCAATGAGTTGTGGCAAATGGGTGGAGGGTTGTTGAAAATTGAAATCCTTTTCTATCTTATATAAAATAGCACCGATGGCTTTACCGCCTTTGACTCTTGACCAGGTTGTGTCGATACCATCAAAAATATTTGTTTTGTCGCTGGGTAAAGTGCCCTTGAGTAATTCTAGATACTCATCTTGGGAGCCACGGGTCGACAATCTTCCAAAACCTTGGCAAAGATGTTGGCTACTTGCCAATGCAGCAATTTCATTGTTTGAAATACCTAGCGTAGGGTAATAGGTGCCTACATCTAATTTGAGCATTTTTGATTTGTCGGCCTTGTTAAAATTTTCTTGGTTTCCATAGAACCACCAGTTTGTATTAAAAAACAACCGTTTGGGCTGCCAAGTCTCTGTAAATTGCAATTGATCAGGGTAAACATTGGGATTGTTTACCATGTCAAAGGCCGCTACACTTAGCATAGCGGAAGAAGTATGATGCCCGTGGGTAGATCCTGGGGTCCGATGATCAAATCGATTGACGATGACATCGGGCTTGAAATTACGAATGGCCCAAACTACGTCGCTTAAAACAGCTTCTTTGTTCCAAATCTTTAGGGTTTCATCAGGATGTTTGGAATATCCAAAATCGTTGGCCCTTGAAAAGAGCTGTTCGCCACCATCAACGCCCCGTGCGGCTAAAAGTTCTTGAGTACGCAAAACACCTAGCAATTCGCGAAGTTCCGGACCAATCAAATTTTGACCCCCATCGCCACGAGTAAGTGATAAATAAGCAGTTCTAGCCTTTGTTTTATTGGAAAGATAGGAAATCAACCGAGTGTTCTCGTCATCAGGATGCGCGGCAATGTAAAGTGCAGATCCCAAAAAATTCAATTTTTCGATCGCATGGAAAATTGCCGAAGATGAACTTTTCTTTGGGGCTTGGGTAGAACCAATATGTACCGATAAAATAATAGCTGTACAGAATACCAGAAATTGGCGCATGCTCTTGGTTTTAGGAGGTTTTCAAATATAGCAAGATTAGGTGCTATCAAATCTTATTTTAAACTTCTTTAACAAACTTATATCAGTTCGTCTTGTACGGTCTGTAACTCTTTAGTGTTGATAAGGGAAACCGCTTTTTGCATCATAAGGTTATTCGGATATACTAGCAGTTCGCCATTTTCCTTTCTCAGGTTTACGTGAAAGGCCTTTATGTCTTCGATTAAATAGGGCTCTTCCGATTCAATGTCTTTGTCCAATATTTTTACTCGGTCACCAATTTTAAAGGGAAATGAAAAAAACAAAATAACACCTGCCGTTACATTGCTTAAAATTGACCAGCTTGCAAAAAGGGCGACCCCGATTACAGCAAAAACTGACGCAAAAAGTGTGCCGACTTCCCTGTAATCAACGCCCCATATAAAAGTAAGGGCGCCAATACCCAAAATGGTAAGTAAGCCTGAAACATATTTGGTTATTAGAAGGGTGCGCGCCTCAACAATATCACTTAATTTACCGACTTTACGGATTGTCTTATTGGTGACGAACTTTAAAATTAGTAGTACTGCGATGGTAATAGAAGTGGCAAGTATTTGACTTTGATAAGTGGCAATAAAATTCTCCATAATATTATAATCCTAAACTATCGCGCAAAGATAGATGGTTATTTCCATTTTTTTGCCAGTAAGGTGTCTTCAAAGTTTTCATTTTAGTAGCCTTTGAAGACATCATTGTTTTTGCTTTGTTATCGAAATCGCTGTTGAAGGTTTCCGACCAGCTATCTATAATATACGGGAAGGCATTTGAAAACTTGATTTTAAGGGTGCGATCAAGTTCTGGATAAGAAATCTGATACGTTTTGAATTCGTTTTCTTTGGTTAAAGTAGCAGTGGCCTTGTACGCTTTCAATTCTTTGTGTGACAGCCTGATATACTCCATTGATGGGATAATTTGTATGGTTCCAACAGGAAGGTTGTTGGGGTTTACTCGGATTTTGTTCCAAAGTTCATCTTCTAGAATTTCCTTATCCATTTCAAATTCTTGATCAGCGTCACTCGCAAAATAGGAATGGGATATAATTTCAAATTTGTTTCTGTTGTTTAATTGAGCGTACACTTGTCCGCACCATTCTTGGGCGGAGAAGGAAACTTTTAGAGCATGTTGATTATCATGTACCGGATAAAAACTACTGCTCATTATAGAATAGGGGTAGATGCCCGTGAGGTATTTTTTTGTACTGTTCAGTTTTAAAACAGGAATGTTGTCGGCATGGTGTTCGTCGGCTTTGACCTGTTTTTTAGCTAAAAATGGCTCTGTGACGAAGATAAGAACAGAAGTTCCTTCACGCATTTCGCCATAGCGTGCCTGCTCAAGCCTATATGAGGTGATTTCGGCATCGCCGGCATACCAGTATTTTTTGAATTCATCGGATAGTTCTTTTTTTGGGTTAGCCGTGGAAGAGGCTTCCGTAAGTAGCGCCGTATTCGATTTTTTTTCTTCGCTACAAGAATTTACCAAAATGCTAAAGAGAACGGTCCATAAAGTAAGGTAGTCAAACTTGATATATTTTTTCATTGCCCATAATGATTTGGTATAAAGTTAATCATCATTTTTCAAGAAACTAAATCGGTCAACGTTTTATAAAGCAAATGTGTGGGGAGCCCCATGACATTGGTATAGGAACCCTGAATTTCTTCAATGCCGATATGGCCTATCCATTCTTGAATACCATAGCCGCCTGCTTTATCATAAGGTTGATAATTGTCAATATAAAATTCAATTTCGGCATCGATCAGTTTTTTGAATTTTACTTTGGTAGTGCTATTAATGATTTTCTGAATTTCGGCCGTGGTCAGGCAAACAGAGGTAATGACCTCATGCGAAGTTCCCGACATCGATTGTAGCATTTTGAAAGCCTCTACTTTATTCAAGGGTTTGCCCAAAATTTTTTTATTGTGCCATACCACGGTATCCGAGGTGATAAGAATGTCATTGGATTTTAACTCATCTTTAAAAGGTCGAGCTTTGATTTCAGCCAAATAATCGGAAACTTCATGACCTTTTAGGTGGTCGGGGAATACTTCCTCCACTGATTTTAACCGAACCTCGAAATCAAGCTTTAACTCTTTAAAAAAGTGTTGCCTTCTTGGAGATCCAGAGGCAAGAATCAGGTGCCATCCGTTCAATTTTTTCTGAAGCATACTTTAGTCGTTGGAAGCATTAAAGTTGTCGTTCCAATCACCATGTACTTTAAGCACCTGTTCGATAACATCGCGAACACAGCCTTCACCTCCATTTTTATGGGATACATATTTCGAAATGGCTTTGACTTCCGCTACGGCATTTTGCGGACAAGCGGGTAGGCCAGACATTTGCATTGGGGGAATATCGGGCATATCATCGCCCATATAAAGTACGGTTCGCGGGTCGATTTCATAAATGTCGAGATATTCTTCAAATTGATCGATCTTGTGACCGGCACCTAGATAAATATCGGTTACGCCAAGACCTCTTAACCGATGTCTTACCCCCTCATTTGTACCACCGCTAATGATACAAACCTTATAGCCCTTTTGAAGTGCTGTTTTCAGTGCGTATCCATCTTTAACGCTCATACTGCGAAGCATTTCTCCTTCACTGGTAATCAATATCGAAGAATTGGTCAGTACTCCGTCAACATCAAAAACAAAAGTGGTTATGTTTTTTAACTCTTCCTTATAACTCTTTTCCATGGCTATCTTTGATCGAATCGCTCAACAAGCGATAAATTGTTTTATCTTTTTTTGTATTTAATAGTTCAATGTGTCTGTAGATTGTTCCCGTGTCGTTACGTTTGGCAGGTCCGGTCTGTGCTTCTTTAGGATGCAAAGACTCGATTTTGCGTGCCGTTTCCCTTATTAAAGGCTGAAGCATGGTAAAAGGTAGTTGCTGCTCTTTACAAATGGCTGCTCCCATGGTATACATATGATTGGTGAAATTGTTTACGAAAACGGCTGCCAGATGCAAATATTTCCGCTGTTCCGAGGAAACTTCGAAGACTTGATTTGAAAGGATTTGCGCCAATTTCTTCAATAGTTCCAAATCTTCATTTCGGACAGCTTCAATACATAAAGGTATATCTTCAAAGGCTACATTTTCGGTTTTACTGAATGTTTGTAAGGGGTAAAGAACACCCCCGCGTATTTGTTTCGGTAATACATCCATGGGTACACTCCCGGAGGTATGTACGACAAGTTTTTTCGTATGTATAAAATGTTTTGACACCGAAGTTATGGCATCATCACTGACCGCAATAATGTAGATGTCAGGTAATTGGTGTCCGGTTGTTTCGAGAGATTTTTCCAATTGCCCGCTACGGCTATTTAAAACCTGAATTACTTCAATTTCATCGGTTTTTGAAATAACCCGCTTTAAATGTTCGGAGACATTTCCTGTACCTACAAGGGTAACTTTAATCATGGCGCAAAAATAAGCATATATTTCTGTTTGAGCTTTAGCGGGAATAATAGTGGCACGCTTTTTTTACTACATTTGAAAAGACGTGGCCGTATGTGGGAACAATTGACTGTATGGAACGGTAATTATCAAAAAGTTATGGAAAATAATAAGGATTTAAATTCTCGAAGGGAATTCGTCAAAAAAACAGCCGTGGTTTGTTCTGGCTTTCCATTTCTTACTAGAATGACTTCATCATCTTCGAAACCCATAAACCAAACCCCCATGAAAAAACCAATGCAGCACTCCAATGGAAGTATGATAGGGAGTTATGGGCAATGGGCCGCCGATTTGGCGCCTGACCCTCCAAAGCTTTCATTTCGAAACAGCAAATGGCAATCTGTTGCAGATTGGAAGCCCCAAGCGATGGAAAAGGCCTATGAGCTTTTGGCTCCCCCAAAAATAGGAGAGGTGAAGGTGACCGTTCATCGTAAATATGTCTTTGATGGATTGGATGTGGAAGAAATTTCATGGCAACTACCTTATGGTGAACCTACAAAGGCGGTTGTACTCAAACCTGCAGGGGAGACCAAAAGGCTGCCAGCCGTACTGGGGTTGCATGATCATGGTGGGGTCAAATATTTTGGATGGGAAAAAATTTGCCGCATTTCCGATAATACACGTTCAATGCTGACGGAGCATCAGTCGCAGTATTATGAAGGACGGGCATGGGCGAACGAAATTGCAAAAAAGGGTTATGTGGTAATGGTACATGATGTTTTTGCTTTTGCAAGCAGACGGGTGCGATTGGAAAATGTCGATGGTATTTTATGGGGCCATTGTTCTCGTGAAGTATGGGAAGACAAAGATTCCGCTGTCGATGAAAATATTAAGGATTACAATGCTTGGGCCAGTGACCACGAAACAATTATGGCCAAATCGCTGCTTTCAGCAGGTACTACATGGCCTGGGGTAGTTCTTGCCGAAGATCAGGTCGCCTTGACCGTGTTGTGCGAGAGAGAAGATGTTGATGCCAATCGGGTAGGTTGTTGTGGACTTTCGGGCGGAGGGCTCCGTAGTGCATATCTCGGCGGACTGGATAAGCGTATAAAATGTGCTGTTTGTGTTGGCTTTATGAGTACTTGGCGTGATTTTGTGATGAACAAATCTTTTACACATACCTTTATGACTTATGCTTCTTTATTGCCCAACTATTTAGATTTTCCTGAGATTTTAGGGTTGCGCACACCGTTGCCTGCGTTGGTACAAAGTAGTAAAGAAGACGACCTATTTACCCTATTGGAAATGGAGCGGGCTGATAAAATATTACGAGAAATTTATGCCAAAGCGGGGGAGAAAGACAAGTATAAAACTAATTTTTATGAAGGAGGGCACAAGTTTGACATAGCCATGCAAACTGATGCCTTCAATTGGTTTGACAAGTGGTTGGCTTAAAATGCCAACTACACTATAACCTTTCTGTTGATGATGCTCAACTTTTTGTCGTTTTCAAGTTTCTTAATCGTACGGATGACGGTCTCTACTCGAAGCCCTGTAAGTTCAGAAATTTCTAAACGTGTCAATTTTACCTCATATTTATCACTTCCACCTGCCTCTTTTTTTAAGTAATGAAGCAAGGTCAGTATACGCTGTTCTGTCGAGTACATCGAAACTTCCTTTAATCTCATTGATTTGTAATGCAGGCGATCGCATAATATTTGGGTGAGTTTTAAGTGAACTAGAGGTTCTGCCCGAAGCAGTTGAAACAGCTGGTCTTTTGACAACCTTAAGAGTGTTGTTGGTTTATCGGCCTTGGCGCCGGCCGGATATGGAAAGTTACCGAACAATGGCGGCTCGCCAAAACTTTTTCCCTTTTTAAAAATTCCTTGTGTAAATTCCTTTCCTTCTTCGGTTCTATTGAACATCTTTACTCTTCCGTTAAGCACCTGATAGAAAAAATCGGCACGTGCTCCTTCCGAAAAAATTAATTCATCTTTTTTGAAGTGAACTTCCACGGCTCCAAAATGTGCTAAAACTTCCTCCGAAATCATAGGTTTAAATACGAATTTTAAGAACTTGATTATGTTTCTTTTTTCAAATGTTGCTTTTCAGGGGTGTTTAAAATACAAAACTAAGTTTGCAATATTATTGGAAGCTTTAGAAAATGGTTTGACGATTTATATTGATGAATTAATTCCAGACCATAAAAATGGGGAAAGTTTAACTTTTTAGTCTCCGTAAAAATTCATAAAATCTACTTATTTTTGCTGCCGCAAATACAAAGCATTCTTAAAAAATGGTAGATAAAATCAAGAATATTCTCTTTTCCACCCGATTAACTGCTATTTTATTTATTGTTTTTGCAACAGCCATGGCTTTTGGTACCTTCATAGAAAGTTGGTATAGTACCGCTACTGCACGCATATGGATTTATAATACATGGTGGTTTGAAGGTATTATGCTCTTTTTTGTGATCAACTTTATGGGCAATATAGCCCGATACCGTCTACTACGATGGGAAAAATGGCCGGTTTTACTACTTCACCTTTCTTGGATATTGATAATTGTGGGCGCTTTTGTAACACGATATATCAGTTTTGAAGGACGAATGCCTATACGGGAGGGGGAAACCGAAAATGTTTTCTATTCCGATAAAACCTATCTGACGGCTTTTGTAGATGGCGAAATAAACGGTGAGCCCAAACGGAAAGTATTGGAAGATGATTTAATCGTTACTTCTGAAGGCTTGAAATCGAATTTACCTTGGAAGTCTGATTATAATGGACAATCGTTCACCATTTCTTATGTTGGTTTTATTGAAGGTGTTAAAGAAGGTTTGGTTCCCGATGAAAACGGAAAGGAATATTTAAAAATCGTGGAGGCCGGTGATGGGCAGCGACACGAACACTTTTTAGAAAACGGCCAAGTAGCCAACATACATAATGTATTGTTTGCCTTGAACAATAATACGGAAGGGGCTATCAATATTTTTGCATCCGACACGACCTATCAAATAAAGTCACCGTTCGAGGGTAATTTTATGCGTATGGCCGATCAGCTACAAGGAAGCGTGGCCAAAGATAGTTTACAAACTTTGCAACTTCGATCACTATACTCCATGGCGGGAATGCAATTTGTTTTGCCAGAACCTTTGGTAAAGGGATCATACGGGGTAGTGGAGGTTCCTAAGAACGAAGTCAATGAAGGTACACCCAATGCTTTGGTCGTGGAGATTGAATCAAATGGCGAGAAAATGGAAAAGAAATTATTGGGTGGTGTTGGCTCTTCGACTTTTTCGGAAAAAATGAATGTGGGCGGACTTGATTTTTCACTCAGTTACGGTTCTAAAGTGTATACATTGCCCTTTGCCATTAAATTGAACGATTTTATTGCCGAGAAGTATCCCGGTACGGAACAGGGGTATAAATCTTTTATGAGCAAGATAACTTTGGAAGATGAGCGTTCTTTCGATTATGATATTTATATGAACCACATTTTAGACCACAAAGGGTACAGGTTCTTTCAATCCAGTTTCCATCCAGATGAAAAAGGAACGATTTTATCAGTGAACCATGACCAATGGGGCACCTGGATAACCTATTTGGGATATTTTCTTTTGTATGCCGGCTTGATGGGAATCATGTTTTTTGGGAAGACTCGTTTTAAAGATTTGGGTACTTCGTTGGAGAAACTTAAATCTAAAAAAGCAAAATTGGCCACGGTGTTCTTTTTGGGAATGATGCTGAATGTGGTAGGGCAAGAGCATACTGCCGATGATGGTCATGACCACAGCAGTAAGATGCCCACGCAAGAACAGATCGATTCACTTCTGCAGGCCACTATTGTATCAAAAGAGCACGCCGATAAATTTGGTAAATTGATAGTTCAAGATGAGGGAGGGCGAATGAAACCCATCAACACCTTTTCTTCTGAATTGCTTCGAAAGTTAAGCTTGAAAGACAAATTTCATGGTATGGATGGTGACCAGGTCTTTCTCTCCATGATGATGAGTCCCGCTGTGTGGTATAATACCGAGTTTATCGCTTTAGATAAGAGTAGGGGGCAAAATGATAGTATTCGAAAGCTTATTGGGGTTCCTCCAGGAACAGAATATGTTAAAGCTACCGACTTTTTTGATAAAGAAGGGAGCTATAAGTTAGACCCCGTTTTAAGGGAAGCCACAGCTACAAACAATCCCGATCAGTTTGAGAAAGATATCAAGGCCATAAATATTCGATTAAATCTATTAGATCAGGCCTTGAGCGGAAAAATCATCAAGATATTTCCTCTGCTGAATGATGAAAATAACAAATGGATTTCTGCCCTTGATTATCGGGGAGGGCAATACCAGGTTTCCGATTCGCTCTATGGGAATTTTATAAAGAACGCACTTCCTTATTATTTGATGACCTTACAAAAGGCACAGCAAACCGGAGATTATACCGATGCTGACAAACTGTTGGAAGCTTTTGTTCAGAACCAAAAAAATCATGGTAGTGAAATACTCCCTTCCGAGCGCAAAATAGAAACGGAAGTAATGTACAATAAACTTGATATTTTCAATCGGTTGTACAGGTCGTATGCTGTGGTAGGCATTTTGATGTTTTTTGTTTTAATCTTTCAAATTTTTAGGAATCGAGAAATTTGGCGCGTAATCACCTATTTTTTTAAAGGAACCATTGTGCTTTTCTTCCTATGGCATACTGCTGGGTTGATATTGCGTTGGTATATTTCTGGCCATGCACCTTGGAGTGATGCCTATGAAAGTATATTGTATGTTTCTTGGGCTACCATGGGTATGGGGCTTTTATTTATTCGAAAGAGTGACATTACCTTGTCTGCTTCGGCGTTCGTTACGGCTTTGTTGCTCTGGGTCGCCCATCAAAGTTGGGTCGATCCGGCAATTTCAAATTTAGTACCTGTACTAGACAGTTATTGGTTGATGATTCATGTGGCGGTAATCGTTGGCAGTTATGGCCCATTGACGGTAGGCATGATCTTGGGCGTTGTTTCTTTGCTGCTTATTATTTTGACCACTAAGAAAAACAAGGCCCGTATGGATATCAACATAAAAGAACTGACCATCATCAATGAATTGGCCTTGACGGTAGGTTTGGTCATGTTGACCATTGGTAATTTTTTGGGAGGTCAGTGGGCCAACGAAAGTTGGGGGCGCTATTGGGGTTGGGACCCTAAAGAAACGTGGGCCCTGATATCGATAATGGTCTATGCTTTTGTAATTCATGCACGAATCGTACCCGGCCTAAGGGGTAGGTGGACATTCAACTTTTTTAGTGTTGTTGCTTTTGGGAGTATAATGATGACTTATTTCGGTGTGAATTTCTATTTGGCCGGTCTTCACAGTTACGCTAGCGGTGCACAGGTTATTACGCCTACTTTTGTCTGGTATATTGTTTTGGGAGTCGCAATATTAGGTGGTGTTAGTTATTGGCGATACAAAGTGAATTATGCCAAAAAGTAAATTAGTACTGCCACAATATCACTTGAATTCAATGTTTTGATTGCTGCTAAATAGTAATATAAGCATTGTGTGATATGACTTGCCCATATTTTTTCTAAGCACCCCGAAAGCCTTCGTAAGTTGCGCTTCCACGGTTTTGATTGATACATCGAGATGTTCCGATATTTCAAGATTGGTCAATCCTTCCTTTCTGCTTAAAAGAAACACTTCTTTACATTTTGGTGGAAGGTTCTGTATTTCCTTTGTAATTCTTGCAACTACTTTTTCAACAGGGCTATCTTCTTGCAATGTGACGGCTCGTTCTAGACCTTCAAAATATTTTTGCTCCAATACCATGGTCGAACGGTTTTTCTTGTACTGGTTGATAAATTCGTTGTAAACAGACTTGAACAGATAATTTTGCAATGAAGATTTAATATGCAGCTTTTTTCGCTGTTCCCAAGTTCTTAAAAATACATTTTGCAAAATATCTTCTGCTTGGGCATGGTTATTCGTCAATGTCATCGCATAACCAAAAAGTCGTCGATTGTAGCGGTCTACCAAATAAATAAAAGCTTCTTCTTCCCCATTTTTCAGACGTTCGATCAGTATTTTGTGATTATCCGTATTCATAAAAGTATTATAGTTATGTCGTAATATATGCTATTAATAATTGCAAATATGAAAAAAAAATCACTAAAAACTTAGGGTATTGCAAATGGGCTTTGTCTTTCTTATGTATACATATTAGATTATTTAGGTTCACTATATGAAAAATAGAATTCTTAAGTACTTGACTAATGAGGCAACTTCAGAAGACTTGGATTTGTTATCCGATTGGATTCTTGAGGAGGGGAATCAACAGATTTTTGACGATTACATAAAAATTCATTTTGAAACAACAATGGCAATGAACCAACCTGATACAAATAAAATCAAGAACAAATTGTTGCAGGAAATAAAGCGCAATAAAAATCGGAAGGCACGATTCGTAGTGCTTAATGCCATGAAATATGCCGCGATAGCTTTGGTTTTTTTGGCTTTGGGTTATTTCTATCAAAACAATGCTATTGTTGCAGAAAAGGAAAATGTACTGAAACCTGCTGAGGAGCCCATCACCATAACGCTAGATAATGGAACTGTTGAAACCTTAAATCCCAATGAAAATAAGAAAGTAAAAGACAATAAAGGTAATATAATTGGAAGCCAAGATAAATCAAAATTAACCTACCAAGGGGCACCATCGTCAGATAAATTAGTCTACAATACACTAAACGTACCCTATGGGAAGCGTTTCGATGTTATTTTATCAGATGGCACCCACGTTTTTTTAAACTCCGGTACTTCTTTGCGCTACCCAGTTTCATTTTTAGAGGGCAAAGAGCGTGCAGTTTTTTTGACAGGTGAAGCTTATTTTGATGTAGCCAAAGATGAAAAACATCCCTTTATCGTAAATACAAACGATGTGGGTATCAAAGTTTTGGGTACTAAGTTCAATGTATCCCATTACCCGGAAGATCAGAATATTAATACCGTTTTAATCGAAGGTTCGGTAGCGCTTCATAAGAGAATAACAGCGAAAGAAAATGCCCCCCCCCTTATATTAAAACCAGGCTTTAAGGCGGAATGGCACCAGCACAATAATGATATTTCCATTGAAAATGTAGATACTCGGGTGTACACCGCGTGGGTGCAGGGAAAATTGATCTTTAGAAACACCCCTTTCCGTCAGATTAGGCAAGCTTTGGAACGGCATTATAATGTCAGTATTAAAAATGAAAACTTAGACTTGGACGAACAGCTGTTCGATGCCACCTTTGACATCGAGACCATCGAAGAAATTCTGGAGTCCTTCAGCAAAAGTTATGCAATCGCCTATAAAATAGTAGACAATGAAGTCATTATCGAGTGAATTTAAGTAATCTAAAAAAGGATGTTTATGAGTAGAAACCAGTAATGAACCAGAATCAGGTCATTTTAAAAAGTAAAATCGGAAAATGCGGACACATTCCCCGATTTAGTAAAAAATGATTTAAACGAATTTAAACCAATTAACACTACAAAATTATGAAAAAACTCTTTAACCCGAAGGGTGTAGGTATATACCCTTTAAAATTAAGTTTAAAGATGAAACTAACACTGTTGCTGACCGTAGTCTCTTTGTTTCAAATACAGGCTAATACCTACTCTCAGACCAAGAAAATTTCCTTGGATATGCCCGACGCAACCGTACAAGAAGTAATCTATGAGATAGAAAATTTGACCGACTATAAATTTCTATTGAACCGAAGAGATGTAGATGTAAAACGTAAAGTTACAATTAAAGTCAGCAAAGCTTTGATTCTTTCGATTTTACAAGAATTATTTTTAGGTACTGATATCGGATATGAGGTACTGAAAAAACAAATCATTTTAAAAAAATCTAATAAAAAAGTTGGAACGACCCAGCCAAGCGTTCAGAGAACAGAAATAGGTGATGTTAATTTACAGACACAAGTTTCAGGAACCGTTACCGATGCTGATGGTACACCACTACCAGGAGCCAATATTATAGAAAAAGGTACGACTAATGGGGTCACTGCCGATTTTGATGGTAATTTTTCTATTGAAGTTGCCGAAACAAACAGTGTTTTAGTGGTTTCCTATATTGGATTTGCCACGAGGGAGGTTTCCCTTAACGGACAGACAACTATTACAATTAATTTAGAAGAAAGTGCTTCCGGATTGGATGAAGTGGTAGTGGTCGGGTATGGAACACAAGCTAAAAAAGATATTACAGGAGCTGTTGCCACAGTTAAAGGAGAGGAGCTCACTAAAACCAAAACTCCGGACCTAACAAACTCTGTTGCTGGTCGTCTGCCGGGTATCATAGCGCAACAAGTTAGTGGTGAACCTGGAAATGACGAATCATCTATCAGTATTCGTGGATTTGGTACTCCTTTGATTATTGTTGATGGAATTCAACGTGATTTTAATGACATTGCAGCTGAAGAAGTAGAGTCAATGACCGTATTAAAAGATGCCTCGGCAGCGATTTACGGCGCCAGGGCCGGTAATGGTGTTATTCTAATCACTACCAAAAGAGGTACAATTGGTAAACCGCAAATCAGTATTAACTCAACTACTACGCTTCAAGGTTTTACGAATTATCCGTCGTATGCGAATAGTGGCCAATATGCGGAAATAATGAATGAATTCCGAACAAACGACGGATTAGATCCTATCTATACAAGTGAAGATATTGCAAAATATTACAGTGGTGAAGATCCTCTAAATTATCCGAACACAGACTGGTGGGATTTGACAATGAACAATAGGGCTCCACAAACACAACATGAGATATCATTGAGAGGAGGGTCTGAAAAAATTAAATATTTTACCATGTTTAGCTACCTAGATCAGCAAGGATTGTATAAATCTGGAGACAATAAATTTAAACGATACAATGTAAGAGCCAACCTTGACGCAGAAGTTACCAAAAGCCTTTCTGTGTCCTTGGATATGTCGCTAATTGCGGAAGATATAAAAAGTCCGCTACGTACAGTCTATAATATTTGGCAAGATATACAATCAGCGTTGCCAACTTATTTAGGTGAACTTCCTGACCCTTCTAGAATTGCTTATCCCGGGCAAGTACCTATCTCACCAGTTGCTGGAACGACTATCGATATCGGAGGCTATCAAGCAGACAGTAACAGGCATATTAATATTAAAGGTGGTTTTAATTATGATGTTCCAGGAGCTGAAGGTTTGTCCGTAAATGGCTTTGGTAGCTATTTTGAATTTGGAAATGATTTTAAAAATTGGGAGCAGAATTATTTTCTAGAGGAATATGATGCTGTCAGTGACAGCTACTTGGATAGAGGGTCAAGTTTTAAAACCAAGATAGATCAAGGCTATCAGGTTGAATCATCTTTCACTACAAACCTCGCTCTAAAATTTTTAAGAAGCTATGGGGAGAAGCATAGTATCGATGCCCTCCTTCTTTATGAAAGAATTAAAAATAATGGGCATTATACTAGGGCCCGTGGCACAAATTACCTAACTGATGCCATCGATTATTTATTTGCTGCCGGTGGCGAAGGTCAACAAGTAGATGGTAGGGCGTCGGAAGATGGAAGAGAAAGTTATGTGGGTCGACTTAATTACGGCTTTGATGATAAGTACCTTTTTCAAGCTACTGTAAGGTATGATGGTTCACCAAGGTTTAATAAAAACAACAGATGGGGCCTTTTTCCTAGTTTTTCTGCAGGTTGGCGAATTTCGCAGGAAAATTTTATTAAAGATAAGGTAGAATGGATAGACAACTTGAAGTTAAGAGCGAGTTATAGTAATCTTGGATATGACGCAACTGGTAATTTTCAATTTTTAAGCGGGTATGAAATACCCACCGGGGGTTTAAGACCGTATATTGACTCTGGTTATGTTTTAGACGGAGCGCCCTATAACACCATATACTCAACTGGATTGGCCAACCCCAATATTACTTGGGAAGACATGACGATTTATAATATTGGTCTAGATTTTAATATCAACAATGGATTGTTATATGGAGAGTTGGATGCCTTCTATCGCCAAAGAAGGAATATACTGGCGACCAGGGCACAATCACTGCCGAATACCTTTGGTGCCAATCTACCTGCTGAGAATTTGAATAGCCAAAATAATCGTGGATTTGAGGTTTTATTAGGTCACCGAAATCGCAAGAACGACTTTAAATATGATGTTAGCGCCAACATTGCTTGGACAAGGGCCAAGTGGGATCATTTTGACGAACCTATATACGAAGATGAAGATGACATTAGAATAAGAACAAGATCTGGTAATTGGGCAGATAGAGTTTTTGGTTATAAAAGTGATGGGCTATTTACCTCTCAAAGTGAAATTGATAATTTAGGATACGATCAAGATCAAAACGGAAATGAAACTCTTGCGCCTGGAGACATAAAATATGTTGACATAAATAATGATGGAACCATAGACTGGCGAGATCAAGTGGAAATTTCAACTTCAAACGTACCCCAATTAACTTTTGGCGCAAACTTGTCTCTTGACTATAAGGGTTTTGACTTGTCTCTATTATTACAAGGAGCAGGAAAGTATGATGTTTTAGTATCGCGAGGTGTTTTGCCCAGTTCTTCTGTAAATACATTTGCCCTTGTTTACGAAAATAGGTGGAACCCAGCAAATAATGATAAGAATGCGTTGTTACCAAGAGTATCTGCAACGGGTAATGTAAACAACACCAAACTCTCCGATTTCTGGTACATTGATGGAACGTACTTACGTGTAAAGAATATAAATCTTGGGTATACCGTTCCAATAAATGGAAAAGTTGGTATAGACTCCATACGGCTCTTTCTGGCAGGAACAAATCTTTTGACATTCAGTGAGTTGAACAAATGGGATATGGACCCAGAGGCGCAAAACAATGTTACTGCTCGATATTATCCCCAACCAAAGACTTTTTCACTAGGCTTATCAATAAAATTATAAAAACATGAAAAAATTAGTATATACCATAGTATTCGCATCATTTGTATTTTCTTCATGTGATAGCGTATTGGAACGAGAACCACTTGATATCATAAGTGATACCACAGTCTGGGATGACCCGGTCTTGGTAGATGCCTATATTTTAGACGTATACAGTCATATGTATTTTATGTATAATGATTATGACACTAATCAAAACCAGAGGAATGACATATATACAATAAACGCCGTAGCTGATCAATCAACTAATGGCAGACCCAACCAAGACGTTGTGGTTAAATGGCAAGCTGGTCTTTTAGATGAAAATGGAGGGTTGGAGCAGTGGCACTATAGTAATATCCGAAAAATGAATGATTTTTTTGATAAAATGGAAAGCTCTACAATTTCTGAAGAAGAGAAAAAATTATTCGCCGGTCGTATGAAATTTGCAAGGGCTCTTACCTATTTTACCATGGTAAAATGGTATGGCGGAATACCTATAATAACCGAATCACAGGCCATTGACACCCCAATTGAAGAGTTGCAAGTTCCTCGAAACAAAGAACAAGAAGTGTATGATTTTGTTATTTCTGAATGTGACGAAATAATAAATAATGAAATGCTCCCCAATGAGTTTTCTGGAGCTCGTTTGGGTGATCCTACAGCCTATGTGGCTCAAGCTCTTAAAAGTAGGGCTGCATTATATGCAGCGAGCATTGCTCGTTGGGGCACCGTACAAATCGATGGGTTAGTTGGTATTCCTCAGGATCAGGAAAACAGGTATTGGCAAATTAGCTATGATGCTTCAAGGGCGATTATAGATGGCCCTTTTTCACTTTATCAAAAATCTGATAACCTCGTGGACAATTACCAACAGGCTTTTGTAGATGAAGACAACAGTGAGGTAATATGGGCAAAATACTATGATGGCGTAACGGTAAATAACGATTGGAGCGTTGATCATTCGGTACTTGGAGCGGCTCCAAGTTGGATGACTGAAAATATTTGTCCCTATCTTGAACTTGTCGAGAATTTTGAGAACAAGGATGGTGAAATTATCCCATGGGATAGAGAAGCTGTTGCTAGTAAGATATGGACATTTGACGAGTTATATGGTAATCTAGAACCTCGCTTTCACGCAAATATTTGGACTCATGGAAGTAATTGGGAAGGTTTTGATCCTGTACTTTACTATAATGGAATAAAAACAGCAGATGGCGAAATTATTCGTGATGGTATTTACGAAGGCCTACCTGCTTTAGGGGCAAATTATAGAACATCAGGCAGGGATTTTTCAGGCTTTTCTATTAAAAAGGGTGTTGATCCTACAGGCGATCTCAACAATAGAAGAGGAAAAAACATGAAAATTCAATTTCGATTGGGCGAAATACTCTTAAATTATGCCGAAGCGGCTTTCTATTTAAATAAAAAAGATGAAGCTTTAGATGCCGTAAACAAAATAAGAGAGCGTGTTGCATTGCCCTTACATACCGTAATTGATGTCGAAAAAATAAGACACGAGAGAAGAATAGAACTAGCTTTTGAAGCTTTAAGACATTGGGATTTAAAACGATGGAGAATAGCAGAAGAAGCTATATCAAATACATGGACAGGAGTAAATTATATTTATGATTTTCCTACAGGGAATTTCTGGGTGGAATACAAGGAAAATTTTAGAACATCCAATTTTGATGAAAAACACTATTACTTCCCCATTACTCCAGCAAGAATAGCTAACAACCCGGCTTTAGCACCAGAGAACCCCGGCTATTAATACTGTCACAAAGTCCTAGGTAAAGTTCCAATTCTCAGGCATTATCTAGGACTTATCAATAATTCAAAACTTCTTAAACCAAATTATACAAATGCGTATTTTATTCACGTTGGTATTATTTCTTTTTATATTATTTGAAGGCTTTACGCAAAAGGATACCCGACCACGATTGTTGGTGCTTACAGATATTGGTGGTGATCCAGATGATGAACAATCCATTAGGCATCTTTTGGTATATGCCAATGAATTCAGAATTGAAGGGCTCATTGCCACTTCTGATAATATACCGAGAAAAGGCTATAAGCATCAAATACGAACAGATTTACTAGTTAAGGCTATTAAAGACTATGGTAAGGTAAGAGATAATTTAATCCTTCATGCTCCGAATTACCCAACAGCAGAATCACTTTTGAAGGTTGTTCATGGAGGCCAAGTTAATCGGGGAGTTGAAAACCTAGAAATTGGTAAAGAAACTGCTGGATCAAAACACATTATTGGCGCTGTCGATTCATCAGATGAACTTCTCTATATTACCATTTGGGGTGGAGCACATGATTTAGCTCAGGCATTACTGGACATAAGAAGTACCCGCTCACTCAAAAAAGTGAAAGCCTTTGTAAAAAAATTGCGTGTTTTCGCAATCTCAGATCAAGATGCGTGGAATAGTTCTAAAATGGGTACTGGAAAATGGATTCGTCAAAATTTTCCAGAAATTAATTACATAGAACCAGGGCCACTAACGATGAATTCAATGGATGCTTCGTTTCGCGGAATGTACCAAAATGATTCGAGGGGTAGTACTGAAACATTACCATTAGTGGCTGCTGGTATTGAAAATTTGAATAACGATAAATGGATTAAGGAAAATATTAATAATTGGGGCCCTTTAGGAGCTGGTTACCCAAACGATGTTCATCAAAATCCGCCAAGCGAAAGAAATATAATAGGTATCAAAGAAGGTGATACACCCTCATGGTTCTTTGTCTACCAAAATGGATTAAACAATCCCGAATTTCCAGAATGGGGTGGTTGGGGAGGGCGATATGTTGCTGCCGGAGAATCGTATTATACTGACGCGCAAGACAATCATTGGTCTGGTAAAATGAATAAAGGTCTTCGACAAAAATGGACAATTGCTAGGTGGCGCGAAGCCTATCAAAATGATTTTGCGGCACGCATGAGATGGAATCTTTTACCCTATGAAAAAACCAACCACAATCCAGTAGCAATTGTTAATAATGATAGTAGCCGGCATATCATTCATTTAATGGTAAAGGCAGGGGAAACCATTAGTTTGGATGCAGGGAAATCATATGATCCAGATGGTGACAAAATTAGTTTCAATTGGTGGGAATACAATGAAGTATCGGCTTCACGTGTCGGCCTCATTAATTCTAACGAAGCTGTTGTCGGTGTTAAAATACCTGAACAATGTCCTGAAGGCGATATTCATTTGATATTAGAAGTTAAGGATGATGGTAGCCCGGAGCTAATTGCTTATCGCAGGATTATTTTACAGGTAAAATAATACTGAAAGTAAACTAGTATAGGATAATCCATATTCTGCCATTTTGCCTAAAGAATTTGACAATTGCAAAAAGTTTGGAATAGGTTGGTCATAACATGCTTCAGCAGTAAACAAGTTTTTTAATAAAAAATACTAATCGAACAAAATAGTGAACACAATTATTCTATTATGAGACGAATCATACACCTATTATTTTTAACATGTCCTTTGGTCACATTATTGGCACAACAAAAGTTAACTGCCTTAAACGATGACCAAGGGGAAATACAACCTTGGTCAAAAAATGTCAGGTATTGGCAGTATAAGGGTGAACCGGTACTACTAGTGGGTGGCAGTAAGACTGACCATCTATTTTTGGCAGATGGTCTTCTGGAACACCTCGATGATATAAAGGAAGTTGGAGGCAACTTTGTGCGGAATACCATGTGCCAAAGGGAGGGCAAGGAACTCAAACCCTATGCTTTGGTCAATGATTCTTTATTCGATTTGGATCAGTGGAACGAAGACTATTGGACAAAGTTCCAGAACATGCTGAAATGGACCAATGAGCGGGATATCATAGTACAAATCGAGGTGTGGGACCGCTTTGATTATTCCCAAAAATACTGGGAAATAAGTCCTTGGAACCCCCGTCTTAATGTAAACTACGGCTATGAAGACATTGGTTTTGACGAGAAGTATCCTCTTCATCCTTCCAAGGATGTACAACCCTTTTTTCATGCTATTCCAAATATGCCAAGGTATGATAAAAAATTAGACTTGATTTACAAGTATCAAGAGGCATTCGTTACCAAAATGTTGTCGTACAGCCTTCAATATGGCAACGTGCTTTATTGTATGGATAACGAAACAACTACCGATGCACTCTGGGGGCAGTATTGGATAAATTTCATAAAAGCAAAGGCCAAGGAACAGGGCATAAGTGTGGGCACAACGGATATGTTCGACGATGTGCACAAGGGAAAAGAGTCCTTGAGCGCCCCGATCATCTTTAACGATGGGGAACACTATACATTTGCAGATATCTCACAGGTCAACAGTCGTAATTTTGACGATACACATTGGCATGAGCTGCAATGGTTGTTGGATCAGGTAAATAAAACCCACCCACGTCCAAGCAACCATACGAAAATATATGGAGGGGGATTTAGCAACTATGGTTCAGGGGGACAAGAGGACGGTATTGAACGTTTCTGGCGAAATATCCTTGCAGGTTCCGCAGCGGTGCGGTTTCACCGCGGACCTAATGGAAATAATCTGAACGATAGAGCCAAGGCAAGCATAATGGCCGTTCGCCTGCTAGAAAGCCAAATGAAACTTTGGGAGTTGAAACCGCATATGGAACTCCTCGTAGACAGGTCTCCCAATGAGGCATATCTCGCAGCATGGCCCGGAGAAAAATATGCCCTTTATTTTACCAATTCCGGTAGTGTGGGTTTAGACCTTACAAAATCTAATGGCACATTTACCCTTAAATGGATCAGTATTACCGAAGGTACATCGTACAAGGAAGAGAAGATACAAGGGGGAGCAGTAAAAACCATCACCGCGCCCTTTAAGGGCGGATGGGTGGCAGCCTTGACCAGAGATAATTAGCCTAAAGGCTGTACGCTAACCCCTGTCTAAAAATGGGAAATATTGTGCAATTGGAATGAATTAACAATCAATCGGAGAGGTCTAAACGCCTATGCCTTTATATTTAAATTAATAAGAAGAGTAAATATGTTCGTTATAAATAATATAAAATTATTGCTTTTACTTGGACTATTCCCTTATTCTGGATTTAGTCAAATAAGTTTTGTAGAAGTCACTATTCCTAGTGGACTTAGGGCAGCGGATTCCACTGCCAATCAGGAAGGTAGGGATGAAGGTTTTGATGGTCCTTACAGTTGGGGTCACCGCATAATATGGGCCGACATTGATGGTGATGAACTACCTGACCTGTTTGTGGGCCGTTGGCCAAATATTCTGCTGCATAATAATGGTGATGGTACTTTTAATGATATCAGTAAATCTTCCGGATATAGGCAACTCAAGGACAAGGGCCACGGAGCTGTAGTGTTTGACATGGATAATGATGGGGACAGGGATTGGTTTGCCAATGGAAATAAGCATTATACCAACATTGACGTTGATGTGCTGGCAAGCAATGATGGCTCAGGAAATTTCACTAGTGTATTAACAAGTTCAACCGCTTTGTTTGGACCGCCTGGAAGTATATCTCTTGGTACAAGAGGGGTTGGTGCGGCTGATTTTGACGGTGATGGTTATGTTGACCTTGTGGCCGTAAGTTGGTCGGAAATAGATGGGGATAATACGATGGGGCCATCAAACGATCATATTTTTTGGAATGATGGGAATGGCAGGTATTTAACTGCCACTACATTGAGTACCGACGGCAATAATCAGGGTGTGCAAACTATTGATTTTGACGGTGATGGAGATATAGATATTTATACAAACGTCCGTGATTCTCCAAATCAATTGTACCGCAACGACGGAAACAGAATTTTCACAGAGGTAGCTACTATAGCGGGTATAGCTCTCGATAATAAGGAATCGGATGATGGAGCAACTTGGGGGGATATAGATAATGATGGTGATCTTGATTTGGCCTGTGGCGGAGAGGTATATAAGAACAGTGATGGCGTGTTTACCAAAGTAAGTACATTTCCAAATTATGATGGGTATATGATGGTATTTGGAGACCTTGATAATGATGGAGATCTTGATTTGGTCATTCCAGGGAATGAGGCATCTTTTAACCGAAATAAGGGCCCCCTAGAAGTGTATGTGAATGATGGCAATGGCGATTTTACCATAGTTAAAACCACAGGATTGTTACCGCCAAAAGGAGATAGACGTGGTGCGGCCTTTTCAGACTTTGATGGCGACGGGCGGCTAGACTTGGGAATTTCTGACAAGCGGGATTTTAATTCACTATTCAAGAATAACACTGCCAATGTTGGAAACTGGTTGAAAGTAAAGCTTTATCGAGCCAATGGACAAATCGATGCTATTGGCAGTTTTGTTTATGTTTATTCAAAAGGCAACCTTGGGGAACCATCAGAACTTTTAGGTGTTCGTTTTGCCGAAGGAGCAACTGGTTATAGTGCCCAAAATGACCCTGTACTCCATTTCGGTTTAGCTAAGCATAATAAAGTTGATGTGCGAGTAAAATTTCCACAAGGGAATATGACCGATATATTGAATGTTGATGTTAATAGGACAATTACAGTTATTGAAAAAGAACAGTAAGTTTAAAATCAGGGAATAAAAGAAAAATCTTATAAGTGTTCGTATTAATCAGAATATAGATCTTGGTTATTGAAGTTCAAAGTAATCGTAAAATAAAATGATGGTAAACAAACGGCCGGATAAGCTATCGAAATGCTTGTATTAGTTGAGTGTCGCTAAATTTGGTCTAGACTACTTAATCAATGAAGAATATCTATCGAAGTACTATTAAAAAAATTATACTTAATGAAACTACAAATTTTGAAACCCGTTTTCCTTTTTGTTTTCCTCGCAATAATACTAAATCCTTTTTGCGGATTTAACCAAAATCAAAAAGAAACCAAAATCGAAAAAGACGTTGTTTTTGGTGAAACAATGAATTATAAGGGTGAAAAAGAAATGCTTATGCTCGATATTTATTCGCCTTTGGAAATGGTTGCCAAAAAGCGTCCGGCAATAATGTGGATGCACGGTGGCGGTTTTGGTCCCAATTACGATAAATCACAAAGGTATATTGTTGAAATGGCCACGCGATTTGCCAAAAGAGGATATGTCTGCCTTTCCATAAATTACAGGGTCCGGGAAAATCCTAAAGATGATAAGACTGGAACCATAAATGACGCATTGGAAGATGCAATGAAAGGTTTAAACTGGATACGGGAGAATAGTAAAAAACTAGGAATCGACAAATCGAAAATTGTTATAGGAGGAGGTTCGGCTGGTGGTATATTAGGAAATAATTTTTGCTACAGAGATGGCGCTAAAGATAAAAAATGGGATAAATCAGGTATTTTGGCTTTTATTAATCTGTGGGGAAGCCCAGATGAATCATGGGGCAAATATAGTATCGACAAGAACGATCCTCCAATGATTATTGTCCATGGAACAGAAGATGCCTCGGTTCCTTATGGAAATTCTTTGCAAATAATTAAAAGATTAAACGAAGTAAAAGTTAAAAATGAACTTATTGCCATTGAAGGTGCGGGTCATACCCCTGCCAGTCATATGGATGATTTTGAAGTCAAAATAGCGACGTTTTTGTCTGATATAATTTCAGCACTGAATTAAATACTTAGTAAATTTAAATACAAAATGAAGCTTATAGTTAAAGCCCTGTTTTCATTAGGAATGGTGTGTGTTCTAAACCCTATTTGCGCGCAAGAAAACTCAAGTCGATATTGGAACGAAAATTTACTGCTGACTTCTTTTAGAATTCCGCCTCCTCAGCATGGTACACCTATTATATATAAGGATTTAGATAGGGATGGAGACCCTGATTTATTACAAACCTTGACAATCAACAACTTCCCGGTACAATGGATTGACGATGATGATGATATGAAAGAAGGTGACCTTTCAGGTGATTTGGACAGTGACTGCCTGATGATAGATCGTAATAGGGATGGAACGTATGGTGGTCCATTTGACTTAATTGTTGATTGGAATGATGAGAATGGCGATAACATAGCGGATATGCAAGTAGTCGCCGATCAACTTAGTCTTGATGACAACGATTTTTATCCAGGGCACTATATGATTATGTTTGATCTTGACAATGATCAGATTTTCAATTATATCAACTGGAATACTTTCGAGTTGGAAGCATGGGATCATAGTGGAAGTAGTAGATTCCTTGAAGATTATCATGGTAAAAGCCTTTTTTTGAAAAATCATTTATCAACTTTTGCCTTCGAAGATTTACGTTTGAATTGGGAGGTGCCCTTTCTTTTCTTTGATCCTGATAATGACGGACAAACAGAAATGGCAATTAGAGTTGTGGATAATAATATCATTAAAAAAGAACCTAAAGGGCCATCATTGCCTCAGAACCCTGGCAAGGTTAGTAAAGCCGATAGAAATATTAAAGTAGACGGAGTTGCAGATATGGTGGCCCTGACGTATGATTTGGACAATGATAATTCAGCAGGAAATGAATTTGATTTTGACATGAGCATACTATTTAAGGGTAAGGGTTTTGATTATCTGGACCAACGACATAAATTCAATAGTATGATCGGTTTGAAAGGTACCGACAGTTTGTTCTATGATGCTCGCTTCAGGCAACTCGATGAGCTGATTTTTCCAAATCATGATTCGATTAGTGATTTAATTTATAGTCGTGGAGAATGGAATGAATGCTGGTTCGTGTTCGATGAAGATGATGACTGTCATAGATGGGAAAGGGTAGAGTTTTATAATCCATTAAATCTGCATAAGGCTGGTGCCCAAAATGGCGGTCTAGACAATAATCCGCAAGCAGATATATCTGGTGATAGAGGGGAATGGGATTTGGATAATTCGGGTAAGGGGAAATTGTATATAGGTTCTTTTGACAATAAAATTCATTTATACGGGGCTGAATGGGGTGCTTGGCGAATTGACCAGAATGCAAAGCAATATCAAGGTTGGCAAGGTTGGCGTCAAAGCCAAAAAGTTGAGGGAATAAAATTTCCTGTCGTTCGATATGAGGATAGAAATAATAACGGTTTTATCGATTATATACAATATGACTTAAATGGAGACTCCATCTTTGAGCATGAACTTGATTATATCGCATTAGGTATTGATGATACACAAGTTGTCGTTGAAACTAAAAATATCGAATATCGAGCTTATGAAGCTTTATTTAAAAAAGTAGCCGAATCAACATGGGAAAGAGCAAATAATGCTGTGCGAATTGCAAAATTATATGGTGTTGATACAAGTTGGTATGCAAATTTTAAGCAAGTCAATTCGCTAAGAGAGCAATATCATTTTGGTTATTGGCTTAATTTCTATATCTATATGGACATGCGGGACATGGCCATGCGATCCAAAGAAACCAATTTATTGAAAAAAGTAGATTTGGCTTATGCTACCGGTAATTGGTTTTCACTTGAATGAAATCAACACTATTGTTTACCATGGACAATCAACCACTTGAAAATATATGATCAACGCTTATATTTTAATTTTAGCAAACATTAATAAATGCCCAGAAAAAAAATATTTTTTATAACACATGCAAATGTAATTGTCGATCCAAATTTACCGGTTCAGGATTGGGGATTATCGGACAAAGGGATAGAACGTCATATAATATTTAATTCCAACCCAATGATTGATAATATTACTGCAGTTTATTCTAGTTATGAGCAAAAAGCGATAGAAGGCGGGGTGATCTTGTCTAATCACTTGGGCATTGAATTGCAACAAGTTGAGTCTTTGAAAGAAAATGATAGGTCATCGACAGGATTCCTTTATGAAGAAGAATTTCAAACCACTGCAAACATTTTTTTTGCAAAACCTTATGTATCTGTGCGCGGTTGGGAAAGGGCGATTGACGCTCAGAACAGAATAGTCGCGGCCCTAGAAACAATAATATCAATTGAAAAGAGTGAAGGGGATATCGCGATTGTTGCACATGGAGGAGTTGGGGCTTTGCTATTCTGCTATCTAAAAGGTAAAGAAATATCGCGCCAGTATGACCAACCGCCTAACGGAGGAGGTAATTTTTTTACCTTTTACAAAGATAATTTGAAAATAATCCATGATTGGGAAGACATTTCTTTAATACTTCCAAGATAATATAGAATGCTTAAAAGATAATGTAGGCGAATACGATGCAAAACAGCTAAGCAGTTACTTGGTTAAACTAGAAATCTAGCAAAGGAATGTCTTTGTAGAAATGGAAAAGGTAGCGGACAAGGGAATAACCGAATAAAAGGTTTTCATATTTATAAGTTTGAGTTAAGTTAGTTGAGTGGAAAGGAACAGTGGGAAACTATTGTTCCTTTTTTTTGAAACACCCAAAATTAAATGAATCTTTCCACCGGTATGTATAAGTAGTAAAACATATAATCGTCATTTTTCTTGAAAGTTTATTTATTTTTTTCCAGCTTTACCCAAATACCATAGTAATCAACAAATTAATCCAAACAAATGAGTGTACTTAAGAAGACATTGCAAATTAGTTCAGTATTGCTGTTTTTATTATTTCATCAAACCATTTTTTCCCAAAGCGCTAAAAAGAAACCCAATGTTATCGTTATTTTGACCGATGACCAAGGCTCTATCGACCTTAATTGCTATGGGGCCACAGATTTACATACCCCAAATATGGACAGGCTTGCGAAAGAAGGGGTCCGGTTTACCCAATTTTATGCCGGGGCCCCGGTTTGCTCACCTTCACGAGCAGCACTTTTAACTGGAAAAACAAATTTACGGGCAGGTTTAGAGGGCAATGTTCCTATTCCTGAAAATGCTGAAAAGACAGGGAGGTTCGGTTTGCCAACCAACCAAATTACGATGGCCGAGATGCTCAAGGCAAATGGCTATTATACGGCATTGATAGGCAAATGGCACTTGGGGCATCGAAAAGAAAATCTGCCCAATGGCCAAGGGTTCGATTATTTTTTCGGGCATCAACGGGGTTGTATCGATAACTATTCCCATACATTTTATTGGGCCGGACCTAACAAACATGATCTTTATAGAAACTCTGAAGAAGTATATTATTCAGGGCAACATTTTACCGATTTAATGGCAGATGAAGTAAAGCAGGTTATCGACAAGAAAAGAAATGAGCCATTCTTTATTTATTGGGCGTTCAATGCTCCCCATTACCCATATCAAGGAACAACAAAGTGGTTGGATTATTACAAAGACTTGCCCACACCTAGAAAAGAGTATGCAGCTTTTATTTCCAATACCGACGAAAAAATCGGGCATGTACTTGACTATCTAGATGAACAAAACCTTACTGATGACACAATTATCGTTTTTCAATCCGATCACGGGCATTCGTTGGAGGAACGTGCGTTTTGGGGTGGGGGCAACGCCGGACCATATAGAGGGAGCAAATTTAGTCTGTTTGAAGGGGGTATCCGTGTGCCGGCCATTATTCGATATCCCAAGGCGATACCTGCTAATGAAGTACGTGATCAAGTCGCAATGGAAATGGACTGGTTTAGCACCATAGCTGAATTGACGGGTGCCCAAGTGAAAGGAGACATTGACGGAAAAAGTCTGATGCCAGTCATTTTAGATGATAAAAAAGAATCGCAACATAAAGTAGTGCATTGGCAAGTTAATAGTTACGATGATTCGGAAGCACAATGGGCGGTTCGCAAGGGACCATGGAAATTAATAGGAAATGTTAGGGAACCTACAAATACGGGAGAGCGAACCGATGTAGATCAGCTGTTCCTTGTTAACTTGGAAAGTGATATTTCAGAAAAGAACAATTTGGCAAAATCCAACCCTGAAAAATTGAAAGAGCTTTTAAAAGTACATGAGTCTTGGTTGAAGTCTGTTCAGCAGGAAATGGAGATACAGTAGTGTTTACCAGTTGAACTGGTTCGTTTTTTAGTAGGAAATGGGAATAGGGGTACGCGCCTATTCCCATTTTTTTTGGAGTTTATAAAGATCAAATAACTTACTGTTAAATTTAGGATTATGGATTTGTGATAAAAAATCATAAAAATATAGTATTTGTTAATTTTAGAGGGGGATTTCTTCACATTTATATATTATATTCACTTCTTTTTAACAATTAAACAACTATATATTATGAAACAAAGGTTTACATCAAATCTTTTAAAACCTTACAGCAATGTAAGTTTACTTAGTGTAAGGTTCTTAGCAATGTTGATTTATTTGGGAGCGCAACTCGTCGTTGCAAGTCCTGGATCAACTGTAGAAAAGTTTAAGTCGGAGCGGATGGTACAAGCTGTGGTTAATGGTACGGTCACCGACGAAAGTGGTATGGTACTACCCGGTGCCAATATTGTTGAAAAAGGCACCACCAATGGGGTAACTGCCGATTTTGATGGTAATTTCTCCATCGAACTAGCTGAGGCCAATGCTACTTTAATTGTGTCATATATCGGGTATGCTGCCAAAGAAGTATCTGTTAATGGTCAAACCAACCTGCAAATTGCCCTTATGGAAGATTCTGCACAACTCGATGAGGTCATCGTTGTAGGTTATGGAACACAAAAGAAGAGTGACCTTACGGGATCTGTTGTTAGAGTTTCTTTGGAGGACAAGGAAAATTTAGGTAACACCAACATACTACAGGCCCTATCGGGTGCTGCGGCAGGGGTGAATATTCAAAATGCGAGTGTGGCTGGGGGCGAAGCCGATTTTTCTATACGTGGAAGAACTTCTTTGTCTGCTAGCGATAGTCCATTAATTGTTCTCGATGGTATAATTTACAACGGCTCAATAACCGATATCAATACCAATGATGTAGAATCGATTGATATACTTAAAGATGCCAGTGCAGCGGCGGTCTATGGGTCACGATCGGCCAATGGGGTGGTAATTATAAGTACAAAAAAAGGGAAATCTGAAAAACCAGTGATTTCATTCAATATGTACAGTGGCTTTCAGAATATGACGAATAACCCGATGCGGGTCATGAACGGTGAAGAGTATGCTAACCGATTGGTTGATTATTATTATCAACAAGATTTGTACAACTGGTACTATACCAACCCCACGAGTGATGCGGGCAAACCGGTTCGTCCAGATGCTTCGAACCGCGAACTTACGGCGGCAAGGTTAAGAACGGAAGAGGAACGAACGAATTACCTTGCAGGTAATGAAACAGACTGGGTAGACGCCGTTACCCGGTTTGCCGCAATCAGTAATTATAGTTTGAGCGTTTCACAACAAACGGAGCGCAGTAATTATTTTATATCAGGGTCATATACCAATGAGGAGGGTATTCTTTTGAATGATAATTTTAAGAGGTTTACCCTGCGTTCAAATGTAGAAAGTAAGATTACCGATTGGCTGACCTTTGGGTTAAATACCGCTTATTCGTACCGTGATTATTCGGGTGTTGAAGTTAATCTTTGGGATGCGCGACGTGCAAGTCCATGGGCAAACAATAAAATCGGCTCGCCTGATTATGATATTTATCTCACCGGCGAAGCGTATATGCCATTTCCACATAATAATTTATATGTAGACAATAGCGACATCGGCAATAATCTATTTATTGTAGGAAGGGCAAAAGTTACAGTGCCATGGGTCGAGGGACTCACCTATGAACTTAATTATTCCAATACTTTTTCCACACGTAACAAGAATACATTTTTCCCTGTGAAGACACCGGAAGGTTCTGTAAATAACGGCCGGGCCATTAAAAATCCTTTTGAAGAACGTGATTGGATCGTGAACAATATCGTTTCTTATGACCGAACTTTCGGCGACCATAATGTCAATGGTACGTTATTATATAGTAGGGAACACCGGCAGGCCAATAGTTCGAATATGACCAGTGAAGGGTTTGATAACTCCATTCTTGGGTACAATAGCTTAGAGTTGGGTACTATATTTACATTGAACTCTGATGCTTGGGAAGAGGATAGTATGTCGTACATGGCCCGTGCTTTTTACTCGTTTAAAAATCGCTATATGTTGACGGCTACGGTGCGAAAGGATGGTTTTTCTGGCTTTGCGTCCGATAACAAATACGCTACTTTTCCTTCGCTATCGTTGGGTTGGGTGGTCAGTGATGAAGGTTTTATGGATAATGCAGAAAGTGTATTTTTAAAACTGAGGGCTTCCTATGGGAAAAATGGAAATCAAGGAATAGGCCGATATTCCAGTTTTTCTAGAATGCAAACTACACCTTATGTGTATGGGTCGTCAACCGTAATCGGAATAACACCATCAGTTCTTGGCAACGCCAATCTTGGGTGGGAGACAACATCCTCGTTCAATTTGGGCCTCGATTTCGGTTTCTTCAACCGCAAGATCAATGGGTCTATTGACGCCTATAAAGCAGAAACTACAGATGTTCTTGTAAATAGGGCATTGCCACCAGCCAGTGGTTATGGCAATTTGTGGGAAAACATCGGGGCCATTGAGAATAAGGGTATCGAGTTTCAGTTGTCCACTATAAATGTAGAAGGGGATAGCTTCAGGTGGAGTTCCGATTTTGTGTTTTCATTGAACAGAAATAAAATTACCAAACTCTATGGCGGCGATAACGATAGTGACCTTGGAAACGGATGGTTTGTCGGGGAATCTATCAATGCAATCTACGACTATGAAATGGCAGGTGGCGTTTGGACGGAAGAAGAACTGTACAGTGGGAATATTCTAGATAATTGGTATCCGGGTCAATATCGATACGTTGACCAAAATAATGATGGCGTAATAGAACCAAATGCCGACCGAACCATTATAGGTAATGAAGACCCTAATTATCGGTTCAGTATCAACAACACCTTAGCGTATAAAAATCTTTCACTTTCCTTTTTATTGAACTCGATACAAGGTGGTAATGATTATTATCTTAGAAACAATTATCAGGTTGTAAATGTTAGTGCGAACGCAGACGATGTATATCGCATAAATGCATCTGCTGTGCGACCATATTGGACACCCGATAATGGCGTTACCAATGCTACAGGGGTTTATAATACCCCGGTGCAACATTCAGGCATTTATGAAAGTAGAAGCTTTGTTCGTTTACAGGATATAACGTTGGCCTATCGATTCGAATCGAATCTTATCGACAAACTTGGCATAGACAATTTCCAAGTCCAACTATCGGGTAAGAATCTTTATACTTGGACAAATTGGTCAGGATGGGATCCTGAAACAGCTGCGTACGACCCCGGAGACGACTCTGACAATAACGATGGTCTGCCCTTAATGCGCAATGTAACCATTGGTTTGAATCTTACTTTTTAGACCTATGAATCTTGTTTAAGTAAAAAAATAGAAATTATGAGTAACATGAATATATTCAAAATGAAGTTTGTACTACTGGGAGTAGTAGTGCTGATAGCGATAATAAGCTCGTGCAATAGCGATATTCTTGATGAGCGACCCCTTGATTTTCTTGCTCCTGAAAATTCATTCGAAACGGTCGATGGCATCCGGCAAGGAATAACCGGTTTGCACGCCACAGCCCGAACAACGTGGTATGGTTCGGCCAATCAAGATGCATTTGTAATTATGATGGGGAATGTTGGTACCGATGTGGCTTTTCATGGAGAGAATCCCGGAGGGAACAATAGATTGGTCAATTATGAAGCTGAGATGACTTCGACCAATGGCCAATTTACCTATTATTGGGAATCAAGCTACAAGATTATTCAACAAGCCAATATTTTGATAGATGCGATAAACAAATCCGATGATGACATTTGGTCGGACGCAAGTGAAAAAAATAGATTTTTGGCCGAGGCACTTTTCTTCAGGGCTTGGACTTACCGTTTTCTCGTTCCACTTTACGGTGAGGTTCCCTTGGTAACTGAAGCTATTAGCTCTGTGAAAACCGATTTTTCCAGAGATCCCATTGCAGATATTTATGCGCAGGTAGAAGAAGATTTGATTTTTGGCGCGGAAAATTTACCGGGTCGTGGCGAAGAGGAGAACCCGGGTAGAATTACAAAAGGTGCCGCATTACATGTTTTAAGTGAGGTGTATTTGGCCCAGTCCAAGTTCCAATTGGCCGTAGATGCCGCTTCCGAAGTTATTGACGGTCCTTATGCTTTGATGACCGAACGTTTCGGATCTACGATCGAAGCCTTTGGTAGTGGTGATGTTTTTCTAGATTTATTCGCCTACGGGAACCATTCGTTGGAGGCCAATACAGAGGCACTGTGGGTTATTCAAATCGAACCGCTCATTGCCGGGGGATCCAGTTTCCCTGGGGAAAGAGCGTGGGGTCCGGCTTATTTTAGAATGGGTAATACCCCCGACGGATTTCAGGCCTTTAGGGGAGAATTGGTTAATGGTAGTTATACCGGTTACCAAGATACCTTGAGTAGACCTGTTGCTTGGGTCCGACCAACAAATTATACGGCCTATGATATTTGGAAAAGCGACTGGGACAATGATATCAGAAATGCGAAACACAATATCAAAAGGAAATTCTATTTCGACAACCCTGAATCCGCCTTTGACAAACAAGAGATAGATTTCAGTCTGTACCCCGAAGGAACAAGAGACGGTATCAGGGATACTTGTCAGTATATTTACCCTTACTTTATGAAGCATGCCGATCCGCTGAACCATTTCACAGATCCCGGCCGCTCCGGTGGAGGGTTCAACCATAAAGATGTCTACGCCCTTCGCTTGGGGGAAACATATTTGATTCGAGCGGAAGCCTACGTCGGTCTTGGGAACACCACCCTTGCCGCAGCTGATATCAATGCTATTCGAAATAGGGCCAATGCTACTCCTGTCGATGCCGCCGATGTAGATTTGGACTATATACTGGATGAACGGGCACGCGAACTGTATGGTGAAGAATTCAGGCACATCACCTTAAGAAGAATGGGCAAATTATTGGAACGGGTACGGTTGTACAACAACAACCCCATTTATCCTGCTTGTAACATTCAAGATCATAATGTGTTGTTCCCTATTCCCCAAAATCAGATTGACTTGAACATTGATGCACCATTTGAACAGAATCCGGGGTACTAGTTCAAACTATAATAATTAAATCTAAAATTCCTCGGGGCTCTGCCCCGGGGTTTCCCATTTACCTCCCCCTAGAGAGGTCAGATTCTATTTTTTACGGAATTTGTGTGGGGTAAAATAGAGAATTTCGGTTTCAAGAAATTCTTTGTTTGACCCTGCCTCAGGGTTCATGACGGGGGCAAGGAATAATTGTAGTAGGGTTGCTTTAGACAATAATTAAGGTACATAAATCAACCCTGCCTTTAATAAATCGGAAAAAGGTTATATCTTTTTCCGGTGTACCGATACAGGTCGCGTAGTTTAAAAGAACACAATAGTTGAATAATTTTAATTTAGAGTACAATGACGACAAGAAGAAATTTTATTACAAAAACGGTCTTAGGTAGTACAGCGGTTGCAGTTGGCAATACGGCAATGGCTATGCCTGCGAGTAGCTATAGACGTATAATTGGGTCGAACGATAGGCTCAACATAGCCATAGCGGGTCTGGGCCGTAGACTAGGGGCCTATTATGACCCGATCGCTAAAAAGGAGGCCAATGTTCAATTGTTGTACTTGTGCGATGTAATGGAAAAACAGCGTACAGCTGGCTTGGAAAAGTTTTCCAAGCATATTAATTACAAGCCAAAATTGGAGAATGATATTCGCAATGTAATCGCCGATCCAAAGGTTGATGTGCTTATTAATGCCACGCCAGACCACTGGCACGCGCCAGGAACGATTATGGCCGTAAAAGAGGGCAAGCATGTATATGTCGAAAAGCCGGCAAGCCATAACATGCATGAAAATGAAATGTTGGTGGCAGCAGCCGAAAAGTACGATAAAGTTGTACAGATGGGTGCTCAGCAGCGTTCTTCAACACACACAATTGAAATAATTAATGAAATTCACAATGGGGTGATTGGTACACCTTATAAAGCGGTCGCCTTTTATTCAAGTGCTAGGGGAGAGGTACCACACCAGAAAAAAACGGCAGTACCCCAAGGTCTAGATTGGGAGCTTTTTCAAGGTCCTGCCCCACGTCGTGATTATACCGAGGAGACATGGGATTATAACTGGCATTGGTATGGATGGGATTATGGTACGGCAGAATCAGGTAATAATGGTACCCATGAACTTGATGTGGCGCGATGGGCGCTTCAGGTAGATTTTCCGCAACATGCCGAGGTTGAGGCCGAAAAACGACATTTTTTAGAAGATGGTTGGGAAATGTATGACACCATGGAAGCCACTTTCAAATTCGCGGGGAATAAAATTATCCAATGGGATGGAAAAAGTAGAAACGGATACAACACCTATGGTTCCGGGAGGGGAACCGTAATTTATGGGAGTGAAGGTTCGGTTTTTGTAAATCGAAATGAGTACAAGCTTTTTGATCGCAGTGGAAAATTGGTAAAGGATAGCCAGTCTACTTCAAATGAAGCTGGAACTGCCCTGGGCGGTGGTGGCGATATGTCAACGGCACACGTAATGAATTTCTTTGATACCATTCGTGGTAAGGCAAAGCCGAACGGACCGATTTCTGATGGTAGCATCACTATGGCCATGGTACATTATTCCAACATTGCCTATCGTATTGGAAAAGGTTTTGATATTGATGAAAAAACCGGACGCATGTTCGATCGCGATGCTATGAAGTTATGGAGCCGTGACTATGAAAATGGTTGGGAGCCTAAGTTGTAAGGGATTTTAAATCAATCAACGAATTATTTAATTTTCAGGTATGAAAAGCATTCTTTATCTAGTAAGCCTTGGTTTGGTTTTTTTTATTGGAACCGGCGATTTGTTGGGACAATCGGGAAAACCACTTTTTCCTGAAACACCCGGGTTAGTGTCTTACACACATCGAAAGAGTTTTGAAAAAAACGTTGCCGCCACATTAGATACGATCAAATCATTGGGTATTACTGATATGGAATTTTCCAATTTGTTCGGTGCCTCTCCCAATGCGTTGCGCGATATGCTCGATGATAGAGGAATAAAATGTTCCTCTTACGGTGTAAGTTATGATGCACTCGTCAACAAAACGGATGAGGTAGGTCTAAATGCTAAAATTCTCGGGGCTTCTTTTGTACGTATAGCTTGGATTCCCCATGAGGGGAAATTCACAATCGACGATGCAAAGAAAGCCGCCAAGGATTTTAATAAAGCAGGGAAGACGCTAAAAAAGAAATATGGCATTACCTTTTGCTATCACAATCACGGATATGAATTCGTATCCTACAAAGATGGTACTTTGTTCGATTATTTGATGCAGCGTACGAACCCCGAGTACGTGTCTTTTGAAATGGATATTTTGTGGACATTTTTTCCGGGAGCAGATCCCGCTGAACTGCTTCGTAAATATGATTCCCGTTTTAAATTAATGCACTTAAAAGATTTGAAAAAGGGGGTCGAAGGTGATCTTACCGGTAAGACCTCTCCTGAGAATGACGTTCCTCTAGGCACAGGGCAAATCAATATCCCGGAGGTTTTAAAGGCAGCCAAAGAGGCAGGTGTTAAACATTATTACATTGAAGATGAGAGCAAATTAAAAAGTGTTCAAGTTCCTCAGACTATGGCCTATTTAAAAGGCTTGAGGGAGTAATTTTGTTTCCTTTTATTTTTTTGAAACTTCTGTGGTATGAAATTTAAAGTTTGATTGACAACGATTGATCATATGTAGAAACACACAATACAGGCTATATAATTGAGTTGCTAAATTTTTTAGTCGCAGTGGGAATAGTATTTTAATGCTATTCCCATTGTTTTTTTGGCAATGTTAAAAGGGGAAAATGATGTATTTTTTAAGAATTTTTTAAAAAGAGGGCAGGGGTTTGGCTCATTTTTGTAATTTTAAATGCACTACTGGTCGGCAATAATTAAGGCTTTAAAAAAGCCTTTAAAGTTTTATACGGTAAAAGAATTAAATTGAAACACCTCTCGCCCATTTTGTTTTCAAAAAACATCCTTCAAACAGCAAACCGAAATACAAATAATAAATAACAAAAAGTCAACGCATGAAAAAAAAGCATTTGGCAACCCATCAAATTTCAAGAAGATCTTTTATTGAAAAAACGGGAACTGCCGCCGTAGGAATAACCATTCTCCCAAGCAATGTAATCTCGGGGTTGGGGCACAAGGCCCCAAGCGATAAATTGAATATTGTTGGTGTTGGAGTGGGTAGTATGGGTTTTGGAAATCTTAGAAACCTACAGAGTGAAAATATAGTGGGACTCTGTGATGTAGATTGGAAATATGCAAAAAACTGTTTCGACCATTTTCCTAATGCGAAAAAGTACAAAGATTTCCGGGTCATGTATGATGAAATGGGCAATGATTTTGATGCCGTGATGGTGGCTACCGCCGATCATACCCACGCCATTGTTGCTGCAGATGCTATGGTTCGGGGAAAACATGTGTATGTACAAAAACCACTAACACATTCGGTTTATGAATCGCGATTACTTACCAAATTGGCCGAAAAGCATAAGGTGGCCACACAAATGGGGAACCAAGGAGCTTCAGGAGCCGGGGTTGCCGAAACGTGTGAATTAATATGGAGCGGGGCCATCGGAGAAATTACAAGGGTCGAATCTTTCACCAATAGGCCAATATGGCCACAAGGGCAAAACCCGCCCGCACAAGGTCAGTGGGTGCCCGATACGCTCGATTGGGATTTATTTACAGGACCGGCCGAATTGATTCCCTATAATCAAGTATACCACCCTTGGAACTGGCGTGGCTGGTGGAATTATGGAACAGGAGCGTTGGGCGATATGGCCTGTCATATACTGCATCCGGTATTCGAAGCGTTGAAGCTAGGCTATCCCACCGAAGTTCAGGGTAGTTCTTCATTATTGCTCAAAGATTCCGCACCGACAGCTCAATCGGTACAGTTGACCTTTCCTAAACGTGGAAAAATCGGGAAGATCAAATTACCGGAAGTAGAAGTTTCATGGTACGATGGTGGCATTAAACCTGATTTACCAAAAGGATGGCCTGCAGGTAAAGACCCGAATAAATCGGGCGGAGGTACCTTCTTTTATGGTACCAAAGGGGTGTTGCACGCTGGTTGCTATGGAATTGAACCCGAAATCATTGGTAGAGAATTGCCGAAAGTGGCACAAACCGAGCGCAGGGTAGAAGAGGAATTAGGCCTTGCATGGAATAAAGGAGCACATGAGATGGATTGGGTTCGAGCTTGTAAAGAGAATCCTGAGAATCGAAAACCTTGTACCTCAGATTTTTCAGAAGCAGGTCCTTTCAACGAAATGGTTGTGATGGGAGTGCTGGCGGTACGTCTTCAATCATTGAATAAAATTCTCAAATGGGATGGCGAGAACATGCGATTTACCAATATTGGGGACGATGAAACTATAAAAACTGTTATTCGGGACAACTTCGTAATGCGCGATGGTCGGCCGAAATTTGAAAAAGATTGGACCGAACCGTTTTCAGCGAGTGAATTTGCCGCTGAATTGGTCAAACATACCTATCGCGAAGGTTGGAAATTACCCGATATGCCGGCGTAGTATCCTCTTTATAATATCAAAGCATACGGCAGAAACAGGTTTGACACTCCGTTTCTGCCGTGTTGGTATTAGCCCATCATAAATTCTGGGAAATGGCTAAATTCCTTTCAAATCGAATAAATATATGTATAGGGTAAACCGGAATAATTGACGAAACATGAGTTCATTGATTTCTCTTTAGGGCAGACGTATATCCCAATGTAATAATCATGGGTTCATGCAATAAATTATTAGCTTCATACAATTTCTTAGAAAATGGCAAAAAGTAATAAACTGGTAACGCGACGTAAATTTTTGGGTTCAATTTCGGCAGCGGCCGTAGCTACTCCATTTATAATGAATTCTGCTGTGGGCCTTGCATCCCCAAAGAACAAATTGAAACATGCATGTATTGGTGTTGGGGGAATGGGTTGGCACGACCTTCAAAACTTTAAAGAACATCAAGGTGTAGAAATTGTAGCACTTTGTGATGTTGATGCTAAAAACTTGCAAAGGGCTTCAGAGCTTTTACCAAATGCGCGAACATATACCGATTGGCGCGAACTTCTTGAAAAAGAACACGACTTAATTGACTCGGTCAACATAACAGTGCCAGATCACAATCACTTTGCCATTGCTTATCGGGCCATTCAAAATGGAAAGCATGTGTATTGTCAAAAGCCGATGTGCCACGATGTGGCGGAAGTACGAAAGCTCACCGAAGCCTCAATAAAAGCTGGGGTGGTAACGCAACTTGGTACACAACATGCCTCTGGCAAAGGGGATCGATTGGCAGTGCAATGGATCAAAGAAGGAGCTATTGGCAAGGTCAAGCATGTTTACCTCTGCTCGAACCGCCCGGCAGCGATAGAGCGGTACCGACTTCCTGGTCCACGGCCTGCTCAGGGTGAAGAGGTTCCTTCACATTTGAATTGGGATCTTTGGATAGGCACCGCACCGATGCGTCCCTATGCTGCTGATATTTATCATCCGGCCATTTGGCGGGCCTGGCAAGATTTTGGCACCGGATGGTCTGGAGATATCGGGTGCCATATATTCGATGCGGTATGGAAAGGTCTGGGGTTAAAAGCACCTATGTCTGTATCCGCCAAGGTTCAAAAATCTTGGAGAGAATCTTCGGAACGTAACTCCGACACCTGGCCTCAAGGAGATCATATTACCTGGATGTTCTCTGGGAATGAGCTTACGGAATCGGATGTTCTACCAGTAGAATGGTATGACGGCGAATTTTATCCCCCATGGGAAATACAAGCTCTGTATTCTGGCAAGCCATATCCTGCCGAATCTGCCATGCTCATCGGAACCGAAGGGGCACTACTTATACCGCATACCGACATGCCCGTACTATTACCGGAGAAAAAATACATAGATTACAAAGCTCCAGAGCTCGACGACCCTAATCATTATCACCATTTTGTGGATGCTTGTTTGGGCGGAGAAAAAACAGAATCACATTTCGCCCAGTCGGGCCCCATGACAGAAGCTATACTTTTGGGTACGGTAGCCATACGTTTGCCCGATACCTTGCTTGAATGGGATGCGGTGAAGATGCGGTTCTCGGATCGAAGGGCCAATAAATACCTTCACCGTGAGTATCGAAAGGGGTGGAAGGTTGCTGGGTTTTAATCACTTCAAGGTATCGAAGACTAGGGCAAGTTTTGTTGCTTAGGGTGTGTGCCTATATTAAAAAATCGAAAGACGAAATTAAATTCCTTTAGTGCACGAGTAACTGTTATTAAGAAGACAAAGGGGTACAAGTAATAAATATTTGTTCCCTTTTATATTGACATGAAGAGGACAACGTTCCATGCTATTTTAAGATACTTAATAAAACAAGAAATTGTCACAACCATAGTATAAATAGTTCTAAATTGGTGATTTTTTAATTTTCATTCATAAGTTTTGTTAATTTAACTAAAAAATCACTAATATTCTGGTCATTATGAATTGTGATTTCTCTTTACGCTATAGGTAACCGTAACGCTGGATAATATTTTTAAAATGAATTCACTTACCGAAAATGAGTCCATATTGTGGTCCCGTATAAAACGGGGCAATATTGATGCACTTAGTGAATTGTACCACATACACGCAGATTTATTATACGATTATGGAACAAAACTGACTACAGATGATACTATTGTGATGGACTGTATTCACGACCTTTTCTTAGATTTGTACAAATACAGAAAAAAACTGTGTAACTCGGTAAACATCAAGTATTACCTACTAAAATCGCTTAAGAGAAAAATAGTTGGCCAGCATCGCAACAATTTGGTATTGATATCCCCCGAAGAAGACCTTTCCGGAAAATACTATAAAGACCTTCAAAACACCATTGAGGAACAAATCATTCAATCAGAGCACGAGGTTGATTTGAAATCAAGTCTTTTTGGAGCACTGAAGGCCTTGACCAACAAACAAAGGGCCATGATTGTAATGCGATTCAACCAAGACAAATCGTATGAAGAGATTGCAGTAGAAATGAATATTTCCATAGAAAGTGCCCGCACCAATATATATCGCTCCCTAAAACGTTTAAGACAAGATCTGAGGTACGAATAGCCCCCCACGTATTTTCTAGTTATTTTAGAAGAAGTAAATAACATTTATTTCTCTTTCATTTCCTGAAAAAACAATGGATTTAGATTTATGATCAAATCCCTGTAAATAAATGAGATATGATTTTTTTCCTGTGATAGTTATTTCTTTTGATAAAAAAAATGGTTTTTTTCTGTCTATGTTTCTTCTTTTTACTTCTTATATAAAGACCCAAGTGTTATTTGCAGTTTTTCAAAGTGCTTAAAACAATATAGCAAAAATAGAATCCTTTGGATCCGAAAAAGAAGTTCGAGTTAAACCAACGTATCGTTGATTCCGCTCATCAGTACAGAAGAAAGGGTTTCTTACGAAATACCTTAATGGCGGCGTCAATAATGGTTTTATTGACTGTGGGGTCGTTCATTTGGTGGATTCAGAATGATGTTGACGATACAGGTTTATCGATCATGAGACATGCTGCTTCCGTAGAAGCAGATATGAATGGCGAATCAAATGTTAAATTGGTTCTTTCCAATGACCGTGAGGTGAGAATAAATGAAAACAGTGTCGATATTGCATATTCCTCCAATGGCCAAAATGTTCAGATCAATAATTCCGAAAACATCAAGCAACAAGATCCGGGGAATAAAGAGCCAGTGTATAATACCATTTTAGTGCCGTATGGTAAGCGGTCACAGATTGTTCTTTCCGATGGCAGCAAAGTTTGGCTCAATGCCGGAACCAAGTTTACCTATCCTGCCAAATTCTCAGAAAAAAGACGGGAAGTATTTTTGCTCGGGGAGGCTATTTTTGAAGTAACACATGATGCCGATAATCCCTTCTATGTGGTAACGGAAGATTATCAGGTCAAAGTTTTGGGCACCGTTTTTAACGTAAGTAGTTATGCTGATGACGGTTTTACCAGTACCGCATTGGAAAGCGGGCGTGTAGAAATAGATTTCCCTAGAACTCCCGGACTTGAGAACCAAGTTGTCAAAATGTTGCCGGGTACGCTAACCACCTACAGAAAATCGGAAAAACAGCTGAAACTGATAAAGACAGATATTGAACAATACATGTCATGGCGAAAGGGCAGTTTTATTTTTAACAATTGTGAACTACGCAATATCGTTAAAAAAATAGCCCGTCATTACAACATGCAAATCACGATTGAAAACGAGAAATTGGAACAACGTAAATTTTCGGGCTCCTTAGATATAAATGAAGATATCGAACACACTTTGAACATCTTAAAAGAGACCGCCAGTTTTAACTACCACAAAGAAAATAACCAAATTCTAATCAACCAAACAAACGAAGTGCCAATGAAATGAATTCCCTTATGAAATGAAAAAGCCAGAAGATGGGCGAAGATCTTCTGGCGGTATTAACACTACCTCGAAAAGTAATATTAACCAAAAAATCAAAATTATGAATAAAAAGGCTAACTCCTGCCATTTAGATATCTTAAATGGAGTAAACAAACTACTGTTATTTAGCATGAGAGTCATCACATTACTTTTATGTATCGGTTTAACAAGTTTGTATGCAAACCTAACCAATGCACAGACCAAAATCGATATACACTTAGCGAATGGTACATTCAAAGATTTATTTAAAACGATAGAAGCTAAAAGCGATTTTATTGTTTTTTATGAGGAGAATATTGTGCAGTACGGAAAAAGCGTGAGTATTGATGCCAAGAAGATGACCATTCCGCAAATTTTGGACATGGCATTCAATAATACAGACTTGGATTATGCCATCTTAGACAGACAAATTGCTATTAAAAGGAAAAAAGAAGTTCCTATAAATGCGAAGACCATTTCGCTTCCACAATTCGAAATCAGCGGAATGGTAATCGACAATGATGGAACCCCTCTTCCAGGAGCCAACATTGTTGAGAAAAATACGACAAATGGGGTAACTGCTGATTTTGATGGAAAATTTACAATAGAAACATCGAATGAAAATCCTACTTTAATAATCTCATACATCGGATTTGCAACTAAGGAAGTGGTTGTCAATAATCAATCTGATATTACGATTACACTCGAAGAGAGTGCCGCAGGACTAGAGGAAGTTGTGGTTGTAGGTTATGGCACCATGAAAAAATCAGATTTGACCGGCTCTGTTTCACAGGTAAAGAGTGAAACCTTGGAAGCAGTTCCCGTCTATAATATGGAACAGGCCCTTAAGGTAGGGGCCGCAGGGGTCAGGGTTTCCCAGAATTCGGGTACCCCCGGCTCCCGTATTGAAGTTCGTATTAGGGGAGGAAACTCCATGATCGGCGATAACCAACCGTTGTATGTTGTTGATGGTTTTCCGGTTACGGGCGGTATAGATTTCCTAAATCCTGCAGATATTGAATCCGTTGATATTTTAAAGGATGCTTCCGCTACCGCAATTTATGGTTCCCGAGGTGCAAATGGGGTTGTGATCATTACCTCAAAAAGGGGTACGAAAGGCCAAGACAGCAAGGTAGAAATAAATACTTTTTTCGGTATGCAACAAGCGATAAACCGCTATGACTTGCTTGATGCCCAAGAATATGCCGTTGTTGCCAATGAATGGTTGAAAAATGAAGGATTGGACCCGTTCTTTAATCCCAGTGAAGTACAAAATCCGGGAACCGATTGGTGGGATGCCATATTTCGAACGGCCCCGGTACACAACCATACAGTGACATTTTCCGGAAGCTCGGAAAAGGGTCGATACTCTATTTCCGGAAATTTATATGATCAGACGGGAATTATTGAAAATTCGGGAGTTACTCGGGGTTCGGTCCGAATCAATCTTGACCAAGAATTAAAGAGTTGGTTGAAAATGGGCATCAATGTGCAGCTATCGAGAAACGAGCGAAATTCGGTTCCTGTCGATAATGGTAATCGTGGTAACTCTATGCTTTCTGCTGCGGCATCTGCGCCACCGACCCTGCCGTTGTATAACGAAGACGGGCTACCAACCCAAATTGAGCAGGTTTATAATTTCGGGTCTGCCGATATGCGCAATCCATTAATCAATACGTTTCGAAAAGATCTGGATTTTTCAAATAGCGTTTTGGCCAATACAACTTTTGATATTCAATTGGCGCCTAACTTATCTTTTAGAACCTTATTAGGGTTGCAATACCGTAATGCGCGTAGCGAATTCTTTGCGCCGATTATATACGATAATGATAGGGGGTCGGCCTCCGAAAGTAATTCCTATTCCAATTCATTTTTGACGGAAAACGTATTGACATATTCAAAAGTATTCAATGACAGGCACAGTTTGAATGTTATTGGGGGAGGCACCTATCAAACAAATATGAACCGCAGTTCAGGAATTAGTGTCAGTGGTTTTGCCAATAATATTACCGAGAACTTTAATTTGGCTGCTGCCGAGACCGTTGGAAATCCCGGTTCTGGTTATTCAGATTGGACCCTAGCATCCTTTCTTTCGCGGGTAAACTATGCTTTTGATGGAAAGTATATGGTGACCGCTAGTATCAGGGCCGATGGCTCATCACGATTTGGGGCAAATCATAAATGGGGCTATTTTCCGTCAGGGGCCATCGCTTGGCGGGTATCGGATGAAGCTTTTCTCGAGAATAGCAACACGATTACAAATCTGAAATTAAGGGCCAGTTATGGTATTACCGGAAATACCGCCCTTAACCCATATCAGTCGCTCGACCGACTGAATTCAGTCAAATATATATATGGAAATCAAACCGATGTTATCGGATTTTATCCCATAGGGATTTCCAACAGTGATTTAAAATGGGAAACAACGGGGCAGCTTGACATCGGTTTTGACCTTAATTTGTTTGATGACCGTCTGCGCTTTGTTTTTGATTATTATAAAAAGAACACCAAAGATTTGCTGGCGTCCGTTCCTCTTCCACCAACGGTCGGTTTTGGGTCGATACTGAGAAATTTGGGTGAAATACAGAATAGCGGAATCGAGTTTAGCGTCGATGCCGATATTTTAAGAAACGAATTCAAATGGGATGCTTCAGCACAGATTTCCGCAAATAGAAATAAGGTTATCGAACTGGCGGGAGACAGTGATATTTTTGGTTCTGACCAAGGCGCTGTTTGGCCAAGTGCGAATATTGCCCGAGTCGGTGAGCCTTTGGGAGCATTTTATGGGCTATTGGAAGATGGTCTTGACGATGATGGATTTATCAAATATCAAGATGTCAGTGGTCCTGATGGAGTGCCCGATGGTAGTATTAATGCGCTTGACCGCGTAATTTTGGGCAGCTATCATCCTGATTTTATATATGGTCTCACCTCTAACTTTAGCTATAAGGGTGTTGAACTTAATGTTGTTGTAGAGGGGGTTCAGGGCAATGAGCTTTTCAACGCGACGAATGGCACACATCTAAATTCATTTCAACGCGGAAATAATCAATTTAGGGATATCATCGGAAATTATTGGACAGAAGAAAATCCGGATCCCAATGCCAAATACCCGAAACTAAGTAGTGCCACTCAAATTACGGTGTCTGAACGTTTTATCGAAGATGCCAGTTATTTGCGTATAAAATCGATGCGATTGGCCTATAACTTCCCAGTATCCGAAATAGGTCTAAAAGGATTTGACATGGCCCAGTTGTACGTTTCAGGCACCAATCTCTTCACCTTCACAAACTACACGGGTATTGACCCCGAGGCGAATACAAGAGGTACCGATACGAGCAATGTTGGTGATAGATTACGGTTTGGTCACGACCAAAGTAGCTATCCGACTGCCAAAATTTATGCCATTGGTTTGAAATTTAGATTTTAATTGAAAAGACATAGAATAATGAAAAATATAATTTTAGGAATAATAATAATCGTGTGCTTATCGGCTTGCGAAAGCACCTTGGAAGAAGTACCAAAGGATTTCGTTTCAAAGGCAAACTTTTATAAGAATGAAGAAGATGCCGAAGCGGCCATCGCTGGTGCCTACGCAGGAATGCAAAATGATTTTTTTGGTATCACGAACTACCTTATGACCGAATTGCATGGCGATTATCTCTTCGGCAGGGGATCTCAGGCACCCATAACCATTTGGGACCAAATTTTAGACCAACGAAACATTGGGAGGTGTGCCACAAATTGGTCATCGTTCTATACTACGATTAATCGGGCAAACGCCGTATTGGACAATGTACCCGCTATTGAGAATATAGATGCGGGGGTAAAAGAACAAATTTTGGCCGAGGCGCACTTCCTCAGGGCCTTATGTTACTTTGAATTGGTACGGGGCTGGGGAGCCGTTCCTATTAAAACAACCGAAAGTATCGATCTTAGTGCCATTGAGGCTCCGAGAGAACCCGAAAGTGCGGTCTATGAATTGATCGTTCAAGATTGTTTGGCCGCAGAAAGTGGTTTGGGTGAAGTTGGTGGTGAGACTGGCAGAGCTTCGAAATGGGCAGCCAAGATGTTGCTGGCCCATGTTTATTTAACCATGGAAAATTGGGCAGGCGCCGCCGAAAAAGCTGAAGATGTCATAACCAATGGCCCCTTTGCACTGGTTACTGTAGAACAAAGTGATGATTTTTATAAAATTTTCGCTGTCGATACCAGTTCTGAAGATATCATGTCAATGCATCACTCCGAAACAAAAGGGTCTACAATTCCAAATTATCTGCATCGGGCTGGGAACGTTCCCTATAACTATTCATCGGGTGGGGTTTTTGCATGGCTTCCGGATCCAAATTCCTTTATTGGCGATAGTTGGGATGACAACGACCTGAGAAAAGGCTTTAATTTATATACCCAATTTCAAAATGCTGATGGGGAATGGGTGCCATTGCCCGATACGACGCCTATTCTTTTTAAGAAGTTTATTACCAATACATCAGGACAAAGTGTCTATAGCGTTCCTATTTATCGACTTGCAGAGGCTTATTTGTTTTATGCCGAAGCTTCAAGTATGGCAAGTGGAAGTCCGTCTTCCCTAGCTTTGGAACGACTCAATATCATTAAAAGAAGAGCTTATGGCCTTGATCCCAATACGGCATCAGCGGTAGACTATCCTTCAGGAATGAGTGGTAGCGATTTCAGGGCGGCCGTGGTACAAGAACGAGCTTATGAATTTATAACGGAGCGTAGGCGTTGGTTCGATCTGAAACGTACGGGAACCGTGAAAGAAGCTTTTGCGGCTGCAGGCAAAAATATACTTGACGAACGTCTATTGTGGCCGATTCCCGAGGATGAAATAAACAACAATCCGGCCGTTAATCAGGCGGATCAGAATCCTGGGTATTGATACTTAAAGGGAGTGAGTCTAAATACAGGCTTAAAACTAAGCCTGTATTTTTTCTATTGTTTTTTGATAACCTATAAGCATAAGAAGAATCTATGATTGTCTTTTACGACATTTTGTATAAAACTTTTTGTAAGTTTCCAGTATATATGTTGGTTGTGCTTTGCGGCAACTCCATACTTTGCAATGCCCAGACGGTTGAAAAAAGAAAGCCCAACATCATCTTAATATTTCCTGACCAATTGCGATCTGATTATATTGGTGTGAATGCCGGTGAATGGGTGCATACCCCAAATATGGATCGCTTGGCAAATGAGGGTGCTCTGTTTACTAGGGCGTATAGCGCAACACCGACTTGTCTACCTGCAAGAGCTGCATTGTTAACAGGAAAAAGCCCATGGAACCATGGCCTTTTAACGTATGCCCCAATTGCAACCAAGTATGCCAATGAAATGCCTCAACTATTGCGGGAAGCTGGCTACTATACTTTTGCCACAGGAAAGTTACATTATAAACCCATTGGTAGTGGCCCCCTTAATGTCGGGTTGGATGAGCTTGATAATAGCAAGTTTATGCACGGATTTCATGAAATTGCGCTATGCGAGGGATGGGGACATCCTCAAAATGCTTATAATCAATGGTTCAAAGAAAAAGCTCCTGGTAAAAAAATGGATGGCACGGGCCTGGGGCCGACAGATCACCGAACGGGAACATATCCTTATGATGATGAACTACATCCCACGACTTGGACGGCCAACCAAGCCATTGATTTTATAAAGAACCAAGATGGTAAGACGCCTTACTTTCTAAAAGTTGCCTTTCATAGGCCCCATCCGCCCTTTGACCCACCAAAAAGGTGGTTAGAGTTCTATGAAAAGAAAGCTATTCCGACGGCCACTGTTGGAGAATGGGCCGAAGAAAAATACGGTAGCTTTACTAAAATTCCGGCCCTGGGCAAACAACAAAATGCTCCAAGAGGCAATTATGGTGATAGTATTGTACGTCGGTCGCGTGAAGGCTATTTGGCCGCCATCAGTTTTCTAGATGAACAAATAGGGAATATCATTTCCACTTTGGAAAAGAAAGGAGAACTTGAGAATACGCTTATTTTGGTTTCATCTGATCATGGCGATATGATGGGGGATCATCATTTATGGCGGAAATCGTATCCTTATGAGGGGTCGGCAGCTGTGCCCATGATTATTCGATGGCCAGAAAATCTAAAGATCGATGCAAAACGGGGTCGGGAAATTAATGAATTGGTTGAACTAAGGGACATTCTACCTACATTTCTTGATGTTGCGGAAGTGCCGCTGCCCAACGACCTGGACGGAATGAGCATGATAAACCTCATCAAGGGGGATAAAGATAATTGGCGAAAGGTACTTGATTTGGAGCATGGCCCATGCTATTGGCCTGAAAATAGTTGGACGGGGCTTACCGATGCAAAATTTAAATACATCTATTTTGCTGCTACTGGGGAAGAACAACTTTTCGATTTGGAAAATGATCCCACGGAGAAATATGATCTAGCAAAAAAGAAACAGTTTAAAAACACGCTGCAACAGTGGAGGAAAAGAATGATAACCCACTTGACGGAACGAGGCGAACCTTGGATTGCAAATAATGATTTAGGTCTACGCACCGAGGAAGTTAGGTTCAGTCCCAATTACCCAGCGGAATATTACCCGAAGGAAAGTGCAAAAAAATAATAATACAAAACATTAAAAATGAAGAAAATAATAGGCTTTTTGACGCTCGTAATGATGATTCAGGTTTCGAGCGCGCAATCAAAAAAATATGATATTGTAGTTTACGGTGGTACTTCTGCCGGGGTGGCAGCGGCTATCCAAGCCAGTAGAATGGGCAAATCGGTAGTGCTCATCGAACCAACAAACAGAGTGGGAGGGTTGACCACTGGCGGACTGGGACAAACCGATATAGGTAACAAACAGGCCATTGGTGGAATTTCACGGGAATTTTATGAAAACATAAAGAAATACTACGATGACCCTAAAAACTGGAAATGGGAGAAACGGTCAGAATACATCGATGGCGGGCAAACCCGTACCGAAAAAGGGGAAGCATCGATGTGGACTTTTGAACCTTCTGCGGCACTTAAGGTATATCATGATATGCTAAGTAATGAAAAAGTAAAACTGGTTTATGAAGAACGATTGAATAGAAGTTCGGGTGTACTCATGTCTGATGGGAAAATTCAGTCAATAACTATGGAAAGTGGAAAAAAGTTCATCGCCAAGATATTTCTTGATGCCACGTATGAAGGCGACCTTATGGCTGCAGCGGGAGTGTCGTATGCCGTAGGTCGAGAGAGCAATGATGAATATGGTGAAACCTTAAACGGTGTGCAGGCCAATAATATCAATTTGTCATTGACCAAACTGGTTTCCAAAAATGCTTTTAACCATAATTTTATCCAAGGGGTCGATCCATACATAGAAAAAGGGAGGCCCGAGAGTGGACTTTTACCGAATGTCAATGAAAAACCCGGTCTTGAGGGAGCTGGTGATGATAAAATACAGGCCTATTGTTTTAGAATGTGTTTGACCAATCATCCTGAGAACCGAATTCCGTTTAAAAAACCCGCGAATTACGACGAGATCAATTATGAATTGCTGCTTCGGAATTATGAGGCTCGAAAAGGACTCATACGTGATATGTACAGTTATGGCAATTCACTTTTACCATGGATTAACTCGAGCATGCCGAACAGAAAGACGGATACGAATAACAAATTTGGTTTTTCAACGGATTATATTGGAAAAAATTACGACTACCCGGATGCCTCCTACGCCGAACGGGAAAAAATCATTGAAGACCACCGAAATTATCAGATGGGTTTGATGTGGACTTTGGCCAATCACCCCAGAATACCAAAGGAAGTGCGTGACGAGGCCTCGAGATGGGGTACTTCAAAAGATGAGTTCGAAAGGGCCGACGGATGGCAACAACAACTATATGTGCGTGAGGCAAGGCGAATGATCAGCGATTATGTAATGACCCAACACAACTGTGAAGCATTAAAAGTTGCTGAAGATGCAATCGGATTGGCGGCTTATGGAATGGATTCCCATAATGTGCAGCGTTATGTCGATGCCAATGGATATGTTCAAAATGAGGGTAATGTTGAAGCACATGGTTTTAAACCATACCCAATTAGCTATAAATCTTTGGTACCCAAAAAAGAAGAATGTGAAAATTTGATTGTTCCCGTGTGTGTAAGTGCGACGCATATTGCATTCGGCTCTATTCGAATGGAACCCGTATTTATGGTATTGGGCCAATCTGCCGCTACTGCTGCTTCTTTGGCAATAGATACCGGTGCTTCCGTTCAGGATATTTCCTATAACGACTTAAAAGCTGTCTTGTTGAAAGACGGACAACGTCTGAAGTAATTAGTGATGAGATTAATTGAGCACATGGCAAATAAAATATACGGTAGTAAAATTTTGAAAATCCCCTTTAGAAATATCAAGTACAGACAGAACTATTCGAAATGGCACCCATTTTTATGGGGTGTAGTTGTTATAGGATTGTTATCTGTTGTGTCTTGCGAAGAAAAGGAAAAAGCAAAGACGGCTCACGCGTTACCGAATATCGTTTTGATTCTGGCTGATGACCTTGGGTATGGAGACTTAGGATCTTACAACCCCAACTCTTTGATACCCACACCAAATCTAGACCGATTGGCCTCCGAAGGCATTCGTTTGACCAATGCCTATTGTCCGGTTTCCGTGTGCTCCCCTTCTCGGTATGCCCTGATGACGGGAACCTATCCTTTTAGAAGTTGGAAAAAATCAGGGGTGTTGTCCAATTATGAACCATCGATGATGGCTGCTGGTCAATTGACGTTGCCAAAAATGTTGCAACAATCGGGCTATACAACGGCAGGCTTCGGAAAATGGCATTTGGGAGCCACATTTCCAACACTCGACGGGGAAAAGCCGGCGGGATATGGAAAGTTTAAGGCCGAAAATAATGGTGCGAACATTGATCTAAAAAAACCAATTACAGATGGACCCATGGACTACGGATTTGATCATTGGTTCGGTTTTAGCTGCGCGAGCGAATGCTGGGTTATGAATGGGAATAACATCGTTGCCGCTTTACAACATGATTTTTATAATATTGAAGCTGCTACGCAAAAAGACCATATTGAAATTATTCCTTCCGATGAGTATCTCAATATGATAACCAAGCAAAGTACACGTTTTTTAAAGGAACGTTATTCGGTGAAAACAGATAGTCCATTTTTTCTGTATTTTGCGCCCTATGTACCCCATATCCCGTTGTCGGTAAGTGATAAATTTAAAGGTACGACCAAAGCAGGGTTGTATGGTGATTATGTTTACGAACTAGACACTTATATTGGTGAAATATTGAACACACTCGATAGTTTGCAACAATCGCAAAATACGATTGTCCTTTTCGCCAGTGACAATGGATCTCAGTTTGAGATGACTGGGAACCATATTGACTTGGCCAATGCGAGCAATAGTCCTAAGGATGTTGTAAAAAAAGGAGCAAGTCCCGATGAACACCATCCAAACGGGGATTTAAGAGGAACAAAATGGACCATTTGGGAAGGAGGGGTACGAACTCCCTTTCTGGCAAGATGGCCCGGAAAATTTCCTTCAGGAGCTAAATCGGATCAACTTTTTGCCTTGAATGACGTACTGACTACGCTAAGTAGTATAGTAGGATTTGAACTTCCAATCGATGCGGCGGTAGATAGTTATGACCAACTTGCTGTTTTAATGGGGAAAGAGGAAGGTGCAAGGGAATCGGTCATTGTTCAATCTTCTAAAAATGATATAGGTATTAGAAAAGGAAATTGGAAATATATCGCACCTGACAATGAACGTCGCGAAGGGCAATTGTATAATCTTGAAGAAGACAGATCAGAATCGGTCAATAGATACAAAGAGCATCCTGAATTGGTTCAATCGATGAAAAAGGAATTGGAGGAAATTATTTCAAAAAAACATACGAGCACTCATAAAAACATTCAATAATAACAGTAGCAACCAATCTTAAATTTAAAAAAAGGACAAATGAAAACAAACAAACGAACTGTATGCTCATTATTTGTTGTATTGATTATGGCCATGTGTATATTGAGCTGTAATGACAAGACAGCTGAGGCAAAAGACCCTAACGCGGCCGACATTATTATTTATGGAGGCACTTCGGCGGCAATATCGGCAGCGGTAGAGGCCAAACGATCAGGGAAATCAGTTATTGTGGTCTCTCCTGACAAGCATTTGGGCGGATTGACCTCTGGAGGCCTGGGCTGGACAGATACTGGTAATAAAAGCGTAATTGGCGGACTCGCAAGGGAGTTTTATCATCGGGTATATAATCATTACAATACCGATGAAGCTTGGAAATGGCAGCCCCATAGCGAATATGGGAATACGGGACAGGGAACGCCTGCCATGGATGGTGAGAACCGAACCATGTGGATTTTTGAGCCACACGTGGCAGAAAATGTATTTGAAGATTTAGTCAGGGAAGAGAAGATATGGGTTGACCGTGATGAATGGCTAGATCGGGAAAAAGGCGTGGTCATGAAAGATGGTAGTATTGAATCGTTTACCACGTTGTCTGGCAAAACCTATACTGGTAAAATGTTTCTTGATGCCACTTATGAAGGTGATTTAATGGCCAGCTCAGGGGTGAGTTACCACGTTGGTCGCGAAGGCAAAGATGTCTATGGTGAAGAATGGAACGGCGTACAGACCGGAGTTTTGCACCACAATCATTGGTTTGAGTCCGATATTTCTCCATATGTAGTTCCTGGGGATCCTTCCAGTGGGTTGTTGCCTAGGGTCTCAGGGGAAGACCCGGGAGAAAAACATAGTGGCGATGATAAAATACAGGCCTACTGCTTTAGAACATGTATGACCAACCATGAGCCGAACAGAGTTCCCTTTCCCAAGCCTGAAGGTTACGATCCCATGCAATATGAATTGTTGGCCCGTGTTTTTGACGCCGGCTGGAAGGATTGGTTCAATAAGTTCGACGCGATTCCCAATCACAAGACCGATACCAACAACCACGGTCCGTTCAGTAGTGATAATATTGGTATGAACTATGATTACCCGGAAGCTTCTTACGAACGAAGAAAAGAAATCATTAAGGAACACGAGCAATATCAAAAGGGACTATTGTGGTTTGTAGCCAACGATCCGAGGGTTCCAAAAGATATTCAGTCTGAAATGCAAAAATGGGGGCTGGCCAAAGACGAGTTTACCGATAATGGCAACTGGCCGCATCAGATTTATGTTCGCGAAGCACGGCGCATGATCGGTGAATATGTTATGACCGAGAATGAGTTATTAAAGAAAAGAGCTACACCACAATCCGTTGGAATGGGATCTTATACTATGGATTCCCATAATGTACAACGCTATATAAAAGAAGACGGTTTTGTTCAAAATGAAGGCGACATTGGAGTGAAAACAGAAGGGCCCTATGCCATATCGTTCGGTTCATTAGTACCCAAAAAAGAGGAATGTAAAAACCTTTTGGTTCCGGTTTGCGTTTCATCAAGTCATATTGCCTTTGGTTCCATTAGAATGGAACCCGTATTTATGATTTTAGGACAATCGGCTGCCGCGGCTGCCGTACTTGCTCTTGATAACGAATCGGCCGTTCAAGATGTAGCTTACGAAGACCTAAAAAAAGTATTGCTTGAAAAGGGGCAAGTATTGGAATAATTCCAATTAATTTTATAAAGATTTAAAGCGATAGGTCCTCATTATTCATTGAAAATTTAGTTTTTTGAGTTAGTTTAGTTTTTTAAAGTTGTAGAGGGAATTTGGTGAAAACCTTATTCCCTTTTCTCTTTTAAAGAGGGCACTCTTAATTTTTAAATTGGAATAACGTACGGATTAAAAGAAATCCTAAATTATCAATACCTGAATCTATTGGCAAAAAGTAACTATTTAAGTCAATCAAATGCGCACTGAATTAAGGTTATCCCAATATAATGTTAAATATCAGTCTATTTTTTATAGATTTATCGTAGAGAATGCTATGCGATGAAAAACGGAACAGAAGATTCTAAGTTGTTGATAGGGTTGCAAAACAGTGATAACAACTCTTTTAGAGCCATTTATGACAAGTACTCCGAAGATCTTTTTAGTTATGCCATGAAGGTCATTAACAATCGAACGGTTTGTGAAGATATTATTCAGGATATTTTTATTGCGCTATGGTCAAAAAGGGAAAATACTAAAATTTCTGCTTTGAAACCATATCTTTTCCAAGCGGTAAAGTACCAGATTTTCAATCACTTTCGAAATACCAAATTTTCAAACGAAGACTTAACTCGCTTGAATATCATTGATGTTTCAATGAATGTTTCCCAAAAATTGGAATATTCCGAATTGGAAACGAGAATTCGGAACCATGTGGATAAGTTACCCCATAGGTGCCGTCAAATTTTTGTGTTGAGTCGCTATCAACACAAATCCAACAAAGAAATCGCTAAAGAGCTTGATATATCCGTCCAAGCTGTAAAAAACCAAATCTCTAAGGCGCTTGCCTTTTTACGAAGTAATCTTCAGTTAGAGGAAGTGGTTTTTCTTTCTCTTATATTACTGCATTAATCACAGCATTCATTGGTGAAACTCCCTTTTTTGCGAATAAGTCCGAGGTAAGTCGAACGGTTTCGATAAATCGCGTGTTTTGAGAATATGAAAAATTAATAAGGCAGTTTTTGCGGAATTTTAATTTTTTTTTGCTTTTGACGTGTACCATGATATCAATTTGGGTACTTATATATGAAATGGCCCATTAACCGTCCGATAGATGAATGCAAAAAAGGCAAAAAAACTATTTAAGAAATACGTGAACAATGAATGTTCTTCGGAAGAACTTGAATTGCTTGAAGGTTTTCTTGAGTCCTTTCAAAACGACGGCACTTCTTGGTCTGAACTCAGCTTTGATAAGGAACTAAAGGAGGAAGTTTGGTCAAAAATCAACATGCGGACAAATCAACGAAGACCAAAAAAAAAATATGATAAAAGGTTCTTTTTTAAATATGCCGCTGTAATTATATGCATTGTGGGGACGGTCATTATATGGGAAACTATTTCCAAAACAGAGCCAGCGCTCATAATCGAAGATAATCCGATTGTTTTAAAAACAGGAAACAATGAATTAAAGAATATAGTTCTGGGAGGTGGAGAGACTTTGCGTGATTCGAAAGGAAACATCATCGCTTCCCAACATAAGAATCAAATGGTTTATTCCGGTGAACCGACATCGGGGAAAATTGTCTACAATGAGATTCTGGTGCCAAAAGGAAAGACCTTTCAATTGATTTTGTCCGATGGAAGCTTGGTACATCTAAATTCCGATAGTTCATTAAAATATCCAGTGAGTTTTGTTCAAGGGGAAAAGCGAAAGGTTTTTCTAAATGGGGAAGCCTATTTCGAAGTGGCCAAAGATGCTGTGCACCCTTTTTCGGTTGTTTCCCAAGGAATGGATATTGAAGTATTGGGAACACGTTTTAATGTAAGCTGTTACAGTAACACCGAAGCACATACCGTTCTTTTAGAAGGTAGCGTTGCGGTGAGTAAGCAAACGAGTTTAGGTGAAGTACCCGATGCCCATGTCATTAAACCGGGGCAAAAAGCCACATTGGATGATGATGATGCGATGATTATTAGTGAAGTGAATGTTGATGACTATTTAGGGTGGCGAAATGGGTTCTTGGTTTTTAACAACGAAGCGTTTGAAAATATAGTCGAGAAAATTGAAAGACGGTATAATGTGGTTGTTGAAAATGACTATAAAGATCTTGATTCGATTGAATTCAGGGGAACTTTTGAAAACGAAACCATTGAAGACCTATTAAATACTTTTAAGGAAAGTGCAGGGTTCGACTACGATATTATAAATAACAGAATAGTAATCAAAAAACCAGAATAAATATGGCCTAAATAGTACAAAAAACGGGAAACGCTGCAACGTTCCCCGAATTAAATTGATTTCAACGCTACAATTAACTAATCAAAATCTCTTAAAACTATGGAAAAAAAACCATTGTTTTTCACTATTGTGGAAAACATTCTTAACAAGAATCGTACAGTGAAAATCTCGATTATATTGTTTGTCTTTGCCCTACTCAATCTTCATGCAAGTTCATATGCCCAAAATAAGAAAGTTACCCTTGAAGTAAATAATGAAACTATTGAAAGTGTATTTGAAAAAATAGAGGCTCAAAGCAAATTTCGCTTTTTCTATAAAACAGGGGAACTGAATGTCAATAGAAGGGTCTCTTTGAATGTTGATAGGCAGACTATAAAAGCCGTGCTTCAGAATTTATTTCCGAACGGAAAGGTATCCTATACCATGGTCAAGAACCAGATTGTATTAAAGAACAACGGAATAAAACCTCCCAGCGACCAAACCTCAAACACGGTTGCGGCTGAAACTACGGATGAATTGCAACAAGCAGTTGAAGGAACGGTTACCGATGAAACGGGCATTCCGCTTGCCGGAGCAAATATTGTTGAAAAGGGAACCACCAACGGTGTAACAGCCGATTTCGACGGTAATTTTAGCATAGAATTGACAAATACCGATGCAATCTTGATGGTTTCATACATTGGGTATGCAACTAAGGAAGTTCCTATAAACGGCCAAACGACATTGAACATTACTTTGGTGGAAAGTGCTGCAGGCCTTGATGAAGTTGTCGTTGTAGGTTTTGGTACACAGAAGAAGGTGAATGTAATTGGATCAGTTTCCCAAGTTTCATCAGAAGACATCGAAAATAGACCCGTTACCCAAGTTTCACAGGCCATTACTGGACAAATGCCGGGAGTTACCGTTATCCAGCGATCAGGAAGACCGGGGCAAAGCTCGGGAGCAATAAGTGTACGAGGTGTTGGCTCATTTGGTGCAACCCCCGACGCACTTGTACTCATTGACGGTATTGCAGGCAGTATGAACGATATCAATCCTGATGATATTAAGTCGATTTCAGTTTTAAAAGATGCCTCCTCGGCAGCAATATATGGAGCTAGATCGGCAAATGGAGTTATTCTTATAACAACAAAAACCGGTAGTGAAAGCAAGTTCTCCATCAACTATAATAGTTATGTAGGCTTTAATGATGCGACTGAACTTCCTGAATTTGTAAATTCTTGGGAGTATGCCGAAATGTACAATATAGCATCGGGAAGCAATAGTTTTTCGGCGGAAGACATCGAAAAATATAGATCTCAATCTGACTTGGATAATTATCCGAATACCAGATTTTTGGAAGATCTTTTTTCGAAAAATGGCGTGCAAACTTCTCATACCCTGACTGTCAATGGCGGTGATGAAAAGAACAAGTACTATGTTTCTGCCGGAATTTTAGAGCAAGATGGTATCATTCCAAAAAACAGTTTTAGCCGGTATAATGTTAGAATGAATTTGCAGAACAAGCTGGGCGATAAATTTGACTTAAGTACGCGAATGTTCGGCACCATAGAAGAACGTAAAGAACCGCAGGCGACAGCAAATAAAGGTAGTGCCGGCAATAGCTTTCAAGATCAGTTAATTCAAAACGCGGTGCGTTACCCTGCTGTATTTTTGGGGCAAGCTTCAAATGGCGACTATGGTATCGGCCCAGAAAGTGGTGGTACACCGACATCGTGGCTCGCTTCCGAATCTTATTTGACCAACCCACGGACAAGGGTGGGGGTTAATGTGAAGTTGGATTATAAGCCGACCGATAATTTGGTTTTTTCGGCGATAGGTGGATATAATTTTTCGCTCTTTGAACAGCGTTCTTATTTAGCTTCACAACGTTTGAATGAAGACGTGCTTTTGGGGCAATCACAGTTGGACCAGTTTAGCAATAAGGAGATTTTTAAAACCTTGCAATTCACAGGGGAATACTCCAAAGAATTTGGTGACCATGACTTCAGTTTGTTGGCTGGGTATTCCTTTGAAAATGAGGAGTTGTCATTTTTTGATGGGTACCGACAAGATTTTCCAAGTAATGATTATACGGTGTTGGATTTAGGGAGTGCCGAGAACCAACAGTCGGGAGGTTATGACGCAGAATGGGCATTACAATCGTTCTTTTCTCGTCTAAAGTATAGTTTCGACGAGAAATATCTTTTTGAGGCGACATTACGCTATGATGGTTCATCCCGATTTCCGGAAAGCAACAAGTATGCTATTTTTCCTGCTGCTGCAGTAGGGTGGAGGCTTTCCCAAGAATCGTTTCTGGAAGATGTAACCTGGCTTTCAAACCTGAAATTAAAGGCTTCTTGGGGTATTTTAGGAAATCAGAACATTGGAAACTATCCGTATCAAACAGTATTGGCCTCCGGACGCGATTACTCTTTGGGTGGAGGACTGTCCACTGGAGCGGCATATGCCACTTACCGGGATGCAAATATCAAATGGGAATCGACGGAAACGACCGATATCGGGGTTGAAACCGGTTTCTTTGATGGTAAGCTTACGTTGAACGCCACTTATTTTAAAAGAAATACGACCGACGTACTCTTTAAGCCATCATCTAGTGTATCGACTGTTTTAGGAGTGGGTATTAGTGAAACCAATACTGGGGCCGTTCAAAATACCGGTTGGGAGTTTGATCTAGGTCACCGAAACAGTATAGGCGATTTTAGTTATTCGATCAATGGTAATTTTTCAATTATAGAAAACGAAGTGGTTACTTTAGGTTTAGGTAATGTAGAGCAACCCAATGGTTTCGTTGGAAATGGATCTGATTTGTTTATTGGTTACCCCATGCAGATGTACTATGGCTATCAAACCGATGGCGTATTTCTGAATGACGGGGAAGTCAATAGCTGGCCCGATATGTCAGCAGTGAATCCTACGGCACAAGCAGGGGATTTAAGGTATAAAGATATCAGTGGACCTGACGGCGTGCCAGATGGGCAGGTCGACCCAACTTATGATCGAACGTATTTGGGAAGTAGAATTCCTAAATATACTTATGGGGCCAATGTAAATTTGAATTTCAAGAATTTTGATTTGTCGGTCTTTCTTCAGGGAGTGGCCGAAGTAAAAGGACAGTTGACCAACTATGCAGGTTATGCATTCTTTAACTTAGGAAATATACAACGTTGGCAGATGGATGGCAGGTTTGATCCGAATAATCCGGTACGTTACCCTGAGTATCCACGTTTGGAAGTCATAACAAACAGTGGAACTGCGAATACAACAACCTCTGATTTTTGGGTCATTGACTCTGGGTATCTACGCATTAAGAATGTACAATTGGGGTATAATGTACCTAAGAAAGCTACCGATGTCGTAGGCATCGACAATCTAAGATTGTATTTAGGTGCCGAAAACTTGCATTCTTTCAATTCGTATAGAAAAGGTTGGGATCCTGAAATCAACTCTGGTGGTTCATACTACCCTATTTTAACGACCTATACCTTCGGTGTAAATTTAAAATTTTAAGACGATGAACACATTATATATAAAATACTTCCCTACATCAATGTTTTTCAAGTTTCTGTTTACGGCCATCCTCATGACTGTAACTGTTTCTTGCGATAAAGAACTAGAACAATTCCCTAGTAACGCTTTTGCGAAAGATAACTTCTGGACATCGGAATCCAATGCAAATATTGCCCTAACGGGTGCTTACCGAGGAGCAGTTGAATATGGCACCCAAGTGGTTCCTTCCGATTGGTGGACCTACTGTGGTATTGTTTTTATGGAGTTTGCGACCGACAATGCCTATGATCGGCGTGGTGACAATTCAACACAAAATCGACTTACCAATGGCACACTACTTCCCAACAATAATGTGGTCAAGGGGTATTGGGACGGTTCATATCAACGAATCGCAATTTGTAATGATTTCTTGGAGAACATCGAGAATGTTGAAATGGATCAATCAAAAATAGACCGGATGAAAGCTGAGGTCTCTTTTCTAAGAGCTACCCAATACTTTTATATATCGCAGTTTTGGGGCAGTGCTCCATTGGTAACGGCTACCTTGACTCCTGATGAGGCCAATAATGTAGATAAGGCTTCAAAGGCAGAACTGGTCGCTTTTGTAGACAGTGAACTAAAAGCCGCTATTTCTGCCCTTCCGGCTTTTGGTGAATTGTCCGCTTCAGAGGCAGGCAGGGCCAGTAAACAGGCAGCCTTGGCCTTTTTAGGACGTTTGTATCTTGGTGAAAATGATTTTGCTGCTGCCTCTGCGGTGTATAAGCAGATTATTGATATGGGCGATAATATCATAGATCCCGATTATCAATCGCTGTTTATTCCCTCCAATGAAAATAGCAGTGAAAACATCTTCAGTAGCCAGTATTTCGGCGGACAGGCCGGGAATTCGCTACCTCAGCACGCTTATCCAGCGGTTGCATCGGGCTGGCACATTGTTAATCCACAGGGAAGTCTTGCCGATGCCTACGGTTTCGATGATGGCACACCACTATCTTATGACGACCCGAGATTTGATTATGATGATATGGGCGCAAATCGGGATCCGCGCTTTCGATATAATTTTATTTGGGACGGAGCTACTTTTAGCGGCCGAATCTATGATTGCCACCCCGACCATACCGAATCTGTTGATCAGCTCACCTATTCTAAACAAGCCACACGAACGGGTTATGGCTTACGTAAGTTTTTTGATGAGTCTTTTAGTGGAAATTTGCGTACCGACTACGGGGGCAATATTCCGATTATTCGATATGCTGAAGTATTATTGAGTTATTTGGAAGCCGAATTGGAGGCTGGTAATACCATTACGCAACAGTTGTTAGATGAGACGATTAATGCAGTACGGGGTAGGGCATCGGTTGGTTTGCCGCCGATTACCGAAACTGATCCTGCGACACTCCGACCGATTTTAAGAAATGAACGACGAATTGAGTTGGCACTCGAAGGACAACGTCTTTGGGATATTTTTAGATGGGGAATTGGTGATGAAGTTTTAGTAGGTGATTTCTGGGGAGCTCCCTTTCCGAATTCAACGCTATACCCAACCACTTCAAAGAAAATCGACGCACAATCTCGATGGTATGTCACCACTAAAAATTTTAGAGAGGGTGTTGATGATGTATGGCCGATACCCGAATCGGAAGTAAATGTCAATCCTAAATTAGGGAATTAAGCAGAACAGCGAAAATGACCATAAAAAGAAGAAAATTTATTCAAAATCTAGGACTTGCCGTACCCATGCTGGCAAGTCCTTTTAGCCCTATTCTAGCAAAAGAAATGACTTTGTCTCAGGAAGGCACACTAGACGTTGCCGATAAACCATTGAAGGCTGACTTTAAAAAGTTTAATGACAGGGTTTGGATCGGTAATTCATTTTGGGCCGTACCTATGGAAGATTGGGGAATTAAGAACGGCCGACTTGAATTTTCCGGTGTAGAGAAACAATCTCGCTTGCATGTGCTGACCCACGTACTTGGCAAAAATAAAGGAGATTTTGTACTATCGGGTAACTTAGGATTGCTGGAAGATAGAGACAATAAAGGGGCTGTCGGATTTGCTGTCGGAATAAAAGACCATACCGATTCGCAAAGTGTTAAGGCGGCTTGTTATTTTGGAAAAGGGGTTTCCGTTGGGATCAGTTTGAATAGCGAAATCTATATCGGTAACAAAAAAGCGACAATGCCCAATGGGTTTAGCTTTCAAGAATTTTCATTAAAGCTTGAAGGCCAGAACAATGGAAATCAGACAGAACTTATACTTTTAGCTACCGATGAAAATGGTAAAGAAGCAACTTTAGCGCATAGTGTAAAAGGTAACTTAGAGGGGTTGGTCGCCTTGGAAAACAAGGGCGAGCAAAAAAATGAGAGCACCTTTTGGTGGAGCGGAATGCAATTATCAGGCTCTAAAATAACACATAAACCTAAAAATAGCTTTGGTCCAATTTTATGGGCTATGTATACGCTGTCACGAGGCAAGCTGAAATTAATGGCGCAACTTCCTCCGATAGGGATTAAAGATTCACAAACTATTGAATTGGAGTTGTTTAAAAATGGAAAGTGGAAGAAAGAAACCAAAGGAAAAATCGATTCGGTTTCGTTTACTTCCATTTTTACCCTTGACGATTGGGATGCTTCTGAAGACATAAAGTATCGTTTGCGATACACTTTAGACAAAGAAAGATATAGCTATGACGGTGTGATACGAGAAGAACCAACGGACCGACCTTTAACGTTTGGCGGGCTTACTTGTCAACATGCGATGGGGTTTCCGTATCGTCCTTTGGTTGAAAACCTTGATAAGTCGAATCCTGATATGTTGTATTTTTCGGGGGATCAGTTGTACGAAGGTAATGGAGGGTATCCTATAAAAAGACAACCTGAAGATAAGGCTATACTCAACTATTTGGGTAAATGGTATATGTTCGGTTGGGCGTTCGGCGATGTGTTAAGAAATCGACCTAGTATCTGTACACCCGATGATCATGATGTGTATCAAGGGAACCTTTGGGGAGAAGGTGGAGAACGAATTTCATTTGAAGCATGGGCAAAAGTTCGCGATGCCCACGGTGGGTTAGTGCAAACTCCGAATTTCGTAAATATTGTAAACAAGACCCAATGTGGTCATATGCCCGAGGCCTATGATCTGGCGCCAATGAAATCGAACATCAGTACATGGTATACCCATTTGGTTTATGGAAAAGTAAGTTTTGCAATTGTTAGTGATCGGCTTTTTAAATCTGGTCCGGAAATGGTTAGACCCGGGCAGGGGAGAATTGATCATTTGACAGCACCGGTTAAGCCTGGTGACCTAGAATCAGATGGCCTTAATTTTATGGGCCAAAGACAGCTTGACTTTTTAAATAATTGGGTTGCCGATTGGAAAGGTGCAAACATGAAAGTATTGCTTAGTCAAACCTTGTTTTCAAACGTGGGCACGCATCATGGACCGGAAAAACAGTTTCTTTTCGGTGATCTTGATTCCGGAGGATGGCCGAAGTCAAGAAGAGATAAGGTAATCCAAACTATTAGAAAGGCCTGTGCTTTTCACATTAATGGGGATCAGCATTTACCATTTATGGTTCAATATAGCGTAGATGAGCCAAGGGACGGAGGGTGGACCTTCTGTACGCCTGCTATTTCTACGGGTTATCCGCGATGGGGGCAACCTGATGCGGTAAATGTGCCTTTTTCAGATAGACCAGCGCACGGTTTACCCAATACGGGATGTTATCGTGATGGTTTTGGTAATGATAACTATATCTATGCCGTAGGTAACCCTACCGATGATTTTGAAGAGGAAACAGATCGATATCAAAGAGCTCAGAAGAAAGCTTCTGGTTATGGCCTAGTAACTTTTAATACCTCTGAACGAACAATAAAAATGGAAGCAATTCGCTTTTTGGCAGATTTGGCGAAGACTTCTGAAGAAAACACCTATCCAGGATGGCCCTTGACAATACAACAAACCGATAATGACGGGCGAAGACCTTTAGGCTACCTTCCCAAAATAAAGACGGAAAGGCCTGACCAGATGTTGAAAATCGTTAAAGAAGATACGAAAGAATTGGTACGCGCCATACGAATTAAAGGCCACACTTATACACCTGCGGTTTACGATTTGGCCAAATATACTTTGATCGTCGGTGAAGGTAAATCGGAAACGGAGCTGACCGGAATAGAAATCACCATTGACCCTACAGAGGAAGTCTCGGTTTAGTAAAAAACCATAAATTTGAAACAAATTAATTATAAAAATACCAAACAGTTCATGACAAGTTTAAGGAATTATTTTTTCAAAGTCACGCTTTTATTGCTAGTGTTGTCCGGATGTAAATCAAAAGAGGAAAAAACGGTGGCGCAAGTCGAAAGCCCGAAGCAACCCAACGTTGTTTTTATTTATATGGATGATTTGGGTTACGGTGATGTAAGTGCATACGGGGCAACAGAACTTATTACGCCGAATTTCGATGCCTTGGCCGAAGGGGGTGTTCGCTTTACCAATGGTTATGCAACCTCGGCAACCTGTACACCAAGCCGATATGCAATACTTACGGGGCGTTATCCTTGGCGGAATAAAGATGCCAAAATACTTCCGGGTACCGCACCTTTAATCATAAGTACAGATCAATTGACCGTTCCAAAAATGTTAAAGGAAAAGGGTTACGCTACGGGCATTGTTGGCAAATGGCACTTGGGCTTGGGTAATGGAAACGTGAATTGGAACGAAAGAGTATCTCCGGGACCCAATGAAGTCGGCTTTGACTATTCTTATATATTGGCAGCAACGCAGGATAGGGTGCCTACAGTGTACATAGACAACGGAAATGTAGATGGTTTGGATCCGAACGACCCTATAGAAGTGAGTTATAAAAAGAATTTTGAAGGGGAACCCACAGGATTGAAGAATCCGGAGTTGACAACAATGAAATGGCACCATGGTCACAATAATAGTATTGTAAATGGAATTCCACGTATTGGGTACATGAAAGGTGGTGAGGCCGCCAAGTGGAGCGATATCGATATGGCAGATCACTTTCTGGCCAAAGCACAGGAATATGTTACTGCGCATAAAAATGAACCCTTCTTTTTGTATTATGCCTTGCAGCAACCACATGTACCGCGTACACCGCACCCACGTTTCGAGGGAAAATCAGGTATGGGGCCAAGAGGTGATGTTATTCTGGAAGCGGATTGGGTTGTGGGTGAATTCATGAAGACTTTAGAAAGTGAAGGACTGCTGGAGAATACACTTATTGTTTTTTCAAGTGATAACGGCCCCGTAGTCAACGATGGTTATTATGATGATGCTGTAGAGAAATTAGGAGATCATACACCTGCAGGCCCGCTACGTGGGGGCAAGTACAGTCTCTTCGAAGCTGGTACTCGTGTACCTTTTATAACTTATTGGAAAGGTACGATTTCACCTGGCACATCTGATGCGATGGTGAGCCAAGTAGATCTACTTACTTCGGTAGCCGCCTTGGTCGGTAGTGATAAAAAAGGTGAAGATAGCGAGAACCTTCTTGATGCTTTTATGGGAAAAACGGATAACGGTAGAAATGAATTGGTATTGGAAGCAACTTCAAGAACTGCTTTCAGACAAGGCGATTGGGCTATGATTCCACCATACAAAGGGACGGCCATTAATAAGTACGTAAATATAGAATTGGGTAATGACAGTGAATACCAATTGTACAATTTGAAAGAAGACTTGGGGCAAACCAAAAACTTGGCAAAAGAAAATCCAAAAAAATTGCAGGAAATGCTTCAATCCTACGAAGCTATTAGAGGTGAAAGTAATACTAAAATCAAGGAATTGGAATTGAAATAAAAATTAGGGGAACTCTTGCATTTAAAAAATGTAGAAAGGGAACCGAACATACTTAAAATACAGGCCGTGTAGGGGTAAAGCACTTTCGTAATGAGCGTGTTATATCGGGCACGGCTTTTTATTTTCTTTTTTATATGGAAAAAAAATTGGATATTTGAGGCATCATGAAGTTGTAAAATTATGTTTTATATAGATGTCACAGGGTTTATTCCCAAGAAGTAATCGAATCATCTTCGGTCGATTTTTGACGTCTCCTTTTTTTCAACATAATTTCTTCCAAAATGCAACATTCTAGTAGAATACCCTTTAAAAAAATAATTCAATATTTTGTTATAGCCGTAACTGGCAAAGAAACGGAATTTACGACCGGTAGCATTCGTAAGGCAATTTTCATGCTGTCCATTCCCATGATTTTGGAAATGATGATGGAATCTATTTTTGCCATTGTCGATATTGCCTATGTTTCCCAAGTAAGTGTAAATGCAGTAGCAACCATAGGCCTTACCGAGTCTGTAATCACCTTGGTGTATGCAGTGGCGATTGGTTTAAGTATGGCTGCAACTGCCGTTGTGGCCCGTAGAATAGGAGAAAAAGATATTCAAGGTGCCCGAGAGACCGCTGTTCAAGCTATTGCCCTAGGCGTTGTGGTTTCCACCATCGTGGGGGTGATCGGTTTTGTTTATGCCAAAGAAATATTGGCACTCATGGGCGGGGAGCCTGATCTGATTGCTGAAGGTTATGGGTATACCCAACTATTGATAGGGGGCAACATCACCATTCTCTTGTTGTTTTTGATTAACGCGATTTTCCGTGGCGCAGGAGATGCCTCTGTGGCAATGTGGGCATTGGTACTTTCAAACGGACTCAATATTATTCTAGACCCCATTTTTATTTTTGGATGGGGCCCCATTCCAGAATATGGTGTCACAGGAGCCGCCATTGCAACGAATATCGGACGGGGGACCGCCGTACTTTTTCAACTTTGTGTACTTTTCTTTGGATGGAGCCGTATACAAATCGGTTTTCAAGATATCGTCATCCGTTTTAAGGTGATGTTAAATCTTATCAGGGTTTCGCTGGGAGGCATAGCCCAGTTTTTAATCGGGACCTCTAGTTGGGTCTTTTTAATGCGAATGATGTCAGAGTTTGGAAGTGAAGTCCTTGCCGGGTATACGATTGCCATTCGCGTGATGATGTTTACGTTGATGCCATCGTGGGGCATGAGCAATGCTGCAGCAACATTGGTCGGTCAGAATCTGGGTGCACAGCAACCTGATCGGGCCGAAACTTCCGTTTGGAAAACTGGAAAGTACAACGCCTATTTTATGGGCGTTGTTTCCTTGATTTACCTGTTTTTTGCGTACGAAATTGTAGGATGGTTCAATACCAATCCCATAGTAATCGAAAACGGGGGACTCTGTCTTCAGATTATTGCTGGAGGCTATATTTTCTATGCCTACGGAATGGTCGTTACCCAAGCATTTAACGGAGCCGGCGATACAGGCACACCTACGAAGCTAAATGTATTTGCGTTTTGGTTGTTTCAATTGCCATTGGCCTATTTGATGGCGATAACTTTAAATATGGGGGCGATTGGCGTTTTTATAGCCATCACGGCAGCTGAAGTATTATTAGCGGTCATTTCTATGGTATGGTTTAAAAAAGGAAACTGGAAAAAAGTTAGGGTGTGATGCCGTTTTTGTAACTTTAATGCTTTTAAATTTCGATACAATGGATGAAAATAAAATAGGGCTAAATACCATTTGTACCCATGTTGGGGAAGTAAGGGACGAACAGTTCAAAGGAGCAATTTCTCCCTTGTACATGAGCACTTCTTATGCCTTTGAAGATGTAGAAGTTAAGCGATATCCGAGATATTTCAATACACCCAATCAAGAAGCTTTATGCAAGAAAATTGCACTTTTAGAGCATGCCGAATCAGGGTTGATTTTTGGCAGTGGCATGGCGGCGATAAGCACGTCGCTGATGGCATTTTTACAGGCGGGAGACCATGTGGTGCTACAACAAATATTGTATGGGGGAACCTTTCATTTGATTCATGAGGAATTCAATAAATTCGGAATCGAATATTCGTTTACCGAGGGTTGGCGGCCAGAAGACTTTGAGGCCAAAATACGACCTAATACCAAAGTCGTTTATATAGAAACACCATCCAATCCGCTATTGACGATTACAGATTTAAAGGGTGTGGCACAGATTGCTAAAAAACACGGAATCGTTTCCATGATCGACAATACATTTGCTAGCCCTGTAAATCAAAACCCTATTGATTTCGGTATCGATGTAGTTATTCATAGTGCTACAAAATATATGGGTGGTCATTCCGATATTTTGGCAGGTGCAGTTGCCTCATCCGAAGAAAATATCGATCGAATTTTCAGTTTGGCAAAGAACTTTGGTGGTAGCCTTAGCGATTACACCGTTTGGTTGCTAGAACGAAGCCTAAAAACTATGGGAATCCGGGTAAAGGCCCAGAATGAGAATGCCCAGCGTATGGCCGAATATTTGGACCGAAACGAGAATATTAAAAATGTATATTATCCAGGTTTGTCAAGTCATCCTGATCACGTCCTTGCAAAATCACAGATGAAAGGTTTTGGAGGGATGTTATCCTTTGAATTGAAAGATGATTTGGATGCATCACAATTTCAAAAATCCTTGCAATTGATTAAACCTTCCATGAGTTTGGCGGGTGTTGAAAGTACCGTGCTATCTCCAGCGCTCACTTCCCATGCTTTGTTAGGTACGGAGGAAAGGGAAAAACAGGGAATCTCGGACGGATTGATTCGATTTTCTGTTGGAATCGAAGAAATAGAAGACTTGATTGCAGATATAGAACAGGCAATGGAACAAGTGAAAGTAGCTGGAATACATATGTAGTAATGTATGTTATATTTTGGTGTGTTTGGTTCGATTGAATTACAGCGTATAAAAGAGAAGAAGTTGTTAAGAATGGGGCAAAATTTCGTCTAACCCGATAAATGTCCATATTTTTGCCCGCATTTCGTTAATCTTTGGGCTTTCATGCCTAATCGTTTGAAGCAAGCAGTTAAGCGGTGCAACCAAATTCACGAACAAAATAAGAGTAAATGAAATTAGATATATTGGTTTTCGGGGCCCATCCCGATGATGCCGAGCTAGGGGCAGGAGGCACAATTGCAATGGAAATCGCACAAGGAAAAAAAATAGGAATCGTTGATTTGACTCAAGGAGAACTTGGTACTAGAGGTTCCGCTGAAATCAGAAGTGAAGAGGCTGCTGCTTCGGCAAAAATTTTAGGTGTTTCAATTCGAGAGAATTTAGGCTTTTCCGATGGTTTCTTTGTGAATGATAGCGAACATCAAGTGGAGGTTATCAAAATGATTCGAAAGTATCGTCCTGAAATCGTGCTCTGTAATGCTGTGGAAGACAGACATATCGATCATGGCCGGGGAAGTAAACTAGTCAGTGATGCTTGTTTTTTAAGTGGGTTGGTTAAAATAGAGACGGTTTTGGATGATGAGGAAATACAGCCCGTCTGGCGACCAAAAAATGTATATCATTATATTCAATGGAAAAATCTGAAGCCTGATTTTGTGGTTGATATTTCTGGTTTTTTACACAAAAAGAAAGAAGCTATTTTGGCCTATTCTTCACAGTTTCACGATCCGAAAAGTTCAGAACCTGAAACCCCAATTAGCAGTGTTAATTTTCTAGACAGTGTAGAGTATAGGGCCCGAGACCTTGGACGATTAGTAGGGGTCGACCATGCGGAGGGTTTTACCACGGAAAAGCATATAGCTATCAAGAGCTTGAATGCTATTTTTTAAGCCGTTTGGTGATATATTTTTTTATTCTTTGGCAAGGTGAAGAAGAAGCAGCTTCCTATTCTTAGGTCGCTTTCTACCCATATGGAACCATTGTTATTCTCGACCATTTCTTTGCACAGTGATAGGCCAAGACCTGTTCCCTTTTCGTTATTGGTGCCATAGGTAGTCAAATTCGAATTCTTTGCGAATAACCTGTCAGTAGTAGCTTTGTTCATTCCCACACCTGTATCTTTTACTGAGATTAACCAGTGCTCGTTTTTTTCTACGGCTTCTATGGTTACCGTTCCATGTTCAGGAGTGAATTTCAACGCGTTGCTGATAAGATTTCGAACTACAATGTCAATTTGATTTCTATCTGACCAAGTAAGGGTATTATCTGCAATTTTATTGACGAGCTTTATTGATTTGTTTTCGGCAATTTCAGAAAGCAGATTGATGTTTTCTAAAACTAGGTTTTCGAGTGCTACGGTGTCCTGTTTGGTGACGGCACCGTTCATTTGACTTTGCCCCCATGAAAGCAGGTTGTTGAGCGTAAATGAAATGTGGTCAATATCCATTCTTAGTTTAGGAATAAAGCTCAGAAACTCGTTTTGGTCAATTTCGTTATCCTTGAAAAGCTTTAGTAAACCTTGAAAAGCTCCGATCGGACCTCTGAGATCGTGCCCGATAATAGAAAAAAGCTTGTCTTTGGTTTCATTGTTTTCCATCAATTGTTTTTCGTTGTGTTCTAAATCTTTGGTCTTTGTCTTTAATTCGGTATTAAGGTTTTTTTGTATCCTCTCATTTCTTCTTACTAATAGTGTAATGGTTAGAAAAACTGCTAAAATACCTAAAGCGGTATATACATAATTTCTTTGTTGTGCCAGGGCTTTTTCATTTTCTATTATGAGCTCTCGCTTTTGCTTATCATGCGCTATTTTGGTTTTGAGCATGGTAAGACTCTTTTTATTCTCGTTTCTTGATAAGGTATCGGTTATTTTCTGATAGATTTCATGATATTCCAACGCCGACGCAAAATTTTCTTTGTTCTTATTGACCTTATAAAGGGTTTTTGCGCATTTTTGCATGCCCTCAATAAAGTTTATTTTTTTTGAAGTATGAAAGGCTTTTAAGGCGTATTCTTGAGATATACTGTCTTTTTCAAGGCCGAGATACGCTTCTGCCATACCATTTAGTAAATCAATTTTTCCGCGTTCATCTTGCAATTTTTCATGAAGCATTTCACTCTGTTTGTACCAGTAGAGCGACCAATTAAGCTTTTGTTTTTTTAAATAAATTTTGCCTTTTATTTCGTAGGCATAGGCCAACCAATCGATGATTTCATTTTTTTCGAATACAGTAATGCTGCTGTTTATATTATACATAGCATACTCCAATTCACCCATGTCGGAATAAAGAGAGGCTATATTACTCATGGTTTCTGCTGAAAAAATGTCGCTCCCAAGTTTTTGGTTAATTTTCTTTACTTTTTTATAGAACTCCAAGGCCTGCTTGTAATCTTTTTGGGAGGCATAAAGACTGGCAATATTTTCATTGATGATCGAAAGCATCAAAAGATTATTTGTCTGTTCGGCCAATTCAATATTTTCGAGATGGCCACTTAACGATTTAGCATAGTCTCCCTTTAAATTGTATTCGCCCGATAGTTTATTTCTAGCCGTTAGAATCAGTTGCGTGTAATTCTCTTTGACCGAAAGGGCCAATGCTTTTTTATAATTTGAAATAGCCGTTGAATGATCTCCTTTGTCGGAGTAGTAGTCGCCTAGGCCTATAAGGGCATTTGCCTTTCCTAGTTCGTAGGATATCGAATTACTAAACTTTAAAGCCTGTTTTGAAAGATGTAAGAGGCTATCGGTTTTGTAAAAACGAATTTCCTTTCCCAACTTATTAAGTAGATTTATGTAAATGGTGTCATTAGAACTGAAATTTATATCGGATTTAAGCTGGTTTATTTTCGCTTCGATACTGTCCATTTTAATTTGCTGGGCATTAGAAATTTGCATGAACAGCAGCACCAAAGTAAAAAGTAATGGAAACTTCTTATTTTTATAAAATGAAGTCAAAATAGGGGTTTTGACCAATAGCATCGTCACGGTTAAATTATTCAAGATTTAAAGTTACTTCCTCGATACAGCTATTTAAAATTTATGTTGTGAAACGGTGTTTTTTGTGTGTTTTGACCCTAAAACAATGTATTTTGTCGATATCTAAATACTTTTTGTTGATTGTGGATAAGGGCATTGAGCCGTAGTTTAAGATGGCTCGAATTATCTTGTCAAAATAACCGGTCTTTTATTTTGAAAAATAAGTTAAAAAAAATTACCTTTGCCATCGCTTTGAAATGGTGGTTGTAGCTCAGCTGGTTAGAGTGCTTGATTGTGGTTCAAGAGGTCGCCGGTTCGAACCCGGTCTTCCACCCTTGATAATAGTTAAAAGCCCCGTCAATACTAACGGGGCTTTTTGTTTCACCTGTTTTTTGAAAATTATACACCGCCTAATTTTTATTTTATAGGAATTCTTCTTTTTTATCTTCAATCGAGGTATAGTTCAAACATAAAACCCGGTTGGGTATAGGAGGGGGGGCACTACTTACCGACTTGTATTTTATAATGGTATATTGATTGACAAACCTCTCTTCGCTATCTCAAAAAATTGAATGGGATACTTTCTATTTTAATTGGTCGCTTTGTCTACTGCAAGACGTTTATCACGATTGGCTACTTCCCATGCGGTATAGAAAATCAATCTTGTTCTATTCTGAAGCAGGTCATAGTTGATTTTATCAGGAGTGTCACCCGGTTTATGATAATCGGCATGTGTTCCATTAAAATAAAAAATTATAGGAATATTATTCTTGGCAAAATTGTAATGGTCGCTTCTATAGTAAAACCTATTGGGATCATTAACATCATTATAAGTATAGTCGAGTTCTATATTGGTATATTTTTTATTTACTTCTTCCGAAAGTTCGTGCAATTCGGTACTTAGTTTATCAGAGCCTATTAAATAAATATAATTGCGATTACCATCGCGCTTTGGGTCTATACGGCCTATCATGTCAATATTCAAATCGGCTACAGTGTTTTCTAAAGGAAAAATAGGTTCTACATCTGTGTAATACTGAGAACCGAGCAGCCCTTTTTCTTCACCGGTAACATGAAGGAAAACAATGGATCTTTTAGGTCCATGACCGGCGTCTGCGGCCATTTTAAAAGCCTTTGCAATCGACAACATTGCCACACTACCGGAGCCGTCATCGTCGGCACCATTATTGATTTGGCCATCGGCATTCACGCCAATATGGTCTAGATGTGATGAGATTATAACATATTCTTCCGGTTTTTCGGAACCTTTTAGAATAGCCACTACATTTTCCGATTCAACTTGATTATTTGGGCTGGTAACCTTTAAATTTAGGGATAGTGGAATTTGTCTTGGTTTCTGATCTTTTTCTATCGTTGGTAGAATGGCTTTTGCAAAAACGTCATCGGCAAAAAAGCTTACGAACTCGGCATCTTTATTGGTTTTCAGCACCATCCGACCGCGGTCGTTTCGCCTCATCACCTCAAACCTATTCTTAAAACGCCCAAAATTGGCAAGATCGAAGAATATTATTCCTTTAGCACCTTTCTCGGAAGCCAACTCCATTCGTTTTCCAATAGATTCTGACATATTGCTCCAAATAGATTTTTCGTTGTTTCCTGAAAGGGTGAAATTTCCATCGGCGTTCAAAGGTTCTCCAGATTTTACCAAAACAATTTTTCCGGAAACATCGAGATGCTTATAATCAGAATATGCGTCTTGTTCGATACCGTAACCGGCATAAATGATTTCCTTATAATCACCTTCGACTGCCGCAAAAGTCAATATATGTTGTCCAATAGGAAAATCTTCGCCATTTACACTAACTGAGCCAGATGGAAGCTTGCTGAGTTCTAAAGGTACTTCTTGAAAGTAATCCCCATCTTTTTTTGCAGCAGGAATGCCTAATTTTTGATAATAGGCCTTTAAATATTCAACAGCTTTTTTTTGTCCAGGTTGGCCGGTTTCCCGACCCTCGAACTCGTCAGAAGCATACGTATACAAATGTTCTTTTAATTCGGCCTCCGTAATGCTTTCAGCATAGTCTATTGGGTCATATTCAGTCTTTTGAGAGTTTACGGCCTCTGAAACTGTTTTCTGTGATGAATTGCAGGCTAGGAACAACCCCGTAACTATGACAATTAGTTTTTTCATTCTTATGGATATGGGTAAGTAATTCGAAATTCAGCAAAATTATGAAAACAAAAGGAAAAACTAGAGATGCTTCTAGAATTATATAGGCGCCAACCTGTTAACTTTTTAAAAAGAAAAAATACGCATCCTATTTTTATCGACTTTTGCTTTGATAGCCGTATTTTAAGAAAAAAATACAACGGGTCTAGGCTACACGGGAATGTTTAATGGATACAGAAATGAGTCGGTAGAACCGTTAATTCGGCGAAATCTTTTTTTAAGATGCTTTGAGAATTGCAAATATTATGTGAAATAGTAGCATATATTTTTTTTTGGGCTAAAATAGTCCTAGAATTGGCCAACATTGGTACATTTATTCTAGTCCATTGCACCTATTTTTGTGCTACTCACTAAGATTATATGGACTGTTCAGTATTTATAATTATAAAATTTTAGACATTATGATAAGCGGGAAAAATTATATTGGAAACAAAAAATCGTCAAAAGGAAATAAAACATACCGGACATTTGACCCAAATTTGAATATTGCCACCGAATGGGAATTCTATGAAGCAAGCAGCGAAGAAATCGATGAAGCCGTCGATTTGGCGACTAAGGCATTTTCAGAATACAAGAATTATTCGGGTATTAAAAAGGCTGAATTTCTAAAGACTATTGCTGATGAAATCGAGGCTCTTGGCGATGAGTTGATTCAAACATATGTAAAAGAGTCAGGTCTACCTGAAGGCAGGGCAAAGGGAGAAAGAGGTCGAACTATGGGGCAGTTACGCGCGTTTGCCACACTTTTAGAAGAGGGATCGTGGGTCGAAGCTACTATTGATGAGGCACAACCCGATCGACAGCCAATGCCAAAAGTCGATATCCGAAAAATGCTGGTGCCTATTGGACCTATTGTAGTTTTTGGATCCAGTAATTTTCCATTTGCCTTTTCTACGGCCGGGGGAGATACCGCAAGCGTTTTGGCTTCGGGATGTCCCGTTATCGTAAAAAGTCACCCCATGCATGCAGGTACTGGAGAGTTGGTTTCTTTGGCAATTCTAAAAGCAGCGGAAAAAACAGGAATGCCGAACGGGGTATTCTCAAACCTTAATAGTAGTGGTATTGAGGTGGGGCAGCAATTGGTGATGCATTCAGGGGTGAAAGGAGTAGGTTTTACCGGAAGTATAAAAGGCGGTACGGCTCTTTATAAACTAGCCAATGAAAGAAAAGAGCCTATACCTGTATTTGCAGAAATGGGAAGTATAAACCCTGTGGTAGTACTGCCATCGGCCTTAAATGAAAAGAGCGAAGATTGGGCAAAACAGTATGCAGGTTCTATTATGTTGGGAGCTGGTCAATTTTGTACAAACCCTGGTTTGATTTTAGGTTTAAAAAGCGAAACCTTTTCAAATTTCACCACCACTTTGGGCACTGAAATCTCGACCTTGTTACCTAGCGTTATGTTACATCCTAATATTCATAAGGGTTTTGAAAAAGGAAAGCAGAATTTATCGTCGCAACCAGAAACTTCGGTAGTTGCTTCTTACGATGCAGCCGCAGCACCTAATTTTGCCCAGCAAAAAGTATTAAGGGTTTCTGGAAGTGATTTCTTAAAAAACCCTACACTTCATACCGAAGTATTCGGGCCGTTTTCCATTGTCGTTGAATGCGACGATGCAAAAGAATTGGAAACAATTTTAAATGCCCTGGAAGGGCAGTTGACCGGAACTATCTTAGGGAACGAAAATGAAGTAAAGGAGTATACGGCAGTGGTAGACGCATTGCAGAGCAGGGTAGGGCGTATCATTTTTAATGGGGTGCCAACAGGTGTAGAAGTTTGCCCATCAATGCACCACGGCGGGCCTTTTCCTGCCTCTTCGGATAGTCGATTCACTTCGGTTGGAACTTCGGCCATCAAGCGATGGGTACGACCGGTATCGTTCCAAAACTGGCCCCAAGAGTCGTTACCTGATGCTTTAAAAGATAAGAATCCTTTGGGTTTGACGCGAATTGTAAATGGCTTGCATAGCAATGCCGAAATCTAATAGGGTTCTTACAATCTAATAAAGTTCTTGGAATATTTGTAGGAATAACAATCGTTTTTCAAGTCATCATACTTGACGCCGTAATGTTTTAAGCGAACAAAATGGGGAACGGGAAAACTAGCAGGAAGAATCGCTGATAATTTTCCATTCCCCATTTATATATTTAAAAACAATCATAAAGGTGCCGTTAGCATCTCCCACTTCCCGTTCTAAGAAATATTCTCCCATAACATAATAAGCCTCTTTGTTAATTTTGGTAATCTTGGCAATTTTAAACTTTAAAGTACCCGTATGGGCTTTGCTCGGGTATCCCTTTTTATAGTTGTCCAATGTGGTTTGCCAGCCTTGCGTAATCTTGCCACGACTAAAGTAAGTGAGCGAATCCGATTTCCAATAACCTTGCATAAAGCCTTCCAGGTCACCTTCAGACCATGCACGCTCTTGTTGGTCAAGAATGGACTGTATTTGTGCGATGTCATTATTATCCGACGTCTGGGCATAGCCAGAAGCGAGACATAGCAAAACGAGAAAAGTTGAGAGTGTCTTCATACATTTTGATTTGAATGGGTACTATACATAATCGATTCGAAAGAACTTTATAAACAGAAGCATTGATTTTGAGCCAAACTCTTTGGGTACGGCTATCGGATTTAAAGTAAAACTTCACTATATTGTTTCCATATTCAATATATTTAATCATAAGTAAATGAACAACTGCTTTCGGAATTTTATTTTTCCCGCTTTCCTAACTATTATCACAGGTTTTACTTTTTTTATTAATGCACAAAAATCGCAAACCAAAAATGGCAAGCCCAATATCCTTTTTATTCTTTCCGATGATCACACTTCCCAAGCATGGGGTATTTATGGAGGTCTTTTAAAAGATTATGTGCAGAACAAGAATATCAAGAGGCTGGCCGATGAAGGTGCGGTATTGGAGAATGCATTTTGTACCAATTCGATTTGCTCCCCCAGCAGGGCCACTATTTTATCAGGACAGTACAGCCACATAAATAAGGTGTATACACTAAACGAAGCGTTGCCAGAGGGGCATCCGAATATAGCTAAGGCCTTGTCGAAAAAGGGGTATCAAACGGCGATTATTGGTAAGTGGCATTTGGTTCGCCCTCCAGAGGGGTTTGATTATTTTAATGTATTGCCAGGCCAGGGGCTTTATTGGAATCCTATTTTAAAGACTAAAGAAAACTGGAAAGATGGGCATGATGGCTCAGCAGGTAAAAAATATACAGGATTTTCAACCGATGTTATTACTGATCTTACTATCGAACATTTAGAGAAACGAGATACTTCAAAACCATTTTTAATGTTCTGTAATTTTAAGGCCACCCATGAACCTTTTGACTACCCTGAGCGATTTAAATCATTATATGCCAATGATATAATACCTGAACCTGAATCACTTTATGATTTTGGTCCCGAAACGACTGGGAGAACTTTTGAGGGACAAAAGCTTGAAAACTTGGCGAAACGTTGGCATCAAGCAACGGTTGACCCTGATAACTTCTGGACAAGTTACCCTGGACTGCCGTATTCTTTGGAAGGATTGGACAGCATTCAAAAACGAAAAAAAATATACCAGAAGCTGGTTAAGGATTTTATGCGATGCGGGGCCGCCATCGATGATAATATTGGAAAGCTTTTGGATTATTTGGAAAAGGAAGGCATAGCCGATAATACGATAGTTGTATATACCGCCGACCAAGGCTACTTTTTGGGAGAACATGGTTTTTTTGATAAACGGTTGATTTATGAAGAGTCCCTGAGAATGCCTTTTGTAATCCGTTATCCAAAAGAAATAAAGGGAGGGCAGCGCATTGACGATATTATACTGAATATCGATTTTGCTGCGCTCTTGGCCGATTATGGAGGTGTTGATAATACAGACTTCATACAAGGAGTAAGTTTTAGGGAAAACCTGAAAGGGAATACTCCTGCTGGTTGGAGAAAGGAAATGTATTATCGTTACTGGTTGCACGACCCTGTTAGACCTGGTCATTTCGGGGTCAGGAATGAACGATACAAACTGGCTTTTTTTTACGGTCAAGGGCTTGGAATGAAAGGGGCGTCTAAAGAAAGTAGTGAGCCAGTATGGGAATTTTACGATCTAGAAAACGACCCAAAAGAGTTACATAATGCCATAGACAATCCGCAATATGCCACAGTTATTGCAAACATGAAAAAGGCCATCCGTGTAGAGAAACAGAAATATAAAGATACCGACGACGAATACCCCGTAATGAAGGAGATTATTGAAAATGCTTTTTAATTGACCTTTTCTTATTATTTTTAAAGAAGATGGTTGCCCCCGATAGGTAGTAAAGAAAGGTCTGGATTATTGAAAAATCAATAGAATATAAAACCCTTTTTAACCACTTCATTATGAAAAGTACATTACAGCGTTTAATTGCAAAAAGTAAAAAAGAAGAAGCGGACTATGGCGCTTCAAGGAAAGCCGAAATGAACAGCCCTAATACAGGCGATGCACGGCGAAAATTTTTGAAGAAAACAGCTTTAGGAGGTATTGGGCTTTCCAGTCTTGTAGGGTATTCATTCGAAGATACCATAGCAGAAACTACATCAAAGGTAAATAGAGCCTCGGCTCCTTCCGAACTCAAAATAACCGATATGCGTTACGCATTGACAAAGGTTATGGGGGGCACGGCCATTATACGTATTGATACGAATCAGGGAGTTTATGGTCTTGGGGAAGTTAGAGATGCTGCAGATGTACGCTATGCGCTTATGCTGAAAAGCCGTATTCTTGGCGAAAACCCTTGTAATGTCGAAAAACTTTTTAAAAGCATCAAACAATTTGGGGGGCCTGCCCGACAAGCTGGTGGTGTTTGTGCCGTTGAAATGGCTTTGTGGGATATTTGTGGAAAGGCCTACAATGTACCCGCTTGGCAATTGCTGGGCGGACGCTATCGAGATAAGGTAAGACTTTACGCCGATACCCCGGAAGCGGGCTCACCTGAAGAACAGCAGCGATTGATAAATTTCAGGGTCAAGGAGCAAGGATATACGTGGCTAAAAATGGATGTATCGATTGCGGAGTTGAAGGGTATTCCTGATACTATTGTCAATGGAAAATTTTGGGAAGGTCCGAATGGAGGCCTTAACCAATGGGGTGATCAACGAAACTATATGTCGTACGGAAATACGGCCCATCCGTTTACGCAAATACAGATAACAGAGAAAGGGCTGGAACACTTACAGCAGGTTGTAGAAAATGTTCGTAGCATGGTCGGGTATGAAATTCCAATTTCAACCGATCATTATGGACATTTTGATTTGAATAACGGAATTCGTTTGGCCAAGGCTTTGGATAAATACCGATTGGCGTGGTTCGAAGATATGGTGCCTTGGCAATATACCGAACAATGGCGAACAATAACCGAGGCCATCGAAACCCCGACAACCACAGGCGAGGATATTCATTTTTTAGAAAATTTCAAACCCTTGATACATAATAGATCGGTTGATATCGTGCATCCTGATTTGGCCTCTTCGGGTGGTCTATTGGAAACCAAAAGAATCGCCGATTACGCAGAGGAATTCGGTATTGCCATGGCCATGCATCAAGCCGGAACCCCAGTTTCTTTTATGGCCAATGTGCATTGTGCGGCAGCCAGTCAGAATTTTTTGGCATTGGAGCATCATTCTGTTGATATTCCGTGGTGGGAAGATTTAGTGACGATGACGGGAGGAGGTAAAATGATCGATAAAGGTTTTGCACCAGTACCACTGACAGCTCCAGGACTAGGTATTGAACTCAATATGGATGTAGTAAAGGCTCACTTAGATCCTCGGGACAAATCATTTTTTGCGCCAACCAAAGAATGGGATGAATTACGCTCACATGATAGAACCTATAGTTAAAATGAGCTTCGCGTATTCCAATGTCCAGCCCTGATAATATTCGGTGAAACATAAGGAGTACAAGCGTTTTAACGGGGAGAACTTGTCTTGTCGTAATTAAGATTATTCGAAAGATATATGCTATAAACATATCTTGAACCTAACATTTTCAACAAACAAAGAACCAATTTTACAACTAACAGTCAACAAAGTCACAGTTATGAATCACAGAACAGTATTGATTATGATGCTCGTAATGAGCTTTTTTCATGTAGAATCCCAAGGGGTCGCCGCCTCACCGGAATATATTAAAGAATTGACCGCCGGTTGGAGCGGAGAACGGTTTGCCGACGGACGCCCAAAAGTTTCTGATGCGCTTTTAAAGAGATTAAAGAATATTCAAATAGAAGAAGCATGGGGGTATTTACGAAGCCGTGACTACCATAATCAGTACGAAGGTGGTTGGGAGGTTATTCATCCTGATAGTGTAATGACAGGTCGTGTGGTCACGGCTCAGTACATGCCTTTAAGGCCTGATTATCAGCAGTTGGTAAAAATAAAAGGGGGCAAAGAAAACCGGGATACTATCGGAGGGAGCAATTCATGGCCTATAGAGATATTACGCAATGGAGATGTTTATGTGGCCGATGGCTACGGTCGTATTGTTGATGGAACTTTGATCGGGTCTAATTTAGGAAATGCCATTTATACGAATTCAAATAATGGGGTAATTTTTGACGGGGGCGTGAGAGACCTCGCCGGCTTACTCCAAATTAAAGGTTTTAATGGGTGGTTCAGGGGAGAAGACCCGTCATACCTTCAACACGAAATGTTGACCAGCATCAACACTCCGATTCGAATCGGGCGCGCTACGGTTTTACCGGGGGATGTGGTATTGGCGAACCGCCACGGAACTATTTTTATTCCATCCCATTTGGTCGATAGATTAGTAATATCTTCAGAAGTAGTCGGTTTGCGAGATCAATTCGGATTCCAACGGCTGCGGGAGAAAAAATACACTCCTGGTCAAATCGACACAAAATGGACCGATACCATTGATGCCGATTTCATGAATTGGCTTAAGAACTATCCAGATAATAAGTTGCCGATGACCCGAAAAGAATTGAACGATTACTTCAAGGGGAAGAAATAACCAACAATCGATTTAAATAATTACTTTAACATATACTTAAAGATGAAATATAGTTTCAAGGTGATTTTACTATTCGTTTTCTGGGCCATTGCTACCAACGCCCAGTCTCTAAAGGAAGAAGAAACGGAAGTCGCAGGAGTAGTTGAGAAGTTATACGCTGCTATGGTCGAAAAGAATAAGGCTACACTCGAAAATCTTACTGATACTGCACTTACTTATGGCCATTCAAGTGGAACAATAGAAAATAAGGCGGAATATGTCGACGCAGTCATAAATGGCACTTTCGATTTTATTTCGATAAATCCAGCGGAACAGCGTATTTCTTTTTCAGATAAAAAAACAGCCTTGGTTCGACATTTTTTTGAAGCAAAAGGACTAAATGAAGGGAAACCTGCAGATGTTCGGATCGGTGTGTTGATGGTTTTTCAAAAGCATAATAAAAATTGGAAACTTTTGGCTAGACAGGCTTATAAGTTATAAAATCCTGAACTTCATATTTCTCATGAATAACTTCCCACTAATAGCAACTAAATAATCAACCTAAAAAATCGATATTTTGAATAAAAAAACCATTTATTCCATAGCTTTTGGCTTTGCCATACTACTTTTCATAAGTATTCTTTTAATGGTTTTTATGGGTAAGATCCAACAATCGGGACCATTAATGATAGTATTTTTTGGTATTCTGGCTTTTGCCTTTAGTGGTTATAAATCATTTAATGATTATGTTTTTACCACAATGATTTTTACAGGGGTAGCCCTTGCACTTTATTATCCCCAGTATTTTACCCATATCGGTGATTTCAAATTAACGGCACTCATCATCCCGCTGATTCAAATTATCATGTTCGGTATGGGTACTTCGATGAGCATAAACGATTTTGCTGCTATATTTAAGTCTCCGAAGGGCGTGCTTATCGGTGTTTCGGCCCAACTAGGCATTATGCCTATTATGGGTTTTGTATTGGCCAAGTTAAGCGGATTTCCTCCTGAAATAGCTGCTGGTATCGTTTTAATAGGATGTTCCCCGAGTGGAGTGGCCTCCAATGTAATGGCATATTTGGCAAAGGCGAATTTGGCACTTTCCATAACCATTACCTCCATTGCAACATTGTTAGCCCCGTTCTTGACGCCATTATTGATGAAGCTATTGGCAGGAGAGTTTATAGAAATCGATGTGTTAACGATGATGTGGAGTATTGTAAAAATGATTATTCTACCTATTGGAGCGGGATTAGTGTTCAATAAATTATTGGGGGAAAAGGGGAGATGGTTGCATAAGGCGATGCCCCTTTTATCAATGTTGGCCATTGGCATTATAATCACTATCATAACTGCGGCCGGTAGAGACAGTCTCCTTGATATTGGGGGTATATTGATGGTTCTGGTTTTGATCCATAATGTATTTGGCTATTTTCTCGGATACTGGTATGCCCGTTTACTACGATTGAACGAACAAGATTCGCGTACGATTGCCTTAGAAGTAGGCATGCAAAATGGCGGATTGGCATCGGGTATTGCTAATTCTTTGGGTAAGATTGCCACAATGGGCTTGGCGCCTGCCGTTTTCGGCCCGCTAATGAATATTACCGGGTCTATTCTCGCTTCCTATTGGCATAAAAAACCGACCAATGAAAATATCGATGCTCCAAATATCAGAAAAGATTTAAATACTTTGTAGTCTGTTCGTACACATATAAAATAAATTCTATTTTTGAATTTATCAAATCCTGATTTAGAAATTCCAAATTGTATAAACCCGTTGCATCTTAACTTTTTATAATGAGAAGACCTTTTTTATTTCTTTTGCCCTTTGTCTTAATTTTTGTTTGCTCTTGTAACGATTCTTCCAAAAAAAAATCTGGCGAAACCACTGAAAACATAGATTCCTTAAGTGCTTCCCAAAAACCAAATATTATCTATATTCTTGCGGATGATCTAGGTTATGGGGATTTAAGTATTTACGGACAGCAAAAGTTCGAAACTCCGAATATTGATAAACTAGCCAAAAGCGGGATGCTTTTTACCCAACATTATTCAGGAAGTACCGTTTGTGCTCCTTCAAGGTCAGCTTTGATGACCGGCATGCATACGGGCCATACTGTTGTTCGTGGAAATAAGGAGGTGAGACCAGAAGGGCAACACCCAATTCCCGATGAGACCTATACCTTGGCCGAGGCCATGAAAAAAGCGGGCTATGCCACTGGGGCTTTTGGCAAATGGGGGCTCGGATTTCCGGGTTCTGAAGGTGATCCAAATAATCAGGGTTTTGATACCTTTTATGGCTATAATTGCCAACGTTTAGGCCATAATTACTACCCGTATCACTTATGGTCGAATAAAGACTCGGTAGTGCTTGCTGAAAATTCAGGGATGAAAGATGGAGTTTATGCGCCGAAATTAATACATGAGCAAACGCTGAAGTTTATAGATGACCATAAAGATGAACCTTTCTTTTTGTATGTCCCTTCAATTATTCCCCACGCCGAACTGGCTGCTCCAGAAGAATATATGGAGAAGCACCGTGGGAAATACCCTCCTGAAAAGGCTTATGAGGGGGTGGATGACGGCAAGGAGTTTAATTTAGGGCCCTACCGTTCCCAAGAGGATACTCATGCCGCTTTTGCCGCTATGGTCAATCTATTGGACGATCAAGTAGGGGAGATTATGGATAAAGTAGAAGCGCTGGACATTGCCGATAACACCTTAATTATATTTACTTCCGATAATGGTCCGCATGAGGAAGGTGGCGCAGATCCCGATTATTTCGAGAGCAATGGTCCGCTTAAAGGGATAAAACGCGATTTATATGAAGGGGGTATCCGGGTGCCTATGATTGTCAGTTGGCCTGGAAAAATTGCGCCGAATTCGCAAAGTGACCATGTTTCGGCATTTTGGGATGTTTTTCCTACCGTTTCAGAAATTGCCGGAATCGATGCTCCGGATAATTTAGATGGAATATCTTTTTTGCCAACATTGTTAGATAAAGAGCTGCAAAAAGAGCATGAATACCTGTATTGGGAATTTCATGAAAAAGGAGGAAGACAGGCCATTCGAAAAGGAAACTGGAAGGCTGTGCGATACAATGTTTTTAAAAGCCCGGATGCTCCCTTAGAGCTTTATGATTTGTCGACCGATATTGGCGAAGAAAACAATGTAGTACAGAATCACCCAGAGGTTGTTCAGGAAATGGAGAAAATTTTTAAGGAAGCCAGAACTCCTTCAGAGATTTTCACCTTTGGTCAGGGAACATATTTGGGTAGTAAATAAGCAAGGTAGATTTCAACAAAAAAGGGCTGCGAAAATTATTTTGCAGCCCTTTTTAAGTGTCCTTAATTTGAGTTTATTCAGTTTCGATGAGCGATTTGTAAATGCCCAGCTCTAAACCTCTTAGTTCCGCAAGTCCGCGTAATCTTCCAATTCCAGAATAACCAGGGTTGGTTTTTTTGTTTAGGTCATCCAACATTTGATGGCCGTGATCGGGCCGCATCGGAATGGAAGCGTCTTTTCTTCCTTCTTTCTGCCGACGTTTTTGTTCCAACAAAACTCGTTTTACAATGCCGTACATATCAACATTTCCTTCCAAATGGTTGGCCTCGTAAAAATTACCATCTGCATCACGCTGGGTACTCCTCAAGTGCAAGAAATGAATGCGCTCGGCGAATCGCTCCGTTATTTGCAACAAGTCGTTATCGCCACGAGCTCCCAAAGAACCCGTACATAAAGTGATACCGTTGCTCAACGATGGAACTTTATTGAAAATATGGGCATAGTCTGCTTCGGTACCCATGATTCTCGGTAGCCCTAAAATAGTGAATGGTGGATCATCGGGGTGAATACACATTCTGACGCCATTTTGTTCGGCAACAGGTATGACCTCACTTAAAAACTGTACAAGATGCTCTCGCATTTCGTCTTCCCCGATATTTTTATAGGTATCAAGAATATCTTGAAATTTACTCAGATCATAACCATCTTCAGAAACAGGATAGCCTTCTGCCGATCCGGGAAGGCCGGCAATAATCGTTTTTACCAAATCTTTAACCGCTTCATCCGACATGCTCTTATAGTACTCAGCCGCTTTATCGATTTGAGAAGCGGTATAGCTTTCTTGGGCACCTGGCCGCTTAAGTATGTGCAGGTCAAAAGCAGCCAAGGCGGCATGCTCAAAAGATAAAGCTTTAGAGCCATCGGCCATAACACGGTATAAACTTGTTCTGGTCCAGTCAAGAACCGGCATAAAGTTATAACAGACCACATGTACCCCACATTCTGCCAGGTGGATGAGGCTTTGTTTGTAGTTGACGATGTGCCGTTCAAAGTCCCCAGTCCGGGTCTTTATATTCTCATGTATGGGCAAAGATTCTACGACCGACCACACGAGGCCACTATCTTCTACTTCTTTTTTTCTCTTATTGATTTCATCCTTAGACCAAAGCTCACCGTTCGGTATGTGATGTAGCGCCGTAACGATACCCGTAGCTCCGGCTTGTTTTATATCACTAAGGCTTACGGGGTCACTCGGACCGTACCACCGCCATGTTTGTTCCATCTTCATCTTTTCTATGAATTTAATATCTTGTTATTCTTAATTAAACACCGCTAAATGCACTGAAGCCACCATCGATGGGGAGAACAACTCCTGTAATAAATCGTGCGGCATCACTGCATAAAAAATGTACCGCTCCATTTAATTCTTCAGCTTCCCCAAAACGCCCCATGGGGGTGTTTCGAATGATGGTCTGTCCTCTTTCGGTATAAGATCCATCTGTATTCGTAAGCAAGGCCCTGTTTTGGTTTCCTATGAAAAAACCGGGCGCAATAGCATTGACGCGAACTCCCCCACCAAATTTTGTAGCCATTTCAACAGCCATCCAACGTGTGAAGTTTTCCATGGCTGCTTTTGAAGCCGAGTAACCAGCCACCCTTGTAATGGCCCTATCGACAGCCATCGATGAATAATTGATAATGGTGCCTTCTTTTTGCTCGGCCATGCTAGCTCCGAACACCAAGGAAGGTAACACAGTACCATTGAGGTTTAAGTCGGTAACTTTTTTAAAATCATCCATAGCAAGATCAAAAATCGTTTTGTCAGGGGCAATAGTCGCACCGGGTAAATTTCCGCCAGCAATATTCAAGAGGATATCAACTTTGCCATAATGGGCAAGAATTTCATCTTTGGCATTTTTTAGCGATTCTTCGGAGAGGATATCTGCCTCATAAGCTGTGGCCTCGCCACCTTCAGATGTTATCTTTTCTATTAATTGGGTTAACGATGATTTTTTGCGTGTCAAAAGAGCCAATTTGACTCCCGATTGAGCCAAACTAGTGGCTGCACTTTGGGCGAGTGCCCCGCTAGCTCCTGTAATCACAGCAACTTTATCCTTTATCTGAAATATGTCATTCATACTTTATTATTTTCGGTCGGGAAGATAAAACAATAATTTTGAAACTTTTGTTCAGTCTTTATGAAAATTGCTTTTTACAAAAAAACAAAATCGGTATATTTCGGTAACGCATATTTTTGAGACAAGAACATTGATTTAACCAGTACGTTGCAATGAAAAAAAAGATATCCTTCGAAAAAAGCAAAAAGCAAAAAACAAATTTCACGAGACGAAAGTTTATTTCTACTACCATATTATCGGCGGGTGCTATCAGCATTATTCCAAGGCATGTTCTTGGAAAGGGGTTTTTAGGACCAAGTGATCGTATCAATCTCGGATTTATTGGTCTTGGAAAACAAAGCAGGGGACTGGCCTCAAGATTTATTGGGGAAACCGATGCGCAAATTGTAGCGGGTTGTGATGTTTGGACCACCAAGACGGCTTGGTTTGAAAATCATGTAAATTCATTATACGGCGAAAAAAGGAAAACAAGTGGGCATAAAGGAATAACGAGTTACAGTGAATATCAGAAGTTGCTTAACAATAAAGATATCGACGGCGTAATCATTGCAACACCGGATCACTGGCATGCCCGACATGCGATCGATGCCATGAATGCCGGAAAAGACGTGTACTGCGAAAAACCACTTTCTCTAAAAATCATGGAAGGTATTGATATGGTACAGGCTACCAAGTCTACGAAAAAGGTTTTGCAAACCGGAAGTATGCAACGGTCTTGGGAGAATTTTAGAAAGGCCTGTGAACTTGTTCGAAACGGTTATCTTGGGGAAATAAAGAAAATTTTGGTCAATGTAGGCGACCCGGCGATACCCTATAATTTAAGTAAAGAGGATACGCCAAAAGAGGTTGATTGGAACCTTTGGTGTGGACCGGCACCTTTGCTGGAGTATAACCATCGTTTGGCACCTTCCAATAATGACGTGAAGTTTTGGCCCGATTGGCGTCTGTTCGAAGAGACCGGGGGTGGTATCTTGTGCGATTGGGGAGCTCATATGTTCGACATCGTGCAATGGGCACTTGGAATGGACCGATCAGGGCCGGTTCGGTATTTGCCGCCCAGCGACCCTACAGCTGTAAGAGGACTTCGAATGTTTTATGAAAATGGTATTGAAATGGTTCATGAAGATTTTGGTCGGGGTTGGGGCGTTCGGTTTATGGGATCTGAAGGCAAGATGGATGTAAGCAGAAGTTATTTGGAAACCGACCCGGTAAATATTCTTACTGCTGAATTAAAAGATTCAGATACGAGACTTTACCATTCCGACAATCACTATCAAGACTGGTTAGATGCCATTAAAAACCGAACCTCGCCCATTTGCGATGTGGAAACCGGACATCGTTCGGCTACCGTATGTAATATCGCGAACATTGCTTATAAATTGCGAAGACCGTTAGAGTGGGACCCTAAAAAAGAACAATTTAATGGGGATAGTGAGGCCAATGCCTTACGCGGCAGAAAGAGCAGGGAGTTTTAGACGTGAACCATGGAGGAAGATTTCCTATGAAATATGGCCCCTTTCCTGTAAATGTAGTCAATGGATTGAAAACACATAGAGGGTAGGGACCGTAAATTATCTAAAACACTAATGCTCTTCCAAATGAAAAACTTTTTCCAATGAAATCCATTTTTCACCAGCTTTGGCCCATGGTAGTGCCTGTTGGTAGTCCCACATAAGCTTTTCCCAGTCTTGTACTTTTGGATTGTTGGCATCCATATCTGCTTTTCTTTGAAGGTCAAAAGTTTCATCGACGTCCATAATCATAAACATACGGTTGCCTGTTAAGTAAATTTCCATATCTACGACACCTGCATCTTTAAGGCTTTTGGTCACTTCAGGCCAAGTGACCCCTTTGGAATGATAGTGCTTATATTCGGCGATCAATTTCGGATCGTCCTTTAAATCACAAGAGAAACAGAATCTTTTTGTATTTGCCATAATTCAAATAGTGTTGTGTATTAAATATTAATAGTTGTATTATTCAGATATTCTTGCAAATGAACGGCTATAAATTGTAAAAATTTATAGCATTTTGGCCCATTATAGCTTTTTGCTCATTCTCACTAAGGGGAGCAATAAAATCGGTCACTAGATTCTTTATTTCGCCATATTTTCCCGCAAGAAAACAAACCGGCCAATCGGATCCGTACATGACTCTGTCGGTTCCAAAAACCTCCATAACCAATTCCATATAGCGAGTGATATCTTGAGCTTTCCATGAATTCATGTCGGCTTCGGTTACCATACCCGATAATTTGCAGTAAACGTTTTCATGTTGGGCAATTTCTTTCATCAATAAGGCCCATCCATCATAAAAACCATCTTTTATATAGGGCTTGGAAATATGGTCGATTACAAATTTATGATTGGGAAACCGTTTTACAAATTCAAGCGCAGCCCCCAATTGATGGGGAAAAGTTAAAATATCATAGGTTAAATTATGTGTTTCCAAATGGGCAACACCCCTTAAAAAATCGTGGCGCAAAAGAAAATTATGGTCAGGTTCATCTTGCACTACATGACGAAATCCTTTTAATTTTTCCTGGTCACTGTAGCGTTGAAGCGTTTCGTCTACCTTTGGATCCCTTAAGTCTATCCAACCCACGACACCCTTTATGAAATCATTTTCCTTGGCCAACTTTAATAGAAAGTCGGTCTCTTCAAGACTTTGGTCGGCCTGAACGGCTACACAGCCATCAACACCATTGTTGTCGAGTATTTTTTTTAAATCAGTTGGAAGAAAATCCCTTCGTAGTATGGCCATACTATCATTGATCCATGAGTAACGAACGGGGTCGTATTTCCAAAAATGCTGATGCGAGTCTATTGTCATCGTATGTGTTTTTATTTAAATTGTTGCTGTTTGAAAGTGAAACTTACTAAGTTGGTCAAGAATACCAAAATAGTTATAATAGCATACATACAAAAATTGATTCGCCAATTTTTATGTGATAGGCTTAGCTCAAGGATTCTTTGTTGTGATTGGAAACCGAACGTTGTTTTTTAAGGGCTATTTTTTGTTGCAACCATTGCGGGTAATCTGAATCATTATCGGCATTGAAAATACGTACCTCCTGTGATTCATCGAGTTGCAGTAAGTCATCTTGTTTACAGCCTAGTATAGCCGCCGCTGTATTTACTCCTGAATAACCGGCTCCGGCCACGCCATGCGATAAGATACTTGCGCCGCACATATATAGTCCGTCAATTTCAGATTTTACTTTAAAGGCAAAGGGGCCGATATGCTTCAAACTTTTTTCGGTACCGTAGACATTGCCTCTCGTAGTATTTATATAATATTTATTGGTAACAGGAGTGCCTAATTCTTGATGTACGATATGGTCGCTAATACCTGGAATCGCCTTTTCTACCCCTTTCATCATTTTTTGCGTTAACAACGCTTTAAAAGCTAAGTATTCGGGTGAGCGTGGGTCTTTTTCTTTGCTGAATTTTTCAAAAGGTTTGTAATCGATATAGGTAATCGCCTCTAAGGTATGGTGTTTTCCATCATAACCGGTTGGGTCTTTAAGGGTTGTGCAGCTGATGAATAACCCTTCAAAAGCTTCTTCTGAAGAAATATCGGTCGCCATCATTTTATCGTAGAGATCGTCGGCATCCATATCGGGCATCGACCAGATATTCCCTGAATCTACACCTGCTGCCCGTAAATCCATATCAACGGTAAGAAACAACATTAACGAGGTGCACGAGTATTTTGTTCGGTTTAACTTCTTATTTAATTTTTTACTTAAATTTTCTTTTCCGACCAAATTTAGAAAGGTGATTCCTGGATCGGCGTTGGAAACGATGCGCTTTGCGAACAATTGTTGTCCGTTTTCCAATTCAACCCCAATCGCCTGTTTTTTATTTTGTCCCTTGAGTAGTATTTTATTTACTTTTTGGCTTGTACGTACTTCTCCCTTATTTTTTTTAATGGCATTGGTCATAGATTTAATCAGTGCGCCCCCACCTCCCATTGGATAAAAACCACCTTTAAAATAATGATCCATAACGGCACAATGTAAAGGAAAACTTGCCTTTCTGGGTTGAAGTCCGTGGTCACCGCATTGTACATTAAGAATATTTTTCAAAAGGGGATTTTTAATATGCCAATTGATAACCGTCCGTAGACTGAAAAGCCCGAACTTACCCATATGCCTTGTGCGATAGGGGATTGTAACATTATCCCAAAAACCACTCATTTTTGGCAATAATTGTAGCTGCGTACTCACATTTCGTACCAATGTAAGATACTTGGTTATTTGCTTTCTTTCCTTTGGAAAGCGTTTGGAAAGCCGCTCTACCAATTCGTCAAAATCAGATGGAAAGTCAAAATGTTCATCGCCGATGCGACAGTGTTCATACCCATCAGGGTTCATTCTAAAAAACACGAGATCATTTGCAATACCCAGACCTCGGTACAAATCACTGGTAGATTCACCCTTTCCCATAAGACCGACGTAATGAACACCTGGCGTAAAACGATGGCCGTTAAGATAAAAACTGTGGCACCAGCCCCCCGGAACATCGTGCTGTTCCAACACCAGAACTTTTTGCCCGGCCCGGGACAAGCAAATTGCGGTGGCCAACCCGCCCGCACCGGAACCAATAATAATGGTGTCATATTCTTCGGAAACCACATCATTTTTCGTTTGATTTGAAAAAGACTTCGAGGTATGGTTTATCGTATTCATAGTGGTTCTTGAAATCATCTTCGGGAACAAGATGATTTGATACTAGTGCGCTATTGCCAGTCGAAGATATGCATAAAATTTAAATGTAGGTGATAAGAAATACAAATGAAATGACGATAACCCCTTCGGGTAGAGGAGTGCTACCTTTTTAGGTGATATTTGACAATTGAACTTTAAAACATGCAAACCCCATTGATCTTTCAAGAGCAATGGGGTAAAACCTTCGTGCATGGTATTCAAGGTTAAAGGGTTGAGATCATGTATTGCTAAGTGCAAATGCATTTGTATCTCCGGCATCGTATTCGTCTAATCGTTGTGTACCATCTGTGGCCAGAGAATATACCCATAGGTTTTCTGCAAAGGCCGCTTGAAGACAACCACCTACTAGCCTAGATACTGGAAAGGGCGTATTGTTTTCAAATATGCCTGCGTTAAGGTCATATTGTCCGACATCATTGATTACATATCCGCTTTGATTAATACTCGGATTTATTGCTTCGGTATTGTTACCTTTTACGACCCTGAAGACAAAATTGGCGAAGTCGTGAACATGCGATGCAACAAAACTGATTTTGACCGGATCGCCTGCAGTAGTATATCGCAAGAAACCACAGGGGCCCGAGAGATTCCCCCCAAGTTCGACATCTTGAATGTCTGCCTTACATTTATTATTGTCAATGCGTACGAGCACTTTTAGATTACGAGCATGGCCTGGATCCGGCGGATTAGCGAGTGGAATATTTAGATGTTTATTCGGTGCATTTACAGAATTACCCGAATTGTTGAAATTGGAAACTTGGAATACTTCTTTAGGAACATCCACTACTTGAAATACCCCTGCGCTGTCCATTCGCAATAATTCCAGGTCAAAACGCCATAGCCCGTCTGCAATGTCAGGGCTTTTTGTATTTAAGGCCGCCGACCAGAAGTCTGGACTGGTCCATTGAATGGTCAATGCCTTATGTTCGGGTGGAACACCTTCATCATCATAAATGTTCCAAGAAGGAATGCGGTAACCGATATTTTGTTCGCTGCCTTCTGCACCAAGAGTTACCCATTTTGTTTCAAAGTGTTTGTGCCCATCGGAATCTGTGGTGATTACAAAGTAGTATTTTTTAATCGACCCGTCAACCACCGTTGTCTCAGGGGAAGGAATAAGATCCAAATTTGCCGTTTTTATTAGGGTTTTTGTCCATCGGTAGTGTGTAATTCCAGTTTTTGGCAAACCATCACCGAATAATAGTTTGAACAGCAGTGTGCTTCCGAAGGGGTTTATTTGTTCAGCATCAAGTATATCGGTACAACCAACATTTCTAAAACTTGTTCCTTGAAGTGTTATTGGTGTGTCTTCCTGCTTTATATGAAGTGCCGTAGCATGATGTCCTATCGACCGGAACCAGACCAATTCACCTTCCAATTCATCATCACAACTGCAAGGTAGTACCCGTGGATCGGTAATTCTTATGTTCAGATCTTTGCCACATTCATAGTTCCAATGCGTATGACATGGAATTGAGGGGCGATAGACGGTTACCCATTCGCCATCAATATTGACTTCCACCCAAATATAAATATCCTTGTCATTGGTAAAGTTTAGATAGTTGAAATCAAAACTTCCGTTGCAATCACTATAGACCGTTGCGATTTTAGTGCAACGATAAAAGTAAGGCCAGAACCATGGCCACAAACAAAGATATGGATGTAAAAGATGGAAATTTTTATAAATAGTTGCATTTACCGTGGCCTCTGAATTAGACAACAGACCTCGCTTAACGTCATCGGGTAGTTTTACCAATAAAGCTCTTTGCAGACCTTCAGGGGAACTTAATTCTAAATCAATTTTGGGGTTTACTATTTTTTTTATTGGAATTTTTGGATTGATGATAGGAGGGATTTCGATTTCTGGTCTTAATACCATATCCTTCAGCTTTTTTCCAAGATCGGTAATGACAGGCCTTGGAATTTTTGGCCACCACCATTTGATACGATCTATTTCACAGATATTGACCCGAGCGTCACAAATGGGCAATACTTGGTTTTCTCCGTCGATGGAGAATGATTTAGAAAGATTACCGGTAATTAGGCACCATGCCCAAGTAGGAAACTTGAATTTAGGTAGTCCTACGATGTTCATTTGATTGTTTCTATCGAGTTTAATCGAGGGTTGGTATCCTCCCATTTTTTTGATAAGAATAGGACTTATTTTACGCCCCTTAAGCTCTTTGGGCATTTCAGGACCTATTATGATTTGACTTCTGCCGCTGAGTTTTTCCGCAGTGGTTTTCAGTTTGGCCTCTCCATCCTTGAGTTCTGCCGATTCCAAAAATTTTTCTTCAGAATCAAAAAGGTACAGGTAAAGGTCTTTTTGTATGTCTCCTCCGTCAGTTTTTACTTTTACGATAACCGCTTTGCTTGCCTTTTTTGCCATGATTTTTATTTTTATGTTAAATTTTGCCAGTTTATAGGAGTCCGTTTGTCGTAAATTCAATCAACCTGATAAAAAGGGTCGAATTTTTTCAACTGTGAGGGAACCGATTGGTTTCGTACTATCAAAAAAATCGCGTTTTTTGACTGTAAACAATATTTATTCGGTTTTTTGCTGGGAGGAACTATTTGTTTCCGGGGGTAGAAATATATTACATTGATAATATACTATTGGCTTTCAGGCCGAGGTGGTTGATCAAACTAAAAATAGGGGATGTAATGGGTAAATTGGTGTTAAATTGTATGCATTGTACATCTTTTAGTATATATAGCACATTTTGACCCTTATAATGCCTTGTTCATAGATAGGTGCTAAGGTGTGTTGGTCAACTAATTGAAAATTAATGCCTTAATCGTGTTAAGAAATGCAGTAAGCCAGGTGTTCCAATTTAAACGTGCTGCAGTAATGCTATTCTTTTTTCAAGGCTTCTGCGATTGCCGCTTCTACCATGGGCTCCATTACTTTATAGCCGGCAACCGTGGGATGCACTTCGTCTGAAGCATATTCCTTTGGAAGTCCGTTGCGCTTATCGGCCATTGCCGAAAAGTAGTCTAAATAAATAAAACCTTTTTCTGCGGCATAGTCCTTTATAAGTTTGTTCAGTGCCGGAATTTTTTCGTTGGGTTTAAGTCCGGGTCGCCAGGGATAATCAAATGCGGGTAAAACGGAAGACAACACGACTTTGATATCGTTAGCCTCTGCGAGCTCGGCCATAGATTTGATGTTATCAAGAATCATTGGAAGCGTAGACGGTCCTGTATTACCGGCTATATCATTGGTTCCAGCAAGAATAACTACGACTTTTGGTTGTAGTGCGATTACATCTTGGCGAAAACGGAGTAACATTTGTGGTGTGGTTTGTCCGCTAATACCTCGGTTGATATACGGCTTGCCTTTAAAGAATTCAGGTCTTTTGTTCAACCAGCCAATGGTTATTGAATTGCCCATAAAAACCACGCGATTCTCGTGGTCTGAAGCTATAGCGACTTTGGTATTCGCATCTTTGAATTGTTCGAGGTTGGGCCAGTCTTGAGCCTGTATTTCCGTTGTTGTTCCTAGAATCATTAATAGTACTATAAGTAAAGGTCGTTTCATGTTGGGTTCTTCTAAATTTAAGTTCGAAAAGTATCAAATGATTTTCGCTCTTCCAAATTCAAAGGTAGTGCTTTAAACAATTGGTCTTTGGTAGGTCGTTGTGCATACAAATAAAGGAGTAACGAAATGGCAATTACCAGATGTAAAGCATTGCCGCTTAACCAATATGCTACCAAGGCCAAAAAGACAGGGCCTTCTAAAAGCGCATATTTAATAAGAAGTGCCGTTTGGTATGCACTCAGTTTGCTTTGAAGGGAATTTTCTTTTTTTATGGATCGAATTTGCCTTTGAAAAAGAAAGATACCCATAAAATAACCAAAAGCTGCAATTATAGGAACAACGTAGGTGAAAATGCTATGGACATCCATCACCGCATTAAAGCTGTGCTTTTTCAAATAAGCAAAAATAGCAAAGGCCAAAGGCCCCGCTAACAAGGAGAGATGTATAATTTTTATAGTCTGTAAGCGCTTATTCGGTTGCATCAAGAATATTCAGTAATTTTCTATGGTCTTGGGGTCATGTGTAAGAGTTCCATTCCGGTAGATGATCTCGGTACGAAGCCGATCCAGTCCTTTTCATTGGAACCTTTCTGTACCTCTAAATACTTTTGGTTGTTTTCTTGTTTTAGGTGGATGCCTAAAAAGGCCGTCACGAAATGCTGATTGATGTTATTTATGCGTCGTTCATCCCATGAGGGTTCGGCATAACGGTAATACTCATCGATGTGCAAACCGGGCGCTAAAGCTTCTGCCGGAGGAGGATTGGGAGCCACATTGTGACGGGCATTTTTGTACGTTAACAGATAACGGTCAGCATTCACGGCTCCGGTATAAATGGCTTTTATTCCCTTTTCATATCCTGAGACATCGTCTTGGCTTCCTGCAACAAAAAAAGTTGGTGTTTTTAGGCCTTTTAACCCCTCGGCATCCCAAACACCACGCTCCATACCCCATGGGGCAAAAGTCACTACTGCTTTTATCCGGGCATCTTTTTTGGCTTTGTAGTCTGGGTTGCTTGCCGCATGTTTAATAATGGCGGTACTACCTCCGGTCATTGCAGTGAAGAAGGCCGTCAAGCCATCGCTATAACCGGCTCCAGCAACATTCAGAACCCCGTAACCACCCATCGAATAGCCAATAATTGCGGTGGTTTGGGCATCGACCAATCCTGATAAGAAATTGACCTGAGTATCTTTTTCCATTGTTTCGATTTGATCAATAACAAACGGAATATCTATAGCTCGATTGAGTAAGGTACTTTGAAAAGGTGCGGCGTCTTTAAAAGTAGAATCGGTATGATCTATGGCTATGACAACATATCCTTTTGAGGCCAAGTTTTCCGTTAAATATGACATGATGTAGCGTGTACCGACATACCCATGGCTAACAACCACCAAAGGAAAGGCGCCATCGGAAACCAAGGGGGCTGCATTGCGAACGGCTCTTCCTTCAAAAGTAAATGGTATCAAAGGTCTTAGGGAGTCATTGGCCGAACCCATGACTTCATCATACATTACCGAGGCATCCGTGTCAGATGGCAACGCCGCAGGATACCAAACTTCAACGGTCAATGGTCGGTCGTATATAGGGTCTACCCCCTTTTTTGAGTTGAGTATATCGACTTGGCCTTTATGTATCCAATTCAAAGTACGAACACCTACGGTATAGGCCCCTCGGGGGGCAAGTTCAGGGGCGTCAGGGAGTGCATCCCCATACAGAAAAGGTTCGTCTTGGGCAACAACTATCGCTGTACCCACTAGCAGTAACAGAATAGAGGTTATGGTCAGGTAACGGTTTTTCATATTAGATGCGCTTTAGAATACTAAATGTACGTAAATTAATGCGCCCGGTAATGGCAGTTGTTCTAAGAAGCTATTGCGCTTTATAAAAAAATACGCCGATAATAAGATGTCTTCTTGTTAGAATTTTTCAAAAACACCTAAGCCAAACAAAGCAAAATCGTATTTAACAGGATCTTTCGGGTCTAATTTTCTCAGGTTTTGATCTAATTCCGCCAGTGCTTTGGCATCATTTTGTTTTCGGCGCAACAATTTCAATTTTCGGGCTACATTTCCCGAGTGCACATCTAACGGACATGATAATTGTGCTGGGGAAATCGTATTCCAAAGTCCAAAATCAACACCTGTTGCATTGTCTCGTACCATCCAACGCAAGAACATATTGATGCGTTTCGCAGCAGAACCCTTTAAAGGGTCTGAGATATGTTTCGTCGTACGGACAGGGTGGGGCAGTTCAAAAAAAGTCTGTTTAAAATGGGATATTGCAGGTTGCAAGGTGTTAGGGGATGTATATTCGGCGAATACCCCTTCTAGGCCATTTTTTTTGTCATAAATGTTTTTCAAACTTTGAATAAAGTAGACCAGATCTATCTCATTAAAGGTTCTATGAACAAAACCTGACAACTGCTCCAAATCTTGCTTTTGGTGGTTCATTACAAAATCAAAAGGCGAATGGTCCATTCGTGCCATTAATTTATTGGCATTGTTGATAATGCTCTTTCTATTGCCCCAAGCGATAGTGGCCGTTAAAAAGGCACTGATTTCAATGTCTTGCTTTTTACTGAATAAATGGGGGATCTGCAGTGGGTCACTCTCTAAAAATTTAGGGTGGTTGTATTGCAGAACTTTGGCGTTCAAAAAATCCTTTAGCGTTTCATTATTCATCTAATGGGATAAAAATATCGTTATCAATTTTTAGGTGGTCTGGCTACGCGTGTATGCCATAGTTCTAAAAGAAAAAAAGGCAGAACCTATGCTTTTGATTCATCAATTGTCTCTTCGGGCATAGTAATCAAACCATCTACCATCGTCAACTTGCGATCGGCAAGATTGGCAAGTTCTTGGTTGTGGGTTACAATGACAAAAGTTTGCCCGAATTGATCTCGAAGTTCAAAGAACAACCGATGTAGGTTGTCAGCGCTTTCGGTATCTAAATTTCCACTAGGTTCATCAGCAAATATAATTGAAGGGCTGTTGATCAAGGCCCTTGCTACCGCGACCCTTTGTTGCTCACCTCCAGAAAGTTCATTCGGTTTATGGTTGTAACGCTGTGAGAGTCCCAGAAAATCCAATAATTCTTTTGCTCTTTTTTCGGCATCTTTTTTTGCCGTTTTTTTTATATATGCCGGAATACAAACATTTTCCAAAGCGGTAAATTCGGGAAGTAATTGGTGAAATTGAAAAATAAAACCGATATGTTCGTTTCTAAATTTGGCGAGTTCCTTATCCGATAAGCCGGTTACTTCAATACCGTTGATGATCAGCTTACTTCCCGTTTTGTTCGATTGTAAGTCTAAAGTACCTAAAATTTGTAAAAGTGTTGTTTTTCCGGCTCCGGAAGCCCCGACAATAGAGACGACTTCCCCTTTTTTAATATGAAGGTCAACGCCTTTTAAAACTTGAAGTTTTCCATAGAATTTTTGGATATTGGTGGCTTTGATCATTAGCTAAAATTTGAGTTTCGAAAATTAGTCATTAACGAAGAGACAGCAAAATATAAAAGTTTACCGCCTTTAGCTTATTAATTGTTAGTTTTGACCTAAATTATCGTCTTATTGTTTTAGTAACGATAACAATAATTAAACAGAGAAAAAATAAATGTCGCCATATAGAAATTTAGAGGAGTATAATCTTGAAATAACAGATGAAGTAAGAGATAGGTATGCCTCCATTCTCAATGAGATAGGGGAAGATGTTGCTCGAGAAGGATTGGAAAAAACACCGGAGCGTGCTGCCAAAGCCATGTTGTTTTTAACCCAAGGATACAAACAAGATGCCGTCGAAATCTTAAAAGGGGCAATGTTTAAAGAATCATATGATGATATGGTTATCATTAAAGATATCGAATTGTATTCACTGTGTGAGCATCATATGCTGCCATTTTTCGGTAAAGCCCATGTGGCGTATATACCAAACGGACATATTGTGGGGTTAAGTAAGATTCCACGTGTGGTCGATGTTTTTGCTAGGCGCTTACAGGTGCAAGAACGATTGACACACGATATTTTAGAATGTATCAACGATACCCTGAAACCTAAAGGTGTGGCTGTGGTAATTGAGGCCGCCCATATGTGTATGATGATGCGTGGGGTTCAAAAGCAGAATTCGGTGACCACTACCTCAGGATTTCGCGGACAATTCGAAAAAATCGAGACCCGAAATGAGTTTTTAAAATTGATTAGTTCGCATTTATCGTAATTATGGGTTAAATAGGGTTGTGATACTTCTTATTTAGATGCAGCCAAGGAAACTGTTCGTATTAAAATGAATGCTTTTTTGGCATTCTTATTGCTTCATGTGAGGTGAATCCTTATTTTTAACTATGTCAGCAAAGAAAGACAAAAAGTATAACGACCTTTTTTTCGGATTGCTTTTCGACGGCATCGGAATGTTGTCATTTGCCATTCCATTCATTGGGGATTTTTCCGATATTGTTTGGGCTCCCGTGGCCGGTTGGTTAATGACCAGGATGTACAAAGGTAAAATAGGCAAGGCCGCTGGTATAATTACCTTTGTTGAAGAAATAATTCCAGGGCTGGACGTGATTCCCACCTTTACCATAATGTGGTTTTATACCTATGTGTTCAAACGTTCGGAGAAAAAGAAAATTCTAGAAGTAGAAAGAGAGTGAAACCCGCCCACTAGTATCTAAAATGCCCTGTTTTCTAAAGTGCCCTATTCTCCAATTGCAGCATCCGATAAACTATCCAAAGCATTGGCAATCGTACTTATTATTTGTCTATTTCCTTTAATTTTATGACGTTCTACCAAGAATGAGGGGTTGTTATACGAGACATGAACCATTCCATTTTCATCTTCCCATATCAACATTTTCTGGGGCAGGTCTAAAGCGGTAGTCTGTCTATTTTGCATCAAGGGCGTACCTAGCTGTGGGTTTCCGAAAATCAATAGTCGTGTCGGATTTAATTCAAGTCCGTTTTTTGAAGCATTTTCTTCATGGTCTACAGCGGCAAAAATATTTAGGTTCGGATTGTTCTCTAATGCCGCCCGGAGGCTATTGTAAGTGTCTTCAAATGTCTGATTACTTTTTTTGGTAATGATTCCTGCTCCCAAACCGACCATGCTACGCTCGGCCTCTACAATGGTGCCGTGGCTAGCTCCGGTCGTTAGGTTGGTCAATGCGGTTTCAATGGTCGGCAACGTAGGTACTCCTTCAAGACCATGGCGACTTGCTAAATAAGAGGTATTGTTAAAACCCAAATAGGTCACATCACTCTTATTTTTATATACTAGAATTTTTTGGGGAAGATCCAAACCCGCTAATTGATTTCTCTGCATTAAAGGAGTACCCAAATTCGGGTTTCCAAAAAAAATGATACGCGTGGGGTCTAGTTCTAAGCTTACAGTATTGGCATTGGCCGTATGGTCAACTTCAGCAACTATGGTAATATTAGGATTCTCCTGAAGTGCATTCCGTAAGGTTGTGTAGGTGTCTTCAAGAGGAATTTCACTTTTTGAAAAGGTTAAGCCCACAACATTAGGTGGGGGTTGAACGATTCCTTCTCCATGACCGAAATACTTGCAGGAGATTAAACTTATTGAGATGATAAATAAGAGTGCTTTAATTTTCATATTACAGTTTTTTAAGAACACCCATATATACGCATTAGTTTATCATGTAGTTGATCTAAACGAAAATCCTTTTGTCTTTATCGATTACTACGAGCTCGTTTTTAGTGGGATTTTTTTAATGCCCTTACTGTTTGGGATTGAATATATTAACCCACAATTGAAATTCCTTATGATTTTTTTGTAATAGAAGTACGGTTGAAAATTATAACTTTGAAATTATAAATAGATGTAATTTGATTGAATATGCGTAGACGAAATTTTGTTAAGAATACGGTATTGAGCTCTATGGCCAGCGTTATAGGTGTCGATATTGTATTTGGTACAACGATGCCAGATGGGTATGTTCCCTTGGCACTTCAAGATCCCGATCCGTTCGAATTGTTCAAAAAGGACAAGGAGATGGTTGTTTTGAATGATAAGCCATGGAATATGGAGGCGCAGGCCCATTTGTTGGATGATAAGATTACTCCAAACAAATATATGTTCGTTCGCAACAATGGTTTGATACCGGAAACAATTGATGTTTCAAAATGGACTCTGACCATAGACGGAGAATCTGTTGGTCAACCCAAAACCTATACACTTTCTGAACTAAAATCAAAGTTTAAACAACATACTTACCAACTCACTTTGGAGTGTGGAGGGAATGGACGCAGTGAGTTTGATCCACCGGCCAAAGGAAATCAATGGACAATAGGAGCGGTTTCATGTGCCACGTGGACAGGAATACGCTTACGTGACGTACTTGAAGATGTGGGTATTCAAAATGATGCAGTCTATATTGGTTATCATGCGGCAGACATTCACCTGAGTAGAGACCCCAATAAAGAGCCCATATCTAGAGGAGCGCCGATGTTTAAGGCATTACAGGACGAAACGCTCTTGGCTTTTCAAATGAACGGTGCCGATATTCCATTAACACATGGGTATCCGCTGCGTTTGATTGCCGGTGGATGGCCTGCCTCAGTTTCTGGCAAATGGTTACAACGCATCAGTGTGCGCAATAAGGTGCATGATGGAGAAAAAATGTTAGGAACCGCTTATCGAGTGCCCTGTAAGCCCGTTGCTCCGGGGGAGAAAGTGCCTGATGAAGAAATGTGTATCATCGAATCGATGCCCGTAAAATCACTGATTACCTATCCGAAATCGGGGGCAGTGATTGCAAAGGGGAAAAAGTTGAACATTCGTGGTCATGCTTGGGCTGGGGAATTGGAAGTTGTTAAAATGGAATTTTCCATTGATTTTGGTTCAACTTGGCAGACTTGCAATGTAGAAAAACCTATCAATCGACTCGCATGGCAGCATTTTTCTGCTGCCGTTGACTTTCCGGAAGAGGGATATTACGAAGTTTGGGCACGTGCTACAGATTCGAATGGTACGGCACAACCCATGTTGCTGCCCGGCTGGAACCCGAAGGGCTATTTAAACAATGCGTGTCACAGAATAGCCATAAAGGTGAGTTAATATGGGGGATACTAAAAAAAAGAATGAACATTTGAGGTCAGGTGCCCGAAGAATTTTAATCATGTTTTCTGCTGTTTTTTTGATTATTGGGGCAATGGGTATTTACTTTTTGACAGACCCTACTTTGTCTTTTTTTGATGTGCAGGAACCAGATTCGGAGCTTGTTGATGTTCCTAAGGGGGAAGACGATTTTGATAAAATTGAAAATGGAATTCATGTTCGTACGGGACTTGTTGAAGCGGAAGGATTGATGACCGTGGTCAATAATTGTACTAATTGTCATTCGGCCAAATTGGTCACGCAAAACCGAATGAACAAAGAGCGATGGTTGGCAACGATACGATGGATGCAGGAAACACAGAATTTATGGGATCTTGGTCCGAACGAAGATATTATTGTCAATTATTTGGTAACGAACTACCCGCCGAAGAAGAAGGGTAGAAGGGAGACCCTTGCCAATATCGAATGGTATGAATTGAAAGATTGATAGCTTTCCATGGTTTTGTATGAATGCAAAACCTAAGACATGAACAAGAATGGGGGCAATACCAAATTTGGTATTGCCCCCCCATTTTTAGTGCTACAAGGGGATGCTTATTCCTAAATTTACATTACGCCCAATATTGGCTATACCATCGGTTTTTAATCTTGACAAATGAGAGATATAGGTTTTATTCAATATATTGTTACCACTTATTCGAAGGTCTATCTGCTGCTTTCCAAGAAAAATGCTTCCGCCTAAACCTAAATTTAACAAATTGTATCCGTCTGAATTGGTTTCAAAAGTATTGGTCTTATTCTGGTCGAAGACTGAATTTAGGGTTACAAAAGCGTAATAGCTTTGTAATGAAGTGCTTCGGTTGTTGAATTCAACCCTTAGGGTGTTGGTTAGATTGTTTGCCGGTATTAGGGGTAAATATTCATCGCTACTCAATTTACCGGTTACGCTCTCAAAACTACTTTCTATATGTAACCAATCGAGTGGATGTGGATGTAAATGAAAGCCAAGTTCATAACCATATAGATTTGCATCTTGTTGTTGGTATAAAAAAACATCATCTCCGTCGATTACCTCCCCATTGGGCTCGATAAAAATATAATCATTGATGTTATTGTAGAACCCGTTGGCGAATAGCTCTATATGTTTCCCTTTGTATTCAAAACTTAGATCGGTTTGAAAGTTTTGCTCATTGTTTAAATCAGCATTACCAATTTCATAGCGATTGGTTCCTTCGTGTGATCCGTTCGACGTAAGTTCGGCCAAATTCGGAGCTCTAAAACCCGAAGCAAGGTTTAGCCTTCCGATTATACTTTTGTTTAAAAGCATTTTATAGCCAAGGGCAACATTGAAACTGTTGAAATCCCTGTCTAAAGCAGGTATGAACCTTTCTTCTCCATCGACCCCATTGACTTCCCCGACAATGGACCTGATATCATACCGTATGCCGAATTGTAAATCGCTGTCGTTTTCAAAATGTAAATGAGAGGTTGCGAGTACCCCGAAATCGTTGGTGGTCGCATTTGGAATCAGTATTTCTTCCCCAAAATTTTCATTGGTTTGATTCATTCCCTGCACACCGACAATAGTTTCCAGATTTTTCCATTTGGGCAAGTGATATTGAATGTTGTAATTGAATGTTTTTAGATCCATGGAAAGGGCGGCCCCTTCTTCCTCTTCATGTCCTTCCTCTTCATGTTCTTCTTCTTCATGTTCTTCTCCCTCTTCTTCATGTTCCTCGTCGTGGTGGTGTTCCTCAAATTCTTTTCTGTCATTAAAGATATAACCGAAGGTTGCTTCTAAACTTGATTTTTTAAAGAAAATGTTGGTTTTAGAACTTAAAATATGATTGTTTATTTTTTGATAGGGCATGTCTGGAGACCTGCGTTTTGTTTGTTCACCAATGCCTTCAGGAATGCCCAGGGTTGATTCGTTATAATTATAACGAAGTGCTGTTTTAAAGGAAGTTGCCTGATATCCTAGACCAGTTTTCAGGTCATTTTCACGGAAACGTGAATTTGTAGTTCGAAGTTCATTACCCGCTTTGTAATCGACGTGTGATGTGGTACTTCCTCTTACTAAAAACTTCAATCGATTGCCAGATGATTTGAATCCGGCATTTGTACGAAGCCCTTCCGTATTACTAAAATAATCGAAGCCAACATCACCGGCAGTTTCATTTGCCACTGCAAATTTCTCGGGATTAAGATAAAGCACCCCACCGAGTGCATCTGAACCATACAGTAGTGAGGCCGGGCCTTTGATGACTTCGACGCTCTCGATGCCCGCATCGTTTATGCCCAACCCGTGTTCATCGCCAAATTGTTGATTTTCAAGACGAACTCCTTGGGTGTACACTAGCACACGATTACCGCTCAACCCCCTAATGACCGGTTTTCCAATACCGACACCAGTGGAAACAGTTGACACACCGGCTATATTATTAAGTCCGTCGGCAAGGGTAATAGCGCCTTTCATCTTGAGGTTTGCAACATCTGCCCTTTCTACTTTCATGACATTTTCACGCTGTAATTGATGAAAGGGTGTTGAAACGATGACCTCTTCCATTTCAATGGCACTGGGTGTAAGGTTTACGTTTAATTTATTCGGTCCATCGAGAATCTGTAGGGTTTTTGAATAGGTTTCAAAACCGATGTACGAGATAACGACTTTATACTCGCCAGAAGGCAAATTATTTATTTGAAACTTTCCGGATAAGTCTGTAACACCACCTTTCTCCAATTTTGGAAAATATATTTCAACAAAGGCCATCACTGTGTTGTCTTCAGTATTACTTATAGTTCCGGATAATGAATTTTGAGCTTGGGCACTTATGTAAAATAAGACCGCAAGTAAAACAAAAAATAATTTTTGCATAACTAATATATAGATTCTGAGTACTGTGTAAAATTGGATTCATTCCTTAATTCTGCAATAACATTGAAAAATTAAGACTCAAAAAGAAATAGGCTATGCAGTTGGGGGGGGCCTTAGGGTGAAGTGAAGTTTAGTATGAGGGGCTATATAAGAATAAAAATTTTCTTTATTTTCCTTTATATCAAATGTCTTGTAAAAGATGTATGTAAAAACAGAGGGGTGAAATGGGGATGAAAACTGATACTTTTGAAAATCACAATCAAGTTCAACCTTATGTAAATGGACGGTACCTGGGTTGATGCATTTTTCCTCAAAATGCTCGCATACCGCATGGTGCAATTTTATAATCGACGGGGTTAAAAGTAATACCATCAAAGCTGCAGAAATACAGGAGGATAGTATTCTTTTTTTCAGGAAATGTACCACGGAGCAAATTTAACAAGTTATTGTTGGTCTACAAACCATCATCAACGTTAAACAATATATAATTTATTTGAACAGAAAGCCCAAGCCCAGACGGTTCAACATTTTTTTCTCAAAATTCCAGAAAAACTGGAATTGACCAAAGAGCCAACCGAAAAAAACCAATAAAACCTGGTATATCGGAAATATTAAAAGTATTCGCGCCGTCCAATACAGCCAAGATGCAGTAGTTTCTCTTTGCAACCCTATAAAATCAGTTAAAGGGGCGGCAAGTTTGGTGGCAATAGAGCCCGTAATTGCAAAAACTATCAAAATTATAATTATCTGAAAATTGGAGTCAATACCCCAACGCTTTTTTAATTTATCCATAAAACCTTCACAAGAGTTGGTAAATATAAGCCTTAAATTCGAGGGAAAAAAGGACCTAAACGTTGGTTGTATTTTCTTTGGAAGAAAATAAAATAATTATAGAGCTTGTAGTTCACCTCATAGCCGTAATCGATATTAGGATTGTAATCTATTTGGAGTTCATAAAGGTTAGGGCCGTACCGCTGGGGTTGTAATACCCTCTGATTCCAATTGACGACGTAAATTTGATTCCGGTTTTCAAGAAAGGATTGCGAATAATAGTTTTCGGGTCTCGCAACGCTTTTCAACCAGAAATCGAATCCAGGCTCAATGATTATTATTTCATATTCAGCCTCTTCATTCGCAATTGAGATGGTATCCCCTTGCTTTTGTTCGAAGGCTTTTTTTTCATCCGAGGAGATTTCCATAGCCTCCTTAGTGCTTCCGCAACTACTTACTATTAATAGGCTTAAAAATATAATTAGCCCTGCCGATTTTAAAATTATTTTTTTCATCATATTCTCAATTTAGCCATTTTTTTAATAGTTAGTCGAAGAAAACGACTCAAACTTATCCGCAGACGATGAGATAAACTACTGTTTGACAATAGAGCATAAAAAAAGTCGCTTGTGATGCAAGCGACTTTGTGAAAATTTGAAATTGTTTATTATTTTCCGAAAAGGCCTCCGAGGAGTCCTCCAAGACCACCTTTTTTCTTGGAGCCCCCCATTACCATGCCAGCGACGTCGTCTAAAACACTCCCATCTCCATCGGCATCTAATAAGGTTGTAATTAGACTCTGATTTTGTTGCGGCTGTCCACCCAACATGCTACCCAGAAGGCTATTCATACCACTGGAATCGTTTACATTGCTTTGTGCGGTTTGTTTTCCTAAAAGTCCCATTACAATTGGGGCAGCTATTTTTAGTATATCACCAATGGCGCCCGCATCCATTCCTGATTTTTGACTTAAGGCATTCGTCACATTCGCTTGCTTGTTGCCAAATACATGGCCCAGAATACCGGCGCCATCATCCATTACAGATTGGTCGACGCCCCCACTGAACAATCCTCCAAGGTTGTCTAAGATACCCCCATTATGTTTGCTCGAAAGTGCGCTCAATAACCCCTGGGCCCCCTCTGGGGAAGAAACATTTTTTTTCATAGCCCCTAAAATAAGAGGCATTGCCATACCCAACACATCCGCCGTTTTGTTTTCCGATTGCCCGGTTTGACTGGCCACTCCGCTAACGAGTTGTTGACCCATAGGGCTGTTTAATAAATCTAATAATCCTGCCATGATGTAGTGTTTGTTTTATAATTCACTTCCCAATGTACAAAAAAGACCGTCATACTGGTCAAATTGCAAGAAAGAATGGCGTCTATTTGAGTAAATTAATGATTTGGGAAGCCAATTCAGACCCGATACGATCTTGTGCTTCGAGTGTAGCTGCACCAATGTGTGGTGTCAAAGAAATATTGCTGTGCATAAGTATCTTTATCTCAGGCTTTGGTTCCGATTCAAAAACATCGAGACCTGCAAAGGCGATTTTTCCGTTCTCGAGAGCCTCAATCAAAGCTACCTCGTCTAAAACGCCTCCCCGTGCTGCATTGACAATACCTACACCATTTTTCATTACTTCGAATTCTTTCTTACCAATGACATATTCTTTTTGGGCAGGAACGTGCAATGTGATAAAATCAGAAGTTTTGAGTACCTCTTCTTTACCTATGCCCTTAAAATTAAAAGAAACTGACTGCCCATCGAAAAAATCAAGGTCAATTGATGCCTTTTCGATAAAAGGGTCGAAAAACACCACTTTCATACCTACACCTAATGCTACTTTAGCAGTGGCCCTTCCTATTCTGCCAAAGCCGATAACACCTAAAGTTTTACCTCTCAGTTCCATACCGCCGCCATATGACTTTTTGAGCTGCTTAAATTTGCTGTCTCCGTCTAAAGGCATATTTCGGTTGGCGTCGTAAAGAAAACGAACCCCTCCGAATAAATGTGCAAAAACCAATTCTGCAACCGACTCTGAAGAGGCTGCGGGGGTGTTGATTACATGAAGCCCTTTTTCTTTGGCGTATTCAACGTCTATGTTGTCCATGCCAACGCCCCCACGCCCGATTAATTTTAGGTTCGGGCAATTATCAATAAGATCTTTTCTGACCTTGGTCGCACTGCGGACCAATAAGCCGATAATCTCATTTGTGTTGATATAATCGATAAGTTGTTCTTGCGCTACTGTGGTGGTCAATACCTCAAAACCCGCATTTTCCAATGCAGTTATTCCAGTTTGTGAAACACCATCATTTGCTAAAATTTTCATATTTTTTATTCTATTTTACAGCTGGGAGGCTATGGAGACAATCTAAAAAGTAAATCGCCATAGCTTAAGAACTGTGAATTATCCTTTTCGTTCCATTTCACTCATAACATCGACTAATACGCCCACGCTTTCCAACGAAAGGGCGTTGTACATTGATGCGCGATAACCTCCGACAGAACGATGTCCGTTAAGGCCATTGATTCCAGCTTCTTTCCACAGGGCATCGAACGTATCTTTCAGTTTGTCATCGGTCAAGTTAAAGGTAGCATTCATGTTCGAGCGATCTTCGGTATTGGCAAAGCCTTGAAATGCAGGATTCAAATCAATTTCAGAATATAGCAGTTGCGCTTTTTTATTATTGATTTCTTCAATGGCGGCAATACCTCCTAAGTCTTTCAACCACTCTAAGGTCAACATTGAAACATAAACGGCAAACACGGGAGGAGTGTTGAACATACTGTCTTTACTGATGTGTACTTTATAATCGAGCATTGAAGGAATCTTACGTGAAACCTTGCCCAAAACATCTTCTTTGACTACGACCAAAGTGGCTCCTGCAGGTCCCATATTCTTTTGAGCACCTGCATAAATCAAATCGAATTGCGAAAAGTCGAGCTGGCGTGAGAAGATATCAGAACTCATATCACATACCAACGGAGCTTTAATGCTCGGAAATTTCTTGATCTGTGTACCAAAAATTGTGTTGTTGGAAGTTAGGTGCAAATAATCAATATCTTCAGGAATCGCATAGCCCTTGGGTATATAATTGAAATTTTCATCTTTCGAAGAGCCAACCTCAACTATTTCACCAAACAACTTCGCCTCTTTTATCGATTTTTCGCTCCAAGTACCTGTATTTAGGTATCCGGCTTTATTTTCAAGAAGATTATAGGCAACCATTAAAAATTCTAAGCTCGCACCGCCTTGAAGAAATAATGCATGGTAGCCTTTGCCTTCAAGCCCCAAAAGTTCTAAGGCCAAAGCCTTAGCCTTTTCCATAACTTCGATAAAATCTTTGCTCCTGTGCGAGATTTCGATGAGTGACAACCCGGATTCGTTCAAATCCATAACGGCCTCCGATGCTTTTAACAAGACTTCTTGAGGTAAGACACAGGGACCGGCACTAAAATTATGTTTCTTCATGATAATTTTGAAATTTAAGATGTAAAGGTCATGATTTTATCGTAAATCATAACGTGTAAAAATAACTAATTCAATTATGTTTTTAACAGGAAATCAACAGTATCAACACCGTCGGCATAGTCGTCTAGACGGGGCTTTTGTGTGGATCCGAACCTAATGGTTTCCAATTCGGGCCAATTACCCACCACACACTGTAATTTTTCTTCGTCCTGTCTTAATTTTTCTAGAAGTGCAGTTTTATCGGAATAAAACTCGTAGAATAACGTGGCGATGGGGGAGGCATAGCCCTCATCTTCTTTGAGGATAAGAAATTCATTATCCAAAATTTTGAATTCACTCATCAAGTAGACCGCTTTGTTATAATCGTAATTATTAGCATATTTATTCTGATGAATGATAGGATGATACGAATATATCGCTTTATAAAAGGTATCGAAGTTGTACCCTTCAGGAACAAAAATTTTAGAGACACTACGGCAGCCCAATCCATAATATTGAAAGATATCTTGTCCTAAGGCTCGAAGTTCTTCCGTTGATTCCTTTCCAGTCAAGACTGCAATGGAATTTCTGTTTTTTCTGATAATATGTGGCTTTTTGCCAAGGTAGTGTTCAAAATAACGCGCGGTGTTGTTGCTTCCTGTGGCAATTACGGCGTCATAATTTTCCAACTTACCTTCCGTGAAAACTATTTTATCTTTAAGGGTAGGATCTATCTGAATTAAATAATCGGCAAGAAAGGGGAGCAATACGTCATCGTTTGATGATTGTTTGATTAACGCCCTGTTATCTGTTAAAACAACGGAAAGAAAATCATGAAACCCTACCAAGGGAATGTTTCCGGCCATGATTATGGCCACGGTCTTACTATTATTTTGTGCCAGATTATAAGCGGTCAGCCATTTTTCAAGCTTGTTCTCAGTAAGTAATTCACTCCATTGTAGTAGGGAGAAATTGATGTTTTCTTGTGAGAACCACCCGTTCTTATGCGTTGCTAGGGTTACTTTTTCGTGGAATTGTGCTAAATTTGAACCATTAATTCCTACTAAATCTATAGGATTTTTAGAATATTCGCAATATTCCTTGAAAAAACTTCCAAGTTTAATAAAAGCTTTTACCTTATGTTGAATGTGTTCCATTATATTTGTAAAGGACTTATATAGGTTTTACCTTTGTGCAAAAGTAAGGATACTTTGGTAAATTAGATTTTAGAAATAATCTCGATGGAATCGAGACAGCATAAAATAAGATTATGGCAATTATAATTACGGATGAATGTATCAATTGTGGAGCTTGTGAACCGGAATGCCCCAACACGGCGATCTATGAAGGTGCCGATGAATGGCGTTACAGTGATGGCACCTCTTTGGAGGGAGATGTGGTACTACCGGATGGTAAAGCGGTAAATGCCGAAGAAGTTCAAGAGCCGATCAGCGATGAAATTTATTATATATCACCGGATAAATGCACCGAATGTATGGGCTTTCATGAAGAGCCTCAATGTGCCGCGGTCTGTCCTGTAGATTGTTGTGTGCCTGATGAAGATCGGGTCGAGTCTGAAGAAACGCTTTTGGGCAAACAACGTTTTATGCACGGAGAGGGATAAACAAAAAATAAGATATATCATAAAAAACCGGACAATCGTCCGGTTTTTTTATGATTGCATGTTTCCCTTTAAAAGGTAAAGCCGATTCTTGCGTAGTAATAGGCCCCTCCAAAGCCCATTTGTAACGAATCCCAGTACCCGCCGCCTTCTACCCAATCGTCTTGTTGACTTGGATATTCGTTAAACAAGTTATTGACCCCGACATTCAATTTAAGACCCTCACATAATTGATAGCCCAATACCACATCCGTTATCAGTTTAGGACTGTAATGATCGGTAGCTTGATTGATTTTATCTGCAAAACTTGCATAGTCCGAGGTGGGCTCCAACATTTGATAGTCTAAAAGATCGACACTGCTGAAACGCGTTAAACCCAATCCGGCGTCGAATTTGTTCTTATTATAATTGACGTTGAAAGTCAATTTACTTTCAGGTGCCGAGGCCAAAAGAAAAGCTTTGTCGCGTTCCCCGAAAAAAGTCTCGGCATCAAGACTTGCGTTATTGACATTGGTTATTTCCATATGGTTTAAATTGCCTGTGATAGTGGCGGAAAGACTACTGTCGTCAAAGTGCTTTTTCCATGATAAAACGATATCAAGACCCATAGTTTCGGTATCAACACCGTTGACAAAAAACTGAGCGGCTTCCACGCCATCAATTTGAGGTGTGTCAAAATTACCCGTTAAAACAATGCGGTCTTGTACATGAATATAGTACCCGTCTATCGTAGCGTTGAAGGCACCAAAGGTGGCCGTGAAACCCAGGCCTGCATTCAGTGCCTTTTCTTCCTTAAGTTGCTCGATTCCAAAGGAAGCGGTTACCGGACTGTTATTAGGAGACAATAATGACTCTAAGGCCGCACCGCCTACAAAATTGGTGAAGCGTAGGTTATAATATTTTTGAGCTAGGGAGGGAGCCCTAAAACCGGTGCTCACCGAACCTCTTATGTTTATATTCTCAGAAGCCTTGAATCTTCCGGCCAGTTTTCCATTTAAGGTACTGCCAAAATCACTAAAGTTTTCAAAACGTGCAGCGGCACTCATTAGAAAGGTTTCACTAAAGTCAAATTCGCCATCGGCATATAAGGAAAAGTTACTACGGCTTCTGTCTACTTCATTGGCCGGACTGTATCCTGGAAAACCTTGGGAACCACCAGGTCTTACGTCTCCCGTACCTGGTTCGGTAGGTTGGGTCTGATTGGCCGGGTCGGTAATGAGAAGGCCATTGACGTCGTAAGTTCCCCATGAGGCCTCTTCACCTGCAAAAATGACAAAGTTTTCAGTTCTATACTCTGCACCAAAGGCCAAGTTCATGCCTTCCAATACATCATCGTAATACTTCGAAAAATCTAAGTTGACCGTATTCTGTGACAAGGTATGACCTCCGGCATCAAAATCTGTTGGCGACCCATCCTCCAAAGAAGCATTCAGCGTACCTTTTATATAATAATGAAAATTATTTCTACCATACGTATTGCTAACATCTAATTTCCAGTCGTTTGCCAAGGTGGTTCTAAACCCGGCCGAAACGGAATTGTCAATGATATTAGACGTGATTCTAGGTGTAAAACCATTCGGATAAATCGAGGGGATAACTCTATTTCCGCCGTTTCTTGTAAAAGCATACGCATCGGTATCTCTATAATTTCTACCTCCGAAAGCATAGAATTCAGAGTTGGCGTTGAGGGGTACAGAAGCGTTGACCATTAAATTAAAACCGTCAATTGCCGCTTCACCAAATCCTTTTCTAAAATCAAAACCGGGGCGCAATGTCTTGTTTTTGCTCACATATTCTGTCGTAACGTTTACGAACCCGCCATCTTTGCCAATGGCAGCACCGAAATTCACCCCAGCTTTTAACGAGCCTCCGTCAAAACTTTGGTCATCGCCTATGGCGTTGCCATCTTTTTCGGTATCGAGGCGATAGCCATCTGTATTGGCTGTGCCTGTTGGGAAATCTCCTTGTGCGTTTGTACTATAGGCGCCATAACTTACAAAACCCGTTACTTGGTCGACATTATCCTTTAGAACAATATTGATTACCCCCGCTATGGCATCAGAACCATATTGTGCCGCAGCACCATCTCGTAAAATCTCTATTCTTTTTATTGAAGATGAGGGAATGGCATTTAAATCGGTTCCTGTATTTCCTCTTCCACGGGTACCAAAAACATTGATCAGTGAAGATTGGTGCCTTCTTTTTCCATTGATCAGTACTAAAGTCTGGTCGGGACCGAGGCCTCTTAGCGTCGCCGGGTCTATATGGTCGGCACCATCTGAACCCGATTGTTTGTTAGCATTGAAGGAGGGGGCTGCATATTGTAACAGTTCGTTGACCTCAATTTTACCACTTTGCGTAGCTACCTCGGCAACATCGATTACATCCACGGGAACCGCAGTATCGGTAGAGGTTCGTTTGGGGCTTCTAGAGCCCACAAGCATCACTTCATCGAGTTGAACTCCTTCCGTAAGTGTCATATTAATGATTGTCTTTCCAGAACTATCCACTTCAGCCGTATTAAAACCGATATAGCTAAATATTAAAGTCGCTCCCTCGGCAACCGTTATTTCGTAATTGCCATCAAAATCCGTGGTCGCGCCGTTCGTTGTGCCTTTTTCCACAATATTGACCCCGACGAGAGGTAGATCCGATTGATCCTTTACAACTCCACTTATCGTATTTTGTGAAAAACCGATAAAACCGCTAAAAAACAGGTTTAAAATTAATACGTAGGTTTGTTTCATAATCATAAAGTATTAGAAGTTAGTTAAACTAAATTAACATTATTTGTTGTTGAATGAACACGAAGCGGCTGAAAAGTTTGAAACGTCTTAGGGAATACGTAGTATAATATAGAAAGGAATACTATCGGAAAAAAATAAAAAAAGTAGTTTAATTCTTATAAATTGTAATGAGATGTGATCTAATAAAAGGTTCATGTAACTTATGTAAAGTTACTATTTATTAAATAGTTATAAGGGTACTCGGTTATAGAGACAAACATTGGTTGATTATGTCGCCTATGGTTTTGCTTTCGGTTTGTCTTCTTAATATTTATTTGTCGCTGTTCTGCTTAATATGTTGTAATAACAGAGCAGTTTTACATTCTTCCTATTATCTTTGCAGCTGTTTAAAAAAAATCGAATCAACGGCTATTTAGGTATTATCGCTTTTTGATTCTTACATCTTTTGATTATGAAAGCAGGTATTGTAGGGTTGCCCAATGTTGGTAAATCAACACTTTTTAATTGTTTATCCAATGCAAAGGCACAAAGCGCCAATTTTCCGTTTTGCACAATAGAGCCTAATATAGGTGTGGTCAATGTACCTGACTATAGGTTGGAGAAACTTGAAGAACTGGTTACTCCTGAAAGAGTTTTACCCGCAACGGTAGAGATTGTTGATATTGCCGGGTTGGTTAAAGGTGCCAGTAAAGGGGAGGGGCTAGGCAATCAGTTTTTAGGCAATATTCGTGAAACCGACGCAATTCTTCATGTACTTCGTTGCTTTGATAACGATAATATTGTTCATGTCGATGGCTCAGTCGACCCTATTCGTGATAAGGAAACAATTGATATGGAACTGCAGTTGAAAGACTTGGAAACTGTTGAAAAGAAACTGGAAAAGGTAAAACGGGCGGCAAAAACAGGAAATAAGGAGGCTCAAAAAGAGGAAGCCGTTCTTTTGAAATTAAAAGGCGGCCTAGAGTCTGGAATTTCGGTACGTGCAATCGAAATTGAGAAAGATGCCAGAAATGAATTTGTAAAACCCTTACAATTTATCACAGATAAACCGGTAATGTATGTTTGCAATGTGGATGAGGAATCTGCTGTATCAGGAAACGAATACGTTGACAAGGTAAAAGTTGCAGTCGAAAGTGAAAATGCTGAAGTTGTAGTTCTAGCTGTTGGTACCGAAGCCGATATTACCGAGTTGGATACTTATGAAGAACGGCAAATGTTTCTTGAGGATTTAGGGTTGGACGAACCTGGTTCTGCTAAATTGATTCGTGGGGCTTATAAACTATTGAATCTTGAAACTTACTTTACGGCAGGGGTGAAAGAGGTGCGTGCTTGGACTATACCTGTGGGTGCTACTGCGCCTCAAGCGGCCGGTGTTATTCATACCGATTTTGAAAAAGGTTTTATACGGGCAGAAGTTATTTCATATGTCGATTATACTGAATATGGGAGTGAGGCAAAGGTAAAGGAGGCCGGAAAGATGCGTGTCGAAGGCAAAGATTACGTCGTCAAAGATGGTGATGTTATGCACTTCAGGTTCAATGTGTAATATAGGCGCTTGTTTGTATTATGGATTCGCCTCAATTACCCCAGTAGAATTTGTTTTGCTTGGCCCCAGATTTTCAGCTGTGGGAGATTCGTAAGTACTAAGAAGTTATATTTAGTTTCTCGAAAATACCGGCGAACTCAGATTTTAGCTTATGGTCGTCAATAGGTTTGTGAATGATATGGATAGGCTTGGTTTTTTTAGCTCTTTCCAAGGTAGATTCATCTGAATTCCCTGTAATAAATATAACAGGTATTTTATATTTTTCGTAAATTATCTGGGAGGTTTCAATGCCATCTCTGCTCCCTGAAATACCTATATCTAAGAGTATTAAATTTGGTTTGTTCGCTTCTATAAAATCAAGTGCATCTTCACTATTATCGACAGTATTTGCAACCTCATGACCCATATCCGTTATGATACTTTCTAAAAACATTTGAATAATAAAATTATCTTCAATAATCAAAACTTTTAATTGCATTGGCCTACGATGTTTGCTCAATTTCTTGAAAGGTTATAATATAGTGGGTTCCTTGTTTAGAGTTATCTTTTTCAATATTGCCCCTGAGCTGCAATGCCAATTTGTGAATCAGCTTCAATCCGAGCGATACCGTATTTCTAAAATTGATATCATCGGGAAAACCTGCACCATTGTCTCCTATGCGTAATATAAAATTTGGATATTTCAATTTCCTGACTTCTATTGAAATAATTCCTTCTCCATTTTCGAATCCATATTTCAACGAGTTGGTAACTATTTCGTTGATAAGAAGCCCGAGTGGTATCGAGGTGTCGATATTTAAAAATAAATCATCTGCATCAATTCTGTGCTCAATTTGATTTTTTGAGCCCTTCATAGATGTAATCAATGTGCCGACCAATTGATGAAGATATTCCCCATAATTAATTCGGCTAAGGTCACTATTTTTATAGAGCATTTCATGAACTATGGCCATTGAATTAATACGGTATTGACCGTATCTAAAAAGCCCTTTAACTTGGTCATCTTCAATAAAACTTGATTGAAGGCTTAATAAACTGGTGATTATCTGCAAGTTGTTTTTGACTCTATGATGTATTTCCTTTAATAACGTATTTCTTTCCAACAAGCGAAGTTCCGAGGTTTCGTTAAGGGCGGTGATGTACTTGTTTTTTTGATAAAGTGAATATATAATGATGAGGAAAACCAGAATGCTTAACGTTAAAATCGCTGCGGTTTTGAATATTGAAAACTTATAATTGTTATAATCACTGTCAATTGCTGAAAAATCGGGCTTTGTATAAATTGTCCAGTTATGGGCTCCATCAAAATTTACTGATTTGGATAAATATACTGGATTGCCTTTATCGTTTACTTCAGTCAAATCTGTTTTTGAAGTCGAAAATTGAACTTCATCATCATGATAAAACACTTCGTTATCGGCATTGAGTAGGCCAATATCTAAATCGCTGAAGTTTTTGAGCCAATTATTGACGTTAAAATTTAAACCAACGATTCCTTTCAGATTATCTTCAGAAAAAACTGGCGTGAAAAATCGAATTGTGGGTCTATAGGGTACTTCGACTTTGCCGTTTTCGACATTGAAATCGAGACTCGAAATAAAAACCTCCCCAGATGCCAATTTTATTGTTTCTTTAAAATAGTAGCGCTCTCCTTTATGCTGTAATTGGCTATCTGGTAAAATAGTGATGCTGTCATTTCTGTTATCGACCCTAATAACTTCTTTCCCATTGAGGTCAATATACCTAGCTTGAAAATAGTTGTCCTCTATTTCCAGAAATCGTAAAAACTTTAAGGCGGAGAGATTCGTCGGTTGCTTTGTTTTGAAATCAAGTTCAATCAGGTCCTTAATAAACAAAATGTCTTTCTTGCTTATGTTATAGAGCTTGTGAAGCCGATCTTCACCATCGGTTAACCGATTGTTGGCCTTTATGTTCGCAACAAGTGTAATGTTTTTATGATAGGTTTTAATACGCTCAAAAGCGTTGTACCAGAGTAATATTGTGGAAATCAAAAATATGGCACTTGCCGTAATTGTTATTCTTTTGCCCATCTAATCGTTTAGGATAACTCTTTTTATCTATTTCGAATATTCCTGTCCACTATTCGAATTCTATTCTTTAAAAATAGAAGAGTTTCAAAGTTAATATATTGTAAGTTAATTACTACCAAAAAAATAACATAATTATTGGTATATTTTGAAAAAATGGAGGAATTCATACGATAATTCGTTTTTTTTTCAAGACTGAATAAAGTCTTGGTTGTTAAAAAAAAATGTACATGGGCATTGTAATTCGTTTGAAATTGTAACATTCATCTTTTTCAAAAATTAGAACTTGTCAATATGTCAATTCATATTTCTGAAAAACGGGTCGGGGTTCTCTTTGCTATTTTGGGGGTTGTTTTATTCTCAACAAAGGCTGTAATGGTAAAAATCGCCTATGGCTATGGAGTCGACCACCTAAGCCTGCTTTTGTTTCGGATGATTTTTGCGGTGCCAGTGTATGTGATTATCGCCTTTTGGAAGAAGCCTTTAAACCCGAAACAGATTCAAAGAAAAGACTTTCTTTGGCTTGTCTTTTTTGGAGTAGTGGGGTATTACTTAGCTAGTTTGTTTGATTTCATGGGGTTACAACATATCAAGGCCGGACTCGAACGTATTATTTTGTTTGTCTACCCGACTATTGTAGTTCTCTTGTCTTGGGTAGTTTTTAAGAAAAAGATTACAAAGACCCAAGCTGTGGCCATTGCTATTACATATATCGGAGTTATCGTCATCTTCTCGAACGAAATGGGAGTGAACAGCGGGCAAAAAGTACTTTGGGGCGGTTTTTTAGTCTTCCTAAGCGCCATAACATATGCAGCATATTTAGTGGGGAGCGGATGGTTGATTCCAAAATTTGGGGTAATGCAATTTACCTCCTATGCGATGATCGTCTCGACCTTTTGTGTTGTTGTTCACTACTTGTTGGTTAGTGACCTTGATATTTTTCGGTTTTCATGGGAAGTTTACCTTTTAGGTTGCGCCATGGCCTTTTTTGCAACATTGCTACCTTCGTTTTTGGTCTCTGCGGCAATTGAGCGTTTGGGTGCATCCACTTTTTCTATATTCGGAAGCCTTGGTCCAGTATCGACCATTATTCTCGCCTATCTATTTATTGGTGAACAAATCACATTAATTCAATTATTTGGTATGCTTGTCGTTATTGGGGGGGTTGCATTTGTTTCAAAAAAATAACTTTGTTTTGTAGACTAGGGTGTCAGAAAAAAAGGTTTTCTTTACCTAAGAAGATAGTTTTGGGTTTGTTTGGCTATCAGCAAACCCCTTATTTTAACTTTGTTAATTACTTTCCTTATCGCACATTTTGATTATTGCATTAGAATTTTATATTAGCAGAAGTAAACCCTAATTGTATGGCAGAATCGCAATATACCGAAGATAATATTCGGTCGCTTGATTGGAAAGAACACATTCGTTTGCGCCCGGGAATGTATATTGGAAAATTGGGCGACGGTTCTTCGGCCGATGATGGTATTTATATCCTTTTAAAAGAAACTATAGACAACTGTATTGACGAATTCGTCATGGGGGCCGGAAAAACTATAGAAATTTCCATCCAAGGGGAAAGGGTCATCGTTCGTGATTACGGTCGTGGCATTCCATTGGGTAAAGTTGTTGATGTAGTTTCAAAAATGAACACAGGGGGCAAGTACGATTCACGTGCCTTTAAGAAATCTGTAGGTCTGAATGGCGTTGGTACCAAAGCTGTCAATGCGCTATCTAGTTATTTCAGGGTCGAAAGTACCCGTGAGGGCAAATCAAAATCGGCAGAGTTTGAAATCGGTGAATTAAAGGATGAGGAACTTTTAGAGGAAACCACACGGAGACGTGGTACCAAGGTTACTTTTATTCCCGACGAAACTATATTTAAAAAGTATAAGTTCAGAAACGAGTATGTCGAGCGCATGCTTAAAAATTATGTATACTTAAACCCAGGGTTAAGTATTCTTTTTAATGGGGAAAGATTTTATTCTGAAAACGGATTGAAAGATTTGTTAGAGGATAATAATAACAAGGATGATATGCTCTACCCTGTAATTCATTTGAAAGGGGAAGATATCGAAGTGGCCATTACCCATAGTAAAACACAATATAGTGAAGAATACCATTCGTTCGTAAATGGCCAGCATACCACTCATGGTGGTACCCACCAGTCGGCCTTTAGGGAAGCATTGGTGAAAACAGTGCGCGACTTTTACGGAAAGAATTATGATGCTTCAGATATTCGTAAGTCGGTCATATCGGCAATTTCCATTAAGGTGATGGAGCCTGTGTTCGAAAGTCAGACGAAAACCAAGTTGGGGTCAACCGATATGGGGGGTGATTTTCCTACCGTACGCACATATATTAATGATTTCATCGGGAAGTATCTTGACAATTATTTGCATAAAAATCCTGAAACTGCCGATAAATTACAGCGTAAAATCATGATGGCCGAAAAGGAGCGGAAAGAGCTTTCGGGCATAAGGAAATTGGCCCGTGATCGCGCAAAAAAGGCCAACTTGCATAACAAGAAGTTACGTGATTGTAGAGTCCATTTAGGCGATATGAAGCACGACCGAAGGCTAGAAAGTACCTTATTTATTACTGAGGGTGATTCGGCTTCAGGTTCGATAACAAAATCACGGGACGTAAATACCCAGGCAGTTTTTAGTCTGCGTGGAAAACCTTTGAATTCGTACGGTATGTCTAAAAAAATCGTATACGAAAATGAGGAATTCAATTTGCTTCAAGCGGCCCTCAATATTGAAGAATCGATGGAAGATCTTCGGTATAATAATATTGTTATCGCTACCGATGCCGATGTTGATGGTATGCATATTCGATTGTTGTTGATTACTTTCTTTCTCCAGTTTTTTCCTGAGCTAATAAAGGAGAACCATTTGTATATTCTGCAAACCCCTTTGTTTCGTGTGCGCAACAAGAAAGAAACGATATATTGTTATAGCGAGGATGAGCGAAGAGATGCTATCGGAAAGCTTTCGGGAAAACCAGAAATAACGCGTTTTAAGGGGTTGGGGGAAATATCTCCGGATGAATTCAAACACTTTATTGGAGGTGATATTCGATTGGAGCCAGTGATGCTCGATAAAGCCATGTCGATAGAAGAATTATTGAATTTCTATATGGGTAAAAATACACCGGATCGGCAAGAGTTTATTATTAACAATCTTAAAGTAGAGATTGATTTAATAGAAAATAATTAATTATAAACCAAACTAATACGAATTCTTCTTTATGGAAGATAATGAAGAACTGAACAATTTACAGAACGAAAACACCGACGATTCCAACGAGGCGCTTACCCGCATTTCAGGAATGTACAAAGATTGGTTTTTAGATTATGCTTCCTACGTTATTTTGGAGCGGGCGGTACCCGCTATCGAAGATGGCTTTAAGCCAGTACAGCGCAGAATTATGCATTCCCTCAAAGATCTCGATGATGGTAGGTATAATAAAGTTGCAAATGTGGTAGGGCATACCATGCAGTATCACCCCCACGGTGATGCGAGTATTGCCGACGCAATGGTGCAAATTGGCCAAAAAGATCTATTGATAGATACACAGGGGAACTGGGGTAATATTTTGACCGGGGATCGTGCTGCGGCTTCGAGGTATATTGAAGCACGACTTTCAAAATTTGCCCTTGAGGTAGTTTTTAGCCCTAAGATAACAGAGTGGCAGTCGTCTTATGACGGGCGAAAGAAGGAGCCGGTAAACCTGCCAGTGAAATTTCCATTGTTATTGGCTCAGGGAGCCGAAGGTATTGCAGTAGGACTTTCCACAAAAATACTTCCACATAACTTTGTCGAACTGATTGAGGCCTCGATTAAACATTTGAAAGGCCAACGTTTTAAGTTGTTCCCTGATTTTCCAACAGCTGGTATTATCGACATAGCCAACTATAACGATGGCCTTCGAGGTGGTAAGGTTCGGGTGCGTGCTAAAATTTCACAGTATGATAAAAGTACCCTGGTAATTAATGAAATACCCTACGGTACAAATACCTCTACTTTAATAGACTCCATCCTAAAAGCTAATGACAAAGGAAAGATAAAAATTAAAAAAATTGAGGATAATACGGCGGCGGAGGTTGAAATTCTGGTGCATCTTCCAAATGGTATATCGCCTGATAAAACCATCGATGCCTTGTATGCTTTCACCTCATGTGAATCGTCAATTTCGCCCTTAGGGTGTATTATTGAGGATAATAAACCCCTTTTTATCGGGGTTACCGAAATGTTACAACGATCCACCGATGCCACGGTAGAGTTACTGAAACAAGAGCTTGAAATTCAATTGGCGGAACTTGAAGAACAGTGGCATTTCGCTTCATTGGAACGTATATTTATAGAAAATCGCATCTATCGAGATATAGAAGAAGAAGAAACTTGGGATGGGGTCATAAAAGCTATTGATAAGGGACTTAAGCCTTATACCGAACATCTGAGAAGAGCGGTAACCGAAGAAGATATAGTGCGATTAACTGAAATTCGCATCAAAAGAATTTCAAAATTTGATTTGGGCAAGGCTCAAGAAAATTTAGATAACCTCGAAAGAAAAATAGCTGAAGTAAAGCATCATTTGGCAAACTTGGTGGATTTTGCCATCGACTATTTCAAAAATCTTAAAGAGACCTATGGAAGAGGTCGGGAGCGCAAATCTGAAATTAGGGTTTTTGATGATATCGAGGCTACCAAAGTGGTGATACGAAACACAAAACTTTATGTAAACCGTGAAGAAGGCTTTGTGGGCACATCGCTTCGTCGTGATGAATATGTTACCGATTGCAGTGACATCGATGATATCATTGTCTTTACGAAAGATGGGCACATGATGGTTACTAAGGTTGATGCGAAGACCTTTGTAGGAAAGAATATTCTTTATGTGGCCGTGTTCAAGAAAAAAGATAAACGTACCATCTATAATATGATTTATAAAGATGGAAAAGGAGGGCCTACACATATCAAACGTTTCGCTGTTACTAGTATAACGAGAGACAGGGCTTATGAACTGGGTACAGGAAAAGCGGGTACCGATGTACTGTATTTCTCGGCAAACCCCAACGGGGAAGCCGAGGTCGTGACGGTAAATCTTCGCCAAGTGGGGAGTATAAAAAAATTGAAATGGGATATTGATTTTGCCGATGTGCTTATCAAGGGAAGAGCATCGAAAGGAAACATTGTTACGAAGTATTCGGTAAAACGAATTGAATTGAAAGAAAAAGGGTTGTCTACTTTAAAACCTCGAAAATTGTGGTTTGATGATACTGTACAACGATTGAATATAGATGGCAGGGGTGAACTTTTAGGGGAATTCACCAGTGAAGACCGTCTGTTGGTCATAAATCCGAACGGTACGGTTAAAACCCTTATCCCAGAACTGACTCTTCGTTTTGATGATGAGATGATAGTGTTGGAAAAATGGGTGCCGAAAAAGCCGCTAACGGCCATATATTGGGAAGGGGATAAGGAACTATTTTATGTGAAACGCTTTTTGGTCGATAATCCTGATAAGGAAGAAAATATTATTACCGATCATCCGAAGTCTTATTTAGAAGCTGTTTTTACCGATTATCGACCGCGAGCCGAAGTGGTCTATGCTAAAAAAAGAGGGCAGGATAGAAAGGAGAATTTAGAATTGGATCTAGAAGAGTTTATTTCTGTAAAGGGCATTGGTGCCATGGGCAATCAACTGACCAAAGAAAAAGTGCTTGAAATTAACGCCATGGAACCCTTGCCTTATGAATTGCCGGAAGTTCCTAAAACAGAGGATATTGAAGTGGTTGAGGAAGAAAATATAACTTCCGATAAGAATACTGAAGCATCGAATCATAACACGAATCAGGCCAGATCAAGTGCAGCCGGAGATGAAGAAGGTGACGAAGAAGGTGACGGCGAAGGGCAGACAACCTTATTTTAACCAAATGAAAAACTTCTTTCAAGAATTTAAGAAATTTGCAGTCAAGGGTAATATGGTCGACATGGCCATTGGTATAATTATTGGTACCGCTTTTAATAATGTGGTGAATGTTTTGGTTAAAAAGGTAGTTATGCCCCCTTTGTCGTTAATGACCGATGATGTGCACTTTACCAATTGGAAGTTGATTTTGAGAGCGGCGCATGGCGATGTCGTTGAAGTTGCAATTGGCTATGGAGAATTGATAGAGGTATTGATTGATTTCATAATAATCGCATTGACTATTTTTGTAGTCTTGAAATTTATGAATCGATTTAGGAATAAGGCGGAGAATCCGGATAATCTCGAAGTAGAAACTCCAAAGAATATTGAACTTCTTTCAAATATGGAGAAATTGATGAAAGAACAAAATGAACTTATTAAAAAGAAATGGCAGTAAATACCGTTCATCGATCGAAAACATAGTCATTAAGGTTAAAATTGGCCCAATTGAACGACAATTGCTTATTTAGCCGTTAATATTGCTATCTTTAACCAAATTTTTTTACTCGAAATGGATCTTACCAACCCCTTGGTGTACGGCGTACCCTGTTTTATAGCATTTATCTTATTGGAAATCACCTATAGCAAGACCCATGGGGATGATCATTTGTATGTCTGGAAAGACTTATTCGCAAGTGGGTTCATGGGAGTCGGTTCTGCTATTATCGGACCTTTGTTCAAGGTGATTTTTGCTATTGTTTTGTTTGATTACACCTATGAATTGTTCAACCCTATGGTTGATGGTGTTCGTACCAATATAATGGGGTATGAGTCTTTTAGTTATGCTTGGTACGTTTGGTTGCTCTGTCAGCTTGCTGATGACTTTACGTATTACTGGTTTCATCGTGCGAACCATGAAGTACGTATTTTATGGGCTGCTCACATTGTACACCATTCGTCAGATAACTTTAATTTAGGTACGGCGGTTCGCAATGGTTGGTTTACGATTTTATATAAGCCTTTGTTTTATATGTGGATGCCGGCCTTAGGCTTCCCACCGGAAATGGTCGTGGTGTGTTTAGGTATAGAGGCGTTATGGCAATTTCAACTACATTCTGTATATGTCCCTAAGATGGGGTGGATCGAAAAAGTTTTCAATACACATACCATGCACCAAGTACACCATGCGCAAAATGTGGAATATTTAGATAAGAACCATGGGGGGTTTTTAAATATTTTCGATAAAATTTTCGGAACTTGGAAAGAGTTGGATGATGATATTGACGTAAAATACGGAGTCATCCATTCACCCGATTCCTATAATCCCATTGTTATTCTAACCCATGAATTTAAGGATATTTGGAAGGATGTAAAAAAGGTTAAAAAGTTTTCTCACAAGCTGATGTATATTTTTGGGCCTCCAGGATGGAGCCATGATGGCTCAACAATGACGGTAAAGCAACAGCAGCGTTTATACCGTGAACAGAAACTAAAGAATCCTGAAATGGCCTATAGCAGGCCGAATTGATTTTCCGGTTAGTGGCAAATCCAATCCTGGTTATTGTGTAAGAGGTGAAATAATCTGTTTTTTTTGATGAATAGGTTTCAGGTCACTTTTTGCCCGTAAAGACTGCACACGACTTTTCTACATTTTAGCATGCTTCCTTAAAATTGTATTTGATAATGGTTGTCATCGTAAGGTTGTGGTGTGGTAATTTTAATTTTATGCTTTTTCGAATCGTAGCTCCAACATTCTGAATCGAGATCTTTATTTGAAAAGCGTATTGTTTTCGGAGGTTTTTCGGAATGAATTCTCAGAATATGTGAAATTTTTGCTCCCTCAAGAAACACTTGTAATTCCTGTTCCTTACGCTCGTAAGTAATCTTGGTTTCTTCCTTTGTTCTAGGGTCATAGTAGACAAAACTATTCTGCTGGTCAGGGTATATTAAAACAGTGATGAAACCCTCGGAATCTTCTTTTCCTAAGCCCGTGTAATCCCTTTTGACGTCTAAAGGAACAATAGCTCCCTCCCGTACATATACCGGAAACTCTTCCAAAGGAAATTCCTTATTAAAAACTTGTGGACCATAAAGCAGTTTTTCATCATCAAAAAAATAGCGCCACTTTCCGTCGGGTAAATTGACTTCCCGGTTTTTTGAGTCGACATAAATGGGAGCAATTAGAAAGTCGTCACCGAACATATAATGATACTTGCCGTTTTTTAGCGGTACTTGCAATCTTCGCCCTCCTTTGTGTGCGCGTATCACATAATGATACATGTATGGTACGAATTCTGTGTGTAGCCAAGCGTATTTCCGTATAATTTCCAATTCTTGTGAAGTTCTTTTCCAAAGTCGTCTTTCCCCATGACCCCCATTAAGAAATAGACCACAGAACGTTGAAAACTGGGCCCAACGAATGTACAGTCGCGGCGGAATTTCTTTTCCAGAAAATCCGGCAATATCCGATCCAATGATATTATACCCTAACTTTGCACTCTTTAAAATGCTCTTTATGGCCGATTCAAACCCTTGAACGCCTTCAAGGGCAATATCTTTTTGTTCAATGTCTTGTTTTTTGATCATATCGTTTGTGACCCATTCATGTGTTTGGTCACCTACCCAATTCACAGGTGATGCGTCGATCGGGGCAAAGCCCTCAGGGTGATACCACCGATCAATTGACCTGGAAAGGGTGACAAATTCTGGATTTTGCGTTAGTCCGTGTCGATATTCTTGACGATAATAAAGATCCATATAGGTTCTTGTTGTCATCAACCCGTTAGATGTTTTCTTATAGAAAAAAGGCACACTTCCGATTTTGTGCATAAAAAGGGTAGCGGTGCCATCTAGTTTCCATCCGTCGATTCCAAGGTCGAAAACTCTTTGTTGAAGGCCGTTCCACCATTTCATGGCTTCAAGGTTGCTATAATCAATAAATCCACCTTTTCCCTTCCACCAAGAATCAGGTTTCTTCGCTTTGGCTAAATAACCGTTGCCCATGGCCTCATCGTACCAATCTTTATCTTCTTCAATATGGGTGTCTTTATTAGAACTATTTATCATGGAGGTCATCCAGAGCACTACACGATAATCATTCTTTTCAAGGTTTTTGAACCAACTATCAGGACTTTTATAGCGAATGGTATCAATTTCAAAATCATTGTAGCGCAATGACCAAGGGCTGTCTAATAGAATGGTACGCACAGGTATGTCGTGTTCGCGATATCCAAGAAGCAATTCATCAACATAATCGGAGGTATTCACATCGTCTTCCCAAAGCCAACATTCCAGGGCCCAAGCTGGAGTGAGCGGAGGGTTTCCTTGGCGCTGCGCGTTGAAAGGCATACCCCAAAATGGCAAGAACCAGTAGAAATATACAATTATTGAAAACGGTATTAATAACCAAAACGTTACTTTTAATACCTTCTTAATCATTGTTTTAGTTGTATTTTTTTGTTATGAGAAGTTCTAAAATACCAAACCGAACCTGCATATAAGAAAAGTATGATGCCGATTGGCCCAAGTAGACGACTGTATTCGGAATATACATCGCTATAGCCGGCGACGGCGTTTCCTTGAACGTAGTAAATAATACAAAGAATTATAAGAAATAGAGAACTGATCAAGGCCGGCGTGGTAATATTTTTGAGTTTTTTAAAAAAAGCTTTTTTTCGATTTATAGTCAACCATAACGCAAGCAGCCAGAGTACCCATGATATGACCTGTAACCCGTTCAGTGTTCTGAAATAATTGATAAGGGTCAAAAATGGTCTAAAGAATAGGTTGGATTTAGCATAAAAGGGGCGATCCTTATACATAAGAATCTGCAGCTTTTGTTGCGGGCCATTTTTTAGAATATTTAAAATGGCTTTTTCTTTAGCATTGGCATCGAGATGTTGCCAATTGGGTATTTCGAAAGCATTGTAAAGCGAGCACACCCTGCCGTAGCCATGAAAATCCAATCCGCCGACCATCATAAGTTCGTTCACGGTACAGAACTCCCTTAGTTCTTGAAACAATGTTCTGTTGTAATAGAGATCTTTGCCTACATTCTCGATTTCAAAGCCATCGACACCCATTGTGGCATAAAATTCTTTATCCTTGCCTTTACCGTCGAACCAGTGGTTTATGAGTACGGCACCGCCATGGGCGTGTACGGCATCAATTACGGATTTATCATCCATGCCCTCAGTTTCAAAACTACCATCCAACCCCAATAAACTCATATGATTACTGCCAGAGTATTCTTGGCCGACCATGATCAGTGGATGTTCAGGAATTGTACCTTTTCTTTGTTTCTGTTCAAATTCAAGACTTTTTCTATGATGTGCATGATCTGTTATGAAGAATGCGTCAAAACCATTTCTCTTATGGAATTCCCACATTTTCTCTTGGGAGATCAATCCATCATGACTGAATTCGGTATGGGAATGTGTAGTTACCAGAACTGAATCCTTAGAATTATTTACAATGGTATTGTTCGGTAGGGGGATAAATAAAATAATAACAAAAATTGTAAAAGAAAGGCCAATCAACATGGGTAAATCGACCAAAATACTTAGAAGCCTGCTCTTTTTGCCTGACGGCTGCCTGAATGCCTTTATCATCGAGACAACACAATATAAAATAAGAATCCATAATAAGACCAGAGGAATTTCCGTCAAAGGATATAGTGTTCGATTAAGATAGAGTAGGGGCCCTAAGAATGGCTCAAATAAAATTCTGAAAAAATCTATGTGAACACCAAAGTCGGAATTTCTGTCGAGCGTAAGTACATCTTCGTAATAAATTGGATAATGAAAAAACAAAGCCAATAAAACAATGCTGGAAATGATTGTTCCAACAATGATTTTTTGAGTTCGGTATTTTTTCATTCATTATTTATTTATGACATATTCGAGTTTAAACAGGCGACTTATTATTACTATAATCGAATTTTTTCAAATAGCGCTTGATTTCTTTTCGATGTGCACTGTTCAAAGGGCTCAAAGGCAGGGCCATATAATCTTTGCAAATTCCCTTGAGTGATAAAACACATTTTATCGCCTGAATACTTTTCGTAGGGGAATCACCCAAGTTGTAAATTGTCTTATGTACGTAGAGCAATTGATTTCGTAAAAATGCGATTTTTTTTAGGTCACGGGACTGTGATGCCTCATATAAATCTACAAAAAGTTTCGGAAAGCAATTAGCTCCACCGGCAACAGCTCCGTGACCACCGTTTAGAATGGTATCTGTAAGAAAAAGTTCGGCCCCGGCGATGACTGAAAAGTCTGGTGAATCTTTAAATTCATCAATGAGTGCGTATAATAGAGACATATCACCGGAACTATCCTTAACACCTATTGCTCCTAATTCTTTGCCTTTTTTTACCGTTTCAACGGTTAGGTTTACCTTGGTGCAACTTGGTATATTGTACAAGAGAAAGGGTAAGGGTAGCACTGGGACCAATGCTTCCAAGTAATCGATCGTTTCTTGCTGTGTAATTTGGAAATAATATGGAGGGGCAACTACGAGGGCATCTACCCCCATTTCTTTAGCATAGTTCGCTATTTCTATGGTAGCCTTAAAGGAAGTATCAGTAATTCCGACCAATACGGGTATTCTATGATTTACTATCTCACAGGCCTCTTTGATCAATTGCTTTCTTAGGCTGTAATCAAGGCTAGGGCCTTCGCCATTCGTTCCAAGTAAAAAAATACCATGAACCCCACCTTCGATTACATGTTCGATAAGCAGTTTAAGCCCTTTGCTATCGAGCTCCTTATTTTCTAACAAAGGGGTAATCATTGGTGGGATAATACCTTTTAGAGGCAATTTCATAAGTGTTGGTGTGATTGATTATAGTAACAAATTAAGCTCAAAATCGAGCTTCATACCACTACAATATTGTATTAAATATATTATATTTTACCCCTTTATGTCGTATTGGTGAGTGCATTATGATTTTTGTTTTGGTCATATAATAAATAAAATAGGTCGCCTTAAAAAATCTTGTATCGCGGTTTTGGGATATAAGGAAAACATAGCGCTATTTAAAAAAAGAGACACTTAAAGTAAAGTGTCTCTTTTGGTGTTCGATTCATTCTTTATATGTTTAAGGCCTTAGTAAGGTTGATTGGTACCTTGCAATAGCCACATTTTTGACCAAGCGCTGTTGTTGGTGGTGTCTTCTCCTTTAAAAGGTGTTGTTTCTAACTTATTTATAGCGGCATCGGCATTAGCCGTGTTATTGTCGATTTCATCAATGTGGTAATAGAATCGCAGTGGTAAGGCTGCCCTTTTTGCCGTAGGTCCCGTTTGTAGGTCTGGAAGCCCTGTTCTTCGGTAATCGAACCATGACTGGGCCGCCGATGTCCAGCTGGCAATCCATTTTTGTTCAATGATATCTTCATAATCACCATAAGCCGCTGGACCAGAAATGTAAGTTGCATACGAATCTCCAACACCCCATGCATTTAAAGATTGTTGAATACCCTGGTTGTAATATTGCTCGGCCGAACCGGTCGCCCAGCCATTAAGTGCAGCCTCCGCCAAAATAAAATGTACCTCGGCAGCGGAAATGAGTCGCGATTTTAACAAGGGACCACTTGCCGCCTTATAGATATCATTTAATTGAGAAACGTGGGGGTTGTAAGACCCTTGGTTGAATTCTTTCTTTAAATTGTATGCTGGCCCTAGCGTTATGGCGGTTGGCAGTCCCACATATTCTTTGTCAAAATTTACCGGTTCGCCTACAATGGCCAAATGGTCGTCGACAAGTTTTTCCGAGACATGTCTTTCACCGGTGGTATCATCTATATAATCGGTATCATCAGGTGAACCGACATCTTCTACCAATGGAATCTCAATTTTATTGGCCCAAACAGCCAGTCTTGGGTCCTCTAACATTTGTAGGGCGTCTACCAGGGTAGCAGCCATTTTTATTCTAAAATAAGCACCTTGGGGACTGGTATCAAATTCTGTGTTACTAGGCCAAGAATCATTGGGGCTGGCGCCGACATAATCAACGTTTGCGTCATCTGTCGCATCTGTAATTAAAGGATATTGCTGTGGGTTGGATGCTATTCTTCGAATACCTTCAGCGGCCACTCCAGGTTCTTTGACCGATAAACGCATATAGTAGCGCAATGCCAGGGAATTTGCAAATTTACGCCATTGTGCGACGTTGCCCGCATATAAAATATCTTGTTGTGTCTGAATACTAAAATAAGCATCCTGACTTTTAGATAATAAAGTGTTGGCTCGAGAAAGGTCGGCAAAGATACCGGTGTAAATATCTTTTTGGTCATCGAAAACAGCATCGAAGAAATCGACGCCCTCGTCGGCTCTTAAGGCTCCCGAGTATGGGGCATCTCCCCATAAATCTGTAATCATACCGAATAGATAGGCTTTCATGACCAAGCCAACGCCCAAGTGAAAATCCAAGTTATCAGTTTCCGCTTTTTCAATCAGTGTCTTGTTATTGTTCAAAAGGCTATAATACCCGTTCCAACTGTGGGAATCGTTGCTCCAATCATAAGAGTTATGACCTCCTGACCATCCATCTTTTTGAGTGTGTTGCATAACCCCTGCCATATCGCCAAACCCAAGGCCGACGACATTCTTCGCCGTACCAGAAATCACCGTCGCCATTAAAAGGTTGGGGTCAACATTGTCGGAACCTATCTGGTTCGGGTTTTCATTCAAATCTTCTAAACCGTGGCATGAGATTAAGACGGTAAGCCCCAAAACCAATATGCCTATTTTATTTTTTAGTTGATACATGACGATTTTCGTTTTATTTTTAAAAAGTTATGCCAATTTTAAATCCTACAGGAATTACCCAAGGATCTACATTGTAGCGCTCAATACCCTGCTTAAACTGTGTTCCTCTGTTTCCTGAACTTGTTTCTGCCTGAAAAGCCCTTTCAGGATCGACCCCAAAGGCCGAGTCTTTTGTCCAAAGCATTATATTTCTACTATATAGTGACAAGCTAACATTGTCAAGCCCGGTTCTGTCTAAAATCTTATTAGGTAAATCATAGCTCAACGAAACCTCCCTTAACTTAATATAATCGGCATCGAACATATGAGGTGTTCCAAACTCCCATGGATTACCCACTGAGAAGGGAAGAAACGTAGTGCCCACATTACCAAGGTTTTCGTGGTCTAAAATAAAGTTTCCATTTTCGTCATGATGCCCTACGACGCCTGCACTAAAGATACCGTCATAAACGACCGTACCGCTAAATGCCTCGGGAAATCCACCATTTCCAGGTGTTCCTCCAATAGATTTAAAGTTCTCTGCAAAGAGAAATTCATCGGCATGATCTAAAACCCATTGTTTAAGTTCCGGTCCGGCTTCCGCGATACCGGGATCGACTAAGTTGTCTATAAGTTGCTGGCCATAACCATCTTCAACCATATACCGAGAAGTTTGCGACATATACTGCCCGCCAGAACGCCAGTCAAAGGTCAAGTTCAATGATAAATTCTTATACGAGAAACTCGATTGCAGCCCCATAACAAAATCAGGGTTGTAGTTGCCCACTTTGACCCGTTCTTCTTGGGGCAACCATTCAGAATCTTCACCTGCGCCAATCAATGGGTATCCAAAATAAGGTGAATTAGCGTCCGTGACCCGTAATATTTTGGGAGAGTAAATATTTCCTACCAAGCCATCTTCTCCCGTTGCGGGGTTCGCTACATAACCTCGTGATACACTTTTGTTCTCGCTCCAAAACTCTATATAGTCTACACCTTCATATAATTCCAAAATTTTTGATTCATTGGTAGTAAAATTAAAATTCAAGTCCCAATTCCAGTTTTCGTTGCGGATGGGGGTGACACCCAATGAAAGCTCCCAACCGTTGCTTTCCAAAATTCCGGCATTAATGCCAACACTCGTATTTCCCGAAGACCCTGCGAGAGGTACCCTGATAATTTGATTTTTGTTTTCGACCGTGTAGTACGTGCCTTCAAAACGGAACCTGTTATTGAACATAGTCAGGTCAACACCAAATTCTTGTGAGGTGGCTTCCTCTGGCTCTAAAGTAGGGGTATTCAAACCGCCTGCAGTATATAGCGTGGCATTGTCCCAAACTCCGGCGTTATTATAGTAGGCCCCCAATTGATATGGACTTGTATCGTTACCTACCCGAGCCCAGCCTCCTCTTAGTTTGAAAAGGTCTACTTTGGGAATGTTGACCACTTCACTTAGCAGAAAACTTAAGGATGCCGATGGATAGAAATATGAACGGTTGTCTATGGGCAATGTACTTGACCAGTCGTTTCTTGCCGTAACATCTAAATATAGCATGTCTTTAAAACCAAAATTTCCAAGGGCATAAACGCTATTAATGCTTCTTTCACTAATAAAGCTAGAATAATTTAAAGCGGTAGGGGCAATGTTTTTAACGGTAAACAAATTGGGGACAATTAAACCGACGCTGGAAAATGCGGAGTTGTTTAGCCCTGTATTTTTTTGGTACATTAAATTTCCACCCCCGGAAACCGATAAGTCAAAATCTCCGAAATCTTTGGTGTAGGTGGCCAAGATATCTATATTGGTCTCCATACCATCTGTTTTGGAAATACCATAAGTTCCATTGTTCGATTCGGCTTCATACCCTTCAGGTGCAATTTTACTTTCTTGGGTCTGATTAAAGCTGTTCAAGTTGTAACTCGTTCTTATTTTAAAAGATTCTGAAATATTCCAATCCAATGCCATATTTCCAAAAACCCGGAAACGGGAATAGCTGTTATTTACATCATAAGCTAGAAAATAAGGATTATTGTATCCGGGTGCCAAGGTCAAAACTTCTGTGCCCGGCAAATCATAGTCTCTTAAAAGGTTCAAATCAATGTTTGCGGGAGTGGAATAAGCCCATTGCAAAGGGTTGGCCCCCCTGTTGGATGCTGGCCGGTTATCTGCATAACTGTGTACCACATTAACATTGGTGCTCAAAATGAACTTGTTGTTCAAATTAGACGATGCCGATAGTGAAAAACTATTACGATTGACATCTGAGTTGGGAACCAAACCGGTATTTGACATATTGGTGATGCCCACTCTATAATTTAACGCCTCGGTACTATTCGTGACGGAAAGACTGTTGGTGGAAGTAATGCCCGTTTGGACAAAATCATTGACATTATTCGGGTATGATTTTAATTCCGTAGGAATTGGTTGGCCATTGGCATCCAAAGGAGCATTCCATTGTACAGCGAAATATCCTTGATCTAATTCAGGGCCCCCATTGCCACCTGACAATGCTACTGGCGGTAACAGATTACTTCCTCCTTGTGATTCTGGGGAAAATGAAAACAATCCGGAAGCAAATCTCGTTTGTTGTTCCAAGAATTTATAAGGAACGTCAAAAACCGTGCTCGAAGAAAAGGAAACCTTCATTTTCTCCTTATCCTTTGCTTTTTTGGTAGTAATCAATACAACGCCATTACCTGCCCTAGATCCGTAAAGCGCAGCCGCACTGGGTCCTTTTAAGATACTTACATCTTCAATACTATTAGGGTCTAAATCAGAAATGGCGTTCCCGTAATCTACCCGGTTATCATTACCGAATCCGCCAATATTATTGAGTGAATTAACTACGGGCACCCCATCAATGACAAAGAGCGGTTGATTGTCCGAACTCAAAGAGATAGCCCCCCTGATAACCATGCTTACTGATGAACCCGCCCCACCGGTAGAGTTTAGGGTGACCCCGGCTACCTTACCTGATAGTGAGTTCAATACATTTTCTTGGGCAACCCGCGTTAGTTCTTCCCCAGCTACATTCTCTACGGAGTACCCTAACGATTTGTCTTCTCGTTTTATGCCAAGGGCCGTAACAACAACTTCATCCAATGCTTGGGCGCTAGTGGCCATTGTAACATTCAAGGTAGTCTGGCCGTTTACCGAAACCTCACGAGTTTCAAATCCGATATAGGAAAATATCAAGATGCTATTGGCATCGGAGACATTAATGCTGTAGTTGCCGTCAAAATCCGTTGTTACTCCGGTCGCGGTTCCTTTCAGTACAATACTTACACCGGGTAAAGGCATATTGTCTTCACTCGAACTAACCGTACCAGATACATTCGTTTGAGCCAAAACCATCGCACTGCACATAAATAGCACAAAATTTAAAGCGACGAAGGATGAAGTCTTCTTTATATACGTGTTCATAAAATTGTTTTGAATTGGTTATATATTTTGATCAAATTTTTTAGGAGGTCTAATTTATTCTACAACTTCAAATGTCAGTACAATCGCATTGGTGTTAATTCCGATTGCGTCAGGTGACGCCGCTACGAACAGCACCAAACGCATTGAAGTATCTGAAATACTTTGAATGATCGCTTTGTTTTCAAAATCGTAGAAGCCTACAAATTCGGTACCCGAAAAATCTAATGTACTTACATTTTCATAGGTTATCATACCGCCTGCTCCGTACACCGATGATGTGGTAAAATCTTCGTTTTCGACATAGGTGAAAGTTGCATTCGCTTCTGGGGTATACAGCCCCGTACAGAGACCGAAATCGGCCCCTCCGTCATTTACGATTCCAGCCCCCCCGGTTGAGACGAACTGAAATACCAACCCACTAAATGCGGCCCCGTCAGCTTTAACATCATGGCCATAGCTACCATCGAAATAAAAAGTGAATTCGTCTTCATATACTTCGCTCATTCCTAAACCAGCACCGAATATACCAGCGGGAAGGGGATTTGGAGCTCCATCAAAAGGTGAAAGTTCTGCGTCGGCATTGGCAAAATAATCGCTATCGGAATGGCCACTTGAAAGTTTCCATGTTTTGCCATCAACTGCTGTTGCACCACCGGTCAATAACACGTATGGCGTAATATCAAGGGCGAGCTTTACTTCATCGGTAATTGAGCCTCCACTTGCATCTGTAGCTGTTAGTACCGCCGTGTAATAACCTGCTTCACTATATACATGAACAGGATTTTTCTCACTACTGGTGGTGCCATCCCCAAAATCCCAGGACCAGTTGCTGGCACTATGGGTGAGTGCTTGAAAAGCTACCTTTTTTCCATTTACACTATGTGAGATGTCCGCTGATAGCGGAAAATCCGACGCGCCCGAATCGTCCGAGTCACAGGAAGTTAGTAAGAGTATGCAACAGAGAAAACTGCCCAATACTTTTGAGGTGTTTAATTTATACATATCATTTAGTTTATAATGAGAAAGCACTTCGTTTTTAGTTGTTGAATCCGTAACATTATACTTTGATAATGTTAAATGTTAACGCAATATTAACAAAAATAGCATTTAAAAACGCGTTGTATTTCGGTTATTTTGTTAATTATACATTAAATATTAACTATCGAATTAACTATTTAATAATATATTTGTTAAATATGTTAATATTCTTACATTTTTTGATTTCTTTACGCTGCTACCATGAGAATTCTATCCAGACTATTTTCCAGCGCCACAAAATCCGTTCTTTTTCCTGGCTTAATCTTTCTTCTTTTTTCTATAAATGTTGATGCACAACGATTAATGATCGGTGCTGCCAAGCGTGTGATCACTCCCGATCCTTTATTGGCTGTTTCTGGTGGTGTCGGAACTCCGAAATCGGTTCACGAGAAAAAAGGAGATCTTTTTGTACGCGCAATGGTTCTGGTCAAGGGGAGTGAGAAAATTGCGATTGTGAATATTGATAATTTGGGCTGGCCTGCCGCTCTGGGCGACCGATCACGAGCATTGATTAAGGGGATTGCTTCAGAGAATATACTTATAGGTGCTACACATACCCATAGTGCTCCTGATGCCTATGCATTTCCTAATGAGCAAGGAGGGCATGGGGCAGATTTGAACTATTTGGATAAATGTGTTGTTCAGGTAGCGGATGCCGTTAATGAGGCTTTGGAAAAAATCGCCCCGGCCAATTTAAAAATTGCGGTAGCAAAAGCCGAAGGTAAAATAGCTTATAACTATTATGCGCCTAAATTGTACGACCCAAGATGTGGGGTGATTCAAGCTCTTGATGTTTCAGGAAAACCTATCGTTACCTTGGTTAATTATGCGATACATCCAGAAGTATTGGGTAGCGATAGGGGAATTTTAAGTGGAGACCTTGTGGCCCCTCTTTATGATAGAATTGAGCAAAAAACAGGTGGTATGGCCCTTTTTATGAATGGAGCCCAAGGTGGAATGGTAACAGCGGATAATCGGTTGGATGGCGGGAAAGAAGCTCGGAATTGGGAAGAATGCCAAAGAATCGGAAACCTTTTGGGTGATGAGGCGCTTCGCATAATTGAAGAGGCGCCTATTCAAAATAATCCGGATATCTACTGCGCCAATAAGACTGTTACTTTTCCCATAGAATCTGCCATGTTAAAATATATTCTTCAGAATTCTCCTTTGGGCATAGGGGAAGGCGATTCGGATTCGATCAGCACAACCCTTAATCTTTTAAATATAGGAACTGCTCAGGTCTTAACTATTCCCGGGGAAGCTTTGCCAAATATAGGTTACTATTTAAAACGTAAAATGCCAACGGAGCACGCCTTTCTTTTTGGGTTGACCAATGATGCCTTTGGTTATATTTTGACTAAAGAAGACTTTAATAGTTTTGACACCTATCAATATATTAGCAGAACGAGTCTCGGGGAAAGTACAGGCGAATTGTTGATTTCCGGGTTATTGGAAATGGTGGGGCAAAACCCTAAGCCAACAAGTAGATAATAACATATATTATTGATTAATAAATTATTATATATGGTTACCTTTACAAAAGAGTAAAACTTTTAATACAGTATCATTTTGTAAATCTAGAACTAATTATTCCAATTTAATGGCTGTTCCTCTGGAGGTTTGACTTTTGCCTACTATGTTGTATTCGAAGGTATATGAGTTTTCAGTGGTCGATAATATTTTCATATGAATCGATTGTTCTTCCGACTTGGACTTTGGGTGTAATTTCTTGACAATATATTCGCAGTCGTTTATCCATCTTACGCTAGAAGTGTCGGCAACGCCATTAAAGAAGTCTATTTCTAAGGTGTCGTTTCTCATGAAAGTCGTAGTTATTTCCTTGTTGTCGATTTCTGAGGTAAAGGAAAAATTACCTTTCTTAAACTTGGCGCAATCACGTTGCGGTTGGTAGCATGAGTAGATTAAAACCAGTGTTGCCGAATAGAGAAATATTTTTTTTGTCATGCTGCAAAATAAATAAATATAAAGCTAATCTCCGTCATATGATTTAAAACTTCCATCGGAATAAAAAATCACTATTTTTTCAATCGACTTCTCTTTGTTTTGAATAACAGCTTTTTTAGGTTTTTCGCTTACATTTTGTCTCTTGGAAGTGGTAGGAAGGGGCTCTTCTTTATTGTCGGAGGGAAAAGCACCTTTTCCGTTTAGCAACCAGTATAGGTTTACTTCAGGGAAAGTTTTGATCACCTTTAAAACGAATTCAAGACTCGGTTTGTTGCGGCCGCTAAGCAGGTGTGATATACTTGAGCGTTGTACTCCGACCTTGTCGGCAAAACTGGAGGCGGAGAGGTTGTGGTACCGCAATAATTTATCTAACCGACCGATAAAATCCTCAGTGTTTACCATTGTATCAAAATAATATTCAAATATAGGTAAAATGAGCTGTTTGAAGCGTGGTTATGCGGTGGTATCATTGTTTTAATTATAAATAATAAGTTTAATTATAGTGATTTAATTAACTGAATTATAGTTTATTATATTTATTTTTGTTAAAATTGAAAAAATACAATAACTCGTATTTACAAATGTGTACATAGCGGCACAATCAATAAGATTTGTTGTTTACAAATGTGATTTGTTTTGTTTACGAATGTAACATAATTAGGACTTATTTTTGCGCTTGCAAAATAATAGTCAACTATGCCGAATACATCTATAGATTACCAAGCATTTAAAGAAAACGCTATTCAAGGTAGGTACGTTACCAACGCACAGGTTTTGTCGTTTCTTGAAAAGTTACCAGCCGATTTTATAAGGGAAACAATTGGGTATTCTGTTGAGGGTCGCCCCATTGAAAGTGTGACTTGGGGGAAAGGAAAGACAAAAGTATTGTCTTGGTCTCAGATGCATGGCAATGAATCTACCACAACTAAAGCGCTCTTCGATATCATCAATTTATTGCAATCTCAATCTGCCATTCTAAATGTTTTACGACAGTGTACCCTGAAAATTATCTTTATTCTAAATCCAGATGGAGCGGAAGTTTATACGCGGGTAAATGCAAATAGTATTGATTTGAACAGAGATGCTCAAAAACGTAGTCAGCCTGAAAGTAAGACACTGCGAAAAACATATGATGAGTTTAAGCCTGACTTTTGTCTTAACCTGCACGGTCAGCGTACTATTTTTAATGTAGGCTTTACCTCAAGACCGGCAACCGTCTCATTTTTGGCTCCTGCCCATAATGTGGAACGAAATATTTCACCTTCCAGAGAACTTAGTATGAAGCTTATTGTAGCCATCAATCAAGTCTTACAAGAGTTGATTCCGGGTCAGGTGGGGCGCTACGATGATGCTTTTAATGAAAATTGTGTTGGAGACGCCTTTCAAATGCTCAATACCCCTACAGTGCTTTTTGAAGCGGGCCATTATCCTGGGGATTATCATAGGGAAAGAACCAGGGAGTTTATCTTTTATGCATTGTTAACGGCATTTAAAACGTTGGCTTTAGGCGAAGTTTCTAATTTTAGTAGCAAAGATTATTTTGCTATTCCTGAGAACAACAAATTATTTTTTGATGTTTTGATCAAAAATGTGCAAGCGGTCGACAAATCAATAGAAAAAGTTAGGGATATAGGTATTTTGTTTGTCGAGACATTATGCAACGACCATATCGATTTTGTGCCTAAGGTTGCCGAAATAGGTAATTTAAAAGGTTTTCATGGTCACAAAACTTATGACTGCATGATCGATGAAGAGTTGAATGAACTGAAAAAACAGCCATACTGGGATAGCGTAAAAGGCTGATTCATCGTGTTTTTTTTCAACGAAAACGTTTGAAAATTACATTTTTGTTAAAAAAGTGTGAGTTTTAATGAGTTTATTTTCTTAATTTTTTACTTTTGTCCAAAATATACCATTGATTATGAATAAAGTTAAGCTAGACGAAATTGATCATCAGATTCTCGATATGTTAATCGACAATACCCGAACCCCCTTTACGGATATTGCGAAAAAACTTTTGATTTCTGCAGGAACCGTTCACGTACGTGTAAAAAAGATGGAAGAGGCCGGTATTATAAAAGGATCTTCATTGACATTGGATTACGTGAAACTGGGTTATGCATTTATCGCCTATGTGGGTATCTATTTGGAAAAAACACATCAGACTAAATTTGTATTAGAACGATTGGAACAAATACCGAATGTTACTGTCGCACATATAACCACAGGGAAATTCAATATTTTTTGTAAAATAAGGGCGAAGGATACCACGCATGCAAAAAATATCATATTTAAAATCGATGATATCGATGGTATTAGTAGAACGGAGACCATGATTTCGTTGGAAGAAAGTATAAATGATAAAAAACGCTTGATGCATACTATTTTTAATGAATTGTAGCATAGCACAAGTCAATTAATTGAAATGAATCCCAAGGCATAAGATGTTTTGGGATTTTTTTTATCTTAGAGGTATGATGACTTCTGAAATTCAACTACCCGATCCGATTCCTTTTTACAAGACTTATATTGATGTTTTAGGGGAGGTGAATTTAGATGATATGCTAAAAAGGCAGCTGAAAAATTTTCCGGAATTTATTGAAAGTATACCTGATATTAGCTATGCTTATGCTGAAGGTAAATGGAGTATCGCGGGGGTGCTATTACACATTTTAGATGCCGAGCGCGTATTTCAATATCGAGCTTTGCGGTTTTCTAGGGGAGATAAAACTGCACTGCCAGGTTTTGATCAAGATTTGTTTGTTTCTAATAGTAATTACGGCTCACGTTCTAAGAAGAGTCTTATTCAAGAGTATAAAGCGGTAAGAAATGCTACCATCACTTTATTCTCGGGTTTTAGTCGTCCCGTGTTAGATTTGAAAGGTACTGCAAGTGGCCTAGAGTGGAGTGTAGCTACTTTAGGTTTTGTTATTTGCGGCCACCAAAAACACCATAGAAATATTCTACGACAGCGGTATATTTGAGTTAATTACTCAAAATCATCTTCTTCCTCAGGCTCGAAATCCGAAATAAATTCATTGTTTGCTTCTTGAGCATCTATCTTTTCAAGAACGGGCTTCGATTTGTCTTCCAATTCCTTTTCGATATTTTCCTCGAAATTCGAAATAAAACTGGCCAGACTCTTGCTTATTTTTACCATATAAATCGTCTCGTCAGTTTTAAGTTCGACGGCTTCAACAATTTCTCCGTTGGCATTTTTAAAAGTAAGGATGTCGTCATCCCCGTATCCATAGGGGTAGGTTTCAATAAGAAGGGCGGCAAGTGTGTGATCTAACTTTTTGTAGTCAACAAGTTTACGTGTCATAATAAATTGGTTTGATTTGTTATTATGAAACTAAACTATATAAATTTTTCTTTGAAGAAATCAAAGAGTTGTCAAATCCCGATATTAGTACACGAACCTAGAGCCCATTGTAGTATGCGAAGGCTTCTTTGTATAAGTTTTCAGGAATCTTCACATCGATTGCGGGTTTTCCAATGGCATGGAGCAGGACAAAATTAATATTACCATGTGAATTCTTCTTGTCGAACTTTAATAATGACAAGATGTTTTGAATATCGGAAGGGGAAAACCTCACCTTTTTATATCGACCCAAAAATGTTGATTTGATATCTTCTAAAGATCCCTCGCTAAGGCCGGTCAAATGATGTGACAAATATGCTTCCAGTATCATACCGATAGCAATGGCCTCGCCGTGAAGTAAGGTTTCGTGATTGGTGCTTTCCAGGAAATATGATTCTATAGCATGTCCCAAGGTGTGTCCGTAGTTCAGTATCTTACGCAAACCTTGTTCGGTCGGGTCTTGCAGAACGACTTTGTTTTTGATAATGACCGAATCATAAATTAGCTGATCCAAGGCAACAAAATCTGTAATCAGCTTCAGTGATTTCCAATAAGTAGCATCTTGAATTAGTCCGTGTTTCAACATTTCGGCAAAACCACTATTCAATTGACGGACCTCAAGCGTTGCTAAAAATTCGCTTACCACCAATACCATCTCTGGCTGGTTGATAACGCCGATTTGATTTTTCAATGGTCCGAGGTCGACGCCTGTTTTTCCCCCTACCGAAGCATCGACCATTGCGAGTAAGGTTGTGGGTATATTGATAAAAGAAATGCCTCTCTTAAAAGTAGATGCGACAAATCCTCCTAAGTCGGTGACTACACCTCCACCAAGATTGATAAGTAGACTTTTGCGATCAGCATCCAAGTTCGACAACGCTTCCCATGCTTTGGTACACGTGCTGATATTCTTGTTTTCTTCTCCTGGAATAATTTCGAGTATCTCAAAATCATATTTCCCACGTAACCTCGATTTAAGAATGGGTAGGCAGTCTCGACGCGTGTTGGTGTCTACAAGAATGAATAATTTCGAATAGTTCTTTTTGGTCAAATGCTGTTCGAGAACAGCATATGCGTTTTGGTTAAAATGAACAGCGTATGAGGCAGAAGTAATCGATTCCATTAAAATATCATTTCATTTGTACTTTCCAAGTGCTGGAAATAGCTCAATCTAAGACCGCAAAATAAAGGTAATTTTTTGTCAAAAGAATATATTTTCTGTCATTATCTTTGATTCACTATAATTTTGCTCTAAATGAATAGAATATTCGAAGATACTCAAATCGCATTTGAACTAAAGTCTGATTCTGAATTGGAACGGGCTTATTTTTTGTTTAAAATGATTTCCAATCAACCTTTGGTAAAAATGGGCACCGTTGCCACTAATTTTGCTATTAAGGCCAAACTACCTGTAGAAGGACTTATTCGGGCAACAGTATTCGATCATTTTTGTGGAGGGGTCAACGAAAAAGATTGCATGACCGTGGTAGATAGACTGTGGGAAAAAAAGGTGTGTTCGGTATTAGACTATTCTGTCGAAGGAAGTAATGAAGAAGATCCTTTAGATAATGCGCTTGCGACGGTTTTACGGGTGCTGGATTTTGCTAAGGAAAAAGATGCCATTCCCTTTGCGGTTTTTAAACCGACCGGATATGGACGCTTTGAACTCTTTGAGAAAATAGGAAGTGGTGTGGCATTGAACGAAAACGAAACGGCCGAATGGAAACGGGTCGAACGACGGTTTGAGGTCACGTGCAAGAAAGCCTCTGATTTAGGTGTATCGCTTTTAATCGATGCCGAAGAAAGTTGGATGCAGACCGCTGCGGATGCGCTGGTAGAGAAAATGATGCGAACGTATAATACCGAGAAAACCGTAGTGTTCAATACACTTCAGATGTACCGGTGGGATCGTATGGATTATTTGAGAAAATTACATAGTGTAGCGATAAAGGATGGCTTTAAAATTGGAATAAAGGTGGTTCGCGGTGCATATATGGAAAAAGAAAACGAACGCGCCGAAGATAAAGGGTATCCTTCACCGATATGTGCTTCGAAAAAAGCTACAGATGATAATTTTGATGCGGCAGTAGCATATATGTTGGGTGATTTGAATACTATCTCCATTTTTGCCGGAACCCATAATGAAAACAGTTGCTACAAGCTCATGCAGCTAATGGAAGATAGGGGAGTGCGACATAATGCCGCGAATATTTGGTTTGGTCAATTGTACGGCATGAGCGACCACATTTCTTTTAATTTGGCCGCTAAAAACTATAATGTGGCAAAATATTTGCCCTTCGGACCTGTGCGCGATGTAATGCCTTACCTTATTCGGCGAGCCGAAGAGAATACATCGGTAGCAGGGCAGACCAGTCGTGAATTGTCACTACTCAAACAGGAACGAAAACGAAGAAAAATTTAGTTTTTGTATAACGTTTTAACCTTCCATAAAAGAGTAGTGTAGATTTGACCTTAGGCTATTGCGAGAATGTAACGTTGTTTTATACGCAAGGTTTTCTTAATTCGTTTACTATTGACTCAACCCTATGAGCTGTTAATGGTTTACTAATAAACCCATCACAGACATCATTTTGTTCTGCATCAATAATATCAGTCAAGTTAGTGGTAGAAGACAACATATAGATTTTTATAGCATTGAGTTTGTCATTTTTAAGCTCGCTAAATTTGTTTAAAAACTGAAACCCATTCATTTCAGGCATATTGATATCTACTAAAATTATATCTGGAAAAAAGGTGGGTTCAAACCCCATTTTAGTATTCAAGGAGCTTAAATATTCCATGGCTGCCTTGGCCTTGGTAAAGGTCTTGAAATTCGAGTCTAAGGGCAGCTTTTCAATGATTTTTTGAGTAATAAACAAATCAATATCCCTGTCATCAATGAGCATAAAATTTATTTTCATAGCTTCTAATATTTAAATTGCTTTTGGTAAATAAATGGCAAAACAGGCCCCTTTGTTAATTTTACTTTCCACTTTGATTTTTCCTTTTAAACTTTCAACACCATTTTTCACTATATATAACCCCAGTCCATTAGATCCCATATTATGCTCCTTTTCGGCCCTGTAATACAATTCGAATATTTTATCAAACTCTTTTTCAGCTATACCTTTTCCATTATCGCATATTGTTATGGTTAGTTCGTCTGCAATTGTGGTTACATTTACAGCTATATAGGGCTTATGGTGTTCAGAAGGAGGTAGGGAATATTTTATCGCATTTTGTATTAAATTCTTAAATATCGCGAAAAGCAATTCGGGGTTAGACATAAAACCTTCTGTATTTTGAATCTCGACATTAAATTTAATATTCTCATATTTCGCATTGCTACTAAGCATTTTTAAAACACTGTTTACGATATGAGAAAAATCTATAACTTTTAATTGTTTGGAACGGGTTGAAATTTGAGAAGCGCTAGAGAGCCCGTCCGATAATACTTTAGCATGATTTATCGTTTTTTCAAGCATGCCGATTAAAGTTTGCACTTTTTCAATCGATTGCTCTTCTTTAATAAGGTTTATCAAACCTTGTGCCGAGGAAAAGGGAGCATTGAGGTCATGGGCGGAACGGTATAAAAACAATTCTAGTTCATTCTTTAGTTTTTCATTTCCAGACTTTAATTCAGTTACATCTTCATAAATGCTTAGAAATTTATAATCACTGGCCCTATCATCTTTAATCGGAAAAATTGTAGTTTTTAACCATACTGATTTTCCATTTTTTAATTTGTGCGTTAGGTCACCGGACCATTTTTCTCCTTGACTAATTGCCCTCCATAAATTTTTGTCATTGTCGATTGAAGGTGTTTCAGATTTGAATAACTGAAGAAATTCTCCAACCAACATATCGGCATTAAAATCTAGAATGTCGCAGAACTTCTCATTGGCATATTCAATTTTACCCACTATATCGGTAATGGTATATATAGCGTTTGCTTTGAGAATATCTTGTACTCGCTTATCTAAGGTATTCATATTATATGTTCGAAAATAGTCTAAGGCGCGCATACGTTCATTTTAGTGGTCAGACTATATTCTTCAGCTTTTGACACGTTCTTAAATATGGCAAACGGTATCTTCGAATAAAATAACCTTTTATAAGAGTTGACTAACAAATTTATAGGGAGAGAGTTCACCACATAAGCTTCGGAAATAATTAAAGTCCCACTATTAAAACTTTTTGATAGCAATCGTGCGGCTTCAATAGAAAAAGTACCTTTCGCATCTCTTAAATCGACAATAATAGGTAACGGTTCTCCTTTTGATAATTTAAAAATAGCTTCCAAATAGCGTTGCGCAACTTTATAATCCAATTTGTTGTAAGCATTTAAATTGCTAATCTTACAAAAAAGGATTCCGTTGCTTTGAAGACTAAAAGTTGCGTGTTCGTATATAATCATTTCTATCTTATTCGTGTTTTTCGCGCTAAATATTTTAAATCTCGTACTGCAATAACGCGTAGCTTTATCAATATCTTTATAGACATTACTCGAAACATAATTACCACTATCAACCCTACATACTAACAGTATCATCTTTTGGATAGCCGATCTGGCTAAAAAAGACCAGGAAAGAACGGATTTATTAAGTAGGGAATAGGGGGAGAGAAGAACAAATATCTTTATAGCCGCTACATTACTGACTTTGGTTAAATCGATAAGCAATGGAAGATATTTTCCATTTGACAACAATCTAGTTACCTTAGGAATAATTCTCGAAATATTGCCTTTAAGCCATTGATAATCAAAATCTTTATTGATTTCACAATGGATTATATTTTGATACATCCAAAATTTAACACCATCAAATTGAATAATGTTCTTCATCAGATTCCCTTTGAAAAACTCTATCCAATTGATATGCCAAAGCACAATTCGTTTAACCGTTATATTGTAAACACTTGTATATAGGCTACTTACATCGTAGTAGTTGTGGCTGTTTAAGAATAAGCACACGGTATACCGTGTGCTTATTCTTAAAATATATAGGTAAAAACGGTATACCGTGTAAGTAAAGTATTATTTGCCCAAAGGTTGTAGCCCTGTACTAAAGGTTCAGACCATTGCTCTTCAATACCAACGGAACTCTGCTTATAGGGGTTTATTTTTTAATACCCAGTTTGGCCATTTTGTCACGAAGTGTACTCGGTTTTAATTTAAGCAATGTAGAAGCACTATCTTGACCGCTGATTTTCCAATTACACTGCTCTAATACTTGAAGTATATGGTTGCGTTGAACGGTGTCTAATGATAAATCTTTATTGATAATAGGTAATTTAGTTTTTTGTGCCTGTGATTCAAAACCTGGTATTACTAGCGTTTCATCGTTTGATAGTATTACTGCGCGTTCAATTAAATTTTCAAGTTCCCTTATATTTCCTGGCCATGCATAGACTTTTAATTTACTCATGGCCTCATCAGCAATGTACTTGATGCTTTTTCCATACGACTTATTAAATTTATCTATAAAATGTTCTAGCAATAAAGGAATGTCGTCTTGGCGTTCGCGTAAAGGCGGCACTTTTATAGGGAAAACATTAAGACGAAAATATAAGTCTTCCCTAAATCGTTTATTTTCAATTTCTTCTTTTAGGTTTTTATTTGTAGCAGCAATTACGCGGACATTTAATTTTCTTAATTCCGTACCGCCAACCACTTCTATTTCCCCTTCTTGTAAAAATCGTAGTATTTTGGGTTGCATATCTAAAGGCATCTCTCCTATTTCATCTAAAAACAAAGTACCTCCATCTGCTAATTCAAACTTTCCGATTTTGTCACTATATGCTCCTGTAAACGATCCTTTTTTATGTCCAAAAAATTCGCTTTCTATAAGTTCTTTGGGTATAGCTGAGCAATTCACCTTAATTAAGGGTTTGTCATTGCGCAATCCAATATTATGAATTGCCCTTGCCAATAGTTCTTTACCAGTACCAGACTCTCCGAACAGCATTACGGTAGCCGTTGTTGGTGCAACTTTCTCGACCTCTGTTAGTACATTACTGAACACTGCACTACCATAAACCATATCTTCATAGTTAAAAGCCAGGTCTAACTCGTTTTTAAGATAAACGTTTTCTTGTTCTAGTTGATTTCTTAAGGCATTTAGTTCTTTATTGGCTATAACGAGCTGCTTGTTGGCTGAAATAGCCGCTGTTTCTGCTTTTTTTCGCTCGAACACCTCATTTTCGAGATCTAAATTTTTTTGCTCTAGCTTACTAATGAGTCTCTTACTATAGAGTGTTAAAACTTCATGTTCGGTAAATTGGTTTTTTCGGGCTGGTTCAGATCTGTTTTCCGTTAATAACTCTTGCACGAGTTGCAGTATTACATCTGGTTCGGTAGGCTTTCTTAAAAAGTGATTTGCACCAAGTTTTAAAGCAAAATCTTCATCAAGTTTTTCGGTATAGGTAGAGGTATAAAAGATAAAAGGAATATGCCGGAATTGTTTTTCTTTTTTGCAGGCTTGACAGAACATATAGCCATCCATTACCGGCATTAGAATATCAGAAATAATAAGATCTACTAGGCTATTTTCATGTAGTTTTTTAAGCCCTTCGCTCCCATCAGTGGCCTCAATAACATCAAAACCTGCTTCTTGAAGAATCACTCTTAAAAAATAGAGGTTTTCAAAGGTATCATCTACTATTAAGATAGTCTTTTTGTTCATTTCTTATTTTCCATGAATTATATTTTCCATATCGCCTACAAAAGTTTCAGGATTTATGGGTTTCTCCAGATAGCCATCTGCACCTGCCTCGATTGCTTTTTCTTTATCCCCTCCCATAGCATAGGAAGTTACCGCAATGATCGTGGTGTTCTTAGGAAGACCATTGTGTCTTAATTTATTACATATTTCATATCCGTCCATATCTGGAAGCTGAATATCAATTAATATAATTTCTGGATTGTTTTCATGCGCCAACCTTAACCCGTCGACCCCATTATACGCCTTTATAATCGTATAATTACTTTGGGTTAGCAGATACGATAGCATATACATGTTTTGCTCGTTATCTTCGATTATTAAAATTGTTTTTTTCATAAATTTTATATCGTATATATTTTATAACCAGAAAGTTAATGTCTATTAGACTATAAATGTAAAAACAGTTTAATATTTTTTATTTGGGTCATTTTTTATCGGCATTGCTAAAAGGCAATGTAAATGTAAAATTACTTCCTTTTGTTTTTTTACTTTGCACACTTATTGTTCCTCCCAATTTTTCCACCAAACTTTTGCAAATCGCCAAACCGAGACCCGTACCTTCATGGCTTCTACTTATTCCCCCTTCCAATTGAATAAACGGTGCAAATAACTTATTAAGGTCAGTTTTTCCGATTCCAATTCCTTGATCTATTACTTGGGTTACAACTAGATTATCAATAATAGCTACCTTGACCTTTATGGTTCCCGTATTTGAAAATTTAATCGCGTTCGATATTAAATTGAGTAAAACTTGCTCAATTCTTCGCTCATCACTATTTAAAGTAATGTCTGCCTCATCGATTTCCAAACGTATATCAAGTCCTTTTTTATGGGCTTGCGGTACTAAAAAGTCAATGGTTTTCTCTAGAGTCTTTACATAATTAAAAGGATAAATGGATACTTTTAATTTCCCTGCTTCTATTTTAGAGATGTCTAAAATATCATTAATCAGACCTAGTAAATGCTGACTACTGTTTTTAACCATCGACAGTTGCTTTCTTTGCTCTTCATTTAAAGGCCCTGCAAATTCTTTCAATAGAATACCGGTAAAACCGATAATGGAGTTCATTGGTGTTCGTAATTCGTGTGACATGGTTGCTAAAAATGCTGATTTCATTAAATCGGCAGATTGCGCTTTTATCTTTTCTTTTTCTAATTCAGTGGATTGTAAATTTAAATCTTCCAAGAGGTTTAATAAGGCTTCTTTACTATCATTGAGTTCTTCGGTTCTCAAATTTACCAATTGCTCTAGGTTGTTTTTATAATTCAGCAATTCCTTTTCATTATTAATTCTTTCCGTAATATCTTGTGTTGTACCAAATGCCCTTATAGGTGTTTGATCTTTATCATACATTATTTCACATTGTTCATCAACATATTTTATGTGGTTTTCGCCAAATTTCAAACGATAAGTGATTTGATACGACTTTTTGTTTTTTATCGAATCGTTGTATGTTTTTAATATAAAATCCCTGTCGTCTGGATGAACGGCTTGGAGGAAAGTTTCATTGGTAACTTCAAATGTGTTAGGTGTTTTTTCGAATATTCTAAACATTTCTTCTGACCAAGTTAATTTATCTTCTACCATGTCTAGTTCCCAGCTTCCGAGGCTAGCAATCTGTTGCGCTCTATTTAAATTTGATTCACTTCTTTCTATTCGACTTCTCGTGGTTTCATGTATAGATTTTAATTTTATTTCTTGACTTGCCAGCCTTCGATTGATCCGTCTGTTTAACCGCTCCGATTGGCCTACTAAAAGCCAGACGCCCCAACTACAACCAATTGCTACTATAAGCCCGAATACCGAAAACCAAATCGCTGCATTTGCTGTTCGTTGTACAGGTACAACATACAGCTTCCATTCACCAAAAGACATTTCAATAGGAACGGCAAATTCTTTAAAAGAAGACATGTCGTTCTCTAAAAAAAAATCTTCTTTGCCTGTTTCGAGATTGACCCTTGATAATTGATAAATAAAGCGGCTGTCATTGGAAGTATTTATATTCAGGTCATTAAAAAAAGTGGATAGTTTGGTAATAACCGCCGAAAACCCTGAAAATTCGTCATCTATGAAAATCGGCTGTCTACTTATCATGCCAACGCCACCTTGTTTTAGGTTTACCGGGCCGGCAATAAAAAAATCTTTTCTTTTGATAGTAGCGAGCGCAGCGTTTCTAGCCTCAGAACTTGTTAAAATATTAAAACCAATCACTTCATTATCCTTTAATGGATAAACGTGCGTGATAAAACCATTTTTGTCAACTAATTCTACAACGTCAAAATATTTATAGCGATCTAATAATTCAATCGCTATGCTATCAAAATCAGTCGGTATTCCATTTCGTTCGACAAGATAGCCGAGAGTTTCTGTTGCTGAATAGCTATACATTACTAAGGCTTGCAACTTCTCTTTAATTAAATCTACCTGATTGTTTAATTCTTTTTTTTGCTCATTTTCATTAATTAAATACTTTTGATATGCAATGTATTGCGCAATAAAAAGGAGAATTATAAGCGATGTAAACCCCGCAACCATGGGTTTTTTTAAAACTAGATGTAAAGCGTTACTTTTCATAAAATCACGCGAATAAATTAATCTATAGTTAAATTGTTTGACTTAACTATTTTTTTTCAACTGCATTTCTTTGATAATATTTTTGAGTTCTTTCATTCTCAATTCTCTCCCAACGAACAATTTATTCATACGCTGTAATTCAGCATTTTTTAAATCGACCTCTTCGGTTCTAATTTTAACCAATTCTTCAAGGTTGTTTCTGTGTTTTTCTAATTCAATTTCCACTTTTATACTTTCGGTTATATCTTTCATAAATGCCGCCACAACAAATTGTTCATTTACCTGCATTGTAAAAGTGTTTACTTCTAAATCAAGTATTTCTCCGTTCTTTTTCTTGTGATTCGTATTGAATCTAGCGAATCCTTTACGCACCATTTCCTTTATTCTTTCTTCTATTTCTGTCTGATTCAAGGCAACTTCAAGTTGATTGATATTCATGGTTAACAATTCGTCTAGGGTATACCCTATCATATTAACATAAGAAGGATTTGCATCCAGAATTTTTCCAGTAGTATCGGCTAATAAAAATCCATCAAGTAGGGTTTCAATTATTAGTGTATTTCGCTTTCCAAGCGCAAGAATTTCCTTTTCTGCTTTTTTGCGCGCTGTAATATCTCGAATAACCCCGATTAAAAACTTATTACCCGCCTTATCAATAAATCTCGTTTTTTTAGTGGAAATGGTACGAATATCTTTTTGGTTTAAACTGAGTGTCTCTTCCGTAATATTTTCTTCACCGGTTAAAATCACATGTTTATCATTACTCAAGAAACGCTCTCTTTCTTCTTTGGGAACATTGTCGGCTAGGGTTTTACCAATAATATCAGTTCTGGACATATTGAAAATTGAACAGAGTGCATCATTAACGAGTATCATTCTGCTTTGGCTGTCTTTTACAAATACCGGATCACCAATATTGTTGATAATATTCTCAAGATATGTTTCACTACTTTTAATTTTTTCTTCAGCTTCTTTACGCTCGGTTATATCGATTACCGTTCCTTGAAATTTTATGGCATTGGCAGCTTCATCTCGTACTACTTCCATTTGCACCATTACGTGCTTTACCGTTTTGTCTCGCCAAAGCACGCGATATTCAAACGAGGCATTGTTTTTATTTTTAATTCTATCTTCTGTTATTTTATTATGAAAATCCCTATCATCAGGGTGTACGCGACTTAAAACGGAGTTGTAATTTAATTTTGTATCCTTATCTACATCGTAAATTGTGTACATGAGATCTGACCAAAACACCTCGTCGGTTTTAATATCCCAACTCCAATGTCCTATTTTGCCAATTCTAATTGCAGCTTCAATTTTTTGCTGCATTTCTTCAATTTCCTTTTGCGCTTTTTTTTGCTCGGTAATATCTCTTGTAATCGCAAGTAAGGATATAATAGTACCATTATCATCTTTTAGGGGTACGGCGTGTGTTTCAAGCCATCTTTGTGTGCCCTTTAGTCCAATAATTTCAAATACGAGCATTCCCGAATCACCGTTGAATATATTTTTTATTAGTTTATTAAATGCAAATTGATACTCGGGACTTATTAGGTTTATAACCGATTTACCTTTAATCATAGCTAGATTTTCAGCTTCGATCATGGCCAACCCGGCAGGATTCATATAAATTAATTCCCCTTTAGAATTTAATTGTTTTATACATTCAGGCTCGGTTTCTAATATTGTTCTTAAATGATTTTCACTTTCTTTTAAAGACAAGTCAGCCTTTTTTTGATTCGTGATGTCGGTGAAATAAATTGTTATTCCTTCAGAAGAGGGGTAAACTCTGTTTTCAAACCATTTATCTAGTGGCTCATAATATTCTTCGAAGTAAATGGTTTCTTGCGTATCAAAAGCTTTATGGTAAATCCTATAAAATTTGGAACCAACACCCTCTGGAAATTCTGTCCAAATATTTTTACCTATCAAGCTTTCTGGTGATCTTCCTATAAACCCTGCCGCCTTTTTATTTACGTAAGTATAGCACCAATTGGTGTCTAACGAAATAAAACCATCTGAAATGTGATTTAAAGTAGACTCTATTTGCGATACAAGTCTTTTCTCTACTTGATTTTTTTCAACCTTAAGATCTTCATATTTTTTTTTATACTTGACTATTGAAAAGGTATCTCTGCTTTGATTCGCTATAAAAGTTGCATTATCTTTTTCTTTATCAATATACTTTAGATAGCAATATAATAGCACAGAAAATACAAATGCCGAAATTGATTTTCCAATGAGATGACTGATCAACGAAGTTTTAAAGTCCGGTGCATCATATCTAAGAATAGCATTGAAGGCAAGGGCATCAAAAATAAGAACCGAAAACAAGGAGATAAAAAGCACTAAAAAGAAATGTCGTCTGCCAATTTTAGAAATTAGAGCTTGGTATATTATCACCAATAAAATGAAATCAACCAGTAATATTAGTGTACCAGTAATGAAATATTTGTAATTTATGAGAAAAACAGACGATGAATCTACATAATTCATGGTTTGTGCTGCCTGCTCATGAACATACGTAATACCGAACAAGGCCGATAAGATAAAGTTTGAAATGATTATTCCGATAATAAGCGCTCTTGCACTTGCCACTCCTTCTTTAATATATATCAATAAGACAGCGAATAAGACAGCAGAAAAAACGATGACCGAACCCGGATAAATAATAACATCTCCGAATACTTTAAAGCTGACCATCGTTACTGAAAGGGCTTGTAGGTATTGTACGGACCCTAGAAGAATGTAAAGCGGTGCCAAGCCTAATCTTTTTCTAAATTTAAATAGGAAAAGAATACTTAAAGACGTGAGCAAAAACTCTATAAGTATGGTGGCATATAAATTCATATAGTATTGAAGTTAATTATTCGAAACATAATATGAATATTCTAATTAAAGTTAAACATTTATTGGTCCAAAAACCTTCTTATTTTTGATGGGTTGATTTACCGTAAGGTCTACAATAGTTCAATTTGTATTATTTGTCGATCAAATTTGAAATGCTCCGGTTCGGTTTTCTTCAACTTTATATCTTCGATTGGGTGTGTTCATGCATATAAAAACGCTGTAATAAGGGGGGGAGCTATAGGCCCGCTAGACCTGATGGGGGTACGGTACAACTTTCTAGTACTTTATAAGCAGGTCATCGGGCGATAGTCGGTACTGTTCTAAATGAAGGTGTTTCTAAATTTTGTTCCGGTAACTATTATTCTGCTAAAATTTGCTCAGCAAGTGCTTTGTTGGGGCAATTCTTGACTTTTAGAATGACATCTTCTCCTTTGAGTTCCCCCTCGATAAAATAGGTTTTGCATCCTTTCGATTTGGTATCACTACGTCTAAAATCAACATCGCCACCGGTCAATAGAGAAGTAATGTCAAGAGAATCTAGTTCCTTCGTTTCAATCATCGCTTTGATTTCTTCGGAATAGGATAGCGGTTTCGATCGAATATCTTTTAAGGTTCTACAGTTTGGGAAATAGCAAAACTCCGTTCCGGTTTCCGCTGACTTTTTTTTAAGGAAAAAAGCCAAGAAAACGATGCCTATGGCCAAACCAATCATATAAAACCCCAAGCGTTTTAAAAAATCCATAAACTAGAAAATTAAAAAATAAGGAAATTGATGTCACTGTATTGTAAATCGAACCATTCCCCAACTGATTTACTGGTTAAAATACCGTGGTACATATATAGGCCGTTACGGAGGCCCTTGTCGAAACGCAGCGAATTTTCAAGACCGCCATCTTCTCCGAGTTTCAGTAGATAAGGCGTGAAAATATTGCTTATTGAAATTGAGGCTGTCTTTGGATAGCGAGAAGGAATGTTGGGAACTCCATAATGGATAACTCCATATTTCTCGATTGTAGGTTTATTGTGGCTCGTAATTTCGCTAGACTCGAAGCAGCCACCCATGTCAATGCTGACATCAATAATTACGGCACCTTTTTTCATGTGTTCGACCATGGTATTCGAAACGACTACGGGAGACCTATCGGTTCCTCGCACGGCACCGATGGCTACATCGCAACGTTTTAAAGCCTTAAGCAAGTTTTTTGGTTGAATAGTAGAGGTGTAAATGGTCTGTTTTAGATTTGTTTGAATATTTCTTAGTTTGGTAATCGAATTATCGAAGACTTTTATGTTGGCACCTAAGCCTATTGCCGACCTAGAAGCAAATTCGCCAACAGTTCCGGCTCCAATGATTACTACTTCCACGGGTGGTACGCCACTGATGTTTCCGAACATTAGGCCGTTACCTTTGTTCGTTGCGGCCATAATCTCTGAAGCGATAAGTACTGACGAAATTCCGGCAATCTCACTTAGTGAACGAACAGCGGGGTATTTACCATCTTCATCACGAATATATTCAAAGGCTATGCCAGTGATTCGCTTTTTGGCCATTTCCTCGAAATACTCTTTATACTGTGTTTTAATTTGAAGCGCTGAAATGACTATTGCTTGCGGGTTGATCATTGCGATTTCAGCAAGGGTGGGAGGCTCGACTTTTAAGAGTAGCGGGCATGAGAAAACCTTCTTCGTGTCTCTAGTGATTTCAGCACCCGCATTGGTGTAGTCAACATCGGTATAATTGGCACCTTCGCCTGCGCCTGCTTCGATTAATACACGATGCCCATTACTTGTAATGGCATTTATGGCATCAGGGGTAAGACAAATTCGTTTTTCCTGATATTGGTTTTCTTTGGGGATTCCTATAAAAAGTTCTCCTTTCTGTTTGAGTACTTCCAAAGTTTCTTCCTGAGGCAGTAATTGCTGTTTGCTAAAAGGAGAGGTGGGTTGGTTCATATGGCGTAAGTCTGGAATCCAAGGAAAAGATTCGTGCCAAATTTACAACATTTTAAGATAAAATCAGCTGCCTAAACGGGAATAGAAAGGGGACTGTTACTGCAATTGCTCGATTAGAACCAACTTTGCAAAACATGTCGAACCTGATGGAAAATATTGTTTAGGCCTTTGGTCGGCACAGTCTGTTCGATACCTTGGTCGTTGTCAGTATTGGTTTCTTTTCCATTAAATTCATCTTTTATGGGGGCATCAAGCGTACTGTTCAGTCCTTGCTTTTCTTTTAAAATTTTTAATTCGGCCTCCATTGCCTCAAGATCAATACCGTGAACATATCTATCCACCAATTTTACCCTGATAAAATATACGATGGGTATGATAACCATACATACCGCAACTAAATAGAGTATTTCGTTTTCGTCAATTTTACTAGCATCTTCACTGAAAACACTGTAAAGCTGAAAAGCATACATTGAAATTGGTATCAGAATGATGTGGTACCACCAATTTTTTGCAGTCGTAAACCAGATAATAAGTAATGCTAACGGAATTAATTTGCTTAAATAAAAGTAGAAAGCTACTGTTATATCATCATAACCATTGTTCGAAAAAGTGATTCCGAGTATCGACCACGTATTATCAGAAGTTACGGGAAGGTATTTATAAGAGTAGAATAAAATAGGGGAAATGGCAATTAAAAGGGCAAATAGCCCTTCAATTATCAATTTTTTTTTAATGCGATTTCTGTTAGACATATATACCTAACACAAAAATACAAATATTATTATATAGACAGGGCAGTACACAAATTTTGTACTGCCCTAATCACAATAATTATATGTTATGGATATATTAGGCTCTAATATTTTTTTTGGAAATATCTCTATCAATGCTCTGTGTTTGGTAAATGCTATCTTCTTCGGCAGTAGATGCGGAAGTACAAGAAGCGGCCAACAATGATACACTAGCTAAGACGGCGAATAGAACTTTTTTGGTTTTCATTTTCGAGGGTTTTTAATGTTAAAAATTGGTTTTTAATTGACGCAAATGTAATCAAAGTCAATCCAAAAAAACACTTATGAAGTTAAAAATAATGCATTTCAACCTATAAAACGGTGTTTTTGTCGAATTTATTGCTTTTCTTCAAATTTTTTATAATGACAGGCAATCATCAAGCACTGAAGCTTATGCATGCCAAGATCTGTTGGGTCTAAGTGGTTGGAAAATTAATTTTCGACACTTTAATGCCTTTTGAAGCATTCAAATTGTTCAAAAAAAGACGTAAAAATGATGTTGGGGGGGGGTATGTTATCGACTTATAATTTTAAGTTTTCGGGTGTCGGCACCGAGTACTTCCAAAAGAATAGTAGTGGAATCTTCAGGGAGAAAAGATTTTATTTTTTCAGGCCATTCAATAAAAACCCAGGCATTTTGGTTTAAATAATCTTCTAAACCTAGATCCAATGCTTCGGTCTCGTCGTTCAATCTGTAGAAGTCAAAGTGATACGCTAAAAGTGTTCCGCTTTCTGAGTGGTACTCATTTACAATACCAAAAGTAGGACTATTGGCATTGTCTTCCCCTCCTAACTGTTTGACCAAAACTTTTATCAGCGTAGTCTTTCCTGCTCCCATGTCACCATAGAAACAAAGTGTCTTAGATTTTGTATTTGTAAGGAGTTGTCGAGCGACTTTTTGAATTTGACTCTTATTAAAGTTTATTTCCATACAGTAATTGCGAATTTATCTTGGGTCAAGAACTACAAAGGGTATGATCATCTCTTCAAGTGAAACACCTCCGTGTTGATAGGTATTTCTATAATAACTTACATAATGGTTGTAGTTATTAGGATAAGCAAAAAACAAATCATTCTTTGCAAAAATAAAAGAACTGCTCATATTAATACTTGGTAAATGAATCTTTGCCGGATGTTTTACCTCTAATACATCTTTGTCTTCATAAGTAAGACTACGTCCTGTTTTATAACGAAGGTTCAAGCTGGTCTCTTTGTCTCCAATTACTTTTGAGGGCTGCTTTACGTTGATTGTTCCATGATCTGTGGTGATAATCAATTTAAGGCCCATGTTCTGGGCTTGTTGAATGATTTCAAGCAGCGGCGAATTTTTAAACCAGCTTTGGGTCAAAGAGCGATAGGCCTTGTCGTTTGAAGCCAGCTCTTTTATGACTTCCATTTCGGTTTTGGAGTGCGAGAGCATGTCGACAAAATTGTAGACGATTACCGTTAGGTCATTATCCTTCTGCGATTTAAAATTTTGCGACAACTGCTTTCCTTGTCTGAGACTGCTTATTTTATGGTATTCCCATTTAATGTCAAGACCGAGCCGTTTGATTTGTTCTCCTAAAAATTTGTCTTCATAAAGGTTTTTTCCGCCGTCATCGGTATCATTTCGCCACCATTGGGGGTATTTCCTTTCCATATCCAAAGGGGTGAGGCCTGAGAAAATGGCATTGCGGGCGTATTGTGTTGCAGTAGGCAGTATACTGTAATAAGAATCCTCCTTTATTTTTTTATAAAATGAGGTAATCGTATCTTCAAAAGCATACCATTGATCATAACGTAAGTTGTCAATGACGACCAAAAGTGTAGGTGCGTTTTTAAGTTCGGGGTATACCCACTCTTTAAAAAGGGTGTGTGACATTATCGGGGAATCGGTATTATTGAACCAATCTCCGTAATTTTTGTCAACAAATTTTCCGAATTGGTTGTTGGCTTCCGATTTTTGGGACTCCAAAATCTCAAACATACCCGAGTCTTCGATTTCCTCAAGACGTAGCTCCCAGTAAATCAATTTTTTATAAAGATCGGCCCATTCCTTAAAGCTATCTACCATTGCCAGGTCCATCGCAATCTTTCGAAACTCCTGCTGATAATTCGCGGTCGTCTTTTCGGAAACTAGGCGCGAGTGGTCTAAATTTTTCTTGAGCGATAAAAGAATTTGATTCGGATTGACAGGTTTTATCAGATAATCCGCAATTTTTGACCCGATGGCTTCCTCCATGATGAATTCTTCTTCACTTTTGGTAATCATGACCACTGGCAACGACGAATCTAGAGCTTTGATCTCGCTAAGTGTTTCGAGACCAGAGATACCCGGCATGTTCTCATCTAAAAAAACGATATCTGCCCGGGTATTGGAAAGCTCCTGCAATGCCTCTTGACCACTTCGACAGGTGACAACTTTGTAGTTCTTGGCTTGTAAAAAAAGTATATGTGGTTTTAAAAGGTCAATCTCATCATCGACCCAAAGTATTGTTATCTTGTTCATTTAGTACCTATATTTACCGTCAATTAAGAACAGATTTTGACAAATTCAAAAAAACTAAAAATATTCAATGATCCAATTTACGGATTTATTGGTATTCCGGATCCTCTTATATTTAGTCTGATAGAGCATCCCTATTTTCAGCGTTTACGCAGAATTTCCCAAATGGGACTTTCTTATTTGGTGTATCCAGGTGCACATCATACGAGGTTTCATCATGCACTGGGAAGTATGCACTTGATGGAAAAATCGATTCAAATACTTCGTTTTAAGGGTGTTGAAATTACTGATGAAGAATCGCAGGCTTTGCTTTGTGCAATTTTATTACATGATATTGGGCATGGTCCGTTTTCTCATGCCATGGAACATAGTATTGTTGAAAGTACGAGCCATGAGTATATTTCGTTGCTTTTTATGAAAGCGTTGAACGACAAGTTTAACGGAAGTTTAACGATGGCCATAGAAATTTTTCAAGGCAAGTACGAAAAGAAGTTTATGAACCAATTGGTGTCTAGTCAATTGGATATGGATCGTTTAGATTATTTAAAACGAGACAGTTTCTATACCGGGGTTGCTGAAGGAAACATTAATGCCGAGAGGTTGATTACGATGTTGAACATAATAGACGGCAATTTGGTTATTGAAGAAAAAGGAATTTACTCGGTCGAGAAATTTTTAATGGCTAGACGATTTATGTATTGGCAAGTTTATCTTCATAAAACAGGAATCGTAGGGGAACAACTTTTAAACAGAATATTACAGCGGGCTAAAGAACTTACCGTTGCCGGTGTAGCTGTTGATTGTGGCAAATCACTATTGTTTTTTATGAAAAACAGTGTTACAAAAGAGGGTTTTAATTTGGAAGTTTTAAATGTATTCGCTCAACTTGATGATATAGATGTACTTGCCGCCATTAAGAAATGGCAAACACATGACGATTTTGTTTTGTCTCGATTGTGTAAGATGCTTATAAATCGAAGATTGCTACACATCAAATTGAAAAACAAACCTATTGACAAAGTTAAAATAGACAAGCATTTCAACAATCTGAAGAAAAAGTATGGGCTTTCTGATACCGAGACCGAATACTTTGTTTTTTCCGGTTCTATTGAAAATAGGGCTTATGACCTAAATAGGCAGAATATAAATATTCTAAAAAAAGATAAAAAGATCGTTGATGTAGCCAAGGCCTCGGATCATTTGAATTTAAAGGCTTTATCGAAAACAGTGACCAAGCATTATTTTTGTTACCCAAAGTCTCAAATCATCTTTGATTGAAAACTAGTTCTGCAAATGCTTGTGACGAGTGGAAATAGATGGTAAACTGCCATTTTATAGCAGTAACAAACTTTGAACGGAATGTGACAGAAGTTTTTTCAATAGGTTTCCGATTAACAATTTTTCTTACATTTGTCTCCATGGTATTTACAGCAGTTCAGATTGCAGATATTTTGGAAGGTGAAATAGAGGGTGACCCTGAGATAGCCGTTCACAAACTCGCGAAAATTGAAGAGGGTGAAAAAGGGTCTTTGACTTTTTTGGCGAACCCGAAATATACGTCATATATCTACACGACTAAGGCTTCTATTACTATTGTAAACAAAGATTTTACCCCTGAACAGCATCTTCAGACGACCTTGATAAAGGTTGATGATGCTTACAAGTCTTTTTCTAAATTATTGGAATATTACAATGAAGTGAAAAACAATAAAGTAGGGATTGAAGAACCTGTTTTCAAGGCGGAGACCGTTAATTATGGTGCCAATTTTTACTTGGGGGCGTTTTCCTATTTAGGAAATAATGTTCAAATTGGTGATAATGTGAAGGTTTATCCCAATGCATATATTGGAGATAATGTTTCGATAGGTGACAATGTGGTCATCTTTGCAGGAGCCAAAATATATTCAGAAACGGTTATTGGAAATAACTGTGTCGTGCATAGTGGTGTTGTAATTGGTGCAGACGGTTTTGGTTTTACGCCTAACGAAAAAGGGGAGTTTAGCAAAGTACCGCAAACAGGAAATGTAATTCTTGAAGATAATGTCGACATCGGCGCGGGCACTACTATTGATAGAGCCACTTTGGGTTCTACAATTTTACGAAAAGGAGTAAAGCTCGACAATCAGATACAAATTGCCCATAACGTTGAAATCGGTGAGAACACGGTAATTGCGGCGCAAACAGGTATTGCAGGTTCCACGAAGATCGGAAAAAGATGTATGATAGGGGGCCAAGTGGGTATCGTGGGGCATATCGTTATTGGTGATAACGTACGAATTCAAGCGCAATCAGGCATTGGAAGAAATGTAAAAGATAATGAAGTACTGCAGGGATCTCCCGCTTTGAATTATGGAGAGTACAACAAGTCGTATGTGCACTTTAAAAACTTACCTAAGATTATAAATAGAATTGACCAATTGGATAAAGGAACTCATGGAGAGCAATACAAGTAATAAACAACGCACAATCAAGAAAGAGGTCACCTTGAAAGGGGTAGGCCTGCATACAGGAGCAAACGTTACCCTTAAATTCTTGCCCGCTTCAGAGAATCATGGCTACGCCTTTAAACGCGTTGACCTTGAGGGTGAACCCGTTATCGAGGCAGATGCCAATTACGTTGTAAATACGCAAAGAGGTACCAATTTAGAAAAACGAGGGGTAAAAATTCAAACATCGGAACATGTTTTGGCTGCACTTGTAGGCCTAGAGATCGATAATGTTCTTATTGAATTAGATTCGCCAGAACCACCTATTTTAGATGGCTCATCGAAGTTTTTTGTGGAAGCTTTGGAGGAGGCCGGACTCGTTGAGCAAGACGCCGTACGGGAAGAATATGTGGTAAAAGATGTGATGTCTTTTAAAGATGAGGCTACCGGAAGTGAAATTACGGTCATTCCATCAGATAGCTATCAGGTTACCGCTATGGTCGACTTTGGAACAAAAATTCTGGGAACGCAGAACGCAACCTTGGAGAAATTGTCAGATTTTAAGGAAGATATTGCCGATGCCCGTACGTTCAGTTTTTTACATGAATTGGAGATGTTATTGGAAGAAGGGCTTATAAAAGGTGGTGATTTGAACAATGCCATTGTATATGTCGATAAGGAGATATCTGAAGATACCATGAAAAAGCTCGAAAAAGCCTTCAACAAGAAGAAACTTTCGGTAAAGCCAAATGGTATTCTTGATAACCTTACCCTGCATCACCCAAATGAGGCTGCAAGGCATAAACTATTAGATGTTATTGGTGATTTAGCACTGACCGGTACGCGCATAAGGGGAAAAGTTATTGCCAATAAACCTGGACATTATGTGAATACGCAGTTTGCAAAAAAATTATCCAAAATAATAAAGCTGGAGAAAAGAAATAAAATTCCACAATACGACTTGAGCAAGGAGCCTTTGATGGACATTCATCAAATTATGGCGATGCTGCCCCATCGACCTCCCTTTCTGTTGATCGATCGAATTTTGGAACTTTCTGATACCCATGTTGTGGGAATGAAGAATGTAACCATGAACGAACCTTTCTTTGTAGGCCATTTCCCAGGTGCTCCAGTGATGCCAGGGGTTCTTCAGGTAGAGGCAATGGCTCAAACGGGGGGTATTCTTGTATTGAGTACTGTGCCAGATCCAGAAAATTATTTGACCTTTTTTATGAAAATTGATAACGTCAAATTCAAACAAAAGGTTTTGCCGGGCGATACCTTGATTTTTAATTGTACGCTCATTACTCCCATTAGAAGGGGAATTTGCCACATGCAGGCGTATGCCTATGCAAACAACAAATTGGTCTGCGAAGCGGAACTTATGGCACAAATCGCAAAAAAGAAATAAATATGAACCAACCCCTTGCTTACATACACCCGGGAGCTAAAATAGCGAAGAATGTGGTGGTGGAGCCTTTTACGACCATACATAATAATGTAATTATTGGTGATGGAACTTGGATCGGTTCGAACGTGACCATAATGGAAGGTGCCAGAATAGGAAAAAATTGTAACATTTTCCCCGGGGCCGTGATTTCCGCACCTCCTCAAGATTTAAAATATAATGGGGAAGAAACTACCGTTACCATTGGCAACAATACCACAATACGGGAGTGTGCAACGATACATAAAGGAACTTCGGATAGAAATAAAACCGTAATAGGCAAAAATTGTCTGATTATGGCCTATTGTCATATAGCCCATGATTGTATTGTGGGCAACAATTGTATCTTTTCGAACAATTCGACCTTAGCGGGTCACGTGACCATTGGAGACAACGTTATTCTTGCAGGTCTCGTTGCAGTACATCAATTTGTGGCAATAGGACAACATGCCTTCGTTACCGGGGGGTCTTTGGTTCGTAAAGATGTCCCGCCTTTTGTGAAAGCGGCGCGTGAACCTTTATCGTATGTCGGCATTAATTCTGTGGGCTTAAGGCGCAGAGGCTATAAGTCGGAGAAAATTCGGGAAATACAGAACATTTATCGCATCTTGTATCAAAAGAATTACAACAATACCCAAGCCGTTCAGATTATCGAGGCCGAAATGGAGGCGACGCCAGAGCGGGATGAGATTTTACAATTTATTCGAGATTCCCAACGCGGAATCATGAAAGGATATTTTAGTAATAACTAGGTATGATTGGTCGAATTTAGAGCACATAAATAATTTCAATAGTAGTTTTTCTTTTAAGGTTCCAAAAAATAAATTTGGCTCTTTTTGTTTTTAAATTACTGAATATCATAATATTTACCCAACAATATAAAAGTATGGCATCAACATCAGACATTAGAAAAGGATTGTGCATTCGGTACAATAACGATATTTATAAAATCATTGAATTTTTACACGTAAAACCAGGAAAAGGTCCTGCTTTTGTTCGTACAAAACTAAAAAGTGTATCATCTGGGAAGGTTTTAGACAATACGTTTTCTGCAGGACATAAAATCGAAGATGTTCGTGTTGAAACACGTTCCTACCAATTTTTATATGCTGAAGGAGATACATACCACTTCATGAATACCGACGATTACAACCAAATCACATTGCAGGAAAGTTCCTTGGATGCCCCGCAATTGTTAAAGGAAGGGGAAGTTGTAACCATATTGTTCAATACCGAAGATAGTATGCCTTTATCCGTTGATATGCCTGCCAGTGTGGTTTTAGAAGTAACCTATACAGAGCCTGGTGTTAAAGGTAATACGGCAACAAATGCAACGAAACCGGCGAAAGTTGAAACTGGTGCAGAAGTTAATGTCCCCCTTTTTATCAATGAAGGTGATAAAATTAAGATAGATACCGAGAAAGGAAATTACATGGAGCGGGTCAAAGAATAGGTAATCTTGGTCGCTTTTCGATGGTAAACTACTAACCTCAAAATTTGTTATGAAATTTCCGAATCCGCATACTTTAAGACAAATTGCCACGATTATTGGCTCTGAGTATGTAGGTGAAGATGATTTCCCGGTTTTGGGTATGAACGAGATTCATGTGGTCGAATCGGGTGATATTGTTTTCGTAGATCATCCCAAATATTATGATAAGGCATTACAAAGCAAGGCTACCGTTGTTTTAATTAATAAGCAAGTCGATTGCCCTGAGAAAAAAGCACTGCTAATTTCAGACGATCCTTTTCGTGATTTTAATGTATTGACCCAATTTTTCAAGCCTTTTGAAAAATCTAACAATTTAATTTCTACTTCAGCTAGTATAGGAGAAGGTACAGTAATTCAACCAAATACATTTATTGGCAATAATGTAAAAATAGGTAGCGGATGTCTTATTCACTCCAATGTCTCCATTTACGATAACTGTGTAATCGGTAATAATGTAATCATTCATTCGGGTTCGGTATTGGGTTCCGATGCGTTTTATTATAAGAATAGACCTGAAGGCTTAGATAAATTGAAATCGGGTGGCCGTGTTGTACTGGAAGATAATGTGGAAATAGGAGCGCTTTGTTCTATAGATAAAGGGGTAACGGGAGATACTCGTATTAAAAAAGGGACGAAGCTAGATAATCAGGTGCACGTAGGCCATGATACCGTTATTGGTGAAAAATGTCTAATTGCATCGCAGACGGGAATTGCCGGCTGTGTAATCATAGAAGATGAAGTGACCCTATGGGGTCAAGTAGGAACTAATAGTGGCATCACTATTGGAAAAAAGGCCGTTATTATGGGGCAAACAGGGGTTACAAAATCGGTTCCTGGAGGGAAAAGCTATTTCGGAACACCGATAGAAGAATCCCGAGAAAAATTGAAACAATTGGCCTATGTTAAAAAGATTCCTTCCATTTTAAAAAGATTGGATGAATAAATTAAGCAAAGATTGCTTCGGAATTCAAGGCAAACCTATATTTTTGTGCAGTTATAAATAAACAATAAATAAAATGAGCGTTCTAGTCAACAAAAACTCCAAAATAATTGTCCAAGGCTTTACAGGTAGCGAAGGAACCTTTCATGCCGAACAAATGATTGAATATGGTACCAATGTTGTTGGTGGCGTGACCCCTGGAAAAGGAGGACAAGAACATCTGGGCAGGCCCGTTTTTAATACCGTGGCCGAAGCTGTAGAAAAAGTTGGCGCCGATACCTCTATTATATTTGTACCTCCGGCTTTTGCGGCTGACGCCATTATGGAAGCCGCCAATGCGGGTATAAAAGTGATTATCACCATAACGGAGGGCATTCCTGTGGCAGATATGGTAAAAGCGGCAGCTTATATAAAAGATAGGGATTGTAGGTTGGTCGGTCCCAATTGCCCTGGAGTTATAACTCCTGAAGAGGCCAAAGTTGGTATTATGCCCGGCTTTGTATTTAAAAAAGGAAATGTCGGAATCGTTTCAAAATCAGGAACACTTACGTATGAAGCAGCTGATCAAGTGGTGCGACAAGGTCTGGGTATAACAACGGCAATTGGTATTGGTGGTGACCCCATTATTGGAACTACGACCAAAGAAGCGGTAGAATTGTTGATAAATGATCCCGAGACAGAGTGTGTAGTCATGATCGGTGAAATTGGAGGACAGTTGGAAGCTGATGCGGCAAAATGGTATAAAGAAAGTGGTAGTAAAAAACCTATCGTAGGATTTATCGCTGGGGAAACCGCACCTGCAGGTAGAACCATGGGGCACGCAGGCGCTATAGTAGGTGGTAGTGATGATACCGCTCAGGCAAAGAAGCGTATTATGACGGAATGTGGAATCAATGTTGTAGATTCTCCTGCAGAAATAGGTTTAAAAGTGAAAGAAGTAATGCGTTAATTTACCTTTCGGAAATACAATGTCTTAAAAGGTGTTATAGGAATAAATCCCGTTTATCGCGGGATTTTTTTTCGCCTTTATGTGAAACAAAACTTATATTTGATAAACGACTAAGCAAATTACATTAAGAATGAAAATTTTAGAAGACAAGAACGTAATCATCACGGGAGCAAGTAGAGGAATAGGCAGGGGAATTGCTGAAATATTTGCCGATCACGGTGCCAATGTAGCTTTTACTTATAGCTCCAGTGAAAAACCAGCTCTAGAATTGGAGAAGGCTTTGGTGCAGAAGGGCGTTAAGGCAAAAGCTTATAAAAGTAATGCCGCTAGTTTTGCCGAATCGGAAAAATTAGTAGCCGAAATCTTGGCCGATTTTGGGGGTATCGATGTGCTTATCAATAATGCCGGGATTACAAAAGACAATTTGCTGATGCGTATGTCTGAGGAAGATTTTGATACCGTAATCGAAATTAACCTTAAATCAATTTTTAATATGACCAAGGCCGTTCAGCGTACCCTTCTAAAGCAACGCAAAGGTTCTATTATCAATATGAGCAGCGTGGTCGGTGTCAAGGGAAATGCAGGTCAGACCAACTATGCGGCATCAAAAGCCGGAATGATAGGTTTTACGAAATCGGTAGCGCTTGAATTGGGTTCAAGAAATATACGATGTAATGCCATTGCACCCGGATTTATAGAAACAGAAATGACAGGTAAATTAGATGAAAAAACGGTTCAGGGTTGGCGAGAGGCCATTCCATTGAAAAGAGGAGGTACCCCAGAAGATATTGCGAATGCTTGCCTTTTCTTTGCTTCCGATCTTTCGGCTTATGTTACAGGTCAGGTTTTGAATGTTGACGGGGGTATGTTGACTTAAGGCGTAAATACTTAAAATGGAGTATTCTGTGCGCGTAAAATAGTAGGGATAATGATTGGAAAGCAGAATAAGAAGGAAGATTTCGAGAAGAGAGATAAATAGCGGATGCAGGTCGTAACTTTATTGTGGATTCTTTTAGCAGCCATAGCGGCCTTGGCCATTGTATTTTTACAATACTATTATCGGTCGAAGAAAAATGGGAGATTATCTCTTTTGCTCTCATTTCTACGTTTCATAGCAATTTTTGGTTTGCTTTTGCTCCTTATCAATCCTAAATTCTCAAAGTTCGATTATACCTTGGAGAAGGTCAATTTGGTCGTGCTAACCGATAACTCTACTTCCGTAGCCCCATTCCATGACATCATAAACGCTATTTTAAATAAAATTGGGTCCGATGCTCAAATCAAAGAGCGGTTCAATGTTAAATACTATCAATTTGGTTCCAATTTAAGTGAAATGGATAGTCTGTCCTTTCGGGAAACCAATACCGATATTGGTAGAGCACTTTCGGCTACAAACGATATTTATGCTACTTCGAAGGCGGCTGCCATACTCTTGACCGATGGCAACCAGACCTTAGGTGAAAATTATGAGTTTTCAGGAACACACCTCAAACTTCCTGTGTATTCTGTCGTAGTCGGCGACACCACGAAATACGAAGATTTAGGCATCGGCCAAATAAATGCGAACCGATATGCATTTTTAAAAAACAAATTTCCGCTTGAGGTTCATGTCACGTACAATGGGCCGGGCAACCGTAGTTCGCTGAGTATTTCCATCAATGGCAGCAATGTGCATCGTGAAACAATCGACTTCTCCAAAGGTAATGGCAACAGCGTAGTCAATGTGCTTTTAAATGCAGCTTCCGTTGGAACTAAAAATATTCAGGTGACTATAAACCCTTTAGAAAGTGAGCGAAATACAGCTAATAATGCCAAGAATGCTATTGTAGAGGTCATTGATGAAAAAACGAATATTACAATTGTTTCAGATGTATTACATCCTGACATAGGGACTTTAAAAAAAGCCATCGAATCGAACGAACAACGTTCAGTTAATATTAAAAAACCAAGCGAGACAATCAAAGAGGTAGACAATGTTGATCTTTTTGTTTTGTATCAACCAAATCGGGCTTTTGCACCTGTTTATGATTATATCGAAAAAAAGAACACCGGTGTGATTACTATAACGGGAACCAAGACAGATTTTAATTTTTTGAACACGATACAAAAACGGTTTCGAATTGAGGATAATTATCCGGTTCAAGAAGTATTTTCAGTTAAGAACGAAGCTTTTTCTAAGTTTGATATCTCCGATTTTTCTTTAGAAGATTTTCCACCGCTTGAAAGTAGTGCGGGCCCCATTGGTCTAGAAGGAGAGCATACGACACTCTTAAAAATGCAAATAAAGGGAGTGGATATGTCTAGTCCGTTGTTCGCTATTTTAGAAGGAAACAATAGACGAGAGGCCGTGCTTTTTGGAGAAAACCTTTGGAAATGGCGCGTACAGAGTTATCGAAATAACCGTGATTTTAAAAATTTTGATGATTTTATCGGCAAGCTTATATTGTATCTGTCCTCATCAAAATCAAAGAGTCGATTGAATGTAGACTACAATGCCATCTATCAAGGCAGTAACGATGTTAAAATTTCTGCCACCTATTTCGATGAAGCCTTTGTTTTTGATGGAAATGCAGATATTTCGATAAATGTTACAAATGAAGACAATATAATTGATCGTGAATTTCCGCTATTGCTTAAAGGGGGATTTTATGAAGTTGACCTAGGTAGTTTACCAGTGGGCAATTATAGTTTTAAAGTATCCGTGGAAAATAAAAATCAATCAAAATCAGGAAACTTCACCATCATGGATTTTGATGTAGAAAAGCAGTTTTCGTCGAGTAACTATATGAAATTGAACCAACTCTCAAAAGATTCTGAGGGTGCGGTTTATTTTCCGGCCCATATAGATTCGTTGATTCAAAATATGAGTAGTGATGAGCGGTTTGTGCCCACCCAAAAAGGCAAGGAAAATATCGTATCTTTGATTGATTTTCGATTTTTATTGGCGCTAATCGCAACGGCGTTAGCTTTGGAATGGACGATTCGAAAATATAATGGATTAATCTAAAAACAATAGATATATAATGGATAAATTACCAAGAATTGCAGTACCAGTAGTGGTCGGAATAATTATACTTTTTATTTTACTTTCTAAATCTACCGTAACCATAGACTCGGGTCAGGCGGGTGTTTTATATAAAACGTTTGGTGGAGGTGTAGTAACCGATGAACCTCCAATGGGTGAAGGATTTCATCTCGTAGCTCCTTGGAATAGGGTAACTGTTTATGAAGTTAGACAGCAAGAAGTGCTTGAGCAAATGAACGTCTTATCTAGTAATGGTTTGGATATCAAATTGGAAGCATCGGCTTGGTTTGAACCTATACGCAGTGATTTAGGCAAACTACACCAAGAAAAAGGACAAGATTATATTCAGAGGGTTTTATTGCCAACAATAAGGTCGGCTGCCCGGTCAGTAGTTGGGCGTTATACACCAGAACAATTGTATTCAAGCAAGAGAGACGCTATTCAGCAGGAGATTTTTGACGAGACTGAAAAAATAGTATCAGGACAATATATTCAATTGAATGAAATTTTGGTTCGAGATGTAACCCTGCCACCAACGATTAAAGAAGCCATTGAGCGAAAGTTAAGACAAGAGCAAGAATCTTTAGAATATGAGTTTCGCTTGGTTACTGCTGAAAAAGAGGCTCAAAAAGTGCGTATCGAAGCGCAGGGTAAGGCTGATGCCAATCAAATTTTAAGCGCTTCCTTAAATGATAAAATTTTACAGGATAAGGGTATTGATGCTACGCTAGAACTTTCAAAGTCGCCCAATAGCAAGGTTGTAATCGTAGGAGGTGGCGAATCGGGCCTACCGTTGATTTTGGGCAATAATTAAAATAAAATTTGGTCGATTAAAAATTAGTTTTAATTTTACACTCGTAATGAAAAATAACAACGTACATCATCATTTTTATACTTGCTCTCAAGCGAGGTAGAAATGTATTGTAGTGTTACAACATATTTACGACCCGTTTGAGAAATCAAACGGGTTTTTTGTTTCAAGAAATTACTGGTAAAAAAGCGAAAATCGATATTGAACCCTATTTAATTGAATGTAAAATGACCAAAATAAGAATAGCAATACAGAAGTCGGGTAGACTAAATGAAGATTCACTACAGATATTAAAAGACTGTGGCATATCAATTGATAATGGTAAAGATCAGTTAAAGGCATCGTCGAGAAATTTTCCCATAGAAGTTTTTTACTTAAGAAATGGTGATATTCCCCAGTACCTTCGTGATGGGGTGGTTGATATTGCCATTATTGGCGAGAATGTACTTATTGAAAAAGGAGGGGATATTTCAATTGCCGAAAAACTTGGGTTTTCGAAATGCAAGGTATCCTTGGCGATTCCAAAAGATGCCGATTATAGCTCGGTAAAAGACTTTGAAGGTAAGCGTATCGCTACATCGTATCCGAACACCGTGAATATGTATCTTGATAAAAATGGTGTAAATGCAGATTTGCATATTATCAACGGGTCGGTGGAAATAGCCCCTAATATCGGATTGGCAGACGCTATCTGTGACATTGTTTCCAGCGGTAGTACTTTGTTCAAAAACAATTTGAAAGAAGTTGAAGTGATGCTTAAGAGTGAGGCGGTGTTGGCGGTTTCTCCCAAGATATCCGAAAAAGCAACCCTTCTCCTAGAAAAATTGCAATTCCGAATACAATCCGTTTTAAGAGCTAGGGCATCAAAATATGTGCTGTTAAATGCCCCAAACGATAAACTTGATGCCATCATTTCCTTATTACCGGGCATGCGAAGCCCAACAGTTTTGCCATTGGCCGAAGAAGGCTGGAGCTCGGTACATACGGTAATCAACAAGGATAAATTTTGGGAGGTTATCAGTGAGCTAAAGCAAGCGGGAGCAGAAGGGATTTTAGTTTGTCCAATTGAGAAAATGGTCTTATAATGTATGATATAAAACTCATAGATACAGCAGTAATAGATGATATAATTCCTTTATTACAGGGCTTAAATCCGCAGATATCAAAAACAATATTAAAAAAGCGTTTGGCCCAAATGGTTTTACAAGGGTATCAATGTGTAGGGGTATATGATGCACAAAAGCTGATCGGTATTTCTGGGTTGTGGGTTTTAACCAAGTATTATGTAGGCAAGCATATTGAGCCTGACAATGTCTATATTATTCCCGAGTACCAAGGAAGGGGAGTTGGGAAATTGATGATGAATTGGATTTTTGAGTATGCCAAAAGCATCAACTGTGAGGCTTCCGAATTGAATTGTTATGTTGATAACGAAGCGGGAAGGCGATTTTGGGAACAACATGGTTATACGGCAATAGGGTATCACTTTCAGAAGAAATTTTAAAGAGAATGAACAAAATATACAATCCTGAAAAAGCTGATTGGGAAGCTTTACTGAAACGACCTACGCAAACGGTAGCCGATATTGAGGCAACCGTGAATGTTATTTTTGAGGAAGTTAAAAATGGAGGAGATGCCGTAGTGGAAAAATATACACGGCAATTTGATGGCGCGGTTTTAAAAAACCAATGGGTTTCAAATGCTGAAATCGATGAAGCAAAGAATTTGGTGTCACCAGAATTGATGTTGGCCATTCAGGAGGCAAAACAGAATATCGAGAAATTTCATAGTGCACAAAAAACGGAACGAATAGAAGTTGAAACGGCCAAAGGGGTCAAATGCTGGCAAGAAAAGCGTCCTATACAAAAGGTAGGATTATATATTCCTGGGGGTACGGCTCCCTTGTTTTCGACTATTTTGATGTTGGCCGTACCGGCAGAAATTGCCGGATGTAATGAAGTTATATTGTGTTCCCCTCCCAATAAAGAGGGTAAAATCAACCCTGCAATTCTCTACACTGCAAGTTTATGTGGGGTAACCCAGATTTTTAAAGTAGGAGGTATTCAAGCGATTGCTGCCATGACTTTTGGTACCGAAAGTATTCCGAAAGTTTATAAAATATTCGGCCCTGGTAACCAATATGTAACCGTAGCCAAACAAATTTCGACCAAACACGGGGTTGCTATCGATATGCCCGCGGGCCCGAGTGAATTACTGGTAGTGGCAGATGATTCGGCAAATGCTTCGTTTGTGGCGTCGGATCTTTTAAGTCAAGCGGAGCATGGTATCGATAGCCAGGTTATTTTGGTGACGACATCAGAAATGATAATGGCCGAAGTTGAGAAAGCGGTAGCCTCCCAGATTTCCCTGTTACCCAGAAAAGAAATTGCGGAAAAGGCAATTGCCAACAGCAAGCTTATCTTTGTGGAAGATGATGAAACGGCGTTGCACTTGATCAATGAATATGGTCCGGAGCATTTTATTATATGCGTGAGCAATGAAAATTTTTTTGTAGATAATATAGCAAATGCCGGATCAGTTTTTATAGGGAATTATACGCCCGAAAGTGCTGGCGATTATGCCTCGGGAACAAATCATACCCTGCCGACAAACGGATATGCCAAGCAATATAGTGGTGTTAATTTAGATAGTTTCATGAAAAGTATCACCTTTCAGAAGATTTCCGAGGAGGGCATGAGGGGCATTGGAAATACGATAGAGGTAATGGCCGAGGCCGAAGGGTTGCAGGCGCATAAAAATGCGGTCACCTTACGTTTAAAAAAATTAAAATAATAAAGAGATCGTATTGCCGGTCTATAGAACTTACGCTACAACGTGAAAAAAGAATTTAGTATAAATAACTTCGTCAGGGAAAATGTAAAAGGATTAAAACCTTATTCCTCTGCGCGCGATGAATATATTTCCGATGGCTCTAAAATGGTGTTTTTAGACGCCAATGAGAATCCATACGAGAATGGGGTCAATCGGTACCCCGATCCGCAACAGCGGGGTCTCAAAGCTGTTTTGGCAGCACAAAAAGGCGTTGAACCACAGCATATATTGCTCGGCAATGGTAGTGATGAAGTTTTAGACCTATTGTTCCGGGCGTTTTGCGAGCCAAAGGAAGATAATGTTATTTCATTACCTCCTACATATGGTATGTACAAGGTGTTATCAGCTATTAACAACATCGAAAACCGGGAAGTTTTACTGACCCCGGATTTTCAACCCGATGTTGATGCCATTCTGCAACAAGTGGATATACATACAAAGATGATATTTCTTTGTTCTCCGAACAATCCCACTGGGAATAGCTTTTCGTCGGATATCATTAAGGAGTTACTTGAATGTTTCCAAGGGTTGGTTGTAATCGATGAAGCATACATTGACTTTTCGAGTGATACGAGTTGGACAACAAGGCTTGCGGAATACCCTAATTTGATCGTTACCCAAACGCTCTCAAAAGCGTATGGAATGGCTGGTATTCGATTAGGAATTTGTGTCGCTTCCTCGGAAATTATTAATGTGGTCAATAAAATAAAGCCGCCATATAATGTTAATGAACTCACGCAACAAAAAGCGTTCGAACGGGTGAAGGCTCTTGATTTGGTCGAAAAAGAAGTTGGCGATATCTTGGCAGGGAAAAAGGAATTGCTAAAAGTTTTAAAGGAAATAAGCTTCATCGAGAAAGTTTACGCCTCAGATGCTAATTTTGTTTTGGCAAAGGTTGATAACGCCGACACGCGTTATCAAGAACTACTTTCAAAGGGTATTGTCGTTCGAAATAGAACAACACAGCCTTTATGTGAAAATACGTTGCGTTTTACGATAGGAACCAAAGAAGAGAACGAACAATTGATTGCAGTGCTTAGAATGCTAAGCAAAGAATAAAAAAGAATAAATAGTATAAATCGTATTAGAGCATTAATATTGGCTTAAAAACCGAGGGGCTCTATCAAATTCAGGAGAATCGAATATGGCAAAAAAAGTACTTTTCATTGATAGGGATGGAACCATCATTAAAGAAACGGAAGATGAACAAATCGATGCATTCGATAAAATGATTTTCTACCCCAAGGCATTTACTTATTTAGGAAAAATAGCCAAAGAGCTTGATTATGAATTGGTGATGATTACGAATCAAGATGGTTTGGGTACCGATATTTTTCCTGAAGAAACCTTCTGGCCCGTTCATAATTTTATTTTAAAATCATTTGAAAATGAGGGGGTTGTGTTTGATAAGGTCTTTTTAGACCGTACTTTCCCTCATGAAAATGCCGATACGCGCAAACCCGGCACCGGTTTATTGACCGAATATTTCTCTGAAGATTATGATTTGAAGAATTCCTTTGTGATCGGTGACCGATTAACCGATGTGGAGTTGGCCAAGAACTTGGGAGGAAGAGGTATTTTTATTAATGATAACACCGATTTGGGAACAGGTGAGATAACGGTTAAGCGTGAAGCTCTTAACGATGTTATTGCATTGGAAAGCAATGATTGGGAAAAGATTTATGAATTTTTAAAGTTGAATGATCGCACTTCTGAGATTCGTAGAAAAACGAATGAAACCGATATTTTCATCAAAATCAACCTTGATGGTACGGGAAAAAGTAAAATTGAAACGGGTTTGGCGTTTTTTGACCACATGTTGGATCAATTGGCCCGTCATGGTCAGATGGATATTGATATAAAAGTAGATGGTGACCTTGAAGTTGACGAACACCATACCATTGAAGACACTGCTATTGCGTTGGGAGAAGTTTTTCACATTGCCTTGGGAAATAAACTAGGGATTGAACGTTATGGCTTCTGTTTACCTATGGATGATTGTCTGGCTCAGGTAGCCATTGATTTTGGAGGACGAAATTGGTTGGTATGGGATGCCGATTTTAAACGTGAAAAAGTAGGGGACATGCCGACTGAAATGTTTTATCATTTTTTTAAGTCTTTTACAGATGGAGCAAAGGCAAACCTTAATATCAAGGCAGAGGGCACCAATGAACACCATAAAATCGAGGCCATTTTCAAGGCTTTTGCAAAGTCGATCAAAATGGGGGTGAAACGTGACGTTGAAAAGATGGTCTTGCCATCAACTAAAGGTGTGCTATAAATGAAAATTGTAATTGTAAATTATGGCGCAGGAAATATTCAGAGCATAAAATTTGCTATCAAGCGATTGGGTCACGATGCTGTCTTGAGCCATAATACTTCAGAAATTCAACAGGCTGATAAAGTGATATTTCCAGGTGTCGGTGAGGCGAGCAGTGCGATGAAAAAACTAGTAGCCAGTGGTTTGGATAAGGTGATACCTGAATTAAAACAACCCGTTCTGGGCATATGTCTCGGTATGCAGTTGATGTGTAATTCATCTGAAGAGGGTGATACGAAAGGTTTGGGAATTTTTGATGTCGATGTTCTGCGATTCTCAGAAAGGGTTAAGGTTCCGCAAATCGGATGGAACCAAATTTCCAACCTAAAATCCGATCTTTTTACGAACATTGCGGCGAAGGAACACATCTACCTCGTGCATAGTTTTTATGCCCCGTTATGTAATGAGACGATAGCCGAATCGGAGTACGATTTGATGTATAGTGCTGCACTAGGAAAGGATAATTTTTACGGAACTCAGTTCCATCCGGAAAAGAGCAGTGTGGTAGGAGAGAACATTTTAAAGAACTTTTTGAAATTGTGATGAATAGGAAGCTAATGAACTCTTGATGATAACCGTAGCTTCTATGATTGCCGCCAAACAAAAAGTAACCATTAAATCAAAAAGGGTAGTCAAGTAGATTTAGCATTTCTAATTTCGTACTTCTAATTTTTAATTATGAGAATTATACCAGCAATAGATATCATAGACGGTAAATGTGTTCGACTTTCGAAGGGGGACTATGATACCAAAAAAATATATAATGAAAATCCGTTGGAAGTTGCCAAGCAATTTGAAGCCCATGGCATACAACATTTACATTTGGTCGACTTAGATGGTGCCAAGTCGAAACATATCGTAAACCACAAGGTATTGGAGCGAATTGCAACCAACACGGCCCTAAGAATTGATTTTGGTGGCGGTTTGAAAACAGATGATGATTTGCGCATTGCTTTTGAAAGCGGTGCTCAACAAATCACCGGCGGTAGTATAGCCGTAAAAAACAGAGATACGTTTACCCAATGGATAAGTAAATATGGGGCCGATAAAATCATATTGGGCGCCGATGCCATGGATGAGAAAATCGCGGTCTCTGGTTGGCAAGAAGAATCCCAAGAAGAATTGATTCCCTTTATAAAATCGTATCAAGCCGAGGGAATCGTTTATGTTATTTGCACTGACATAAGTAAAGATGGCATGTTAGAGGGGCCCTCCTTTGAATTGTATGAGAAAATACTATCGCAATGTGACCCTTCCTTAAAACTAATAGCTAGTGGTGGTATATCGGCTTTTGACGAACTTCCAAGATTGCGGGAAATAGGCTGTGAGGGTACCATTATCGGTAAGGCGATTTATGAAAATCGTATCCAATTAAAACAATTGGAAAATTTTATATTAAATCAATAAGAAAAGAATGCTTGCAAAACGAATAATTCCCTGTTTGGATATTAAAGACGGTCGTACAGTTAAGGGGGTTAACTTTGTAGACCTCAGAGATGCTGGCGACCCTGTAGAACTAGCGGAAATTTATAGTAAGGCCGGTGCCGACGAACTTGTATTTCTTGATATATCGGCTACAGAACAGAAGCGTAAGACCTTGGCCGAATTGGTCTATCATGTCGCTGAGAAAGTAAATATACCTTTTACCGTAGGCGGTGGCATTTCTTCCGTGGAAGATGTCGATATTCTGTTACATAATGGAGCCGACAAAGTCTCTATCAATTCTTCAGCCGTTAAAAATCCGCAGTTGATTAATGATTTGGTGGCCAAATTTGGATCACAATGTATTGTCGTAGCCATAGATGCGAAACAAATTGATGGCGAATGGAAAGTACATTTGGTAGGAGGGAAGGTCCCAACGGAACTTAATTTATTTGATTGGGCGAAAGAAGTTGAAGAACGGGGTGCAGGGGAGATTTTGTTTACCTCAATGGACCATGACGGTACCAAAGATGGGTTTGCAAATGATGCCTTGGCCAGATTGTCGACCGAGTTGAACATTCCCATTATTGCCTCTGGCGGGGCGGGAAACATGCAACATTTTGTAGATACTTTTACAAAGGGAAAGGCTGATGCCGCCCTTGCAGCCAGTGTTTTCCATTTTAAGGAAATAGAGATTAAAGATTTAAAAAAAGAAATACAGGAAAACGGAATTCCAGTCAGATTACAATAGCATGGAACGGGGTTGGTTGATGGTTTGTTCGAGAGTAACCAACAACGAACAACGTAAAGTGAACAATGAAAAACAAAATTATGCAGATAGATTTTAAGAAGAATAAAGACGGACTCGTACCCGCTATTATACAAGATGCCATTACTAAAAATGTATTGATGCTGGGGTACATGAACGAAGAGGCTTTGAAAAAGACCGAAGAGACCAGGAAGGTTACCTTTTATAGCCGCACCAAACAACGGTTGTGGACAAAAGGGGAGGAGAGCGGTAATTTTTTAAACCTTGTGAGCATTCAAAATGATTGTGACAAAGATACCTTATTGATTACCGTAAATCCGGTCGGCCCTACCTGTCATAAAGGTACCGACACCTGTTGGAACGAAGAGAATAAATCCTCTTTTGGTTTTCTGTCCGAGTTGGAAAAAGTTATCAAAGACAGAAAAGACAATAAGGAGAACGAGAAAAGCTATGTTGCCTCCCTTTTTAGAAAAGGTATTAATAAAATAGCCCAAAAGGTAGGGGAGGAGGCCGTGGAAGTCGTCATCGAGGCGAAAGACGATGATGATCGATTGTTTTTAGATGAAAGTTCCGATTTGCTTTTTCATTATTTGATTTTATTGCAGGCCAAAGGCTTTACGTTACACGATGTGGAAAAGGTGTTAAAATCACGCCACTAAATCCGTAAATCTATTTCGTCCTTTCTTTTTCCCTTTTTTTGTACTTTAGCAACGATCATAACAATAAAAGATATAATGAGCACAAATAGAAGGGATTTTCTTAGAAAAACATCGATTGCCGGGCTGGGACTGGCGGTAACACCTGCATTGTCAAATGCACAAGGTCAAATACTAAAAAATGATGTACCATCACCATCTCCCGGCGCCTCTTACATGGGCGATTATTCTGCTCCGAAATTAGATACCGTACGTTGTGCTTTTATTGGTGTTGGAGCTCGTGGTGCCGGTCATGCCCATCAGATTGCTTCTATTGAGGGAACAGAGGTCGTGGCGATTTGCGATTTGTATGAAGATTTAGCGCAAAGGTCAGCCGATAAATGCAAAGAGAACGGGAAAGGGGAACGTCACAAAAAAATCAAATTATATACAGACGGGGAGAATGATTGGAAGAAGATGTTGCAAAAGGAAAAGCCCGATGCTGTTTTTATTTGTACACCGTGGAAATTACACGCACCAATGGCCATTGAGGCCATGAAAAGTGGTTCGCATGCATTTGTTGAAGTGCCACTTGCACTCACTTTAGAGGAAATGTGGGAGATTGTCGACACTTCCGAAAAGACCAATAAGCACTGCATGATGATGGAAAACGTCAACTACGGTCGCGAAGAGCTTATTTATTTAAATATGTGTCGCCAAGGGGTGCTTGGTGAGCTTTTACATGGAGAAGCATCTTATATTCATGAGTTAAGAGGACAAATGAATGAGGTGGAACGCGGAACCGGTTCATGGCGTACCTATCATTATGCCAATCGAAACGGAAATCTCTATCCAACACATGGCCTAGGGCCCGTGGCCCAGTATATGAACTTGGCAAGAGGTGAGGATAATTTTAAATTTATGAATTCTTTTTCTTCACCGGCAAAAGGTCGGGCACTTTACGCTAAAAAGAATTTTCCTGCCGACCATCAGTGGAACCAATTGGATTATAAAGGAGGGGATATGAGTACCTCAATTATTAAAACCAATATGGGACGAACCATTATGGTACAATGGGATGAGACCAGTCCGAGACCGTATTCCCGTCATAATTTGATTCAAGGTACCAAAGGAACATTGGCCGGATTTCCAAACCGTGTCGCTTTAGAAGGGGGTATTCCCGGTGGGCCTGACAATCATCATGAATGGGCCGAGGGCGACCAGCTGAAAGCCATCTTCGAAAAATATGAACACCCATTGTATAAACGTTTGGGAGAATTGGCAAGAAAAATGGGCGGTCATGGCGGCATGGACTTTATTATGCGTTACCGTATCATAGAATGTCTTAGAAAAGGGGAGCCATTAGACCAAAATGTATATGAAGGCTGTTACTGGAGTGCCGTAGGCCCGCTTAGCGAAGCTTCGGTTGCACAGAATGGTGCGCCTCAAGAGTTTCCTGATTTCACCCGTGGGGCTTGGAAAACCACAAAGGCACTTGGCATCATAGCATAATTATTTCAAACATATATGAAAAGCTCCGTTTCGGGGCTTTTTTTGTGTTGCTTCCGACCAAAAAGAATTTGAATCGGTCATTTTAACTTTCCAAAATTAAACTTCTAAATAAAACATGAGAACTGTACTATTCCTTTTCATTCTTTTGATCAGCGCACATTTTACCAATGCGCAGGCCTATCGGAATTTGTTGAGCGGAAATTATCCTTACGATACGATTAAAAAACATATTGTTAAAGATCAATCATGGGTGCCTTATCCGGCTTATAATGATCGGGGCGAATGGGAAAAAATTCCTCAAAACCTAAGGGCCGATTATATCAAAAATGGGGAAGCCTATTTAGAGTACAGTTGGAAGTATATTCCGGTTTCACATTATTTAGAATTTACGAAAAGTGGAAGCCGTACAATTATGGAGAAGCCCTATCGAGAAAACATTAAAGCTTTTGAGGCTTTGGTACTGGCAGAGTTAGTAGAAGGAAAGGGCCGCTTTTTAAAAGATATCATTAACGGTATATTCTACTATAGCGAACAGACGTACTGGGGAAATTCAGCCCATTTGTCCCTTCAACGCGCCGGAGCGGGATTGCCCGACGTGCTGGAACCTACGATTGATTTGGGCGTTGGTAAAGTGGCGGCCAATTTAGCATGGACGCACCATTTTCTAGAGGAGGAAATTAATAAGGTGAACCCCTTGATATTAGAACGGTTAAGACTTGAAATCGATAAAAAGGTATTAACGCCATACTATACCCGAAATGATTTTTGGTGGATGGGCTATACCAATGAAAGCGTGAATAATTGGAACCCCTGGTGCAATTATAATGCCCTAAACTGTATGCTGTTAATGGAGAAAGATTCCATAACCCGAAGCGTGAACGTGCAAAAAAGCATGCTCTCAGTTGATGAGTTTATGAATTACTATAAAGATGATGGAGGTTGTGAAGAAGGCCCATCGTATTGGAGTCACGCAGGTGGAAAATTGTTCGATTATTTAGAATTGCTTTATAAAGGAAGCAAGGGAAAAATAGATATCTATGATGAAGCACTTGTGCAGAACATTGGAAAATATATTTACAGGGCCTATATCAATGGAGAATATTTTGTGAATTTTGCCGATGCATCAGCCAAATTAAAATCCCGGCCGGGAACCATTTATCGCTATGGCAAACGTATCAACGATTCAATAATGAGTGGTTTTGGAGCTTTTTTGGCCAAACAGCAAGATTTTGGAAAAAATGCCTTTAAAGGAAAAATAGAATTGGCACTCGATGATTTGTTCAATTTGGAAGAAATTAAAAATGCCAAAGCCAAGGAACCGTTGTTAGGAGATTTTTATCTGCCGGATACTCAGATAATGGCAGCACGAGATCAAGCAGAAAGTCTAGATGGCTTCTATTTTGCGGCAAAAGGAGGGCATAATGCAGAAAGCCACAATCACAATGATGTCGGTACTTTTATTTTGTACTACAATGGTATGCCGGCATTGATCGATGTTGGCGTCGATACTTATACTGCCAAAACATTTAGCAAGGAAAGATATTCGATATGGACCATGCAATCGGGTTACCATAATTTACCTACAATCAATGGGGTAGACCAAAAGGATGGTTTGGAATTTAAGGCAAAGAATAGCTCCTATACAGCCGAAAAGGATAAGGTTTTCTATTCGCTTGATATCTCTGGCGCATACCCGAAGGAAGCCAAAGTGAAAAATTGGCAACGTAGTTATACCCTGTTACGAGGTGAAAAATTTGAAATTTCGGACACATATTCCCTTTTAGAAAATACTGGGGAAACACAACTTAATTTTATGGCCGCTCTTGAACCGAAAATTATTAAGCCTGGCCTATTGCGACTTGGTCAGCGAAAAGGTGGCTTACTATTGCAATATGACCAGAAACTTTTGGAACCCACGATAGAGGAGGTAGCTATTGACGAAGATTCAAGATTGTTTCCTATCTGGGGAGCGCTGTTATATCGCATACGGTTTAAAGTGTTGGGAAGCATGTCTTCCCAAAATTTAAATATCATGGTACAGCCGGAAAAATGACAAATCTTGTTCTTTACTTCAAGCACTAAAGAAAAATTTTGTCAGCAATGAGGGTGTTTAAAAAGTCATGTGCTGCATCATTGCGAGGTACGAAGCAATCTGTAATATATTTACTGTGAACCTGCAGATTGCTTTACTTCGTTCGCAATGACTACTATTTTAGCTTTTTAGACACCCTCACTCTATAAATTGATTCAACATTAATCCCTTCTTCTGACCTTTGAGCCACCTGATAAGCTTTCATCGCGTATTGTGGCATTTCCTTTATAATTGAAAGTGCTGGCTCCGGAAGCGTTGATATCAATAGACTCCGTAACGGAAAGAAAGGCTTCGCTTGCTCCTGAAAGACGAAGGTCTATTGCCCCAACGATAAAGTCATAATCTTTTAGTTCACTGCTTCCCGAAAGGGAGGCGTCTAAATGGGCTGCATTACCAAATAGGTCAATGTTCGAAGCCCCTTTTGCCTGTATCTCCAACGCCGATACGTTCAAGGCGCCATAGAAATCAGAAGCGCCCGATAACTCGATGTTGGCGCTTTGTGTGATCAGTTCGTTTTCTAGGAAAACCTCCGATGCCCCGGAAATATCGAAATTTGAAATATTTTTTGTTTTGATATAAACGTCCAGAGTCGATTTTCCGCGAATCAACGTGTGTTTTTTCATTTCAATGACAAGATCATTTCCTTCCTTTTGAACACGAATTTTATCATGCAAGTTTGCATTGGCTTCAACTTCAATTCGTTCTTCCGTATCGGAAAAGGTCACATAAACGTTAAAGGCGTTGGAAACCTTTATCCCGCTGTAATCGGAGTAGGTGAATTCCCGAGTTGTAATTCTTTTAGATACCAGAACATGGTCAAGGTCACAGGAGGAAAAAAGAAGGCTCCCAAAAATAAGACTTAAAAAAATTGTTGTAGTTTTCATTTTATTGATTTGATTGATTGATGAAATTTTTTCTAAGTTCGAAATCGGATATCCATTGAAAATTTATGGGCGACCATTGGTCTTCAAAAGTTTTCTCTGATGCAATTTCGACTGAATCGATTTTTAGATATACCTGATCGTTTTCGGAAAAAACATGCTGTGTCTGTATAGCATCGTGGCAGATGCTACAGCGGGTGACGGATGTATTTTTCATCTTAGATATTTTTTTTGTATCGATTTCTACCCATGTTGAAAATTCCGACCTTGATGCCGATTCCTGCAGAAAACCCATTGACCCGTTCAAGACTACCGGGAACCAAATCGATTTTGCTCGTAAAGCGATATTTGACACCTGCTTCCAACTGAAGATATCTTGAAACATTGAACAGTAAATTCACACCGGGTTCGGCTACAATAAAGCCATCAAAATCATCTTCGTCCAATTCTTCATCAAAATCCTCATCATGAAAATTATTTCCGATATAACCAACTCCACCTGCACCTATTAAAAGGGGAAAAGATAAATTGACCCTAGATTTGCTGAAAAGTATCGGTTCTAGGTGTAGCCCCCCGTAGGCACCCACAAGATCTTCATGTCTCGACAACGAGCTATTATAAACATCTTGTTCAGAATAAATGAAGTTACCCTCAAAACCGACTTCGAATTGTTGGTTGGCAACATAAGCAATTTTAAGTGCGGCCATATATGCATCTTTATTTTCGACTTCGCCAACACGCATATTTAAACCCAAATAAACGCCATGTACAACATTGTTACGGTCGTTGAATTCGACATAGTCGTCGTTTGTTTGTTGGGCCATGGTTGAAAAAATGGCTCCGAAAAATAAGGTCAAAAAGCTAAATAATAATTGTTTCATTTTGTGATGATTTTCGATTGAATAGTTGATTCTAGCCATGTACAAGACATGTTGATATACCTAATAGACAGATCAACTCTAAAAAAGTTGCACCGAATTCGAAAAAAAAAATTTAACAAGCTGAATTTTGTGCAAAGTCACAACATATAGGATTGTAAAAGTGGAATAAAAATGGTTACATTGTGTTAATTATTTGTCCTCATCCGTTTGAGTGCCTATCCTAAAAAAAACAATAGACGAATGACCATTAGCAAAAGAATCCATAAGCTATTTATTGTCGCTGCCGTACTTTATTTATGTGGTTGCTCAACTATTGAAAAAGACCGGGAGCCAAATATTATACTGATATTTATTGACGATATGGGATGGGCAGATTTATCTTCTTTTGGTAATACTGATGCCAAGACCCCGAATATCGATAAACTGGCTTCGGAAGGTATCAGCTTTGGGCAATTTTATGTGAATTCTCCCATTTGTTCGCCGTCGCGCGTGGCTATTTCTACGGGAACCTATCCGCAGCGTTGGAATATTACCTCATATCTATCACATCGTGCGGATAATGCAAAAAGAGGTATGGCCAACTGGTTGGACCCTGCTGCCCCTATGTTGGCACGAAGTCTTCAAAAGGCGGGATATGCCACTGGTCATTTTGGCAAATGGCATATGGGCGGACAACGCGATGTCGATGAAGCACCGGAAATCACCGAATATGGCTTTGATGCATCATTGACCAATTTTGAGGGAATGGGTGCCAAGCTACTCCCACTAACAAAAGACGAAACGGGGAAAGTTGGTCAGATTTGGGAAAAAGCCGAAATACTTGGGAATCCAGTTACGTGGATGCAAAGGTCAGAGATCACCACCGGATTTATTGATGCAGCTATACAATTTATGAGGAATGCAACTAAAGAGCGAAAACCCTTTTACGTAAATATATGGCCCGATGATGTGCATAGCCCCTATTGGCCGCCATTCGAGGAATACGGACTCGCAAAAGAAGCTGGGAAAAGAGGGTTATACCTTGCGGTTTTGGAGGCTATGGACCAACAGTTCGGTAAACTTTTCGATTATATTCGCTCGAGCGATGCATTACGCGATAATACGTTGATTGTGTTTTGTTCCGATAATGGACCTGAATTGGGCGCGGGGAGAGCCGGGGCATTAAAAGGCTATAAAACCCATTTATACGAAGGGGGTATCCGTTCTTCCCTAATCGTTTGGGGTCCCTCATTTATAGATAAAAAAGCAAAGGGGACACGTAATAGGGAATCGGTTTTTTCGGCCATCGATATGGCACCTTCCTTGTTAGCGTTTGCAGGAACAAAGGCTTCGCAAAATTCTAATATTGACGGAGAAAACGTACTAAAAACGATTCTTGGTGAGTCAGCTTTGTCTCGTACTTCGCCTATATTCTATAGTCGACCTCCCGACAGAAAGAATTATTACGGTTTCGAGAACCTTCCTGATTTGGCAGTTCGTGAAGGAGATTGGAAGCTTTTATGCGATTATGACGGGAGCCGACCCGAGCTTTATAATATTGTCGATGACCCTAGTGAACGTCATAACCTCGCCGAAACGCAGAGTGCACAAGCCAAGCTAATGATTCAAAAAGTAGTGTCGTGGTACGCCTACATAGAAAAGGAAAAACATGAAATTTCAAGTCATCGGGATAAATGAAACAAACTAATTGACATGTTCTCAACAGGTGTTAAAACTCTTTCAATAAAATCACCCCTTTTTCGCCTGTTATCGAAATTTTCCCTTGTGTATCATTCCCATATTTTGCAGTTATTTCGCGAATTCTCTTTCCTTTATCGAGCATCTTGGTATGCACATTTTCAAAAGATTTTGGCAGGCGCACCAACCCTTCCTCTAAAGTAGCATCGAAATTGAACGAAAAGCCATCGACATTCAGGCTGATTTCAGACGATTCTTGATGAATGACAATCGATGCATCAGCACTATGAACCTCAAGTACCTTAAAATCGGCTATTTTCATACCGAGATTGATTTGGTCGTCTACATTGTTTAATTGCATATTGGTAAACTCTAATGATCCCTGTATCGATTCGACCTCGTCGATGGTAATTTCATCTTTACTGGAATAGATTTCAAGAGCGGTTACCGTTTCAATGTCAATGTTCGACCCACTACTATTCAGCCTTAGATCTTTTGATTTTTCTAGATTCAGACTTCCGTTTTTTAGACGTATACTTCCGTAATTTATTGATTCGGCCCTGAGTTTCCCGTATCTTAGGTTTACATCGGCATTATTGAGGTTTTCATTGATCCATACATCGCCGTGTTGTGCGTCTAACTTTAGTTTTCCGGAATAATCCTCTACAATGACATCACCGAACTTATTTATAATCTCCAATTCTGCTTTTGCCGGTAGATTGACCGTATAATTTATCTGCACATTGCTTCGGTCAAAATCAAACGGATTCGCTTTGTTGAAATATTTTGCAAAAAAGCCGGTACTTTTTTCGGCGATATCTGAACTTACCGATATAAAGTTGTTTATTACTTTTATATTTGGAGAAATACGACTTAAAAGGTCTTCGGCATTCTCCTTTTTTTTATGGGTGACCGTAATTTCAACCAAAATGGAAATTGAATTCTTTTTCCAGCCTTGAATGGTAACATCGCCATATTTATTATCAAGGTATAGTTCACCAGCACTGGTCATATCATAGGTTTTCGATATCTTTTTGGACACCTCCGTCTGTGCGGGCAACGACAGGCTAAAAAGAACAGCAGCCATGATAATCAGCAGATTTTTACAGGGTATAGCCATAATTGTCATCTTTTAGTGTAGCATTGTTTATTTGCTTGAGCAAATTCTCTATCAGTTCAATTCTCTTTTTGTAATTGGTAATGATGGCTTCGAGTACTAGTTCATTATCCAAGTTTTTTTGCATCTCTTGTCGCAGTACATCATATTCTTCGTCGAGCTCATCCATAAAGGAGAGAAACGCGGTTTTATCGCTATCGGAAAGCTTTGGATTGTTCTGTAGTAATTGTACCTGGTGCGAAACTAGGTTTTTATAGTGCATATCGATATCCATCAGTTCCTGAGAGGCAAAACGATCTTCTTTGGTGTTGTAACTTCCGCCAAATATGCTCAGGCCAATAAAAGCGCCAATACCTAGAAGAATTACCACTGTTGCAGCTATTTTGAGGAACGGTGATTTCCATAAGGGAACTACTTTAACCGTTGTATTATCTAATTCCGATGCTATGTTCGCCCAAAGTTTATCCCTATGCGCTGTATGTTCATCGAATTCTTTGCTATGCTTCCTAATGTGTTTTTCAAAATCATCCATCATAATTCCTTTATAATTTCAACTAATTTTTTCTTCGCCCTATGGTATTGTGATTTGGAGGTCGATACCGAAATACCTAAAACTTCCCCAATTTCATTGTGGTCATACCCTTCGATCAAGTACAGGTTTATAATCTGTTGGTAACCTGTGGGCAGTGCTTCAATTCCCTTCTTTACCTTCTTAATATCGACTGCTTCCGCCTTTTCATCAGTTTCTTCACAGAGATGATATTCATGGTCATCCATTGGTACAACGGCAATTCGTTTTGCTTTTAGATAGTTGATGCTCTTGTTGATAACGATGCGTTTGAGCCAAGCCCCAAACGAACTGTCGTATTTAAAACTTCCTAAATTTTTAAAAGCATCGACGAAACTGTCCTGAACAATATCTTCGGCATCTTCTTTATTGCCCAACATTCGCAAACCGGTGTTGTACATCGCATCAACATAGAGCGAATACAATTGGTATTGCGAACTGCGATGGCCTGTCTTAGATTGCTCTACAAGCGCTTGGTGCGTAAATCGGATTTCAGTTTCCAACGAGTTGGTCAGGTTTTTTGTCGCTATTTCATTAGTAAAGACAATAGAGAATTGCTAAGGTTGCATTTGAGTGGGAAAAAGTACAAAATACGATGTATGATAGGTAAAATACCTCTTAAAAATGTGTCTATTTTTTTTTGATTTTAAGTAGCATTGCAAGAATTCTTTAACCAGTAGTAGATTTTGAGTACTCGATAAAGTTTACCTATTGATAAATAGAAAGTAGTGAAATACTAAGACCGGAATAATTAATGAAGCTTACTTACTTTAGTTGCCGGTTTCTTTCAAATAGCCGATAATTTTTTTTGATTTGTTCATAAGGTGACAGAAAACAGGCTATAATTCTTTTGGGGCTTGAAATACTACATAAAGAACCAAATTAAGTAACTTACCATAAATTTGAAGAGCTTACCAATTTTATTGGCATTTGCTTTGCTCTTTAACCATTTTCAAGAACTAAACCAACAGATATATTATGAAAAGAAATAATTTCCTCGGTTTTACTATGCTTCTTTTTTTATCATTTTCCGCATGTAAAGAAACACCCAAACAAGAAGTCGATCAATCGGAAGAGCTCAACACATGGTTTGATCTTAAATACGAAGAGTTGTTGCAGATGAGCCCTTTAAGTCTTACCGTTCAAGGTAGAAAAGATCAGTATGACAAGATCGATGACATGAGCAAGGAAGCCGAGGATAAAAAATTGGCTTGGTATACCGAGAGCATTAATGAATTAAAAGAAAGATTTGATTACGAAAACCTTAATGATACCGATCAAACTTCGTATGATTTATGGGGCTATCAATATGAAACATTAAAGGAGGGTAAGGCTTATAGGGATATGAGTTATGTATTTGACCAAATGCGCGGATACCATACCAGCCTACCGAGCTATTTGATCAATTTTCATAAAGTGGACAGTATTGCCGATATGAACGCCTATATTTCTAGAATTCAGGAAACGGGCAGGGCTATAAATCAATTGATAGATAGGGCAAAAGACCAAGCTGCTTTGGGAATATTGCCTCCAAAATTTACATTTGAAATCGTAATTGGGCAAGCGAAGGGCTTACTCAGTGGCGCGCCCGTTTTGGAAGACATGAAACGAAAAATAGACACCCTCTTGGCAGCGGAGAAAATCGCTTCGGAAGAGGCAACCGCACTTAAAGCACAATCGGAATCGGCGATTAAAGATTATTTTACACCCGCCTATGAGAATCTGATATCCTGGTTAGAGGGAGAGCTGGATAATGCAGTGGCAGAGCCAACAGGGGTTAGTCGTCACCCCAATGGCAAAGATTTTTATAATTACAAATTAAAGGTTTCAACAACGACAGCCCTTTCTGCCGATGAAATTCATGAAATTGGTCTTAAAGAGGTGGCCCGAATTAAAGGGGAGATGATGGCTATAAAAGATAAAGTTGGTTTTGATGGTGATTTAGATGCGTTCTTTACGTTTGTAAATACAGATGAGCAGTTCTATTTTCCGAATACCGATGAAGGCAGACAAGCCTATTTGGATGAATCCACTAAATATTTGGATGCCATTAATAATAAGTTACCTGATTATTTCGGAATACTACCTAAAGCCAAATTGGAAGTGAGGCGTGTTGAGGCCTTTAGGGAACAAGATGGTGCACCGCAGCACTATATGAAAGGAACACCTGATGGATCTAGACCGGGTACGTATTATGTGCATTTATCGGATATGAATGCGATGCCCCGTTCAACCTTGGAAGGCGTTGCTTATCACGAAGGAAGCCCAGGTCATCATATGCAGGTGTCCATTGCCCAAGAGTTAGATGATGTTCCTAAGTTTAGAACGCAAGCAGGCTTTAATGCGTATAGTGAAGGATGGGCATTGTATACAGAGGCTTTGGCCAAGGAAATGGGCGGGTATCAAAATCCATATTATGATTTTGGTCGTTTGGTCAATGAAATATGGAGGGCTATTCGTCTAGTGGTAGACACCGGATTACATGTCAAGGGATGGACAGAAGCGGACGGAATCAAGTACTTCATGGAAAACTCCTCCATTTCAGAAGGGGCAACAAAAGCAGAGGTACAGCGCTACATGGTCATGCCGGGTCAAGCTACCGGTTATAAAATCGGAATGCTGAAAATTCAGGAATTGCGTAAAAATGCGGAAGCAGCATTGGGAGATCGATTTGATATTAAGGGGTTTCATGATACCATTCTCGGGGGCGGGGCTTTGCCACTGGAATTATTGGAACGTAGGGTCAATGATTGGATAAGTTCCCAAAAGGAATAACAATAGTTTACAAATGGACTATTTGATTGGTTAGTTTGGAAAATTGGGCGTTATGGCATCAACTAAAGCCCTTTTTTTAGCAATGGAAGGGTAAACCAACGGGCAGTTTTATGTTCCTTATCTTGGTCATGAGCTTCTTTTGTTTTTCAGAATTTTGACAATACGACTGTATATAATTTCCGATAAATTCCAGTCATATCCATTAAAATTGGTTGTATTATTAAATTGAATGACAACCGTATCAATGTCTTCATGGTATTTCGCTATACTCTGATAACCAACAACAAGACCTGTATGTTCGTAGACATAAATGGAAGAATAAATTTCTTGTTCCCCTTCACGGAACACTGAGCCATCGTTTAATGCCCTCAAGAATATGCCCACGTCTTCTGCCGTAGCTAGCATTCCCCGTTCCTCTGTTTTAAAATCTTCCTCATAGCCAACGTAATAGCCACTCATTACATCGTCTATATTCACCTCACTAAGGGACCCAAACGTATTGTTGAGCTCGAGTGGCATCAAAATTTCCTCTTTGATATATTGGTGATTATCATAGCCCACAACTTTGTCTATGAGCTTGCGAAGCAATAAATAGTTGGTGTTTGAATAGCCATAATCTTCACCGGGCATAAAGCTGGCGGGCATATCAATTGCTAATTCAAGTGCTTCGTCATTACTCCCAGGTTGCTTATTCCAAAATTCAGGATGGTCGACATAGTTCGGAATGCCACTTCGATGTTGTACCATCATGCGTAAGGTTATTTTTTTTGCATTTTCAATTTTCCCCACAAGTTCGGGAAAATAATCAGCAAGGGTTTTGTCTAGGGACAAACGGTTGTCATGAACTAATTTTGTTATGGCGACGGCAACATACAATTTGCCGATACTTGCTATTTTAAATAAGGCTTTTGGATCGGCAGGAATTTTGTTTTTTCGATCATGCCAGCCAGCTGCATAGAATGCTGGCGGTTTGCCTGGCTCATCGACATAGACGATCATTCCATCAAAATCATGGTCAATGGCTTGATCAACTTGTTCTTGTACCGTATCGGGTAGTGGTAATATCCACGCCTTTACCAAGATCCATGGAACAAAAAACATCGAGATAATAGTTCCAACAAGCAATACTATTCTAAATATCTGTTTTGGTCGTTTCTTATTCTTCATACTTTTTCAAGGAGTGGCACTCGGTCTATTTTTATATTTCTTTTATTTTAAAACCAAATTCATCCCCGGTGGACATCGGGGTAGCAGATTTGAAAAACGGTCCAAATCTTTTAATTTAGCATTTTGTTTATCTTAAATCAGTTAAGTGATCATTGAACAGTGCTATTATGGCATTCTTTATGCCATAAAGCTGTTTAAAAATAACCCATTTTTTCATTTCTTTTTCAAATATAAGACCGCAGCACCCGTGAACGGAGCGATAAGGGCCTTATAACTGCCGCCTTTCAAGGTTTCTTTTCCTTTGATAGTTCTGTTTATTATGGGAAAGAACCATTCGACATTAAATTCCACATCCGCATTTCTCAAATCTAGCGTTCCCTTGCCTTCTGGCAAGTAAATAACATATTCTTGCCCAGGGTCGGCTAAACAAAACCGGGTAGAGCATAATTGGTCTTGTGGAGTCATTTTTGCTAAATCTATGCGGTCTGCCAAAGCAAGTATATATCCCATATTTTTACGTAGAGGTTCATAATCCGGATGGTCTGCGTCATTTTTGGTCACCCCGCCAACGTAGAATATCGATGGGCTTTTCGCCCTATCATAGTTTCCGGCCAATGGTACCCACGAATCCATAAAAATTGGGTTATGACCGCGAACAAACGATTTCCATGCCCAGCTATAATTTCCCCAGTGCCCTCCCAAATGGTCTGTATCGAGCAGTACTACTTTTTTGCCGGAATTCGCAGGGGGATCGCTTTTATAATCTTGAAGATAATCAGTGCCCTTGTACATCCACGCAATGGGTTCGGTTGCCGGAGATATCCAATCTGCCGGACTTTCCCATAAATCATCATTAAACATTGGTGGGCTTACCACCGAAGCATGAGTCATGCCCACAGGATGCTGTTTGGGCATCGATTTTTCAATTTCCTTTACTAAATTCACCATATGGTATTGCCATTTTTTCGTTCCCCCCTCATTTAATATCTCATAAAGTACATTGTCAAGATCATTTACGGTTTCAATCACTTTTTTTACATACGCTTCTTGCTGTTCAAGCACATCGCCATTATTCATCGAATGTAAAGTACCCATAGTTTCATCGTCAAAACCATTGTTCTTCACCGATTTTCCTACGCCATTTATATTGTTGACCGGATTAAGCGGGTGATATACCCACGGGTCGCTACCAGGTGTCTCTAATCTATTCTGACTCCACCCCTGAAAGAGCATAACGGAAACATAAATACCCACATCGGCGGCCGCTTTAACTCGAGTTCGCAATCGTTCGAAATATTTTTCGTTCCATTGCGATAAATCATAACGTTCTTTGCCTTTATGCTTTACCATTTTGTAGGGCAATGGTGAAAAAACGACATCATCGGTTGTCCAAGAAGCTTTTCTGGCATGTTCCCATGTCCATTGGCGAATAAAATTGTGATTGTTAGTTTTTAACATTTTTAAATAGCCCTGATAATCGAAAAGAGAATCGCTCGGCGTTCTACTTTCTTGAAAATTCGCCCAAGTGTGCGAGCCTGTCAAATAAATGGCTCTTCCCGAATTGTCGGTGAAATATCGACCGTTTTCCGGGTGTACACGTAATGGGCCATCGAATTGCTGTGCCGTTATCTGAAGCACTGCGAAAAATATCAATACTAGCGGAATATTTTTTTTCATTTATGGGTGATCGGTTTAAAATATTTGGATGGGTCCAAGAATATCAATCACAGAGCAAATATCTTACTTATGGCGACATACCCCCTTGCTTTGCTGATTTTGGTCACACCCCTAATTCTATAAAGATATGTAATTAAGAATTTAAAGCGAATGTGTTTTCTGTTGCAACTGCTTACGGTAAATGCTATTTTAAATTGGGGAATTGAGTGCGTTCCCGAGTGATTTTTTAAGGATGCCCTTAGGGTTAACATCAATTATAAAACCTAATGCAGCTATTTTACAAACTCTTTTTGGCGATAAGTCCATTGATGAATCAAGCACAACGTCTGGTTAAACGGTGTTTGAATGCTGTTTTGGTTCTATTGTACTTTGATTATTCTTAATATTGATTAAAACATTTCCTGTTTTTTCTCCTTTGATTACATATTCGTAGGCCTTGGCGATATCTTTCAATTGATATTCTCTGTCAACCACTGGCCTAAAGCTGCCTTTCGCTAAGTGCCTACTGATATATGGTATGGTTTCGCTCTTATGGTATGGAATAGGGAAGATTACTTTTTTACTTGAGATAGCATTCAATAGGGGGTAGAAGACATTTTGACTATAAGGGCCTAATTCAGAGGAAATGTAAACTCCTTTTTTATTTAATAATGATTTGCACTTCCCAAAAGTACTTTTTCCAACCGTATCAAAAATAAAATCATACTTTCCGCTATCATCGGTAAAATCTTTTTTCGTGTAATCAAAAATTTTGTCAGCTCCCAAAGTTTGTATTAGTTCGATATTCTTAGTGTTGCAGGTTGCGGTTATGTTGACCTCATATTGCCTGACAAATTGTAACAGTGCAGAACCAATGGCTCCAGTTGCTCCATTTATTAGAATGCGCTGCCCCGATTTGATATTTACTTTATGAATAAAAGTGTAAGCGTAATGGGCTCCTTCCAAACTTGCGGCTGCCTGTTTGAAATCAATATTTTTTGGAATAGTGAAGGTATTTTCCGTAACAGTTGTTAAGTATTCGGCTTGAGATTCGGAACCTGTATCATTAAAACCGAATACTCTGTCTCCCATATTTATGGAGTTGACATTTTTTCCAATTGCTATTACTTCTCCTGCAAAGTCTGTGCCCACGATGATTTTCCTTGGTTTGAATAACCCCAAAACAAACCGCATGATAAAGGGTTTAGCTGTAAGGTTGGCACAATCTGTTCTATTGACGGTGGTAGCATAAACCCTAATCAATACTTCATTGTCTTTTGGAATTGGTTTTTCAATCTGCTCAATCTTTAATTGACTTGGCAAACAATAATTTCTTCGTATTGATGCTTTCATTTTTTATGGTTCATTCGCTAACGGAGTACAGCGGTTGAGCTAAAGCGTATTGTTCCGTTTTATTTTATGCTTGTCCGAACAAACCCGAAAGCGTCGGGGCAGAAAAAATTACGGCATTATAAATATACGCAGACCATTCGATTTGGCACTAAAGTATGTATCATCAATTTTCACCTCAATGTAAGTATATCCATAGGCCAGTTCGAACAGGTTGTAATCAGAAACTTTTCCAAAGGCCAGGTCAGTACAATTTACATTACCTGTAGAAGCATTTACTATAATGCTCTTACCGATATTGGATGTCCCGGTATTAACAATTACGCCATCACCGTCATTATATTCATAGCCTATGAACTCTCATTTTATTATTTTTTTCTATTTGCCTTTTATGATGGGTTCGTATTTATCCCAATTGGCAACAATTGCCCAAATATTAATGGCGAATAATAGTAATGCGATTCCAATGCCCGATAGGTCGTGAACTAGATGGTGAACAAATATTCCCACCATAACAGGAAGGATTATTAATGCACCCAATGCTCTTGTTCTCGGGATTGCGATTAAAGCTCCTCCAATGATTTCAATAATTGCTACAAGCGGAAAAATCCATTCAATGGTCATAAATCCGCCCATAATTTGCATCATTTCTTCCGACATTTCGGGCATGGGCATATAATTGAAGAATTTGTTTGCACCTGAATTAATCATCATTAATCCGAATAGTATACATAAAGCTGTAAGAATCTTGTTTTTCATTTTTAAATCGTTATAATTATTAATACGGCTAAATTAACTATTTTTGATTACCATTAGTAATCAGTTACCTAAAGGTGATCAGTTACTTTTAGGTAATCATTAAATTAATGGAGATGAAAAAGAAAGAACATAAAGAGTGTACGTCAGCTTTGTTGCCCGTAAGGGACACTTTAGATGTAATCGGTGGAAAATGGAAACTTTTAATCTTGATTTCAGTTTGGGAAGGAAATAAGCACTTTAGGGAAATAGAGCGCAGTATTCCGAAGTTAAGCACCAAAGTTTTGTCAAAGGAATTGAAAGATATGGAAGAAAATCAGTTGATTACTAGAACAGTTTTAAATGGTTTTCCGGTGAGAACAGAATATAAACCTACAAACCATTCTAAAACGCTGGAAAAAGTCATTTTTGAATTGCACAATTGGGGTGTCAATCATAGAAAGCTAATCTTTGGCGACAAGTCTGAAACAGTTGACCCAATTCGTGTGTAATATGAATTCGTAGTACAGTACTGCCACCGATGGTGTCACACAACGTGTTTGTGTATGGTTAGTGGCGTTTTTAAGCACCTAATTTAGAAAATAAAAACTAGATAGAAAATCCGGGAGGATTTTCGTAAGTAGGCTAGTAACAAGCAATTAATTTTATAGGTTGTGCCAATAGTTCTTTATTTGCTACTTAATGGAGGCATCAACTAAATTATAAAATTTATGAGCACTATCAATATACTTTTGATTTTCTACATATTTAGCTTTTTTATATTGTTGAAACATTTTTGATGCTTTCTTAAATAATTTTTCAGCTACTGGTGTTGTTAAAAAATCAACTATATATTTTCCTTTGTACCTTGCATATGCTGAATCTATTTCCACTGATATAAGGTCAGGTGATTTATCTGAAATTACAGGTCGTGGATATGGGAAATAACCACCTCTGCAACATGAGCCTGATTCTAATTGGAGTCTTTCCAGTGCCTTTCCGTAGGTGGGATCTGTTTGACCATAAATGGTTCTATGTACATTGGTCAATTTCATCATGCCAGAACACATTGCACATGGTTCTAATGTTGTATATATTGAAAAGCCTTTTAAAGAAAAGGATGGAACACTGTCTAAATAGGATTGTATCACTCGTACTTCTCCATGTTGCGTTCCGTTCATTTTAATATTTACTGAATTTCTCGCCCAGTTAACAACATATTTAGCACTATCCACCAACACAGAACCAATGTTATATCCTCTACCTTCAAGAGCGTTAACTTGCCAATCTTTATGAACTACTGCATATGCCATTAAGGAATAAAAATAGTCAAGTTCTTGTTGTTCCAATGAAACCGAATCAACAGAAGCTGAATCAACAGTACATTCACATTTTTCAATATTTAATTTAGAATTGGACCGTTTTATTGCACATGAAAAAAAGCATATTGACAAAATAAAAATGCTAATTAAGAAATATGTTTTTTTCATTAAAAATTTATTTATTAAGCTTTATAGATGATAATTAATTGCCCAAATGTTCGTTAAGAGACATGGTTTACACTAAATTAGTTTCCAACCTTGTAGATTCTTGTTTGTTTCTTAGGTTTTTTTGTTCAAAGCAAAATCCCGAAGATTTTGCGACCTCATATATATACACAGACCTTTCAGCTTTGCCCTAAAGTCCGCATTACGTATAGCATCTATGTAAAAGCAGCGTGTCCATTATCTTTAAAGTTCTCTAAAACAA
>NZ_CAXBGN010000009.1:0-200479 GCF_963975415.1 uncultured Kriegella sp.
GTCCGTAAAAAGAAACTTTTCCAACCCTAAAATATATTCTGCCAACGGCGATCTCTCCAAACGCTGGTACGTCTATTTTTCCTTTCGCGAACCTAAAAGCGGAAAGCTAAAAAGATTGACGCCCTTTTATGGGAATGCAAATAAATATAAGACCAAGGAAGATCGGATGTCCGTTTTGGTCACCTACAGAAAGGTCCTGCTTCGATTATTGAAACAAGGCTACAACCCGTACACCGATAATACCGAACTACATCATAGATTGAATGCCAAGAAGGATGATGCCAGCGATCAGGTCTCGACAAAGAAGGGTAACAAAAAAACGGGCAATGATGACGACGGGCCAAAAATGACCGTTCGGGAAGCCTTCGATTTCGGACTTGCGCGCAAGGAAAAAATATTGAGCCCGACGACCAAAAGAGGCTATGAAAACAAAATAAAGAATTTTCTAAAATGGCTTGGAACAAACCGTCCGGAAATAACGGACATCACGGAACTTGACAAGAAGGTCGTCACTTCATTTTTAAACGATGTCATCGATAGGACAAGTGCCCGTAACCGAAACAACTTTAGAACGGATCTGAGCAGTATAATTCAAGTATTGGTCGATAACGACATATTGGAGCAAAACTTTATTAAAAAAATACCGACCTTAAAAACCGTTCCGGAGCGGAACAAAACATACACCCAGGAAACCCAACAAAAGATATTCAGCTATTTGGAAGTTACCGACCCCATATTGCTGCTTTATATCAAATTCGTCTCCTATGGTTTTCTACGCCCGATCGAAGTATGCCGGCTCAAGGTGAAGGATATTAAACTAAAGAGTAAAACAGTAGAATTCAAGGCCAAGAACAGCCCGATGAAAACAAAGATCATACCCGAGATATTGTGGAACGATCTACCCGACCTTCAAAAACTGGATAAAGAATCCGTGTTGTTTACACCGGACAAGATCGGGGGAGAATGGAACACGGAAATTGGCAACCGAAGGGACTATTTTTCGAAACGTTTTAAAAAAGTCGTCAAAGATCATTTCGATCTGGGTACGGATTATGGCCTGTACAGTTTTAGGCACACGTACATTACCAAAGCTTATAGGTCTTTATCAAAGAGGTTTTCACCTTTTGAGGCAAAGAGTAGGTTAAAGTTGATTACGGGGCACTCTTCTATGACGGCATTGGAAAAATATTTACGTGATATAGATGCCGAACTGCCGGAAGATTATTCAAAAATGTTAGAGAGCGAACATGAATAAAACCGCATTGGAAAGTTTTTACAACGGCCTGCTCCCAATTTTGTGGGAAGAATTAGTGTTCTTTATCCCGGACCATATAATGACGGAACAGATTTTGGAAAACTATGAAAAATTTGATTTCCAGAAATTCCGTAACAAGATATTGGTCGTTGATTATATTGAAGGACCAATCGCTTATGATTCTGAAAGGGACAACAGTAGGGCCATATTGAAGGGTGCTTCGTTAAAAAAGAATATCCATCAATTATTAAGCAAGAGGGCCGATTCCGATACAGTGGAGTTCAATTATATGTTGGAGCAATACTATGAACAGGCGGAGTGTTTGTTCTACATAACAAAGTGGCTACAGGATAACCTATCCCAGATACTTCCTCTGGAGGATACCGTTAAAGGATTGTTCCGAATGCAGTTGAACTACCATAAGGCCCATTTTGAAACCGTGCTAAAACACTTTTACCCCAAAAGGGAAGATGTGCCCAAAGGTAATTTCAATTTAGCGGAAATTCTGGAAGCCTCCTTTCCTAAATTATCCGAACAATATGGTATCGAGAAAAAGCAATTAACGAAGCCCGACACATTGGTTCGCGAAGAAGTACTTACCGAAAAACCACCTGCTCTTTCCACAAAAGAAAAAGCACTCAAAAAAGGGAAGAAGGAGCCGATTATTACCGAAAAGGAGGCTGAAACTATTTTATTGAAGCGTATTTTTAATATCGGTTAAGTGGTATAAAAAATAAATTATGCGTAAATTGAACGTTCAGTTTACGCATAATTATGAAAAAAACGGAGAATTGCGCCTATTGTGGTGAAGATTACGTCCCAAAACGAAGAGGGGCCCAACTATTTTGCAGTAACTCGTGCCGTAGCCTTAATTGGAGGAACAAGAAACGGATCGGGGAACCGAAAAGAGAAATCGCGATACCTAAAAACGAGGTCTTACCGGAAACCCAAAAGGCATCTATGCCTGAGAAAATATCCTTTGCCGGAGTTGGAAATGCGGCGGCAGGAGTAGCGGCCGTCGAAATTGCAAAAACCATGTTTACCCCTGCCGAAAATAAATCTGCAACAAAAAAGGATATCCAGGAACTCAAGGCATTATTGATCAAATCCCGTTATTTATTGATAAAAAATCTTAGAAGGGATTCGAGCGGGCGAAAGCCCTATTATGATGTTCAAACGGGAAATGTGGTGTATTTGCAAGCATAAATAGCTTTCAGATTAACCACTTTAACTACTTATAAATTTATTAACCTCAGCCCCGTCGTATATAGCAACAGGTTTAGTCATTGGTGAATTTGTTTTAAGATATACCTGCTATTTAACCAGTACGATTTTTTTTTCTCCATGGTTCCCTGTGGTGTCCGCATCAAATCCTTGGCATTAACTCCTTTTGGTCTTACATGAAAAATATTATGGTCCTTCAGTTTCCAAAACTGATTATAAATACCTTTCTGAATCTTTTTCTTTGTATCACCCCAAAATTCTTCAGCTACAACTAAGTCGGAATAAGGAATCGTCCAAAATTTGACCTTAAATAATCGAGAAACCTGATGTTTATCTTTTTTAAATACTACAAAGAAAAATCTCTTTGTTAAAGTAGCGTATAAATAAGAATCCTCCCATTCCTCTTCAATTATTTCAAGAAATTTAATTTGAGCAAACGACATGCTCTCTTTAAGAGTTCCCCTTTCTTCCAATTTTATGGTTTTTAGTTCGATTTCGGCTTTTTCAAATTCTTCAATCTTTTGTTTCGAAACACCCAAAATGGCCCTCGCGAAAACATAATTCTTGTTCTTCGCTTTAAGATTCACATCGAGATTGAATGAATCGACGATTTCCCTCTCGGAATAGCCATAGTATTTTTCAAACTTCTCAAGAATAACATCCTCGAAAGTTTGACCTTCTCGATATTCCGAAACGTTCTTTATTACTGGTTCATGGCCATCTGTAAGAACTGGTAGATCTCCACAATCACCTTCCAGTAAATCATGTTGACTTTCTAAAACCTTATTATAGGCTGCGTTTATATCGGGCAGTTCAAAATCACCTTCAAAACTTCGTTCTACAATAAAGTTTAAATACTTCGATTTAAGTGAAAACGCCCTTTGTTGAGCCAGTTTCTCAGAAAATGGTTGTTTTCTTTTCGATTTCTCAGCTGTTGAACCTTTGGTACAGGCTCCAAGGTATAAAGTATCACCCTCAGATATTTCGTGAGCTTTCCCTGCTTTGATTTTTGCAACTATCGTTTTCCAATCATCAATTATTATCTTCAAATCAGTTATTGGAAAACGCCAAAGGCGAACAATTTTAAATATATAATCAATATCCAATTTCTCTCTTTCGTGCAAATAAAATATCAAAAGAAGCAGTTTGTTTTTCTTCCAGAAACTACTGTTTACAAAAGATAGTTTATATTCCTCTTCATAGTTGATGATATTGAAAACCAATCTCTCTTTTGAGACAAGACCTTTGGAAATTCTCTTTAATGGTGTAGTTTTTAGTTCAAGTCCAGCTTGGATAAAGTCAGGCTCTGCATTGGAATTTGGTTTGTAATTAAAATATAGTTCTTCAAGAAGCTGGCCTAGCTTTCCTTTACCCGAATAGTTGTTTTGAAGGTCATCACCAAAAAGTTGTCGTAGCGTTCTATTCTCTAGATGCTTTGCATAAGCTCTTATAGAAATCGGATCGTTAGGATTATATGGCAAATTATTGGACAAGCTCTTCTACTGGTAAACTAATTTGATCATATAACTCGTTTCCTACTCTTTGGACAACCTCCACTACTAGCGCGTTTCCCATAAAAAATGCCCTTTTTGTATCCGTGATTTCAGGATGCTCGGTGTGATTGTCCGGAAACGTATTTAGTCTTTCTAATTCTAATGGTGTTAGTCTTCTTAGTCTTCCGTTTTGTTTCACAACATGTTTAAACCTTGAAGGCGATTTACCTCCTTCACCAGTAATAATTGTGCGAGATGCATTATTTAAGGCGTCGGGGAAGATCATACTACCCTCCGTATAATTATAGTAGTAATTTTGTGCCTTATTAAATCGCGGTTCGTTCTTTGAACCTTTAAGGTATTTCCAACCCTTTTCCTTTTCTACATCCTCTTTTGAAATAAAAAACTCACTCGGAACATGCTCAAAATCGACAAGTACATCCCCCAAGGTCTTAAAAGGCCCGTTATAGAATGGATATACTTTGGTCGTATGATATCTACCGTCGATCATTAACCCACAATTCTGAAATGGACTCAGCTTTTCATTCAAATTAAATTCGCTTGAAACTTTGATTAAATCCTTTCCTATTTCCCCAGTGATAATTTTTTCCGTCAATTCCCTAATAGGAAAAGATTTAGCAAACACACCGTCGGAATCTAACCAATCCTCTTTAGAATCAATTTTTTTTAACCTTCTATAAATCTCTGTACTATGGTGGTATGCTGTAAAAAATATTCTTCTTCTTCTTTGCGGCATACCGTATTCGGCAGCATTGATTACCCGCCATTCTACTGCGTACCCAAGATTATTTAAAGATGCCAGCATAACTGCAAAATCCCTTCCCCTCTGTTTTGAAGGAGACTTCAGCAATCTATCTACATTTTCTAACAATAAATATTTAGGCTTGATTTCTTTCCTTCTAAGAATGGCCTCTATACTCCACCATAGAACGCCTTTCTTTCCAATTAGACCCTTCGAATTTTGCAGGGTTGTAGCAACGGAATAGTCTTGACACGGGAATCCCCCGACCAATAAATCATGATCTGGAATAATTTCAAAGCTATTCTCAATTACGTTTTCAATGTTTTCTCCGCTATGATTCGAATTTGGCCAACGCTCATTGTATATCATATTTGCATGTTGAGTTTTGGTACTCGGTTCCCATTGATTGCTCCAAATGACTTCAAACTTTGAATCTTCATTTTTTGGATAACCTTCGAGACCTATTCTAAACCCACCAACTCCTGCAAAGAGCTCTACAACTTTAATTGGCATAACTTTAATTTCTTGTTATAAATAATCTTAGGCTCCTAAAATATCTGTTTCAGTCGTCATTTCCGATACTTAGCAAAATTTTAAATACAAAATTTTTCAACAAAACTACACGAAATGCTGTTTGGCCTTATTTTACTCTTATTGCGGCAATAGCAACATCAATAATCCGTTATTCATTAGTCTAGATTAATTCACTTAAAGATTTTTAATATTACGTCAATATAAAAAGCACTGAAAAACCATAATAAATCTTAGAGATGGAAACTCAAGAAATCAAGTATTGTAGTCCTCTCGTCAAATTTTAACACGTATGCCTCACAATTGCATAGAATGCGGGAATATAATATCAAATGGAGTTTATGACTATTCTTTTGATAATTTCGGAATTGCATTATGCATGCCGCACCAAAAAGGTAAGCAAAAAAAAATTGAGACTAAAGATGAGAACGTTTCTGACCTATTAAGAGCGACAGCGGAAGCTTTGCGCTTAAAGACCGGTTTATCCGATAAGGGATGGAAAGTTGCGCACGAAGACAAAGATGAACATAAACATGTTGACCTAGCTATTCATAAAGCAAAAATTGTAATAGAGGTTGATGGAACCCACCATAATAGAAATTCCAAACAAGCAATAAGTGACATTAAAAGAACTTTTCACGATTTTGTGCAAAAGGATGTTATCACCTTGAGGGTCCCAAACTCAGTATTGAATGATAATGAAACCATTGAAGAGGCAGTTACCGTTCTCGATAATCTACTAAGGGAAAGGGTTAATAAATTGGAAAATGAGGCGGAGAGGGAGAAATATGCTTTTATCGGTCGGATTACATCTTACGTGATTTACATTCTGTTCGCATATCAACTACTCTCTCATTTTGATTTTCTATAATTTTGAAACATAAATTTTTAGAGCTTTTTAATTTAACCTCTGTACGAAAAGGGGTAAGTCTTTATTTTTAGGGAAGGCTACAAATTAGCTTTTCGCATCTAGCCCAATAATAAAAAAGCCTCTTATAGAGGCTTGAATGGATTCATTTTTTGCTGAATCAAGGGCTTGTGCAACGGTTACTATTGTTAGGCACTTTTAACCTTCGGGCCATAAATATTGAAGTCAAACGCTCTATATGCTTTTCGAATATTGGTGTGAGCATTTTTAAATTTTTCATCATTTAAAATAACGGATAAAATTGGAAAATCTTCAATTTCAGGCATAATTGTGGTCAACTTGGCTATCCAATATCTTATACTATTTTCTTCAACATCATCATCTTTAATCAATTTTTCTAATATCGGTCCTACTGAAATGCTTTCCTCGAATAGGTCATTAAGAAAAGGAATATAACTGTCGGTCAAACCATTAAGACCATTTTTTTGATATAATTTTTCAAATTTTTCAAGTTGAGAATTTAGATTGTTTATGTCTTTTAGAATTTTTTGTATGAAAATAGAATCAGTACTTATGGACTCATCTTTTTCTATTGCTTCAATTCCTCCTAACACTAACGTTGTATTCTTTTTAAGTGAACTGTTTCCAAATTTTGTTGCTTTCTTTAAACAAGATTTAAGTTGGCCCATGTCATCAGTTTTTCTAATCATGAACCAATAAGGTGCATTAGTGTTACTTTTAGGAATATTTATGGCCTCGATGATGAATGGCCACGACTGATGAGCCGTAAATTTTTTGTCCTCATCGAGAATTTTCAGATCATTTAAATCATAAGAAAAGGCATTATATATTGATTCCTTTGGAGGGAGGTCTAATTGATTATTATTCAATCGACCGTTAGCGTTCGCTATGTCTGCGTAGAACTGGTCTCTAATTTGAGTAAACTCCGTTTTTAAAAACTGTGCGGAAATTGGAATTGCTCCATCAACATCTCTACCTACGATCTTCACATTTAAACTCTCGGTCCCATCGGTCACTTTTTTTAACGCAACAGGATTTGCATTTTCCAAGGCATTTATTAGATAAACTATATCTGTTTTTTTAGGAGCGACTTTTATTTTCTCGAACTTAGATATCCATTCGGGCATATCTTTAGGAATCTCTGGTAATATTAGAAACAGAGATGATAGGATTGATTTTTGCTCTACTAGTTTTTCGCTATTGTTAAAACGTTTATATAAATCCTCTATCACGACTTGAGTATCAATTTTAATACCGACTAGTTCAGGAATTTTGGATAAGTAAGGTTTATAGTTATTAGATTCTGCAATTAAGTTTAAAAATTTGCTCACGCTTTGGAATAAAGAGGCGACTAAATCGTAGTTCATTCCGTAACCATTATGTAATCCATTAGCTCGACTAATGATAATTAGCTGAAACCTATTTGTTAAATTAAGTATGCTATTTATATGATCTGAAGAATTTGATACTCCGTTTGACAAAAACAAAATATTCGAGGAAGACTGTTTAAGCAAAAATCTAAAATCACTTAAAATTTCGGATGCAGTTTTATATTTGGCGTTCTTATAATCCCTATAAATTGACTTTTTGCCTAGTGCTTGAATCAAAACAGAACTCATGGCCAATTCTATAGCGCTACCAATCAGACCAATTTCTGGTGAATAGCGAACATGTTCCATTTTTAATTGATCTCTTCTAAAAGCACAAATCCCAATTTGGGCTAATCCAAGAAACTCAATACTGGCTTCAATTAATCTTACGGTATCATTTTTTAGTAATCTTGGCATTGATGTGCTGGTTAATTATGCCTAACGGGAGTCTGCGCAGAAACCCCATTAAGGTCAAATTTAAGTGATCCGTTTTGATTTACATGAATGTGCAAGGGGTTTTACGACCGTTTTCTTGGCGGTACAAAAAATTGTCCCAAAATAGAAAGTCCCCCAAAATGGCGGAAATTGCCCCGAATAAGCGGGATGGTTCAAGTCCAAGCGTTTTCAGCTTGTTTTTCAGCTCTTTCGGATCAAGGATGGACGTAAGTCTTGTCAGGTTGTAACAGATCATGATCAGGTTTACCTCGGAGAGCACATTTTGTTTTCCTTTCATAAGGGTATGGGCAAAGCCCCATTGCCTTTTGATCGTTCCGAACTGGTGCTCGGTGATCTGTTGCCTAAGCCTATAATATTCCGGGTTTTCCCCGACCCTTTTTTGGTTTTCCTCCAGGGCCTCTTGATATATGGAGCGTTCGATGAACCGTCCGTTTTTATTTACGGTACACAGGTTTCTTACTGGAAAGGACGGACATAGTATACCACCCCCATCGGAATAAAGTGGGCATAGCAATATTTATTGCAAACCCTTTTATAACATAACCTTAAACGATTTTTTAAGTGGTTCAAAAAAATCCGTTTTCAGTGGTTCACTTTAACGGTTCTTCGTCATATTTGGGGACGCATTAACCGGTTTGAGATAAAATCACCTTTTTACGCAATAGGTCAAAGCAGGCCCTGCCGTACATTTGTCTTTTTATACTCTTTATCCGGTTTACGTGGCCTTCTACAGCACCATTGCTCCAGGGCATATTAATCGCGTTTTTAACGGCCTTAATATCCCTTAGCAGTCCATTGGCAAAAGTGGTCAATCCCGTCATTTTGTATTTTGACCGCTTAATGAATTCGATCCATCGGTAAATATTACCACGGCCTGTTGTTAACATTGTTTTAAAGATCCGCACCAATTTTTGGATCACCTGGAGTTCCGAGATATTATCCAATAGAGTTTGTAAATACCTGCGCTCATCGGGATTCTTGATAACGGTCGGACAGGAACCAATATATTTGGCGAGCTTCCTTGAGCTTAATGGTTTTATGTAGGGAATTCTCGACTTTTGGATTTGTGCAAAATCCGGCGTGTATATTTTAAATTTTTCCTTAATGATATTTATATTGTGATAGGCCTGCGTTCTACTTCCGTTGTATCCTAGTTTATAGATTTCGTCTATTATATCTTTCATCATATACCCTTTAACGTTCAATCGCGCAACGATGTGCCGGGAAAATAACTCGACATTGGTTGATCTTGAGCTTGATCTGGGAGGCAATGATTCTAGCGAGAGATAGGAATGGACCGTATTGCGACTTATGCCCAAATCCCTTGCGGTCTTTCGCTTGGAAATTCCCTTGGCCTGTAATTCCTTGACCTTATTGAAAATATCCTGCCTCTGATCTACTCCTTTTGGACCGACCCTTTTTTGGACTTTTGATAATGGCTCCGTTGTTTTTACTTTCGCATCGCCGGTAATGTGACCATCGGACTTTTTTAAAAGTTCATTGCTTTTTTCTTTAATTAGTTTTTTGATTTTCGGATCCACACTTTTGAAATACTTGTCCAAAGCGTCGGATAGGTTCATTAATAAATGAAATCGGTCCGCAACCTGTTCCGCACTTGGGCAAATCTCATTAACGGCAGAAGAATACGAACTGGCCCTGTCTCTGGTGACAATCTTCACACCAGGATATTTTGACAGCCACTTTTTTAGCTCTTTACCCTCCCTTGAAGGTAAAATATCAATGGGCTTTGAAGTCTCTGAAGGCTTCCCTGTTTTTGTAGCCTTCCCTAAAAATGTAGCCTTCCCTAAAAATTGCTATAAACAGCTTGTTCGTAGGCAAACTAAAGGCAATATATTCATCCCCCGAATCAGCACCAATTTTCCCTCCGCCACAGGCCACTACAACAAATTGTTTATTATCTACCTCATAGATAGCGGGAGTGGCAAAACCCGGTACAGGCAAATCCGCTTCCCATAGAATCTTTCCATTATCTTTATCGAATGCCCTGATTTTGGAATCGTTGGTAGCCGCAATAAAGATCAACCCGCCCTTTGTAACCACCGGGCCTCCATAGTTTTCCGTTCCGGTGGGCGAAATGCCCCTTTCAGTTAGTTCTTTGTATTCTCCCAACGGAACTTTCCACAACAACTTACCAGATGATAAGTGTACCGCGTTAAGTGTTCCCCAAGGGGGAGTAATTCCGGGATAACCGTTTCTGTCCAAAAACCTATTGTACCCCGTCATGGTATAGGGTACAGTGCTCAAAATTCCATTTGTTTTATTAGTCTTTTTTTGAATGCTGTCTGAACCATTTTTAGCCATGCTGGCGGATTCTTTTTCCTCTAGGTCCATTATAAATGTCAAAAGCGCACTCTTTTCCGTTTCAGATAGTTGTCCGAAGGCGGGCATCATGTTCTTGCCTTTTTCGATTATTGTCAAAATATCGGATTTGTCATATCGATCCCCTACATTTAATAATGAAGGAAAGGCGGTGCCGTTACCTTTCAAATCACCACCATGACAAGCCAAGCAGTTTTGGTTGTACACCTGTTTTCCTATTCCCTTGAAGGTTCGGTTTTCATGTGTTGTTTTCGGAATATCGATCATGGTCAAGGACCACGGAACCTCACTACTGTTCACGTATAAAATCTGGGTTTCGGGATCCACAGCAGCACCTCCCCATTGACCTCCTCCGTCAAAGCCTGGGAAAATCCATGCACCCTCTTTACTGGGTGGGGTAAACTTCTCAGAGTACTTGATTTTTTTGAATTTAGCCAGCATGTCAATGTGGGTTATGGAATCCAAATTCGTGACCTCGTCAATTGTGAATTTCTGTCGTGCGAATGGTTCTGGCAATGTTGGTATTGGTTGGGTTGGCCAAGGTTCTTCCCCTGGAAGGGCGTGTTGAGGTACGGCAACTTCCTCAATGGGAAAAATAGGTTGTCCGTTCTCTCGATCAAAAATAAAAACATACCCGTGTTTTGTTATTTGCGCCACCGCATCAATAGTATCCTTATCCTTATACAAGGTAACAAGGTTAGGGTTTGCGGGGAGATCACGATCCCATAAATCATGGTGCACAATTTGATAGTGCCATAAATAATCACCTGTCAACGCCTCCAGTGCTATCAAAGAATTAGCAAACCGATTTTCACCCTTTCGGATACCTCCATAAAAGTCCCCTGACACAGATCCCGTTGGCACAAAGACAATGCCTCTTTTTTGATCAAGGGACATTCCAGCCCAATTGTTAGCTCCACCTAGTTCTTTCCAAGACTCCTTATCTGGCCAAGAATCATAGCCTATTTCACCTGGATGTGGGATGGTATGAAAAACCCACTTTAATTCACCCGATCTTGTATCATAGGCCCGGATATGGCCTGGAGCAGCATCTGCCGTTTCGGCCACCCTAGTGGACAAAATCAACAGATTCTCATATACTATCGGGGGAGAGGTACTGGCAACAAAGGGGTTGAAATTGTAGGGGTCCCGCCCTAAGTCTTTGGTCAAATCTATATATCCTCCTTCACCAAAAGATTCTATTCTATTCCCTGAAAGGGCATCAATACAGAACATTTTTGAACCCACACCATAAAAAATGTACGCTTCATTACCAGCTTTATTTGCCCAATAGGTCACACCCCTTATCACCTTATAGTATGCATTTTCATTGTTAACAGTATCGTGCACAACTGGATCAAACGTCCATAAAGGTTCACCTGTTGATGCCTTTAGGGCAATTAATTTCGACTTGGGTGACGTACCATAAAAAATTCCATTAACTATAATGGGATTGCATTGATTTTGCGAACGGTTGTTTTTATCCTTATCTCCCGTACTATATCTCCATGCAATCTTTAAATTCTTTACGTTCTTCTTATTTATTTGATTTAATGACGAATATCTGGAACCGTCTTTATTGCCTGCGTAATTCTCCCAGCCCCCATAATTGTTTTTATGGGTTTCTTGGTTATTATTGCATGCCAAAAAAAAGGAAAGAACCCCTATTAAAATTAAAAACGTTCGCATCTTTATTTGTAAATGATTGTCTACTTCCTTCATTGATTTAAAAATAACAATGTAATGCCCATTCTTGTCGATTGATACCCTAAAAAGCAGAGCTATTACAATTGTTGGGGCGTGGCGGTTTCATTCCGTACTTCTTCCACCGTATAGGATATCTCTCAATTCTGCACGCAAGGCGACCACTTTTTCAGGATATTGGTAATATAAATTGTCGGTCTCGCTCGAATCAGTGGCCAAATTGTACAACTGGCCTGGTGGATTGTCCGCATCCCAATCAAAATTCCATTGATGGGGCATCATTATGACGTTCTCCTTCCTGTTCCAATGGACACCTCCACCACCCTGTCCGGAAATAAACTTCCATGCGCCACGCCTTATCCCCATTAAGCCGGAGGTAGCATCGACCACAATGCTTTCCCGTCGGGGCCACTGGGGTTCAGCACCCAACAATTCAGCCAAAAAGCTGAAACTATCCTCTCCCGCGTTCCATGGCAAGGTGATCTCGTTAAGCTCGGCAAGGGTCGCCAAAAAGTCGTTCAGGCCCACAATGGCATCTGAGGAAGTGCCCGCCTCGACCTTTTTGGGCCACCGGACCGCTAAAGGAATATGTACACCACCTTCATAGGCCTCCGTTTTTTGGCCAAAAAAAGGACCATTTACCTTATGCCCGTTCACCAATATGAACTTTGAGTCCCTGTAGTCCGTAACACCTCCGTTGTCACTTGATATCACAACGATAGTGTTTTCTGAAAGGCCTTTTCTATCCAAAGCATTGAGCACTTCGCCCACCGACCAATCAAACTCGTTGACAAAATCCCCGTACACTCCGATTTCGCTGGTTCCCTCAAACTTGGCGTTCGGTTTAAGAGGGGCATGCGTATTCCTATGGGCGAAATAGAGAAAAAAGGGCTCGTCATCTTGACGGTCGATATAGTCGACCGCCTTGCCGGTCAGGTGGACGGCAAGGTCGTTGTGCTGGTATCTTGCGTTTTCATTTCCTGTAAAACGATGGTCGGGAACTCCTATCCTGTCAAGATAGGAGGGCCTGTCTTTCCATTTGCTGTCCAGTACAATCTGCATATTGTCCCCGGTGTGCAGGCCCTGAACCTCATGGTTCTCGATATATACGTTCGGTTTCTGGCCCGTATGTGGAATGCCATAAAAATAGTCGAACCCGACCTCCAACGGTCCAGGTCTGAGTTCCTCGTTATAGTCCGGCCCCTTAATGGTGTCCCAGCCTTCCGCTGCCGGATCCCCAAAACCAAGGTGCCATTTTCCGATGATGGCGGTCTTATATCCCACGGATTTTAGGATTTTGGGAACGGTAACCCTTGTAGTGTCTATGAGCAATGGGTCGTTTGCCCAAACAGTGATGTGACCGTTCCAGGTGCGCCAGGCGTAGCGCCCACACATTAGCGCATATCTCGTAGGTGTGCAGACCGAATGGGGGGAGTAGGCATTCCTGAATCTCATTCCCTCTTCCGAAATGCGGTCGATGTTCGGGGTACGCACCTTACGTGCCCCATTGAAACCAACATCACCATAGCCAAGGTCATCGGCAAGTATAAATATGATATTCGGTCTTTTCTCCCTTTGGGGGCCATCGTCACCCTTAACCCGTTTGGGTGAACATCCGTAACCTATCAATATAATCCCCATGACGACAATGATGACCGAATGCGGTGCTCGAGTGGTATTGGCTAACCGACTCGGTCGATTTTTCATTTTCGTTTTCATTTCAGTTTGTTTTTAAGCCTTCATGAATGAAGGTCGGCTTATAAACTCTTTTGAATTTTTCGCACAGACTTAGTAGTCCCGTAAACATTCTCATTTTCTTCAGTGTTCATCTTTAGGTTATAAAGTCAGTGGCTATTCCCATTATCCAGTGATTAATCATTTACGTCCGAGTGTAAAACAGGCTTCCATTCATATATTTGTATTATGCGCATATGGTGATGTACGCCATTATTCCCGCATACAGCTACTGCCCATTGAGCCAAATCATCAACACAAACCATGGTAATATTGAAATCGTTTTCATCATCCCTGCTGCCAAAAGGCCATAAAAGTCATCGTCGGTAAAAAATGATGGTTAAAAAACTCCATTTTCTTATATAACAAGTTTGTCGTTTCATGAGTATGTTTTTTAATTTGGGGATAACATACTATGAAGTGCCCAATAAGCATATAAAGTGTAATAACTTTTGGAGGAAAGACTTCCTTCATTGGTTTTTTCGGACATTTTTTGATACGCTTCTATAACCTCATTTGGAAATTCGGTCAATGAATCGCCAATCAATTGGTAAGCCCTGGCGGCATAAAGAACAAGATAATCCTCCCCTATCAAGTGCTGGTTTAAGACATCCAGTGCTTTAGGGTTGCCATTTTTCACCAAAATCTTTGCGGCCTCAATCTGCACAGTTGCAAATTCATCCTTTAAGAGCATTTTTACCGCGTTTATGATCTCTCCGTTTGATATTCCCCTCGCTTGAATGGTCATTAAAGCCCAATACCTGACAAAGCCATTATCATGTTTGAGGTATCGAATGATTTCTTGAATTGGGTCTTTGTTCCATAACATTAGGTCACAGATGGACATAATTTCATCAATTGGATAGATTTCCTTATCTCGAGCAAGTTCATAGGGTGTATTTTGTTTCGAAAGCCGAATCATTTCGGGTTCGGGCATAAAACCGGTATCATAGGTTTCGATAATTTTATCCCTTAATAAACCACGCATCCTATTTAAAGTATCGGCATATTTTGGGTCGTTTACGAGATTTTGGGTCTCATTGGGATCTTCTATAGAATAATACAATTCTTCAGTCAATCTATGTGGAGCGAACATCGCTTTTTGAACACTATTCAGGGAATCCCTATCAACCTCCGACAATGCTTTCATTATGGCGGACTGATCGGTGTAGAAATTTGGTTGCAACAAGGGTAAATGAGGCATAAAGTTTCGGATATACCTAAATTTTGATGTACGAATAGACCTTGCCACTTCATACGCTTCATCGACACGGTCAGACGCACCGAACGCAAATTTCTTGGATACTCGATTTTTTTCTGGAAGAAATGATATCCCATCAAACTCATAATCAAGATTCATCCCTGCCAATTCCAATAAAGTCGGAGCAAAATCAACGAAGGACACTATTCTATCTTCTACTGTTCCCGGTTTAAAACCATACTTTTTACGCCATTTTAGGGGTACGGAAACCAAAAGGGGAATTTTTAAACCTGAATCATATACCACTCTTTTGTGTCTGGGCATACCTGTACCATGATCAGAGAAGAAAAATATGATGGTATCGTCAACCAATCCGTCTTCCTCCAATTGGTCCATAATGTTGTGGAATTGATAATCCATGATACTTATGTTTGTATAGTATCGTGCCCAAAGCTTCCTTATTTCAGGAGTATCAGGATAGTATTCAGGAAGGGTGATAGAATCTTGCTGCGCTACTTTAATATTGGGAAGAAACTTCTTGATTTTCCGCATATACATACTGTCATTACCAAATATTCCGGATTGGTGTGTTATGCCAAGATTAAAAACACTGAAAAAAGGTTGGTCCTCCCGATTTCTGTTTCTCCAATGTGCCTCCTTGGAGGATTGGTCCCATATCGTATTGTCTTGAAAATTATAATCTTCCTTTGCATTGTTTGTTACGTAATATCCTGCGTCACGAAGTTTTTTGGGAAAAGGTTCGATAAATGAAGGAATTTTTGTTTCGGACCTCAAGTGCTGCGTACCCAGGGTTGTCGCATACCTACCCGTTATTAAACTAGAACGGGATGGCGAACAAACCGGTGCAGTTGCGAAGGCATTGGAGAATAACACACTAGACGCGGCAAAATCGTTCAAGTAGGGTGTGCTGGCATTCGAATCTCCATAACAACCCAACATCGTCGTAATATCTTCACATGCTACCCACAGAATATTAGGCTTATCGTTTTCATTACTCTCTTTATTTGGGTTGCAAGCAAACACCGACAGCAATAGGCCTATTGTCAAAACTTTAAACAAAAAATGAATCATAATTATATTTTGCCGATTAACTTTATTATTATTAAGATTGTCACTATTTAGTGAAATGACCAAATATTTATTCAGGTAACCTGATTTTTCCGTGGCTATTATTCTTGACCCTCAACTTACCAAAATTGCCCTTGGACCGACAACTTGAGCCTTTAAAACACCAACATCTCCTCATTGTCAATTTTTTAAACTATTTGATATAATTTATTGTTCGGTAAATGGAAAAAAGTATCTACTGACTTTTCATTGTTGTTCCAAGTTCTCCCGGGAAACCGGCCATTTAACATTTTTCAAAGCACTACCAACAATAAAATCCGCAATTATTCCAAAGAATGAGTTAATGCAATAGCATGAAATTGAATTACTACACTCTGTAAGAAACAAGGGGTTGGAATACGCCATACTCGATTTTTTTATCTAATTTTGATTGATTTTGATTTGTTAATTGTGTTACGGTTAAAATCAATCAATATCGGGAAGCACGGCCATGCTTCCCGTTTTTTTCCTTTAAAGTAGAGGGCTGTCGATTTTTTTCATTCGGAATCCTTCTACCCTTCAAAACACCTATATAAACGGGCTTCCAACAAGCATTACAAACCTCTTTGAGTAATTCAGTATACTCTCATTAACCAGCAATGCTTAATACTTGCTTAACAATTTCTCAAATCCTTTGGAAATTTTTAATATCTCATCACGATCTGCCACAGGTTTGTAAACCTGTTTATCCGGGATATTATATGCCAATTGCTGAATATTATTAATTGCTCCCTTTACAATGGGTTTAAGTTCTGGATGGGATTTTAATAATTTTAAGCCCATAAATGCGGTAATATGGCTTTTCCAAATAAGCCCGGTTTGAAGAAGCAACGTAAATCTTTCCTGTAAGTCATTATACTCCTTTTCCTTTATCTTCCCTTTGACCGATAGAAGTTGCCATAGTGATTTTTGGATAAGCCGAATAGCCTCGTCTTTTTCTTCCCTCACTTGGCTAAAGGTTTCCATGTTCGGATTGGTTAATTCTTCCGTGACATCGATATACTCTTCTTTGTACCATTTATTTATGTATGATATATGTGAATCTGCATAATCAAAAGCAGGCAACCAACTATGTCTTGTAAACCATACGCCCTGAGGAAAAAACAACTTGTTAACTATATCGAACGAAGGTTTTAATACGTCTATTATACCTTTTGAGGCCCCTTGGCCGTACCTTTCTTTAGCCCAATTTACCCATATCTCATCTGGGGACATTTCAGGGTTTTGAGTAATCTTAGCAAGAGTATAGATATTTATTTCATTTGGAGTAAATAAGGCATCGAACCCAGCATGATCAAGTCTCGCGTTATAACCAACAACTTTCGGAAAGGTCATGTCATATTTCCATCGGTACGAAAAATATTCCGGGGAGGTGTAGGGAATATGGTTCCTTCCCGTATACTCCGAAGAACAATCGAACTCGACAATCTGTTTTTTGTTCCTAAAGGCACCAATCAAAGGATTATGGGGATAAAACGGCTCCCAGTCATGAGGAATACATTTTGACTGGACCATGATATCGTCACTAACATTATCCAATCCTTGCTTAAGCCATTCCAGTTGTTCCGGTTCATAAACAAATGTTCTTACAATCAATTCCTTTTTATTTTTTTTACAGCTTTTATAAATAGAATTAATCAATTTCTGAAAGCGATCGGGCATTGAAAGTTTAGAAGCTACTTCTGAATTATCAAATATCTTGTACTGTGTTTCATGGAAGGTCATCATTAGTCCATCAAACTCGGGAAAGTCGAGGAACATTTTGGCATACCTATCCTCAAGCCACTTCCAAAATCCAGGGGCATCCATTTGCACAATACCTTCCTTAAGATATTTAGCGGGTACATCAGCCAATTCATGAGTCCATATCCACACCTTTAAGTCCTTATCATGCGCGTATTTGGCTAACTCCCTCAACTTCTCACCAACACCATTTTTTTCAGTTTTTCTTGCACCAGTTCCATAGAGCTGCATGGTTGTCCAAATCATTTCATGGGAGAACACTATAGTATTGATATCATACTTAGAGGCCTCATCCATAACTTTTTTACAATAATCCATATCCAGTTTGTGCAACTGCCATGATCTTATCTCCATTTCGGGCTTAGCCCAAATAGTTAGATTAAATGCGAAGAAAGTAACAACCAAATATTTAATTTGAACTTTCATGTCTTATTTCTGAAAAAAAGGGGTATTTCCTCAAGATAATGGCTCGTTGTCTGTTAGGAATTAATCACCTATCAAACCAATCCAATATTACTACTTTGAAAATACCCCTTTAAAAATGGTTATTAATATCCCGGGTTTTGCTCTAAAACGGCACCTGTGTTTTTTTGGATCTCACTAATTGGAATTGGGAAAAGATCTTGGTAATCTTCCATATGTTCTCCGACCACGGGGTTCAGGGTTTTAATTCTTTCCACTGCCTTTCCAAGTCGCATTAAAGTAATAAGACGAAATTCTTCATAGTACAGCTCTCTCATCCGCTCATCCAAAATATAATCAATATCTACCTCCCCTGGGGATACCTCTGGCGCATTGGCCCTTCTTCTGACGACATTTATGTCCTCCGCCGCTGCAGCCGTATTTCCATTACCCAAATGTGCTTCTGCCCTTAACAAATACGTTTCGGCCAACCGAATTTCCATATGGTCCCTATAAGTTGTCCCGGCCTGTGCGGTGAGCGCTCCAGGAACACTCTGATCTTGGTGCCAGAATTCGATGGGATCTAGGCCAGGGGTTACCGCTTTCATTATAATCGGAAAGAAACGTTGAAGTGTATCCACTTCTGTTACCTTAACCAAAGGAAGGTTGTCCGCAATGACCCATTGACCATTATATTCATTAGCCGGATTCATCACCTGTACATCCCGAACAATATTATGACTAGAATTGCGCATATCTTGATCAAAACCGCTCTTTTCCCATACTGTTCTTCTAAAATATGGACTTGGCCCCGAATAGCCAACACCCCTATTTGCCACGTAGGTATTTGGTTGATTTAAGACTGTCTCAGTAGACCCATCGCTCTGTGTAATCTCAGCGCTATGAAGAACCGGGCAGATATTTCTTGCCAAGGAATAATCCCTATTAACCCCGCCTCCTGGAGTGTTATAAGCCCATTGAACTACCCAAAGTGATTCCCTATTTCCACTAGACCTATTTTGGTTGCCGTGACGAAACAGATCCCAATAAACATCCCCTCCAAAATCAGGATCATTCACTCTAGTCCCGAACCTTTGGGTCATAAGGGCGGTATTTGGATTATCAATCACCTTTGAAGCCGCCGCTACTGCATCCTGCCATCTTCCTAAAGAGATATATACTTCAGACAAAACATGATAAGCAACAAGATTACTTATTTCAAAATCATAGACCTCATCAATATTATCCAGATTTGCAGCCGCAAACGCTAAATCTTGGGCACACTGCTCATAAACTTCTTGCCTAGAGGCTCTAACATAGTCTCTATTAGGTGATTTGGTTTCTTCCAAAACAAGAGGTACGCCCCCAAATAAATGGGCTAGTGTTTTGTAAGCGAGCCCCCTAAAGAACATAGCCTCTGCCTGAACCTTTGTTTTTTCGCCTTCCGTCAATTGCGAAGCATTATCTTCCGAGCGCCCTATGATGACATTTGCATCATATATAAGTTTATAGAAGGCTTCCCATAAACTTAAAACTTCTTCTGTAGAAGAAGGTGTGAGTCTCGTATTTACTTGTCTAGTTCCTTGGGCATAATAGTAACTAAGGGTGATATCTGAAATATCCCAATATGTCCTTGGGGTACGTTGAGCATACATGTAATCACGATAATCACTATAAAGTGTTAAAAGGGCCGCGTCAAAATCTTCAGACGTAACATAAGAATTTTCAGGCGCATAAAAATCCAATGCCTCCTCTTCCAAAAACTTATCTTCATTACAAGATTGGCCAATCAAGCCAACTAAAATTAATAACGCTGAAAATCGCAACGTTAGAATCAAACTATTATATCTAATTATGGTTATCATTTTCGTACTATTTATTATTAAAAATCAACATTTAAACCCAATGCTATACTTCTCAAAACGGGTCTGCCGTTTTTAGTAATCCCTGTCCCCGTCTCTGGATCTAATCCAGGATATTTGGTAAACGTGGCTAAGTTTTTTCCGGAGAGAATTAACTTTAATCTTTGAATCTTGAATTTACTCAGAACTTCCTGATCAAAACTATAGGATAGCGAAACATCTTGTAATCGCACAAAACTTCGCTCCACAGTTTCAATGCCTCGCTGTCCGGGTGCACTAATGGCCCCTATACGTTCATATCTTCCATCCGAATTTTCCGGAAGCCAGGCATCGTAACTTGTTGGAAAATTCCAGTTGTAATGATTACCAGACCCATAGCTATTAAAACCACCTACAATCTCTGATTGATCGTTTAATTGGGTATAATATCCCTTTCCACCTTGTATAGAATTAATGAAAGCAAAGAATGACCAATTCTTATAAGTAAAGGTATTACCAAGGCTAAATCTATAATTGGGAGATCCATACCCTAGAATTTGGTAATCATTTATTTGATCTATTTCGCCATCATTGTTCTGATCTATGATGACATAAGATCCCACATCGGCCCCAACGGGTACATCATCACCCAATTGGTATATGTCACCAGTAATATCATAGTTGTAAACAACATCCAATGGTTCCCCGATAAACAACCCTTCTGAAACTAGATCATCCTCCTGACCATCGCCATCATTGTCCAAACCCAATAGTTCTTCAAGTTCATCCCTATTTCTAGAAAATGAAAAATCGGTCTGCCATGTAAAATTTTCGGTTTTTACATTTATAGTGGATAAAAAAGCCTCAAAACCACTATTATGAATCTTTCCAAGATTATCCGGAAATTTGGAATAACGGCTAATGGAAGGCACGTCAACGTCATAAAGTAAATCCTTGGTGTCGTTACTGTAATAATCTACGGCACCTGTAATTCTTGATTCGAAAAAGCCAAAATCCAGACCCACATCAAGACCAGTAGTTGTTTCCCATTGTAAATCATCACTTGCCAAACTACTGATACTCTTGGTATATAAGGGTGTATCGCCAGCATTTACATAATTATAACCATCGGATACTTTGGCCAATGTTTGATATCTGCCAATTGTTCTATTACCCGTAGAACCATAGCCCAACCGTAATTTTAAATAATTGACTTTTTTCAGAGAGGACATAAATGATTCCTGTGAGATTACCCAGCCCAAGGCTACGGAAGGAAATACTCCAAATTTATTCTCCTCGCTAAATCCTGAAAATCCATCGCGTCTTATAGTTCCGGTGAACAGATATTTATTATTAAAGGTATATAAAAGTCTTGCCATGGAATATAGACTTGACTCTTCCCAAGCACCAGATTCGGCTTCCTGAAGGGTTGAATTTCCTGCTTGAAGGTTGTTATACCCCAATGCCGAGTTTGGGAAATCCGTACTGCTTGCCCTAGTATATTCATTAGATCTCTTTTCAAAACCGTACAATAAGGTAACATCCACTTTATGCTTCTCATCAAAGACCCGGTTATAGGAAAGAATATTATCACTTAAAATACTGTGGTTCTCCGAATTGAACTTTTCGCCGTATCCCTGTCCATTCCCAAAATACTTGTCAAAATAGTAGTCATGGTTCCATACCACATTATTGGCCATATTTATTTTATAGGATAATCCCTTTAGGAAAGGAAAATCGATTTTCAGGAAAACGTTTGCAAACAAATTATTCCTAATGTCATCATTGTCAGCTTCCAAAGCGGCGATATTAGCAAACCCTGAGTTGGGGAAATTTAACTCCCCATCCTCCCTATAAGCCGAAATATAGGGGGGCATCCACCTTGTAACGGGGGCAAGTTCCCTACCCGAATAATCACTTGATGTGAAAAAGGATTGTAGTCCAACGGTTAACCAATCCGTTATCTTGTTGTCTATGTTCACCCGGGCATTGTATCTCTTGTAGCCTTCATTCACCATATAGCCCTGAACATCCGAGATGCCAAACGATAACAAATAATTTGTCTTCTGTGTATGGCCGGAAATACTAAGATTGTGATTTAGGGTGTACATAGAACTATTGGTAACAAGTTCGTCCCAATCTGTCTCATTTCCATTTTGCCAGTTTATGATTTGTTCGGTATCCTTAAAGTTTGTTGTAGGGGAATAATCTGGATTGGGTTGCAAGTACCCTGATTCTTCCGTTCTACTATTGAAGACATCGAAAGAGAGGACTCTTTCAAACCAACCTTCTCCATCCAAGGGCATAAATTCCTTTGTAGGCGATTGGATTGCGAAATTGCTGCTATAGCTTATAGTAGGTTTTTCATCACCGGTCCTTCCAGTTTTCGAAGTCAATATGATTACCCCGTTTGATGCCTGAGATCCATACACTGCGGCGGCACTATTATCTTTTAATACATCTACGGAGGCAAGGTCATTGGGGTTTATATCGATTAAACTTCCTCTATAGATGACCCCATCAAGAACTATCAATGGATTTTGAGCGCCTGAAATTGATGTTCTACCCCTAATAGATATGTTGGGTTCCCCGCCAGCAGAGGCTACTGCCCCTACATTAAGACCGGGAACGGACCCTTGTAACGATTGGGCAATTGAAACATTGGGCTGATCTTCAAATGAATCGATATCCGCTCGAACAACGGAGCCAGTCAGGTCAGACTTTTTCGCAGAGCCGTACCCAACTACCACAACCTCATCTAAGCCAGCTGTGCTTTCAGCAAGAGTAATATAAAAACTTGATTGTCCGTCAACATTTATTTCCTGGGTAGCAAAGCCGATATAGGATACTACTAATATCGCATCTTGATTGTTTAGGGAAAGTGAAAATTTTCCGTCAAAATCCGTTTGGGTGCCGTTAGAGCTTCCCTTTTCAATTATACTTGCACCGGGCAATGGAACACCTTGGGCATCAATCACGGTACCGGATATCAAAAACTGAGGAGCTATGTTTTTCACCGTGTCCGCATCAGCGCCATCATTTTTGGGCTTAGCCGTGTTGACTACCGGTTTGAGAACAATTTGTTTCTTTACTACGGTATATGATATACCCTTATTCTTAAAAAGAAGATCCAAAATCTCCTTAATCATAGTATCGTCCACATTGAGGGAAACTCTTTCTTGCAAATCCACATCCTCTGTATTATAGAAGAAACTAAACTTGCTCTGCGCCTCGATTTTCCCCAAAACGTTGGCGATGGGTTCATTGGTTATATTAAGAGTGAGTTTTTTGCTCTGTGCATAGGAATTAGCCTGCACATTGAACAATATTAAAAGAAACAGGAGAACTGAAAGCTTCATGGTTCGGTTCTTTTTGAGAACGTTTTCCGCCAATACGGAAAACCAATGGTTTTTCTGCATAATTTAAATGATTTTGATTAGTTAATTGTGTTACGGTTAATAATTGGTCTGTATTGAAAAACGCGGCCACGCTTTTCGACATCCCGTATTGTTTTTTTCTCAATCCCTTAGGTCATTACTCCATATCGTGGGTCATTATACCCTTGTTGTCGCTGACCTCATCTACATTATTTCGCCCGTTCTGAGACGGACCCTTTATAGCTTAGTACCATAATTTCCCGTTAGGTACCATTCCTTTTCAAGCTTTTTTTAAGATTCCTTTAAAAATCAACATGAAATATTGCATTATTGCGCATATACAAACTAAAATATTAAGGTATCGCAGACTTTCGGTTGTATTCCTTTCTTCGTGTAAGGACTTGTAAGTCCTGCTTACACATGTCTGGATGAGCCAGCCATCCTCCATTACAACACCAATAAGCTTGATTGTCCGAAAATTATTTAATACTTGTACAGCTTCCAAAGTCCGCATCTAGCCCCATAGTTACTGGTTTGTAACTGCTTTTTGTCTTAGCGTTTCGCTCAGACCAGATATCATTAGGACAGTCTACGGTATCAATTTCAACACAACGTATTAGAACATTAGGACTTCGATGCATATTTTAGGACATAAGATTCCCGTGCATTTGCAACGATTGAAAAAACATTATTCCCAAAACAAGTAATTTCTCCCCATTTATTTACGACTCACAAGAGATGTTCATAATCTTTTCTCTCGAGGTTCCAATTCTGTTAATTCTGCTATTTTTATTGGGTCTCCAGATTCTATGCTCTTTCTTGCCGCAATACCTATTAAAATAGACATTACCCCGTCTCTTATGCCCGCCGAGCGACCATAAAGGTCTGTTGCTTTTGGGTTTTTAAATATTTTATCATGTAATGCAACGTCTCCACCTCCATGTCCAGCACGGGTAAAAGGAACTTTTATCTCCTCATATTCCTTCCAAAGTTTATGAACAAATATAGGTTCATACTTATCTGCTTCTTTTGAAGTTTGATCCATCTCATTAGCATGCATTTCTGATTGGTTAATGTCCTCCGCTTTTTCATATGGAATATCTAAACGGGCTTCCAGTCTTCCCTCGGTTCCATTAAAAGCAACCCTCCATCCTTCAAATGGAGAATATGTAGTTAAGGAATAGTTCACAACTACCTCATTTTTGTATTTGACTTGAGCGGACATTTTATCATAAATATTGATCTCGTTCCTAAACAAGCAATTATCCCTAATGTAACCATCATATTTTTCATTGTTCACATACAGGTCCATGGAACGTTTATCCTTTGTGATATCCCAATGAAAATCACATTTATTCTTAAAATTGCAATTCCGGCAACTATTCCCTCGGAAAGGGCCACTCTCACCATATTTTTCCAAAGAACCATAAGCGAAAACCTCACTCGGTTCGGAATCTATCCACCAATTCAAGAGATCAAAATGATGCGAAGCTTTATGTACCCACAATGTCCCCCCGGCTTCCCGAAGTCCGTGCCATCTTCTAAAATAAGATGCGCCATGGTATGTGTTTAAATACCAATGAAAGTCTACCGAAGTTATTTTGCCGATAGCATTATTGGCGAGCAATTCCTTTATTTTTGTGTTATAGGGACTCCATCTATAATTAAAGCCTACTATTAAGTTTTTGTTCGACCTCCTTTCGGCATCAATTATTTCTTGGCATTTATACTCATCTATGGTCAAAGGCTTTTCAGTTAAAACATCGCACCCAAAATCCAACCCCTTTACTATAAATTCGTGGTGAGTGGAATCTTTGGTAGTTACGATAACCAAGTCGGGCTTTGTTTCTTCGAGCATAGTGTTGAAATCCGCAAAAGTCGGGCAAGAGACCCCCATGTATTTTTTAGCATATTCCAACCTTCCAGGATTAATATCGCACAACCCTACAAATTCAAGGATGTCGGAATATTGCTTCACCAATCGCTGTCCCCAAAAACTTGTGCCCCGTATTCCGGTACCCACAAGTACAATTTTCAATTTTTCCTTTTTTGAACCAAAGCTGAATGCAGAAATCGGCATAGCGGTGCTTGCTGCCAATAAACTAATGGAGGTCAAGAATTTTCTTCTGGATTTTTTCATGATTTATTTTTTTAGTTATGTTTCTTATTTTACAGTTGCAGTCGCGAGGTTTACAGCACAATATATGTTTAAGCATGCCGTACACATTTAAAAATTCATGACTTGTCGGACCGCCGTGCTATATGTCCGTTTCAACGTTTAATGTATGATTTCGTAAGGGGTTGTGGACTTCTAATCCATCAAGTTACCACCCAGATTTGATGCGGGTGATAAAGCTCGAAAACCTCTTAAACCCTTATGAATTATAGCACATTGTTGTGCCTCGTTATTCTATCCATATAGCCCAATCAGACTGATATGGTGCTTTAAAAGTATGTTTTCCTCCCTTTAATTTGCCGATTTCAAGTTCCTGATACTTTTTCTTTGTGTCAATCGCAATAACTTTTCTCTGTTTGCCTTTAAATCTATAGTTGATATTCTTAGCATCTTCCTGATAAAAAACATAACAAGAATAATCTGTTAAGCAATATGCTTCAGATAAAGTGGTATCAACAATCATATCTTTTTTAAAACGCTGATTATCATTCCAGAATATAGAAAAACATTTTAAGGCATCCTTGTTATTGTACTCACCCGTCTCGTCCAAATTACCCCAGATGGCAGCAATGCCACCAGCCATTGTATGATACCATAAACCCTTTAAAGTTTCTTCTTCGTTAAAATCCTTTTTGGGATATTTACTGGGCGTTCGAATTCTATATCTATCTTCTGAGAAGCTGGGTTTGGAAGGGCGCTTATTAATCATCGTTCTAAGTTCATTGTACGATGGTTTATGGTATTCGTAACTGGAATAATCTAGCCCCTCATATATTTGATTAAGCTTATTTTTGGATGCCCTTGCCCCCAATAAGTGTTTCCAATCTTCTTTTTGCCATAAATAATCTTGCCATGCCTTTAGCTGATGGTCTTCTACCCATTCCCATAAATCAAAGCCATATCCGATTGTCCAGCCTTTTAATGGATTAAGTTGTTTATAGATTTCTTCAAGAAGATATTTTTCCTCCTCACCCATGATACCCCCTGCCAGGCTTTTTGATGTTTGTTTTCGTTGTGCATCACCCCATAACCATATATGAGTACATCCGCCAGCCTCATAGACCTTGGATATAATCATCTTAAGTTTATCAAATGTCTCTTGGTCAATTTCATTATCTGTTGGTTTGACTTTGTTGTCGCCGATATGAAACCACTGTCCATAAACAGGAATGTGAATTCCATTAAAACCGTGTTCAAGCATGAAGGTATTGATAAAAGCATCAATATCTTTTTCAGTTATTAATGATAAATCATTGTTACTCCCTTTTTCACGTTGATTGGCAATTACATCAATCATTACATAGTTTGGAACAAATGTTTGTCCAGTTGTGGACCACATATACTTTTGATTGTAGCTAGTAATATATCCTTTATCAGTTTTTGTTGTGAAATTGGCTAAAGACAGGATTACTATTAAAATAAATATTGTTCTGATAATCTTCATAGTTTATTGTTTTTTAATGAGGCACAACATTCAAGTATAAACTCCACGGACAAGAACAGGTAAATTGCCAGAGAAATTACCGATCGGTCGCCTCAACGTTGGGTTTCTATTACCCCCAACTTATTACGACATCATCATATGAAAAGGGCCTTATTCGAGATAAATTCCGCCTATATCGATTCCTATTTTTTTTAATTAATGCACTATAAATGCACCGTTTACCGTATTGAACGAGTCGTTGTCGTTTCCCCTACCCCCTCCGGTAAAATTCATGGTGAAGTTCTTCCCATCCTTGCTCAACCATTTGTTGTTGAAGGCAAGAAAAAAAACATTTATACCCCAACTTAACTTGCTACCGGGCCTATGTTTCCCAAAATAATCATCCTCCGTCCAATACTTTACCGTTGTCCAAGGCCCCCAGGGCTCGGGGGCGTCGAATATGCCCATAACCCCTTTATGCGTTACCGTATGTTCGGTAGCTATAATATACCGCTTTAGTCCGGGATTGTAAAATGCACTCAAGCACCACCCGACTCCTTGCGGATCTTCAAAAACAGCTTTCCTGTCGAGGATACCACCCCATTGCGGGCTTCCCTCGTTTAAACCTTTGTACCATTTGTAGGCCGTTCTGCCTTCCCATAAAGAATCTTTATGAACTCTTGCCAAATACAGTTTTTCCTTTTTTTGGAATGCAAAATCTATTTTTGTCGTATCCTCCATCTGGATAAAATAACTGTAAACAAAATCATCTTTGGCCATGGCATTATTCTTGCCAAAATTCAGGAATGTTGGAATCGCTATTTTATCTTCCCCATTAAATTCCCAGTCCGACTTTTCCCAGGATGCGCCGTGGTCAAAAGATCTTGCGAGATTGACGGATTTGCGATGGTGCTCTTTTTGACCTTCCACCACCCACATATAAAGAATTTCGTCCACACAGATGGTACCCCAGCTTTTGCCCTTGAACATGGCCGCATTTTCGGAACACTTCGGATCCCCCCATACATCATATCCCTTCCAGTTTTTTCCCGAACCCTCGATACGGGCAAAACCTAAAGACACCCGACATTCCTTATTGCTATTTCCTACAAATCCCCCGCCATCGCCCCATGAACCATACAAATTATCGTCATCGGCCCAAGTAAGGTGAAAATTATCACTTCCAAGGGCTCCGCGTTGATGGGTTGACCATTTTAACGCAACTCCCTTAATGACCTCACTGGCCGGATAAGGAAGGTGTTGTCCATGGCTGCTATACACGCCTACAAACCATGTTATAAAAGTTAGACTAAGTGTTTTTATGTTTGTTTTCATTATTAAAATTTCCAGTTCTTTTTATTGTTATTTCATTTCCCATTTGCCAAATTTAACAAAGAGGCAGTTTTCAATTTCTATCAATCAACTACAAATGAACCTTTTAACGTATTGAAAGAATCATTATCATTACCTCTACCGCCTCCAGTAAAATTGAGAGTGAATTTTTTCCCGTTCTTACTTAACCATTTGTTGTTAAAGGCGATGAAGAAGACATTTCTGGCCCAATCCAAATTGTCTCCGGGTCTAGATTTCCCAAAGTATTCCTCCTCTGTCCAATATTTTACGGTCGTCCAGGGGCCCCATGGTTCTGGAGCATCGAATATTCCTATAATTCCTTGGTGGGTTTCTGTATGTTCAGCAGATAGGATATATCGCTTTAATCCTAGATTATAAAATGCACTTAGGCACCAACCCACACCTTCGGGGTCTTCAAATACTGGTTTTTTTTCCCAAACAGTTCCCCACTGCGGTTTTCCCATATTCATATTTTTAAACCATTTGAAGGCTTTTCTGCCCTCCCATAGCGAATCTTTATTAGCTCTTGCCAGATACAATTTTCCCTTTTCATGCATTTCAAATTTCGTGTTGGTGGTATCCTCTACATGAATAAAATAACTGTACACAAAATCGTCTTTAGACCCCGAATTATCCTTACCAAAATTGATAAAGGTGGGGATGGACAATCTATCGGTAATCTCAAATTTCCATTCCGATTTCTCCCAGGATGCCCCATAATCGAAGGACCTGGCCAAGTTTACGAATTTAAGATGCCCGTACTTGTGATCTGAGACTACCCACATATACAGAACACCGTCTACGGAAATAGTACCCCAGCTTTTGCCATTAAAGGTGGCCCCGTTTTCGGAACACTTAGGGTCTCCCCATACATCATATCCTTTCCAGTTTCTTCCCATTCCTTCAATTCGCGCCACACCTAAAGGAACACGACAAGCTTTATTGCTATTTCCAACAAAGCCTCCACCGTCTCCCCAAGCCCCATATAAATTGTTATCATCTGCCCAGGTAAGCTGAAAATTATCACTTCCGAGGGCACCGCGCTGATGGGTAGACCATTTTAACGAAATTCCCTTTATTACGGGGCTGTCCGGATATGGGGATTTTTGCCCATTACCGCTATAGACCCCGATAACCCATATTATTAGGATTTGAATTAGAATCCCTTTGGGTTTGTTTGTTGCTTTTACAACAAAATCATCGACCTCATCAAACTCTTTTATTAATTTCATTTTCAAGTATTTAAATCACGGAATATATCTTTCAATTGCGGGTATCCTTTCTGATAAATGGAAAAAAGTCGGGAGTACCTCTCTTTATTTTTCTTTACTGGAACATTATTGGTCGCCATGGGTATTCTTTGTTTTATCTGCTCAGAACCGATCCATGTTTTATCGGATATTACTGCGAGGATCGCGACCGCAAATGCACTGCCCTCACTACTCGCAGCGACTGTTGTTATCCGACGATCGAAAACATCGGCCAACATTTGTTTCCATACTTCACTTTTGGCACCGCCTCCTGATAAACAAAAGGATTTGGATACGAAATCAGATTGTTCCATCATGGCAGTAATATCCTTTAAACTAAAGCATATACCTTCCATTACTGCCCGCACCATATCAGAAAGAGATGTCTTAGGATTCATTCCAATAAATGCCCCTCGGGCAAATTCATCAGGATAAGGACACCTTTCGCCGCTCAAATATGGCAGAAACAGTAACCTATTCGCCCCCACAGGGGATTTTTCTGCAAGTAAATCAAGTTCCCCATACGTCGTTAAAGGAATCTGTCCCTCCAGTAAAAGATTCCTAAACCATTTCAACGAACCTCCTGCACTCAAGGTCACCCCCATAGCCATGTATGAGTTGGGTAGGACTCCACAAAAAAATTGCAACCTTGCCTTAGAATTATATATATATTTTGATGATTGAATCGTGACATTCCCTCCTGTTCCTATTACCAATAGTCCTTCGGACGAATCAAAAATACCTGACCCCAACGGTTGAATAACCGCATCTCCCGCACCCGCGATTATTGGCACATTCTTCTTTAACCCAAGTTGCTCCGCCAATTCCGATTTCAACACACCGCTTTGATCCGTTGAATTAATAACCTTGGGCAACCAATCGATAGGAATTCCTATTTTATTTAAAAGCTCCTTCGACCAACACTTCTCTTTAACATTGAACAGGCCCGTTCCGGAAGCATCGGTAACATCGGTAAATATTTCCCCGGTCAGCTTGTATCTAACGTAATCTTTCGGCATCACTATTCTATGGATCCTATTACTATTTTCTACCTCATTTTTCTGGACCCAACATATTTTTGAACCGGTATAACCGATGAGCATGTTATTATTTGTATATTCCAAGAGAGCCTCTTCTCCTCCAGCCCGCTCAATGATTTCCTTGCATTCAGCAGCCGATCGTTGGTCGTTCCACAAAATCGCGGGCCGGATAACCTTCAAACTGGAATCTAAAGTAACCAAACCGTGCATTTGGCCACTTACTCCAATCTTGGTTATATCCTGTTTGTATTCAAATTGACCGATTACATTTATGCATAATTCCCATACTGTATCCCACCACATATCAGGATTCTGCTCTGCCCAGCCTGGTTTTGGAGACTCTATAGAATATTCACAGCTCTCTTTGGATACAATTTCCAAAAGGTCATTGATGATGACGCATTTGGCGTTCGTCGTCCCAACATCTATACCTACATAATATTTTCTTTGAATATCCATTCACCTATCTTTAAACCTAAATCTGGACCTCTATTGAATTGATTTTGCTTTCATCCAGAATGGGGCTGAAACGAACCACAACACCATTCCAATGGCCATACATAAAGCATGGCTATCCCATGACAGTCTACCGTATAACACAAAAAAAGATGGTACTACAGTAAACAAAAGACCCAGTATTGATATGATTATTGCAAATTTTCTCATAAGTATTTAAATTATAATTTTTTACTAGTTTTTAGACTGCATCATTTTACAACCACATTAGTTCTACTGTATTTTTTTTGCATGATGGCGCTTAATAGGACGTACAGCAGAAGGGCTATTAAAATCCCGGGCAAGCCAAGGAAGAATATTTCTACCCCAAAGTGCATATTAAACCATAGAGACAAGGCCATACTCACAACCCAAGTAACTATTGCGGCCCAGCTCACGTCCTTTTTTAGATAGGAAACAATATAGGATTTCAATCCTAGTTTTGGCAGTATCCAAAAATCCGTTATTATTATTACCCCAATTGGCATCATTACCAACCCTTGTATGGCTATGAACTCTAGGAACTTCATAATAAACCCTGGAAAACAGGCTGCAATAGTTGTTATTAGGCCTGCTACCAATGTTACTTTCCATCTTTTCCAATTCGGAGTTACCACTTGGAGTGCAAGACCTGCACGGTATAAGGTTGGGTTTGCGGTCGTCCACCCCGTAACAATGACAGTTATAGCACCCGTAATTCCAGCTCCCATATACGCAATTGGTCCTGGTGCAATATCGCCCAATGCAGCCGCACATAGAATCCCCGAGGCCACCCAGGCAATGTAGTGCCCTAAAAACATTCCAAAGGCACTGGTAAATCCATATTTCCAATTTTTGGCATATCGTAGAATTGACATATCGGACATCCCAATATGCATACTCATGTTGCAGAACCAAGCAAAGAAAGTAACATGCCAAAATGTAAACTTTGATTGTCCTTCAAAAGGAATTCCGGTCCATATTTTCTCATTGGCGACCCTCCAAAAGTCACCTATAGAATTACAGCCCAGTTTTGGTAATACCGCAACGGCTGAAGCTATAAAGACCAGGAACATCCAAGGTGCACATATTTTTGCGAAATGGGAAATTTTTTCAAATCCCAGTATTGCTAAGGCAGTTACAACTAAACCGACAAAGAATACGACTAGTATCCACTCCACACTATTTGGATAAAAATCATCCAATGACGGCATTGTCATATTGAACGAGAGACCTACTGCCGTAGAAGAAACGGCTATCATCGCACCAGCCAGAATACAAAATGCCAAAGCATTTACAATACTATAAACAATGGTCGTATTCGCCCCTGCCACCTTTTTTAATTGCCAGTAAAGAGTAAGTCTGGTTTTCACGGCCACTGGTGCAGTAAATATTGCCCAGCTTAAAACTGCCAATATATTGCCAACCAACAAACCTAAAAACAGATCAGGAGCAGTAACGCCGTGGGCAACGAATAGAGGACCTATCACAAATTCGGTTCCCGCTACGTGCTCCCCGGCATATAAACCGATAAAATTAGATACTTTTTGTAATTTACTTTTTGCTACGGGTTCCCTATCAAACTCATACAAGGCATCCAAGCGTTCACTTATGTTGTTCTTGTGAGCCATGTCTATAAATGAGGTTGAATATATTTTTTATAGTCGTTCACCAGTAGATATTCGGGTGCTTCATCCTCTTCGATTGTGGGAAACCTAGGAATGGTATTGACAAAAATATTGTCGGTGGCATCATCATTAACACTGCTCACTTCGACGACCAAAACTTTTCCTTTTCCATTTTCCCCCCAAAACTCATGGTAAACTCCGGGCAATAGATAAATACTTTCACCAGGTTCCAAAGTAACAGTGCCTCCCGCAGCGACTGTTACAGGAATGGAATCTATTTTGACTGTTATATCCTCATCAGTCAGGTTTCCATCAAAGTCACCATGAAACAATTGTATTACTAGATTTCCACCACCCCTATTGATAATGTCTTCTTTCTTAATGTGGTGCGTGTGATTTGGTGTTACCTGGTTTTCCTTGACAACAATAATTTTTTCGCAATAGGGTTTGTCTTTGTCGGTTAGAGATCCGTTTCTAGTATTAAAGTTTATAAGCCCTATGTTTTCAAAGTCGCCACTTCCAAAATCGGTAATGTCCCATCCCAATCCTCTTTCCATAACCTCACCAACAATGCTGCCCATATCTTTCCACTGGTCAGGTTTCCAATAGGCCCATTTTGGCAAGACGATATTCATGTCCTTAAAAAATTGAAAAGCCTCGTTGATTGCAAGATTTATTTCGCTTCGTTTCATTATAATCCTAGTTTATTGGTTTTTAATACTGCGTTAATAGCTTGTAGTATTGCTTTATTTCCAAGACCGTATCGCTCTCGAAGCAAATCGGCATCTGCAGATTCGGTGAAGGTATCATTGATGCCCATTCGTTTTACCGGTTTTTGTAAATGCTCGGCATAAATTTCTGCTATCATACTACCAATACCCCCCATAATGTTGTGATCTTCCAATGTAACGGCCGCCTTGGTTTTATTACCCAATCGGATGATCGAATCAACATCAATAGGCTTAATCGTTGGGAGATTGACCACCTGGACCGATATTTTCCGCTGTTTTAATCCTGATAGTATTTCCAAAACTTTAGGGTAAAGATCCCCAGTGAAGAATAGGCTGATATCAGTTCCTTCACTAATAACGTCGGGCTGTCCTATTTTAAACTCATAATCGCTCCCATGATGATTTGGGACAGTCGATCTAGGAAGTCTTAGGTAAACCGGCCCATAATGGTCTATTGCAGCATACATCATTTGCTTCAGTTCAACAGCATCAGATGGTTGTAAAATGCACATGCCAGGCATGGACCGTAAAAGGGCTATATCTTCAATAGTGTGATGAGAAGGTCCTGTATATCCCATACTTACACCGGCGGCATGACCTATAATCTTAACATTTGTGTTGTTATAGCAAATAGATTGTCGAATCATATCCACTCCGCGGTGTACTGCAAAAACGGCGAAGGAATTATACACCGGAATCTTTCCAATTAAAGCCAGGCCCGCAGATATTGTGGGCAAACTCTGTTCCGCGACACCGATGTCCCAAACCCTCTTAGGAAAGCTCTTGGCAAACTTTTCGGTTTTGCAAGAATCGGGTAAGTCGGCATCCAAAACAACTACCTCGGGATATTTTGTTCCTATTTCTACCAATATATCAGCGAATTCTAGTGCCAGATTCTTCATTGATCTTCTTTTCCAAATTATTTAGGTAAACAATTGCCTCCTCATAGTGCGACTCATCAAGCCCAGAACTTGACGAGACAAATTGTCTTGTATGTAAGGGGATCCCCTTACCCTTAATTGTGTCGCATATAATAATACTTGGTCTCCCCTTTGTATCATGTGCTTGCTTTAATACCCTTGACAGATCTTCAAAGTCATGGCCATTAGCACGTAGAACATTCCATCCGAAAGATTCCCATTTCTGAGATAAAGGAGAAACAGCATTCCTATCTTTCATAGACCCGTAGGATGATTTTTTGTTGTAGTCGATAATCGAAATCAAATTGTCCAGTCTGGCATTATGGGCGATAAGTGCCGCCTCCCAAACAGAACCTTCATTACATTCGCCATCGCTTAATAAAGAATAGACCTTTGCTGAACTCCCATTTTTTTTCAATGCCCATGCCATTCCACACGCCACGGGGAATCCTTGCCCAAGGGAACCCGTGGAACAATCTATCCCTGGAGTTTTGTTCCGATCAGGGTGGCCTTGAAAAATACTATCTATCGTTCGATACTTTTCAAAATCTCTATCACTAACATATCCTGATTGTAGGAGCGTTATGTACAGTGAAGGAACTGCGTGCCCCTTACTCAAAACAAAGCGGTCCCTTCCGTCCCAATCAGGTTTTTCTGGGTCAATATTTAGCCAGTAGAGGTAAAGAATTGTGATGATTTCAACCATACTCATACAGGCACCATAATGCAGTCTGATTTTGTGTTTTTGCCCCAACTGTAGCAGCATCCGTCTATGGTCAATGGCAGCCAAACCGAGGTAGTTCAAAAGATCCAAATCCTTAGGGCTTTGGATTGCTTGGAATGGCTTACCTCTTTCAAGTAATCTCTTGACATCCGCCGCATATCCTTTATTAATATTTTGAATATCAAAAAACATTACTTCTCGTCATTTGTATCGTGGATTATTTCATTCTCAATTTCTTGTATCCTGAAAAATTTAGGAAGTGATCGCCCTTTCTGGAATCCTGACCGGACAAAGGCCTCGCTGATAATTTTTGCAGATTCTTCCCCGACGACTTTTGAACCCAGAGTAAGGACCTGAGCATTATTGCTTTTTTGCAATCGTTCCGCAGCATATACGTCATTACATGCACCTGCATAAACGCCAGGTACTTTGTTGGCCATAATGGCCATGCCAAGGCCGGTACCACAAATAAGGATTCCTCTTTCAAATTCTTTGTTCCGAATTCTTTTTGCAAGATTATATGCAACATCAGGATAATCTTTGTCCTTATAAAACTGTAGGTAGGCCAAATCCTCAACCTCATGGCCGAGTTCTTTGATATGGGTCAAAATAATTTCTTTTAGATTTGAACCATTTCTGTCCGCATCAATTGCTATTTTCATTTTTCATTATTTGTTAATTCGAGAACTTATACACTAATTTTCATTGCATACTTTTTCACAGTATGTTTATTTCTATTCTATAAAAAGTGCAAACGTTAGCCACATTCCTGTATTGGTCCATTAGGAAGGCTATACACCTTTCTTAAGTTCATGGGCGCCTTGTTAAGAGTCAGATAAGAATACCATTGATTTTCAAAAAAAGTTGGGACATATTTCCTTTTGGGACATGCCCCAACAACAACTCAACTAACTCAACTAACTCAACTCACTATTTTTCTATTTTCATTAAATCAATACAAGATTTTATTTATACAATTCGAATTGTCCCTTCATAAAATTTATATTGTCATACTCAGGCCATCCTGACCAACCCAGCCAAAAGCTTTTACCACCATCACCCAAAAATTTAGTTGGTATTACGTAATTAAATTTTACTAGTTTGTCTAAAAAATTATCCTCATAATAAACAGTGGTCCATGGTCCCCATGGATTAGGGGCATCAAAAATCCCAAAGCTGGACACGTCGGCTAGTATACTTTTTCGATCGTCTCCCTTGGCAAAATGAGGTTTTGCCAAAAGATATCGTTTCAAACCGGGATTATAGCAAATGCTCAAATGCCATAAGTAAGCGTTGTTATCATGGAAAACTGTTGCCTTTTTTGTAAAATCTGAGGACCAGGAAGCACTGCTATCTTCATTTATGTATTCAAACCATTCATAATCCACAGAATTGAAGATATTTTCTTTTTCTACCCTTGCGAGATATATATCGGGATGACGGTTAAATCCGAAGTAAACATATATATAGTCATCAGGAGCACCCTCATATCCTTTTCCATATTGTAAAATACCCCTTACCCGAAATCCTGCGGGAGCATGGGGAAACATACGCTCCTTTCCCAAAGTCCATGTTGTCCCACTATCCATTGATACCGCTGAATAGGAATCGTGATCATACCTGCTGTCACCATTGACCCAAAACATCAGCAATTTTTCATCAACTGCTATTAAGCCATCAGGCTTCCCAAAGTTCTGCCCCGGGCCGGCACCCCAAAGATCCTCTCCTAATAAATTTGGCGGGGTACCTTCTATTTTGGTAACTCCAATACTCCTTTTGGGCTCCTTTCCTTTTTCCCATCCCCAGCCGTCTCCCCAAGCAGCATACAAATTGTCGTCACTAGCCCATGTCATTGGCCATTGATCACTTCCCAATCCATTTTGGATTTTCACATCCATATCCCAAGAAACCGATTTTATAACTTGGCTAGCGGGATACGGAGGAGTTTGCCCATTTATTTCTCCTTGCATTATTAAAACAGCAATAATCGTGTAAATCTTCATTGTTTAATTTTTCATTTTTTTCTATTCCCTGAAATTGTAAAAGTCCCTTCTACGGATCCCCATTGATCACCCCCAGGCCCGGTATATACCATAACAAACCCCCTTCCATTCCTATACCACCATTTCGGAGAAAAATTCCAATAAACGGTCTTTGGATCACCTGGATATTTTTCATTTTGTAGATGAGGGAAATCACCTATATTCCATGGATGTTCGAAAAGAATTGTAGACCAGGGCCCCCAAGGCTCTGTAGATTCGTAAATTCCGATATGCGCTTTTTCCCCTCTTAAATCTTTATATCTACCAACCTGTTGAACCGTAAGGATATAGCGTTTTAGACCCGGATTATAAATTACACTTGTTCGCATCACACCATTTTCCGAATCACTAAAAACGGGTAGTCGTTTTTCTATTTTAGATGACCATATTGGTTTTCCATTAGAATCAGCGCCCGCAAAATATGAATAGGCAGATTTCTTCTCAATAAATTGTTTAGGCACTCGTATCAAGTTTATTCTTCCTGGCTTATTAACATCCCATTTGCTGAGGGAATCAACTGACATTGTATGATCGGGTGCATATATATAAACATATTCATCCCTTGCACCTTTGTAGTCCTGACCAAACTGCAAAAACGTCGGCACAAAGAAGCCCGTATTTTCTTCGAATGGGAAATTCCAGTCGACGCCGGTGCGCTTCCAGGATTCCCCATGATCTCTAGATTTCCAAAGCTCTTGCATGCCATAACATTGCTGAGTCTTTCCATTTCCACTGCGCAACATAAATAAAGATCCGTCAATTGAAATAATTCCATAGGATTTCCCGCCAAAAGGCTTTTCCGAACTTATTGGATTTTTCCCTCCCCATATATTGTAACCAGAATAATTATTTCTGTTGCCTTCGATCTTCGCTACGCCCATGCTAACCCTTCCCTCATCATTTGTGCCTCCAAAACCTCCTCCATCTCCCCAAGCAGTATACTGATTTCCATCATCCGCCCAAGTAATTGTCCAATTGTCGCTTCGGGGAGCCTCCATTCCATTCCCCGGGCAAATGTTCTTCAAAGTCAACATATTAAATTCTATACCCGTGATATAGCGGCTTTTTGGATATACTGGCCTATAGTTTTTGACACTGGAAGAATCTAAACTATTACTTAAATCACCTTGCACGAAATGTTGGTTTACCAAGTCCTTTTTCAATTGAACAAATCCCAGGGATACAATAAATAATATCAGGAAAACGATTCCCAAACTTATCGAAATCAAGACTCCCAACTCTGTTCTGGACATGTTTCTTTGTTTTGATTGCACTTTCTTATAAAGCAGTTTGCCTGTAGTTTCTCTTATGAGTTTTGTGACCATCGATCTCCATTGGTAATTATTAGTAATGAACATGATTATATATGAGACGAAAGATTGATGACTACGGATACCACGTTATCGATACCAATAATTGTCTTGATCTACTTCTCTATACTGATACACAGTACAGGAATTATAGTTGACTAGAAATCTTAGATTCCGACAATCTACCCATAAAATAAAACTCGTTCAATAAATAGGGGAAATCATGATTACACCATATATCTAAGTTACTACCCCTTCAATACAGGCAGCGCGAGCTATGGTTGAGAAGCAAGAGCTTCATGATTTGATTCTTTTGAGAACGTTTTCCGTGAATACGGAAAACCAAATGTTTTTGTTTTTCTGCATAGTTTAAATGATTTTGATTAGTCTATTGTATTACGGTTAATAATCGGTCTGTATTGAAAAACGCGGCCACATTTTTCGACATCCCGTACTGTTCATTATCTTAATCCCTTAGGTCATTCCTCCAGACTTCGGTCTATTATGACCTTGTTATCCCTGATTTCGTAGTGGAATCCAGCACTCTCCTTGAAAGCATCCAGTAGGTCAGTAATAGTCTCGTCCCTAAATTTTCCCTGGAACCTCTTTGAATCCATAGCAGCATAATCGTTTTGGATTTCCACCCCGTAATGCCGTTCAATCTTATGGACAATCTCTGCAAACCGCTCATCGTTAAAAATGAGCCTGCCCTCCATCCAGCCCAGATAATCGTCGATCTGGACAGTCCTGACTGCCACATTATTTTCCCCTATGGTCGCTTTTTCTCCTGGAGCGATTATTGTGGGGTCTTCTCCGGTCTGTCCACTGTACACTGCTACGCTTCCCTCGGCCAATACGGCAAAATTCTCACTCTCCTTATATGAACTCACCACAAAGTGGGTACCCAACACTTTCACCCCGATTCCGGGGGAAGTGACCAAAAAGGGGCGACTGGTGTCCTTGGCCACTTCAAAATATGCTTCGCCCTCCAAGAAAACCTGTCTTTCCTTGTCTGGGACAAAATTGGCGGGATATCGAAGGGATGACCCAGAGTTCACATGTGCCAGTGTGCCGTCCGAAAATATTATCTTGAACTTTTTACCATTGGGAACGATGACCTCGTTATAGACCAGCTCCTTGGCCCGGTCGTTCTTGGCATAGCTTATTTGTCCCCCATCATATTGGGCGACCAATTTTCCCGTATTGTCGGCGAGAGAACGGTTACCCTCTGCATCGATTTCAACCACCCCTTTGCCGGGCATCTTTAGGATGACAGGGGAATCCTTGGCAATAACCTCTATATTCCCAACACCCGACAGTGATGTCGATTTTTGGTGCCAGATTGCCAATCCTGCGATAAGTCCTATAAAAACAGCAGCATATTTCAAGTAGCCCCGGTACAATCTTTTTACTGGAATTTCTTTGCCCCTGATATCGGACTTTATACTGGACCAGAGTCCTTCCTTGACGGCCCGGTCGTAATCCAATTCGGACCAGAGGCTCTCCTTGTCCCGAAAAGAATCCAGATAACTATCGAGCAATTCAATTTCCTTATCGGAACATTCGTTCCTGGCGTATTTGTCAAAAAGTTCTCTCAAATATTCTTTGTCCATTCCCGTATCTCTATATTTTTTCCCGTATCGGGACGGGCCCTTTATAACTTAGTACCATAATCTCCAGTTAGGTACCACTCCTTTTCAAGCTTTTTTTTAAGATTCTCATAAAAATAAACCTAGAATATTGCATTATTACCCGGTTAAAAACTAAATTATTAAGGCATATCGTACTTTCAGACATATCCTATTTCCGTCTTTTTACCAGTGGGGTCAAGCGCCACTGAATTGGCCTGATCATAATATGAAAAGGAATCATTTATTATAAAATGTCTTAATTCTATTATATTTATGGTTATACGGGAATAGATTAAAACTTAAAAAATTCTAAAATTCATTTCTGAATTTTTACGCCGTATTGACTCAAAGTATTTAATAGCACATTGCCCGAACAGCGCAACGATAAATTCCAATTAAATCGATAATAAAAACTCACAATATCATAAAATTCAAAAAACCACATGTGATTTTACAGTTCAAATACAGAAGATGAAAGAAGTAGGTAGTAGAATATGGCTTGTTCTGAACTAAGATTTTGACGCAGAAAATTCAGTGCTTTTGATATTTGGTTTTTAACAGTTTGAATTGAGATGCCAAGTTCTGTTGATATTTCTTTATTGGTTTTATTTTCATATCTGCTAAGAACAAAAATCTGTTGACATCTGGGGGGGAGCTTTGCTAATTGATCGTTTATTGTTTTCTCCAATTCTTCACATTCCATTTTTTCAGATACATTTGACGAAAAATCAACAATATCGACTGGCACTATATCGACTGCGGATATTTTTTTATCTCTCAAATACTTGTAGATTTGAAATTTTACAGCCTGATAAAAATATGGTTTAAGGTATGTGATTTTTGTTTTTTTTCTATTGGCCCAAAAATCAACAAATATATTTTGTATGATATCTTCACAAAGTTCTCTGTTTCGAAAAATATTCATTGCATAAGCAAACATGTCCTTTGAATATCTTTTAAAAATCATTTCAAAAGCGCTAATATCATCCAAATTAAGCCGTCGTAGCAATTCGGTGTCTGTTAATGAGTTTTTCATAGTTGAACCATTAATAATTCTATAAATCTATAAAATTTTATTTCAATAATAATAAATTTACAATAATCCACCCATTCCCAAAGTTTGTCATACCGCTTGGCAAGGCCCATTTTCAAACCGAAGTTTCACAGCTAGGACACAATTCTGATCGAAATATTAAAGTCCCTTAGTTCGAAGTTCTTATGCTTAAAGATGGACAGGTCAAACTCCAAACGAATATCCAAAAAACCCTGTAAAAATTTTTTTGGTGATTATAATTTTAAATTTTGTTAAGAAATAAAGCGAAGCTTTTAAAAAACAAGAGCCAACTGCTCACTTTTAAATAAAGTAGAAAAAGTATCTAGAATTTGGATTACTCCCATAAACTAATTATTAATAATATTAAGAGGTTCATTGATTTAACCGAGCGTGAAAAACGGACGTAAATCCCCTTGCTTACAGTAATAAAAGTAAATAAGAAGGCCTATATAATGGGAGTTGGTGAAATAATACGAGTATTTTATAACTAATAAGATTTATGAATTTCAAGAGGTTGTCTTCATTGTTAATATCTATGTTCCGCTTCGCCTTTTTCCGTTCTACCATTTGGTATTAGCATCTATATAAAAGCAGCTTGTCGAGTATCTTTAAGATCCACAAAAATCAAAAGATATGGAAACCCGGCAAACTGCAAGCCCTAAGCTATCATTGGGATGAACATTCATAAGCGCAGCTGGAAGGTGCCCTATGTCACGGAAATATTGTCTGGCAGAAGCTTTTCAATGTCCCCTTCCCCTGAAGGACTGAGGAATTACGTGGAAAGGTATTTTTCGGGTCACGTAGGTAGCTACGACCTACAAGGCCGGTTGTTACGGCTATCGCCCACATCACTGTTTAGAGTCATACAGTTGGGATTTCTTGGTGATCGCCCCCGCGGACATTTTTAGAAAGGGCAAGTAGCCTCTAAGAAGACGGACCGAATCGACGCGCAGATTATCGCGCGATGAGCAGCTAATAAAACCTAAAAAAGCCTGTATTTGCCTCCCCTTTTTTGTGTAAATTGCCCAAGAATTATTTACTAATCAGAAAACTAAAACTGCATACGTTTTTGCATACGATTTTAGAATTTTATAGCGTGCGGGCCCAATAAAACCGTGGGTGAAATTCCTGGCGGAGAGCTCATAACCCGAAGATTCATTTTCAGTCTTCGTTTTTCTTCTAATTACTAGGTTCTTTATTTTGGATATATCTGTTTAAATCGAACTAATAACGAACTAATTAAATTTTATAATTCATAAAGTACTGTAAATAATACATATGATAATGATAGGACGACGTGCAGAACGTATATCATACCATGCAAGAGTAAAATTTGACGGCTAGAATAATTCTAAGTTGATGTAGGGTTCATAAACGGCAATTATTAAGCTTGAAAGCCATTTCAAAACGTTGTCGCTTTTGCAGATGTCTCATATTGATTGTTCTATTTATTTCCTACTAGGGTATTTCCGTAGGCTTGGGCTAAACTCATAGTCGCTCTTGGTAAAATTGATGTATAGTAGTCAAAGGTTGCCGACATTAAAAACATACCATGTACTGAATCCGAATTATCTTAATCCCCCGTACTATAGCCTTCGTCAATAATTTTTCCAGTATCCCTTCGAATTTCAATATTGGTATTGATTTAACACCTTGACTTAAGAATAATTCACCCTTTTTTATCGTTATTTATTGTCGTCAACAACCATCGATAATCAGACTGGACCACCAAAGAAAGTCAAAATTGGGACAAACACCTGAAAATCAAACCATCGTATAACCACCAAACTACTCATACCAATGGATCTTCAATTAGAACCTTTTTTCGATTTGTCTATGGATTGCCTCTGTATCGCCGACTATAATGGTTATTTTAAAAAAATAAATCCGGCCTTCATGCAATTGTTAGGTTATTCTGAAGAAGAGCTACACTCAAAATTAATATGTGATTTTATTTATGAGGAGGACAAGGAACGCACAGCCTTCTACAGACAAAGTTTGAAGAACAATCGGCCATTGGTCAATTTTGAAAACCGATATGTATGCAAATCTGGAGAACATGTTTGGCTTCATTGGACTTCTATTCCTGTGGAAAATGAACAGCTTGTTTATGCCATAGCAAAAGATATTACCCACAAGAAAAAATTGGAAACTGAACGGGCATCCCATTTAGGCCACCTCTCCAAGCTAAATCAAGAACTTAAACAACTCAATTATACTACTTCGCATGATCTGAGATCCCCAATAAATAATATGCTTTCTTTGTTCGATTTAATCGATTTGAACAATATCGGTGATGAAAACACTACGGAAATCGTTCGCTTTATAAAGCTCTCCGCAGAGCAACTTAAAGCTTCTTTAAATTCGAATGTAGATCAGCTAAAAGAGAATGAGACTATAAAAAAGGAAGTTCAAGAAATTCATTTTGACAGTGTGTTTCAGAAAGTACAAAAGTCAATAAGTGCATTGATACATAAGGCAAATACAAAATTCATAATTAATTTTTCGGAGTTAGAGAGCATACCATTCAACGAAGCTTATATGGAAAGTATTTTTCTCAATTTAATCACCAACTCCATTAAATATGCCAGACCCGACATTTCACCTGTTATTACAATAAGTACTCGTCAAAAAAATGGGGAAAAGGTTTTTCATTATTCCGATAATGGACTTGGCTTTGATATGGAAAAAGTAGGACACCTAATTTTCAAATTAAACCAAACATTTCACGATAATGAAGATAGCAAAGGGGTCGGGCTGTATTTAGTGCACAGTCATGTTACCAGCTTTGGGGGCAGTATTTGTGTTAAAAGCGAAATCAATAAAGGAACTACTTTTACGATTAAATTCTGTGCCTAATTACAGTTGTTCAAACTTTGCCATACGGCAATGAATTTGCTTTTAAACAACATCCAAAGATGCTAACTATCAAGCGAATATTGAGCATTTAATAACACATGTATATACATTGACATAAGCACTGCGTATTCATTATTAAACTATCAAACTAAAAATCATTTCGGCGTACTTTTCCCTGTACACCCCTAAAAAAAGCGCTGTAGCTTTTAAAATCGGACGCCTTGTCATCGGTTGGAACATGGGGATCAGAAATCTTTATTTGTTTTCTACCAAAATCAAAGGCAATCATAACAATAGGCACTTTTGCCGTTTTTGCAATATAATAAAACCCTGTTTTCCAATGGGCCACTTTTTTGCGTGTTCCTTCAGGGGCTATCGTCAACCGAAACTTTTCGCGCTCGTTAAAAATCTTAACAGTAGCTTCTACAGTATTGTTTGTTTTGCCGCGATCAATAGGGGCACCTCCCAAGCGTTTAAAGAGCCAACCGAAAGGCGGTCTAAAAAGGCTTTTTTTACCAATCCAATTTATTTCCTCATTCCATACTTTACGAACCACTAAACCTAAAAAGAAATCGACCCAACTCGTATGAGGCACTACAATGATTACAAATTTATCAAGATGGCCAGGAAAGGTACCGACCATTTTCCAGCCCAACAATTTGTAGAAGATGAATTTGGCAAGTATTTGCATAGCATAAAAAGAAAGTTAAACAGTAAGATACTATTTTAAACTAGAAATCTACCATCTAGTTCTTACTCCATTTTGCTAGAAAGAAAATCAGAAATTACTTCTCCAAGCGCTTGATACCCTTTTTTGGTATAATGTACATCATCATTTCCTGAGCCATATTTTGCATGTATCAAAGCCGACTTTTCAAAAATATCATTGATCTGCACCCCATGTTTTTTCATGATTTCCCTTGCGGCTTCATTATACTTCAACGCATCATCGCTAAACCTTCCGGCCTCCTTCTCAGGAACATATGATGTTGTAACAAAAATAAGTTGTGCATCGGTTTTCTCTTTTAAAATGGAAACAATAGTATCAAGGTTTGCACTATAATCTTCAATGCTGAAAGTAATCTTCCCATTAATTTTATCTCGATTTCCCTGAACTTTGGAGTCGGGGTGTCGATAACATAAATCCCATAAGCCCCAATTAAATTGAACTATATCCCAATCACCGTCACCGATCCACTCCCTTATCTTTTCTAGACCTGTTCCTGTATGCTGGGCATTTCCAGGGTTATGTGCAATTATGGCACTATCCTCAAAATGAGCTTTAACAAATGGAGTATATCCTAAGGAGATAGAATCTCCAATAATTAAAATTTTAGATTTCTCATTCGCGCAGCTACTGATAACGGTCGCCAAAACCATTACAAATACAAATCTGGTGAGACACTTCATATAATATAGTTAGGATTATTCAAAGAGTTCATGTACACCCCTTCGAAGAAAAATTAAATTTTTTGATAAATCGACCTCAACTTTTCCGGTGTGGCAATAGTTCGCCAATTCTTTCCCAAAGCGTTTTCCCAAAGTGGTTCTAATTTCAAAGCCACCGCGATCATCGTATTAAAATCATCATCGGTAAGATGGGCACAAATATTTTCAGGTAATTTTATTTGATGTTTCACGAGCATTTTATAAAACAGTTCGACTCCTTCAGGATAGAACTCTTTAAGATGCCGAAAGACCATACAATTGCCTACACCATGCTTTACGCCCAAAAGATAAGACAATCCATAGCTCATCGCATGTGCCACACCCACTTGGGAATATGCGATACTCATACCCCCATGCCATGAAGCCATCATCAATTTTTCCCGAGATTCACTTGCCGACATTTCATTTAAATAAACCTCTTTACAAAGCTCGAACGCCTTTTCGCCATAGCTTTGGCTAAAGGCATTTAAAAAAGTGCCGTCGAGCGATTCTACACAATGTATAAAACAATCCATTCCTGTATAAAACCATTGTTCTTTACAGACACCTTGAGTTAGGTCTGGGTCTAATACCACCTGATCGAATGTCGTGTAATCTGAATTGATCCCTAATTTTTTTGTCGGTCCAAGCAAAACGGTAGTACGCGAAACTTCAGCACCCGTGCCACTAATGGTCGGAACGCCTATGTGATAAATTGCCGGTTTTTGTACCAGATCCCACCCTTGATATTCCGCTGCGCTTCCTTGATTTGTCAATAATATGGATACGGCTTTTGCCAAATCCAATAATGTACCACCGCCAATACCAATAATACCTGAAGGAAGTTCTTCAAAATCATTTTTAATTTTAGCCACCAATACATCGACCTGATTTGTTTTAGGTTCTTCTTCGGCTGAGATAAAAACAATTTGATCATTAAACATTAGTGGAATTCTACCTACTAATTCTTTTCCTTCAAAAACATCGTCGACCAAAAAAATGAATGGAGCATCGGAATGCCTTCTTTTTGGCAACAATATCTCACTCAATTGATCAAAGCTGCCATTACCAAAAATGACACGAGGAACCATGGGGAAGTTCTTATATTTCTCGTGCTTTGGCAAAATATGTTTTGCCGTATACAATTCCCTTTTCATCTCCATAAACCGCCTTAAAAGTACTTCAAAATATCTGTCAATTTATTTATCGTAAGGTATTCACCATGCTCATCTTCAACCAACACCTCTTCATGTTTCCAAGTCGTATGAAAAGGAACGTGAACAGCCTTTGCTCCTATATTGACAATAGGCAGCACATCTGACTTTAAAGAGTTCCCTATCATTAAAAACTCTTTTACGTCAATCTCTAAATGACCCAACAAATTTATATAGTTATCTTCTTTTTTGTCGCTCAGAACTTCGACATGGTGAAAATATTCGGAGAGACCCGATTTTTCGAGTTTTCTCTCTTGATCCAACAAATCTCCTTTGGTCAAAACGATAAGACGATAATCACCGTTCAACTTACTCAATACCTCTTTTACGCCTTCTAGAAGTTCCACTGGATGCAGAATCATTTTTCTACCTATATCAAGAATATCGGAAATCGTGGTCTGGGAAACCCGGTTGTTCGATAATTGCAAGGCCGATTCTATCATAGAAAGTACGAATCCTTTTATGCCATAGCCATAAAGGTCCAAGTTTTTCATCTCCATTTTGAACAGCTCCTGATCTATCTTGTTCTTTGTCTCATATTTTTCGAGTAAATCGGCGAACTGTTCTTCCGCTTCCCTAAAATAGGTCTCATTTACCCATAAGGTATCATCGGCATCAAATGCGATAACCTTGATGTTACTATAGTCTACTTCCATGCTTTTTTCGCCCTTATCAGGTCTTCAGGTGTATCGATTTCAATGCCGCTGACCGTAGTCTCGATCATTTTTATTCTTTTTCCATATTCTAAGTACCGAATGGCCTCTATTTTTTCTGTCGCCTCTAAACCCAACATAGGCAGGCGATGAAAATCCATAAGTGCACTTTTTCGAAAGGCATAAACGCCTTTATGCTTATAATAGACAGGCGTTACATCTTCAGCCCTGTGATAGGGAATTGGAGAACGCGAAAAGTATAGTGCGAAGTTTCCATTATCAACGATTACTTTTACCGTATTGGGATTACTAATTTCTTCTTCATCGGTAATTCGCACCATTAACGAGGCCAAATCAATCTCTTTTGTACTATCGTTTTCGAAAACGGCCAAAAGGCTTTCCAAACTCTTTCTTTCGGTAAAAGGTTCATCACCCTGAACATTCACGATTACGTCCACTTCCATATCAGCCACCGCTTCCGCTATTCTATCGCTACCACAGTCGTGCTCTTTTATACTCATAATTGCCTGTCCACCAGCTTTGGTAATTGTATCAAAAATCACCGGACTGTCTGTGACTACATATACAGCGTCGAACAATTGGGCACTTACCGCTGCCTCATAGGTTCGTAATATCACAGGTTTCCCCGACAAATCTTGCATCAACTTTGCAGGAAATCTAGAGGCCGCATAACGTGCGGGTATCATTGCTATCGTTTTCACTTATTTTCTTTTACTTGTTTAAGATAAAAAATGTTTCGGGTTATGATCAAATCAAATTTGTCGTTTTGATTCAAGGTACCGCCACCATGAATCTATATCTTTTAAAACTTTAGGTATTTATACGAGGGCGCAATTTTCGATATATTCTGAATATAATAACCAGAATAATGATTACTAAAACAGCGGCGAGAATAGGTGCAAAAATAGAAGCTGTCGAAATTACCAAGGCTGTTCCCGTTTCGGCAGTAGAAACTATAGGGTTTGCCAAACCACCGGTTGTAGCAGTCGATGCCAAACGCCCGGTTGCGCCCGCCCCCTTAATGGCGGTTGCCGTACCGCCTCCCGCTATTATCGCCAAAGACCAAGTCACCACTGGATCTAAATCGGCCACTGTAGACACCATAACAGCTGTGCCCGCAATTGCCGCCAAAGGAATTGCCAAACTGTCCAACATATTATCTACAAAAGGAATAAAATAGGCAAAAATTTCAAATATGGTAGCTACTCCTAGAGCGACTACCGCAGCTAAACTTCCAATCCATTGCCAACTCTGGTTTAACTCCCATACATCAAAATACGAAGCTAAACTAAGGGCAAACAATGGCAAGAATACCCTAAAGCCCACGGAAGCCGCTAGCCCAATACCAAGAAAAATACTTATAATCGTTTCAGAGGTCATCTTTCATCATTTAGGGAACGCAGCAATGGCTTTTAGGCGATACGAATTTAACCTATTCCGAATCAACAAAAAAATCATCGGCAAAACCTATCAGGTACAATTGATGTTTAGCCCTTGTAATTGCAGTATACAACCACCTTAAATAGTCCTTATTAACCCCATCGGTCAAATACGGTTGTTCGACAAAAACGGTATCCCATTGCCCCCCTTGTGATTTATGACAAGTTATGGCATACGAAAATTTAACTTGTAAGGCATTAAAGTATTTATTCGATTTTACCCCTAGAAACTTCTTGTACTTTGATTTCTCATCGGCATAGTCTTCCATAACCGATTGATAAAGTCGGTTTCCATCTTCATACGAAAGAGAAGGAGTTACGGCATCAATAGTATCTAACAATAGTACCGTTTCAAAAGGTTTTTGATTGGGGTAATCGACCATTTGAACTTTTACTTCGGCAAACCTGAAACCATAAAGGTCTTTAATTGCAAAAATCTCCAAAACCTCAATAATATCTCCATTGGCAATAAAACCGGCTTCTGAATTAGGCTTTAACCAAAAATAATTATTCTTCACGACCATCATATAATCGCCGGGTGCAATCTCATTTTCAAGAAATAAAATTCGAGAGCGGATATTCTTGTTATACAGGTTAGCGCGCTTATTAGAACGCACTATCAGTGCGGTACCTTCATTTCCGTTCTGGGCATAAGAAGCATCAATGGCTTCCTGTATCTCATAACCATCGATTAGTCGAACGATATCCTTATATGGTGAAACGTCGAATTGAAACGATTCAAAAAATTCATCCTGAAGCTGCTCTCTAAGAAAGGTAGCATTCGCCAATATACCAGAATCTTCCGATTGTCTCATTACCTCGTCCAATTCTAAACCAATCACCTCTTTATTGTAATTCAACGACAATTTGTCGGCATCCAAGGCTGGGCTAATATCTAAGTGCACAGGGGGTAATTGAGCGGTATCGCCTATCAAAATCAACTTACAATTAAAACCTGCATAAACAAACATTAGTAAATCATCTAACAACGATCCGTTACCAAATAATTTCGAATCAGTTGGAGCATCAGGAATCATCGATGCTTCATCTACGATAAATATCGTGTTTCTATGCTTGTTCGGGGCCATTACAAATTGAACTCCGCCGCCACCCTGCTTTTTCGGAAAATATATTTTGCGATGAATAGTAAATGCCTGAGTTTTTGCATAATTCGACATGACTTTGGCGGCACGCCCTGTAGGTGCCAATAAAACCGTTTTCATTCTGGTATTCCAAAGGCTATTGACCAGGGTACCCACGAGAGTAGTTTTACCTGTCCCCGCAAACCCTTTTAACAAGAAAACATCGTCTTTCTCACCAGACAACACATAACTTGCCATTTTTTGAAGCGCGATCTCTTGTTTCAAGGTCGGTTCATGGGGAAATTTATCTTTTAAAATGGCATAAAAAGATGCCGCATTCATCTTGTTCATATAATTGTAAATATAGGTATCATTTCATCAGCAGTAGGGAATAGTGCATAGTAGACATTAAAAAACAAAAATAGACAGATCAATAGCCTGAACCCATTAACCGGCGGAAAACACTGACCATCTGTATTTTAATCGTTCAGAAGAATAAAAATGAAGGGTTGGCTCTATTTTAGACCAAACAAAATCCTTTTATAAAAATTAGGAGGTTTATAAAAAAATTGTAGATTTGTGTTGACCACTAAATCTAATTAACACTTAAGAAATGAAGACCATTGCACAAATTTTACTTTGGATTGTTTGCATCGGGTTAGGTTACCTAATCTACAAGTCGGTAACCGGACCAATTGAGTTCAACAAGGTCAAGCAAGAGCGCTTTGCCAAAGTAGTTTCCAGCTTAAAAGACATTAGAAATTCGCAAGAAGCTTACAAAACAGTAAACGGAAAGTACGCCAAAGATTTTAATGACCTGATTAGTTTTGTTGACACAGGTAAATATATCATTACACAGCAACGTGATTCTTCTTTCGTACGGTACAATAAAGTCTTTCAAATCGATATGCCGAAGGATACGGTACTTATCGATACACTTGGCTTTGTTTCGGTAAAAGATTCTCTTTTTAAGAGTGACGATCGTTACAAAAGCATGATGAACGTACCTACTGCTACAAGCGGTGAAAAATTTGAAATGAAATCGGCCGTCATCGAAAGAAGTGGCTATAAGGCACCAGTTTTTGAGGCGAAAGTTGAAAAAAATGTAATACTTGGTGATCAACCAAAAGATTTATTGGCCAAAGAGAATGCCGAAATAGGCGTTGACGAGGTAAACGGAAGCGTTATAAGAGTAGGGTCGTTAGAAGATGTTAGTACTAGTGGTAACTGGCCACCTATTTATGATAAAAAAGGTGAACAACAATAACGGGGGAACTACCCAAAATTTTTATAAACTGTCCATTCAAGTTAGCTTGAATGGACTTTCTTTTTGTGTTTTAGATACTCTGGATAATTCAATATTGGCGTCAGAGAACATATTTTTCAACAAACAGTACACCCCCTATGAGGTACAGAAGGAGTTGCAAAGTGTATTTAAAAAGAACAATGTTACCAAAGACCGGTTTTCCGAAATTATCGTCATTCATCGAAATACGTTGTTCAGCTTAGTTCCAAAATCATTGTTCAGTGCTGACGAACTGCCCAATTATTTAAAGTTCAATGCAAAAATTCTTGCTAACGATCATCTGGCTTACGATGAAATAGACAGTTATGAAATGGTGAATGTCTATGTTCCATTTGTGAACATCAACAATTACATATACGACCTGTTCGGGGAGTTCGAATTCAAGCACAGTGGCACGGTGATGGTAGAATCATTACTAAATGGCCATACCCATGCCAAAGAACCTGTATGCTACGTACATGTGGCAGCGCATCAAATGGACATCACCGTTATTTCTGACAAAAAATTATTACTCTACAATAGTTTCGAATTTGTCACCAAAGAAGATTTTATCTACTATTTACTGTTTACAATGGAACAGTTGAAACTAGATACCGAACAAGTACAATTGAAGCTTTTTGGAGCCATTGATGAAGAAGACGACATTTATAAACTCTGCTATGATTATGTAAAACTGGTATCTATATTCGTCCCTTCAAGTTCGTTGCAATACCCCGTAACCGATTTGGGGAGTGCTTCTATAGATTTCACCGTTTTAAACGCCTTATAATGCGCATTATCTCAGGAAAATATAAAGGAAGAAAGATTCTCGCTCCAAAAAAGCTACCTGTTCGGCCAACGACCGATATGTCTAAAGAGGCGCTTTTTAACATTCTCAACAATCACTATAATTTTAGTGACCTGGCAGTCGTTGATCTTTTTGCGGGCACAGGAAACATTGCTTACGAATTCGCCTCAAGAGGATCTGAAGAAATTACTGCGGTAGATGCAGACCTCGGCTGCGTAAAGTTCATCGACCAAACTGCCAAATCCTTTGATTTTCGAATTGATGCCATTAAGAGCGATGTCTTCAAATTTCTTAAAAAATCGACAATAAAGGCCGATATAATTTTTGCAGACCCTTTTTACGACATGCCTTTAGAAGATTTTGAAAAAATACCAGAACTGATATTTACACGAAAATTACTTTTAGATGATGGTATGTTGATAATTGAACATTCAAAGCATACCGATCTCAGCCATTTGGCCCATTTTTCGAATGCCCGAAAATACGGGGGAAGCGTTTTTAGTTTTTTTAAGGATAACGAAACATCATAAATTTACACATTTTCCACTACTACCCTTCGACTGCGCTCAGGGTTAATTCGACTACGCATTTTTTTGTAAAAATAACCTTCGCCGGAGAGAAAACATTGAAGAGACCCTTCGGCTGCGCTCAGGGTTAATTCGACTACGCATTTTTTTGTAAAAAATGCTGTCTCATTAAAATAAGCAGGCCATAAGCCGGATTCTGTTTTCACCAAAAGGTGAATCCCTATCATTTATCTAGACCATTGGTTGCCCAAAAGCTCAAACCGCCTACCCTTCGGCTCGGGCGTGCAGCCCTCAAACACCGATTTACATGACGTTTCACCGCATAGAGTTTACCTGGTTTCACTACAGCCGAACTGTACTTGCTTTCTGTTGCACTTGTCCTTTTCGTCAAAAGACGAACGACGGGTGTTACCCGCTATGCCGCACTATGGTGTCCGGACTTTCCTATTTATCTTGAAATTCATCCAAGACAAATCGATAGGGTAGCCTGCTTGCCACAAAGGTAGACGAATTGTTGATAAGTAAATATTGAAACTATAGAAAACCAACACCCAAATACGAAGTGATTTTTATATTTGTATATTAACCCTTCGAGCATAGCTCAAACGCTCGATTAAAGTGACTCAAAGTGGAACCTTTTGTAGTATCTGCACGCAAATACCGTCCCCAGACATTTAAAGATGTTGTAGGGCAACAGGCAATTACCAATACCCTGCTTCATGCCATTGAAACAAATCATTTGGCGCAAGCGCTGTTGTTCTGTGGACCACGTGGTGTCGGAAAGACTACCTGCGCACGTATTTTAGCAAAGAACATCAATCAAGATGGCAGTCAAAAGGAAGACGAAGATTTTGCCTTTAATATTTTCGAGCTTGATGCCGCTTCTAACAATTCTGTGGACGATATCAGAAACCTTACCGACCAAGTACGTATTCCTCCGCAAGTAGGAAAATACAAGGTTTATATCATCGATGAGGTACATATGTTGTCACAGTCGGCATTTAATGCCTTTTTAAAGACCTTGGAAGAACCGCCAAAACATGCTATTTTCATTTTGGCAACTACCGAGAAACATAAAATAATCCCTACGATACTTTCTAGATGCCAAATCTTCGATTTTAAGAGGATTACGGTAAAAGACGCCAGCGAATACCTTAAATACATAGCTGAAAATCAAGGTGTAGAAGCCGAAGACGATGCACTTCATATTATAGCACAGAAAGCAGATGGTGCGATGCGTGATGCCCTTTCGATATTTGATCGGGTAGTTAGTTTTAGTGGAAAGAATTTAACCCGAAAAGCGGTCACCGAAAATTTGAACGTACTTGATTACGACACTTATTTTGAAGCCACCGACCTTATATTAAAACACGATATTCCCCACTTATTGGTATTGTTCAATAAGACTTTGGCGCTAGGGTTCGATGGTCATCATTTTATTTCGGGCATGGCATCACATTTCAGGGATCTCATGGTCAGCCAACATCAACAGACTATAGAATTGCTAGAAGTCGGCGAAACGGCGAAACAGCAATATTTAGAACAATCAAAGAAAACTTCAAGCCGTTTTTTACTGCAAGCCATCGATGTTGCCAATGATTGTGATTTAAATTATCGAACAAGCAAGAACCAGCGGTTACTGGTCGAGTTGACCCTCATGAAATTAGCTTCCATCGATTTTGATGGCCAAAAAAAAAATCCTGAATCACTAGCACTTGCCAATAGTACGGTTGATTTAGTACCGGCATCCTATTTTAAAGAGGAGGTTTCCGAAACATCACCAACGGCTACTCCGCAAGCGGAAAAAATCACACAACAGGAAACAATACCCAATATTTCTTCTGAAGAAAAAAAAGAACCCATCCTTGAGAAGCAAGAGGTGCCAAACGTTATTCCTGAGGAAAGGCCACAAGACATGCCATCGAATTCACCTTCCAATGAAGCAGTGGTCACCACAATAAAACCTGAGACCAAAAAGATAAATATCAATGTAACCGCAAAAAAAGTATCAGGACTTTCCTTATCGAGCCTAAAGGCGAAAAAGGAACACCAGCTTAATAAAAAAGAGGTGAAATTCGAACCTGACCAGCTGCCAAAAGATTCGTTCACTGAGGAAGATATGCTTAAGCATTGGACAGATTTTGTGGAAATAATCGATACCAAAGGACAAAAGATATTGGCTTCAAACTTGAGTGCCGACACCCCAAAATTACGAAACGAAAACACGCTGTGGCTAGAGATGCCAAATAGCACCATGAAAACAGAGATTGAGCGGGAACAGTATGATTTAATGGAATATTTAAAGCTCAAACTCAATAATTATCATATACGGCTGAAGATTACGGTCAATGAGACTACCGCAAAGAAATTTGCATTTACTCCTGAAGAAAAATATGAAAAACTTCGGCAAAAGAATCCGGCTATCGATCTTCTTCGAAAAGAATTCGATTTAGATCTTTAACGCCTCCATCCAGCTCGAATACGCCAAGCATACATCAACATTATCAGGGCACATAATAATAATCCCGAAGATTCACGAGCCATCTCGATATTCTTAATATCTCCGCCTCCAATATCATACCCTTCAAATTGAGCGGGCCAATCGACATAAGCGCCGATTACAAAAATACAAAACAGCATCAGTGCCATCCACAAAGGCAATTTTTTTAAAGCGAACATTAACGAAGCAAGAGCAGCTGCTCCGTAAACAACATACCATAATATGGGATCGGGGTCATTGTATTGCAGTGCTCCCGCCCAAATAAAGAGTGCCGAAAAACCAAATGCCAGTATTTTAAAGAAAGTATCCATAGCTAACTTCGTTTAGATCCTAACCTCGAACATGTTTTCCCAATATATCAAAAACATCGGTGGCCAACACGGTTTCCGTAGGGATAAGATTTTTTTGGTTACTAATAAGTATCGGAAAATCTTCTTTGTCTTCTGGTACCCTGCCATGGGATCCTTTGACCAAAGTAGCATCAATAGGAATAATATCCAAAACTGTTCGAAAACCCAGTTTCTTTTTCAATAATTTCCAGATTACCTTCAACATCACCAACTTATCATTGGGATCGGTCAACATCTCAACAGGATCGTAACCCGGCTTTTTGTGAATATCGACCATTCGCGCGTAATCAGGTGCCACTGCATCATCTAACCAAAAATAATAGGTAAACCACGACTTTTTGTTTGCGATGACTACAATATCCCCACAGCGATCATGCTTTAAGTTCGCGGCGACGATTTCATCATCGGAGAGTACCTTTTCTACACCCTTGACCTGCTTTAATAATTCTTTTACATCTGCTTTTAAAGAAGTATCGTTAAGATAAACATGTGCTATTTGGTGGTCGGCAACGGCAAATGCCCGACTCGCACCAGCATCCAAAAGTTCCAGTCCGCGTTCTTTACGGATGTTCAAATAGCCCGATTTACGCAGCTCTCGGTTAAGATGTATCGGATGGCTTACATCAGTGATACCATACTCAGAAAGCAGTACGATGTTGGTTTCTTTAGCATCATAGTATTCGACCAACCTTTGGACTTCCATATCAATTTCTTCCAAATCTTTGGAAATAATGTCGAAATTTAGTCCGTGGCGCTGTAAATTATAATCGAGATGGGGCAAATAGATCAAGGTAAGTGTCGGGTCATGGAGCTCATCTGTTTTTATAGCCGCATCGGCAATCCATTTACTAGATTTTATCGAGGTTTTTGGCCCCCAGAACTGAAATAGCGGAAAATCTCCCAATTCTTTTTTAAGGGTATCCCTAAGTCCTGCGGGATGCGAGTAAAAATCAGGAATTTTTCTACCGTCGGCCAAATAATTAGGTCGCGGGGTTAATGAATAATCGACGGTCGAATACATGTTGTACCACCAAAAATGATTGGCACATGTGAAATTCTCATCGTCCTTTTTTAAGCTGTCCCAAATTTTTTCAGAGTCCACCAGTTTGTTCGATTGTCTCCAAAATTTTATTTCACATTCGTCTTTAAAATACCATCCATTGCCCACAATACCATGTTCCGAAGGCCATTTACCAGTAAGATAGGTCGATTGGGCAGAACACGTTACTGCTGGTAAAACAGGGTGAATGGTCGTGGCTTTTCCTGCTTCCAAAAAGGATTTAATAAATGGCGTATGTTTGCCTATCAAACGCTGGGTCAACCCCACTACATTGATTACGACCGTTTTATGCATTTAACTACAATTTATTTTTTAACCAATTAATTTCACGGACAATACAATCGGATAAATCGGTTTTTAACGCTTCGGGAAGTACATCCCATGTATATGTTTCAATTTCTATATGCTCGCTGATCTTGTTGGTTTTCAAATAATCGATAACTGCCAAAATCTGATCTTGGGTAGAATCAAGTTTATCGAATTTCTCAAGAAATATAGGAACATGAAAATGGGCCCGAAGTTCGGTGAATTCTTTTTTCTCCTTTAAAACAATGGGCAAATCATTATAAGTGACCACCTCACCCCCAACTTTTTCGGTTACCTGATGTAGATAAACCGGCTCGTTGAACAGGGAAAGTGATTCCCAGATTGCCTCTGTTTCCTCTGGGTTGTTTAATATTTTAAGTGCTGCGCTAACTTGAATCTTACCAATAGCGATTCCTGAGTTAGCAAACTTTTTAAAAGTGTCGATGGGGTTTTCATACGCCAATGAAAAGTGGCAGATATCATAACAAACCGTTATGTATTTCTTAATCAAATTTTCAACACTATTGGCTTCTATTCCTAATTTGTCCGGTAAAATTTCCTTTGCCATCGGCACCAAATAGTCTGCAAAAAAATTGACTACTTCGTCACTGTTCTCAAAAAGTCCATCTGGCTCGGGTTCAATATCCAAGTGCATGAACTTGCCCGTGGTCTTTTCCAGTTTAAAAAGATGCAAGGCTATTTCCACTAGATGTTCAGCGCCTTTTTTCAACACCGTATCAACCTTATTTGTGGTCTTATGCCAATGTTTGTAGCTAATGGGTGAAGTTGAAATACCCCCTGCAACGCCATCGGGCAACAACACGGCCAATTGGTCGAACAATCGTTTTGTATATACCACACGATCATTTGTGCCCCAATCGGGAGCATGTACCATATCTTTTACACGTTCATTATGAAAATTACCATATGGAAAACCATTCATAGTGAAGACATAAAGATTATTTTCGGATAACCAATTTTTAAAATTCGTTAGCGTCTCTCCCAAGCCCAATTCTTCACTGGCCGTATTCGACAAACGTAAACCAACTCCGAACGGCCTATCACCAGCTACCTGCTCGCGAATAATCGGAAGGTATTTCTGAAGATTGGAAAAAGTTACTTCCCAATTTTCTCCTGGATGAATATTCGAGCAATAGCTTAAGTGATACGCATCTACAATTCTCATATTAGACCAATTTTAACTTAGCGCGTTCGTTCATTTCAAAGATCGCCGACCGCATTTTAGTCATATCAATTTCATGGACATCGACCTTTTTTCCTATTTCCGATATTAACGTAATCGTCAATTCCCCACCTAAATGCTCACGAAACTCCTGAATACCCCTAAGTAATTCCTCACGCTCCCTATCATTGTCTAAAGGAATAGTCAAATCAAACCCTACGCTGTCCATTACCTCTAATATAGATGTCAAGGTCTTCTCATCAATTAGTCCTATATTTTTGGAGTAAGTCAAGTCTAAGGCCATGCCTATGGCGACTGCCTCACCATGACGCAGACGATAATGGGTCATGTGTTCCAATTTATGGGCGGCCCAATGGCCAAAATCCAAGGGTCGTGAAGAGCCGCTCTCAAAAGGATCGCCGCCATTGGCGATATGGTGCATATGCATTTCGGCACACCTATAAATCAAATAGTGCATCGATTCATCATCTCTACCTGCCAACTTTTTGGCATTTTGAGCGATATAATCAAAAAACTGTGCATCTTTTATCAAAGCCACTTTGATGCCTTCAGCAATACCTGCGATCCAATCACGATGCTGCAAGGTCTTTAAAAAATTACCATCATTAATGATAGCTTGAGGTGGGGCAAAAGTGCCCAAAAAGTTTTTCTTTCCAAAAATATTAATACTGTTCTTCACCCCTACTGCAGCATCATTCTGTGATAACACGGTAGTTGGAATACGAATCAGCTTAACGCCTCGGTGAGCAATAGCCGCAGCATAACCTACCATATCTACAACTGCCCCACCACCAATGGCCACCACAAAAGAGTGCCGGCAAATTCGTTCAGAATTAATTGCCTTTAATATTCTTTCTACATGCATATGGTCGTTCTTACTCCTTTCCCCTCCCGGTACTACTAAATTTTCGGTATATTGGAGCGAATCAGGAAAAGCACCACAATAACTTTCCATTTCTTGTATCAAATCAGGATGATTATTGTGCACCCCTTCATCAATTACAAATAGTAATTTAACGGGGCCATTATTTTTGAACTGTTCTACGACCGTTTTGAACAATGCATTCTCCAACGAAAAAAGATTATCGGTAAAATAGAGTTTGTACTCGTACTTCACCGCAAAGGACTGCGAAATCGGGTTTTTATTCATGTAACTGCAAATAATTTTGAAAGCCAGATAGACAAAGGTAATAATAAGATTATGGGCAAGGCAAACCACCATTGCGAAAATGCCACGGCCAAAGATGCATCCAACAGAATCAAAGATAATACACCCCCAATAACGGCTTTCTTTATGTTTTTGGGCGAGTTGTCCCTAAAGGCCCCAATTAAAGGCCGATAAATCATAATCGCAAATAAAATAAGAAAGGGAATTGCCTGTAGCACATTTTCTTTGCCCCAGACAAATAAGCTCAAAACTGCCACAATCACGATTGCATATAATACACCGGCAAGAACGATATGTTTTTTATTGTCACCGTGTACTTCACCCCTACTTATCAAGGTAATCGCCGCAATATAAACGATGGGAACTAGGGCATAGTACCAATATTCCAAACTGCCAAAAACGGACATCCCCAATAAAAGATTCAAACCCCTACAGACACCCATATTCAGCGGACCAAGAATTCCATATTTTTTTGAAAAGGAATCGTACAACAGAATCGCCAAGGCCAAAAACAGGGCTATAACACCTGCAAGATTATTGACCATTAAAGCACAGATTACTCCTATTACCAATAATGCCCCTCCAAATAAAGCCGCATTGACCAACGATACTATTCCACTGGGAATAGGGCGTTCGGGGCGTTCGACTTTATCTAATTTATAATCAAAGACATCGTTTAAAACGACACCCCCGGCATACAAAAGGATGGATGCCGTCACGAGACACAGAACATTGGCATAATTAAAATCATGATAGCCCCATTCCGAATAAAGTCCGGCCATTGCCATTCCCGCCAAAATATCTGCTGCAGCGGTCGGCAAGTTGGCCGGTCGCATTAATCGAATATAACCAAGAAAAGAAGAACTCATTATTTAATCAAGTCATCATCGACACGAGGTTGTTGCCCTCTCAGTACACTGTTGTCATTAAATAGTTGCGTTTGATTGATACCTTCCGCCTGTAACCAATCCGATTCTTTCATCTTTCCGTTTTTCCCAAAGGCGTCTAGTGCATTTTGATAGGTCGTCTTGACCACATCGGACTTAGACACTCCAGAACGCAACATCAAAGATGCCGTTTTCGGTACGGCAAGTGGATCGCTAACCCCCCAATCGGCAGAGCTATCAACGATAATATTTTTGCTTCCGTATTGCTTGACTACAGCGACCATACGCTCATTTCCCATTTTTGTTTCGGGATAAATAGTGAAAGCGGCCCAAAATCCACGATCCAATACATCTTTGACCGTTTCTTCATTGTTATGGTCCACAATAACCATAGAAGGATCCAAGCCGTGCTCTAAACAAACCTCCATACTCCTTATGGTCCCTGACTTCTTATCCCTATGTGGGGTATGAATCTGTACGACCATATTCAACTCCTTAGCCATTTCCAATTGCATTCGAAAATATTTGTCTTCGGCCGGAGTTTGGTCGTCATAACCTATTTCACCAACGGCGACCACATTTTCTTTATGGAAGTACAACGGTAGAAGTTCCATCACTTGTTCAGCTAGCACTTCATTGTTGGCCTCTTTCGAATTTAGACCAATAGTACAGTAATGCTGTATACCGAACTGTTTAGCCCTAAAAGGCTCCCACCCTACCAAACTACTATAATAATCTTGAAACGACCCGACTTGGGTACGGGGTTGGCCCAACCAAAAAGAAGGCTCAATAATAGCAACGACACCTGCTTGTGCCATAGCTTGATAATCATCGGTAGTTCGTGATGTCATATGCACATGTGGGTCAATAAACATCATTTTGTCATCCATCTTCAATCTTTTAAGGTTTCCCAGCTAAGGGAGTTATTTTCAATTTGCTCTTTTAATTCTAAGTGGGAGTTTAACAAGGATTTTGCTTTGGGATTTTTAGAACGATGACAGCATAATGCTGCCGCCTTATTCTCTATTAGATCTGAACTTAAAAACAACCGTTCCATATCCTTTAAAAGTATGTCATTCAAAAAACTGCCCACGGGTCTCCAAAAATAAGGGTTTACTTCTCGAGACGCTGCCCAACGTTCATGGGCGTAATCTGATATTATTCGAGCCAATTCACTGTTGGCTCTTTTATCAACATCCCATATCTTACTTAAATCACGCGGCATAAAAGCAGCCTTTAAGTACATCTGGTTCCATTGATTATCGTCAAAATACTTTCCGGGATATGGATTGTTAAGCGCAATAGCATCAAAGACCGTAGCGATATTGGTACGCAAAGTATCGACAGCGACCGATTTATATTTTTCGCATTGAGGCAATACTATCAAAAATTTGAGAAATGTCGCTAGTTCACCAGTATCGGCCACCTGAATGATATTGGCTACTTTTGGTGTAAAAAATTCAATATCCGCATTGGTAACCTTTGTTAATAAGTAAAGTCTACTCAATTCTCGCAAGTTGGCTTTCTGAACTTCTAAATAACGACCAAGGTCATTAGAGACCATAGCCGTATTCAAATCATTTTTCAATTTTATTTTAGAAGCGATAAGACTGTATGTCATAAATAAGTCTTTGGTCGACTTATTTGCTATAATGGTATTTATTTTACCTTCTAACCAATTGTAATTTTCTGCTTCAATATTTGATTCAACAATCATTTTCAATTGCTGTTCAATACTATCTATCTGCATATGATATTGTCTATTTCAATATAAAGAAATCAAAATCTCCCGAATCACTTAAAAGTAACACTCAAAGATAACCAATCTAATAAAAATAGCTACCCTAAAACACAGTGTTGCTAACTTAAGGACATTATTTCTATTTTTGCGGTTAAAGGTAACAAATGATGTTAGGGTTAAAATTACCGACAGACCCCAGATGGGTAAACATTGTCGAAAAGAATATCGATGAGATTTTGACGGATCATGCATACTGCGAACAAAAGGCGGCGAGCACAGCTATATCATTGATTATCAGTTTTCCAGAATACACCGATTTAGTTGAAGAAATGATTGCCCTTTCACGGGAGGAAATGGCTCATTTTAAAATGGTGCACGATTTGATCATAGCCAGAGGTCAAACATTAGGACGCGACCGGAAAGATGAATATGTACTACAATTATTAAAATTTTTTCCTAAAGGTGGAAGTAGAACTACACAATTGACACATCGTTTACTATATGCCGCCCTAATAGAAGCTAGGAGTTGTGAGCGTTTCCGGTTATTATCGGAACAACTAAAAGACAAGTCATTGGCCGATTTTTATCATAAACTCATGGTGAGCGAAGCCACACATTATGTCATGTTTTTAAGATTCGCCCGAAAATATGGTAATCGGGAGGAAGTAGATATAAAATGGCAAAATCTTCTGGACTATGAAGCTGAAATAATGAAAAATTTGGGAAAGACCGAGAGCATTCACGGGTAACAAGTAGCAGCTTCCATTTTTGACAAATGCTATTTCTTCATTTGTTAGAGCGCCTTTATAAGGCTATCTGAAAGTCAGATTTCAGGAATAAGCATCTTTTTGATTTTTTCAACGACTCGATACTATGGTTAGTCTCCCGCATCGGGAAGATGCCATAAACCATAACCCTCTGAATCTAGCGAACACCGACCAACACCTTAAAATTTTGAAAGTTACATCGTTCACTCCGCACTATTCTAGGAAACCTCAACGACGATAAAAGAATCTTTAGCCGATCTAACGGGCACTTAAAAAAGAGCCTTTTTTGAAAACGGACTATTTTACACTTCCCGTCAATAACTATATGTTTCAATGCCCCTGTAACATTTGAACCTATATTGATTACCACAAGTTTTCAAACCTTCAAGAGAAATATTATGTGTTTTGTTTCTTTAAATAATAATCATAGGTAGCAAATTGTGACCGAACCTTTTCTTTGTTATTCTTTCGATAGGCATTATCTTGTTTTTCAGAAAAAACCCTAGCTTTCATGTTATCTGTCCATGAAATCTCAAAAGTATCTATGAGTTCTTGCTTGATATCTTCGTCATAAATAGGGCAGCCTACCTCTACACGATAATCTAAGTTTCTGGTCATCCAATCGGCTGAAGAAATATATATTTTCGGATTACCTCCATTTGCAAAGATAAATACACGGGGATGCTCCAAAAACTTATCTACGACACTAATAGCCTCGATATTTTCACTCATACCCTCGACCCCAGGCACCAAACAACAAATTCCTCTTATAATCAATTGAATCTTCACCCCAGCATTACTGGCTTCATACAATTTATCCACCATTTTATAGGAAGTAAAGCTGTTCATCTTTATTTTAATATAGGCTTCCTTGCCTTCCCTGGCGTTTTGAATTTCCTTGTCAATAAGGTTTTTAAAAACACTTTTAGTGTAGTGGGGCGAAACAACCAAATGCTTATACTTGTTTATCTTATAGGTGGTCTCAAAGAAGTCAAAGACCTTGTTCAATTCTTTTAGAATCTCATCGTGGGCGGTGAATAATGTATAATCTGTATAAATGCGTGCCGTCGATTCGTTAAAGTTACCCGTACTGACAAATCCGTATCGTTTTATTTGATCATGTTCTTCGCGTTCGATTACACATATTTTACTATGTACCTTCAATCCCGGAACTCCAAAAATCAACTTGACCCCCTCTGCCTGTAGTTGTTCGGCGTACTCGATATTCGCCTGTTCGTCAAAACGTGCCTGTAGCTCGATCTGTACGGTGACCTGCTTTCCGTTTTTAACCGCATTGACAAGACACGCTGCCACCTGAGAATCGTTGGCCAAACGATATACCGTAATCTTAATACTTCTAACCTTTGGATCTAAGGCCGCTTCCCTTAAAAATCTGATAACGTAAGAAAATGTTTGATACGGAGTATACTGCAAGTAATCTTTTTTGGCTATTCGCTCAAAAAGACTTCCCTCCATACTTAACCCCACTACGGGCAGTGGCTTAATCTTATCGTACAGTAAATCTTGTCTTCCCAAACTAGGAAAGCCCATATAATCCCTACGGTTGTGATACCTGCCTCCCGGAATTACGCTATCGGTATCTTCTATGTTCATTTTATCCTTTAGAAAACGGAGCGTATCTTTCGCAATATTCTTATCATACACAAATCGAACCGGGTCGCTTATCTTGCGATGTTCTACACTTGACGATATTTTTTCGATAAAGCTCTTACTCAAATCATTATCCATATCGAGCTCGGCATCCCGCGTAATCTTTATCATATGTGCTGATATCGATTCGTAAGAAAACATATTAAAAATGTTTCTTAAACAATAGCGGATAAGATCATCTAGAATAATAATATAATTCTTGTCTCCTTCCTTCGGAAGCTCTATAAAACGGCCAATGCCCTTGGGGATTTCAATTAGCGCATAGCGAATATGATTCGCTTCTTTAGCTTTTTTAATATCACCATTTGTCATCACCATTTTCACCGCCAGATAAGCCGCGGTATCCTTTAATACTGGAAACTCGGTCAAATCGTTCAGTATAATCGTCATCAAAACCGGACTCACATTTTCCAAGAAGTATTTTTTCAAAAACTCCTCCTGAGATTGCGCTATTTCGGTTTCATCAATAATAAAAATGTTCTGGGCCTCCAGTTCTTTTTCTATCGTTCTTAGCACCCGTACACTTTCGCTTTGCTGCTTAATTACAATTTGGGTGATTTCGGCAAGAATGTCTTTGGCCTTCTCACCGCCTAAAACACTTTTTCCCGTTTTACCGGCTTCGACAATACGTTTTACCGTGGCATATCTCACTTTAAAGAATTCATCTAAATTATTGGAAAATATACCCAAAAATCGAAGACGCTCTATCAAAGGAACATTTTTATCGGCGCTTTCCTGCAATACTCTTTCATTAAACCACAACCAACTAATTTCTCGATTTACATATTGATTTTTGGTTTTCATCATCCTCTTAAATGTTTTGGAAAAATAGTTTGTTTTGTTACCCCTTTGTTGACCATGGCCCAATCGTCCGTGGCAAATTCCAAGGCCACCAATCCGGTAGTCGGAACGTTGTCAATATAGGTATTTCCTAAAGAATTGGCAATATGTGTAAAGGCATGATTATGTCCGAAAATCATTACGGCATCAAAGTTGTTATCCAGTTCTTTGATGAACTGCAATACGTAATCACCTGAGAAATCGTATAACCATTTCGTTGGCTGAAATCTACTAAAATCAAAGTTCAATTCCCTTAAAAATATCATACAGGTGTGCAACGCCCTATTCGCATGACTCGAATAAATTGCATCAATTTTTACATCTTGGGATTTAAAGGAAGAACTGACCAAAAAGGCATCATTGATACCTCTTTCTTGCAATGGTCGATCTTTATCATTGACAGAATACTCCCATGAAGATTTACCATGTCGAACCAAAATCAGTGTTTTCATTTAACCAAAATTTAATGTTGAACAATCAGTTACCAATAGTTATGAATCTCGGGTTTTAAGATTACAGAATCAGATAAGATCTTACAATCATCAAAAAATATATCTGTAATAATGTACTCAATAATAATCTCTTGCTTTCATGGTGCCAGCCGCTCCATCTTCCAGTCGAAGTCATTTTGCAATGTAAAACGTATGCGGTCGTGCAGCCGATTTGGTCTGCCTTGCCAAAACTCGATAGATACAGGTTTTACAATATAACCACCCCAATAGTCGGGTCTTTCTATTTCCTTGCCTTCATACTTTTTTTCAAGCTCTTTCAAGTTCCATTCCAATGATTCCCGTGATTGGATCACGCTACTCTGCTCAGAAACGATCGCCCCTAATTTGCTTCCATCGGGCCGAGATTCAAAATAGCCATCGGACAAGTTTTCGGCTATCTTTTCGGCTTTTCCCTTAACGATAACCTGCCGTTCCATATTTGGCCAAAAAAAAGAAATACAAACGTTAGGGTTTTTGGCAATCGCCTTTCCCTTTTCGCTGTTGTAATTGGTATAAAAAATGAATCCCTCGTAGGTAAACTTTTTTAAAAGTACCACCCTGTTTTTCGGAAAGCCATCAAGCCCGATAGTCGAAACCGTCATGGCGTTTGGCTCTTCTACAGCCTCCGAAGCCTCTGTTTCGTAAAACCATTTTTGAAAGACTTCCATGGGGTTGTCGGAAATAGCTTCTTCCATCAAGGCACTCTTCTCGTACGATTTTCTATAATCACCTAGGTCTTTTTGCATGTCTTTAATTTACCGGTACTAGACATGTAAAGTTCTGTAAAAAGATCGTAGAATGAAAAAGAGTTGTCACATATTATTACAATAATTACCTAAGCCGGGTTAATTGTAAAAAAGGGAGTTTACCACCAGAAGGAAATAGTATGGAGCACCAAAAGGCCTAAAATGACTCATTTAAATTCGAATACTTTACCATCATCTGCCAACTCGACATTTTCAAAGACCTCAAGCGCCTCCTCTTTAAAGAGTTCTATGGATTTATACCGTGTGGAGTAATGGCCCAAAATCAAGGTACCTACATCTGCGGCCTTTGCGATTAAACCAGCTTGAGTGGCCGTCGTATGCTTTGTCTTTGCCACCAAATGTATTTCAGACTTTAGAAAGGTAGATTCATGGTATAGTACATCTACATTCTTTATTTGAGGAACGATGGCAGGTTTATAGCTTGTATCACTGCAAAAAGCATAACTTTTTGGCTTTGCGGGATTAAAAGTCAAGACTGCATTCGGTATTGTCGAACCATTATCGAGTTCGATATCCTTTCCGTTTTTGATATTCTGAAAATATGCTTTATCTATTTTATACTTGGCGACAGCCTCAATATTCAACTTACGTTCGGCCAACTTTTCCTTAAAAAGAAAACCGTTTGTATAGACCCGATGATTTAAAGGAATGGTCTCTACGGTTACTTTATCATCGTCATAAATAAGCTCAGGCTCTTTTGAAGTAAGTTCGTGAAAAACAAGCTGATAGTTGGTCCATGAATCACCAAGCTTCAGCAAAAGTGTCATCGCCTCCTTAATTCCTTTGGGCCCGTAGATGTGCATCTCTCTATCCCTTCCCAACAAGCGAAAGGTAGAAATCAATCCGGGTAAACCAAAAAAATGGTCTCCATGGAGGTGTGAGATAAAAATATGGTTGATTCGGGAAAACTTAATTTTATTTTTGCGAAGATGCACTTGTGTGCCTTCACCACAATCGATTAAAAAAAGATGATCTTTAATTTCAAGTACCTGAGAAGTCGGATTGGTCAATGTACGTGGGGTCGCCGCATAACACCCTAAGATATTGATTTTCATTATTTAATGTTCTTAGTTTTGCTCCTCAAAGCCTTTTGCGTCAGCAACCGAATATTTGCTTCTAAAGGTAAAGGCATATGGGCTTTCACCCATTTCGTTAAGGTATTTTAATCGTTTTTTAGCTTCGTCAGGAGAAGGTTCATGCCCCTCTTTGACATACCACAGTGCCATGTGCATATCCGACATTTTATAAAACCATTCTTTCTTCCGCCTTAAGACCTTAACATGCTCGGAGCTATATGTAAAACGGAACAGTGCATCCTTAGATTCCCAAACCGACATATTGACAATAAGGAAATCATCTTCAAAAATTCTTAGGGCAGTAGCATTATTGTCATCACCCTTTAATCGCCAAACAAATCCAGGACTTTGCTCCGCTAGTTTATTGATCCTATCTAGGTTATTCACAAAATCAAGCAGAACAGGACTATCGATCGGGGCTAACAATCGCGCTATATTCACTTGGGCCAAGTGGTAGTTTTTCATAGGTCGAGATCTCGTTCTATCTCTTCCATCTCTATAATATCCCTAGCTTCTTGAATTGTTGGCACTACACAGATTTCATCGGGCACCTCGTCGAACGAAACCCTATCCGTAACTAAAACAAATGATTTTTTTGCCTTTCTGTGGGTATTTGAAAAATCTAAAAATTCTAAGACATCCCCTGCCGTAAGTTTGGTAAACGAGAAAAGATTTACAATGATATTATCATTTTTAATATTTACATATGCGCCTTGTAAATTTTCTAAAAATTTTGGCAATGAAATGTTTTCCTGAAAAACCAAAGTGGTGGTTCCGTCTTTATCGAAAATCATATCTTCTTATTTTATCTTTGAAGCTAATAAATAAATCACAGCCATTCGAATGGCAACGCCGTTTTCTACCTGATTAAGTATTATCGACTGGTTAGAGTCGGCCACATCACTGGTTATTTCGACTCCTCTATTGATCGGCCCGGGGTGCATAATTACGATTTCCTTGTCCAAACTATCGAGCATTGCCCTATTTACGCCAAATTGCTGGGTATATTCACGCGTGGTAGGAAAATAGCTGATATCTAAACGTTCATTCTGTATACGCAACATATTGGCTACATCACACCAGTTCAATGCCCTTCTCAAATCTGTCTCGACCCCTACCCCCAAAGATTCGATATATTTGGGTAATAGTGTCTTAGGGCCACATACTTTGACATTGGCTCCTTGGAGTTTGAGCGCAAAAATATTGGATAAAGCAACCCTTGAATGTAATATATCTCCAACGATCACCACATTTTTACCACCAACATCACCCAACTTTTCGCGAATAGAGTACGAATCTAATAATGCCTGTGTAGGATGCTCATGGGCCCCATCACCAGCATTGACGATAGAGGCCTTTACATGTTTTGACAAAAATATACCCGCTCCTGGATTAGGATGACGCATGACCACCATATCAACCTTCATAGAAAGAATGTTGTTTACGGTATCGATAAGGGTCTCTCCCTTTTTCACGGAGGATTGACCTGCGGAAAAATTTATAACATCGGCAGATAATCTTTTTTCTGCCAACTCAAAAGATAATTTTGTTCTGGTGCTGTTCTCAAAAAAAATATTGGCAATGGTGATATCACGTAAAGAGGGAACCTTCTTTATAGACCGATTGATAACTTCTTTAAAATGGTCTGCAGTTTCAAAAATGAGTTGAATATCCTTTTTGTTCAGATATTTAATTCCCAACAAGTGTTTTACACTCAATTCACTCATTTCTTAAGTATTTATCAAATATATAACGTCTTCACCATCATTTTCCTTCCACATAACTTTAACCTTCTCATCATTTATAGCATCGACCTGTCTTCCCCTGTAATTAGGCTGTATCGGTAAATGCCGGCTAAAGCGACGGTCAATAAGTGTTAGCAATTCTATCTCTGCCGGTCTGCCAAAAGATTGTATGGCCGTCAATGCGGCGCGAATACTTCGGCCAGTATACAGTACATCATCTATAAAAACTACATTCTTATCCTCGACCAAGAAATCAATTTTAGTCTTGTTCGCTTCCAAGGTTTTATCGCCCCGCCGAAAATCATCACGATAAAAGGTTATATCTAAAAAACCAAGATCAATATGCTTAACACCATATTCTTCTTTCAAAATTTTCGTCAATCGTTCCGCTAAAAAAATACCCCTTGGCTGTATTCCGATCAGAACCGTATTACTGAAATCCAAATGATTTTCAAGGAGTTGACAGGCCAAACGGTGAAGTATGATGCTTATTTCTTTTGAAGACAGTAAGACTTTTTGACTCATGTAGTAGATCATCAACGCAATGGAGCTACAAAAATAGGGAATTCTCTCGAAATAATGTGCCGCTATGGTGAAACAAAAAGAGCCTTGGCGAAAAACGCCAAGGCTCTTAAACTTATTAAGCAAAAAGGAAATTTACTTCTTTTTCGCGGCTTCCATTTTATCTTTCAATGCTTGTAATTGCTCGTTAGCATCGCCAAGGGTTGTTTTAGCTTCTTCATTTGTAGAAGCGGCCCTCTTCTTGGCAGCTTTTACATTTCGTTGCTCTTCTTCCCTAAAGATAGCGGTATGACTTGCCACAACACGCTTAAAGTCTTTATTGAATTCAATGATTTTGAATTCGACCTCTTCGCCTTTGCCCAGTTTTTTACCGTCTTCTTTTTCCATATGACGTTGCGGTACAAATGCAGTAATATCGTCGTTAAACTCAATTACGGCCCCTTTGTCAACTATCTCGGTCAACGAAGCTTTATGTACGGTATCAACGGCAAACTCTTGCTCGTATTTATCCCATGGGTTTTCGGTGGTCTGCTTGTGGCCCAAACTTAATTTACGACCTTCAACATCCAACTCCAATACTTCGACTTCAATATTATCTCCTACATTAACAAATTCTGAAGGATGTTTTATTTTCTTGGTCCACGATAGATCAGAAATATAAATCAAACCATCGATACCCTCTTCCAATTCAACAAAAACGCCGAAATTAGTAAAGTTTCGAATAATTCCTTTATGTTTAGAACCAACAGGATATTTTGTGGTAATATCAGTCCATGGATCAGGAGTCAATTGCTTGATACCAAGAGACATTTTACGATCTTCCCTATCCAAAGTGAGTACAACCGCTTCAACTTCATCACCGACTTTCACAAAGTCTTGTGCCGAACGCAAATGTGTTGACCATGACATTTCTGATACGTGGATCAAGCCTTCAACGCCCTCGACCACCTCAATAAATGCACCATAATCAGCGATTACAACCACTTTTCCTTTCACTTTGTCGCCGATTTTGATATCGTCACTCAAAGCATCCCATGGATGTTTCTCCAATTGCTTAAGACCCAACTGAATTCTAGATTTGTTTTCGTCGAAGTCTAATATTACAACATTCAATTTCTGATCCAACTCAACAACCTCGTTCGGGTGGTTGATTCGGCTCCATGAAAGATCAGTAATATGAACAAGACCATCAACACCACCAAGATCGATAAAGACACCGTAAGAAGTAATGTTTTTGACAACACCTTCCAATACCTGTCCTTTTTCTAACTGGCTGATAATTTCTTTTTTCTGTTCTTCAATATCGGCTTCGATCAATGCTTTGTGCGATACTACTACGTTTTTGAATTCATGGTTGATTTTAACCACTTTGAACTCCATAGTTTTCCCAACATACTGATCATAGTCACGTATAGGCTTCACATCGATTTGAGAACCGGGCAAGAAAGCCTCAATTCCAAAAACATCGACAATCATACCACCTTTAGTTCTACACTTAACAAAGCCACTAACGATTTCCTCCTTGTCATGGGCACCATTGATTCTGTCCCAAGCCATAATAGTTCTGGCCTTTCTATGGGAAAGCACCAACTGACCACTTTTATCTTCGCGTATATCGATTAAAACTTCGACCTTGTCTCCAACTTTTAAATTGGGGTTATATCGAAATTCGTTAAGGGAAATCACCCCTTCCGATTTAGCATTGATATCTATAATAGCCTCTCTATCGGTAAGGTATACTACCGTTCCTTCGACAACCTCTTCATCTGCGGTATCCACAAAATTTTCGGTTACCAACTTTTCGAATTCTTCCAATTTGGAATCTTCAACACGCTCAATACCTTGCTCGTATTTCTCCCAATCAAAATTTTCTAAAAATTCTTGAGGATCTTGAGCGGGAGCGCTCTCTTTCGTTTCTTTAACTTCCTGTACTGCTTCGGTAGTTTCTTCTACCTGGGCGGCTTCTTTTTCTTCTGCCATTTTACTGGTCTAAAATTTGTATTCCATGATGCTACAAGAGCTAAACAATTATCATGAAAGGTGTTATATGATTTTTGACTTGCTTCCTTTTCCTCTTGATTCTTTGTTAAAAAGGAGTGCAAAAATACAATATATAAATGGTTTGGCAAATCTATTTTAACAAAGCTTTTTTTGTGCGCCACTATTTTACATATTTCGCCGCTAAAAACCTTAAGAATCATTATCTTGAACCCAATAATATTAACCATTAAACAAAAACAACTATGAGTGTTAAAGCAAAGTACCAACCCGTTTTAAATCTTGGGGAGGAATTAGGTATAAAAGATGGAAATGTAACCGAGGAAAACGGAGTTTTAAAGGTAAAGGGAGAGGCTCAAAACCAGTATGAGAAAAATCTAATTTGGGATAAAATAAAAGAAATTGGCGGAGAAAACCCTTCCGACATAAAGGCCAACATTACTGTTGCGGATACTTCCGTTTATGCAACGCATACTGTGAAAAGCGGAGAATCTTTAAGTAAGATAGCCAAACACTATTATGGCGACCCGATGAAATATAAACAAATATTTGAAGCCAACACCAATCTCTTAAAAAACCCTGATGTCATACACCCGGATCAGGTCTTGGTAATTCCTAATCTTTAAAAAAAGAGATTTTGCAAGAAAAGACCTGTTGTTTCTTAAGAAATCGACAGGTCTTTTTGTTTCTCGATTATGCGAAGTGCATGATTATACATGCGCTCAAATTGTTCTTCCAACCCCATATCACTGTTATCGAATAGTATGGCATCATCAGCCCTTTTCAACGGGGAAAATGTTCTATTCGAGTCTATTCGATCTCTATTTTCAACATTGGCCAACACCTCTTCATAGGTGACATTTTCCTTCTTGTCCAAAAGTTCCTTGTAACGCCTATAAGCTCTTTTTTCAGGTGATGCGGTCATAAAAATCTTTAATTCGGCATTCGGAAAGACCACCGTTCCAATATCCCTACCATCCATAACAATACCTTTCTCCGTGCCCATATCTTTTTGGATATCTACCAACATATGGCGTATTTCCTCAATTTCGGCTATGCGACTAACATGTTTGGAAACTTCCAACGTACGAATTTCACGCTCTACATTCTCTCCATTAAGGTATATTTCAGAATATCCCAATGCTTCATTATACACGAACTTCAACTTTACTTTAGGAAGCAGTTTTACTAGAGCGCCAATATTTTCATCTTGTCCGCCAACAAAACCATTTCGCATGGCAAAGAGCGTTACTGCCCGATACATCGCACCAGTATCAACATATACGTACCCGAGCGTCTTTGCCAATTGTTTAGCAATGGTGCTTTTTCCTGTAGATGAATAACCATCTATTGCAATTGTGATTTTTGCCATTAGTCAAAAATAAGCAGAAATAAATTGTTCCTGAATTATTTATTAAGGAATAGTTTTTGTCTTATGTCAGAGTTTTTTGGCATTTTTAACCTTACGGTTCGTCAAAGCTATATCAATTACTTCATGCATATCTTCAACATAGTGGAAGGTCAATCCTTTCAGATAATCTTGCTTAATTTCAAGAATATCCCGTTCATTGTCTTTACATAAAATAATTTCCTTTATTCGTGCTCGCTTTGCGGCCAATATTTTTTCCTTAATTCCGCCAACTGGAAGAACCTTTCCCCTTAGCGTAATTTCACCCGTCATAGCTATACTCTTTTTGACTTTTTTCTGAGTGAACAGAGATACCAAAGAAGTCAACATAGTAACTCCCGCACTCGGACCATCTTTTGGAGTCGCCCCTTCCGGCACATGAATATGAACATTATAATTCGCAAAAACGTCAGAATTGATTCCGAACCTATCGGCGTTCGATTTGATATACTCCATGGCTATTGTGGCAGATTCTTTCATCACCTTTCCCAGATTTCCGGTGATATTCATCGCTCCTTTACCTTTGGACAATATGGATTCAATAAAAAGTATATCACCACCAACACTGGTCCATGCCAACCCGGTCACTACCCCGGCCACTTCATTATTTTCGTACTTATCACGTTCCAATCTTGCGGGACCCAAAACTTTCTCTACATCTGCATTGGTCACTTTTACATCATACTCTTCTTCAATGGCTATCGATTTTGCCGCATAGCGAACCATTTTGGCGATTTGCTTTTCCAAACCTCGAACACCTGACTCACGCGTGTATCCTTCTACAATTTTTTCTAATTGCGGTTTGCCAATTCTCAAGTGTTTCGCATTCAGGCCATGCTCCTTTAACTGCTTGGGCAACAAGTGTCTTTTTGCAATTTCTACTTTTTCCTCAATCGTATACCCTGTAACGTTTATTATCTCCATTCTATCTCTCAGCGCTGGCTGAATCGTGGAGAGGTTGTTCGCAGTTGCTATAAACATAACTTTTGAAAGGTCATATCCCAATTCCAAAAAGTTGTCATGGAATTCGGCATTCTGTTCGGGGTCCAATACTTCCAACATGGCCGATGATGGGTCACCTTGGTGGCTACTTGCAAGTTTATCTATTTCATCTAAAATAAAAACGGGGTTGGACGTACCTGCTTTCTTAACACTTTGAATGATCCGTCCTGGCATTGCACCAATATAGGTCTTTCGATGACCACGAATTTCCGCTTCATCACGAAGCCCGCCCAATGACATACGCACGTACTCCCTACCGAGTGCCTCGGCCACTGATCTACCCAAAGAGGTTTTACCTACCCCTGGAGGGCCATATAGACAAAGAATAGGCGATTTCATATCATTCCGAAGTTTTAAGACCGCCAAATACTCAATAATTCTTTTCTTGACATCTTCCAAACCATAATGGTCTCTATCCAAGATCTTTTCCGCTTTTTTCAAATCGAACTTATCTTTCGAATATTCATTCCAAGGAAGATCCAAGAAAAGATCTAAATAATTTCGTTGAATTGAGTATTCGGCAACTTGGGGATTCATACGCTGCATCTTGGCTACTTCTTTCTCGAAATGCTCTTTTTCTTTCTTTCCCCATTTTTTTTCTTTGGCCTTGATCCGCATTTCATCAATCTCCTCATCATACGAAACACCCCCCAATTCTTCTTGAATGGTCTTCATTTGCTGGTGCAGAAAGTATTCGCGTTGCTGCTGATCCATATCACTACGAACCTTGGACTGAATATCATTTTTAAGTTCCAATTTTTGGAGCTCGGTATTCATATACTTCAGGGTGGTCAAGGCACGTTCTTTCAAACTTGATATCTCTAATAGCTCTTGCTTTTCCTTTACGTTTAAATTCAGGTTAGATGAGACAAAATTTATCAAAAACGAATTACTCTGAATATTCTTAATAGCAAAAGATGCTTCACTAGGTATATTCGGATTATCTTTAATTATCTGCAGTGCCAATTCTTTAATTGATTCAATTATAGCCTTGAACTCTTTACTATTACGATTGGGCCTCTGCTCTTGTGCTTCCCTTATCGTAGCCGTCATGTACGGCTTCTTTGTCAAAACCTCGGCTATTTCAAAACGCTTTTTTCCTTGAATAATCACTGTAGTATTCCCGTCGGGCATTTGCAGTACACGAAGAATACGAGCAACAGTACCCAAGGTATTTATATCTTTAATATCAGGGTTTTCGGTACCCTCATCTTTTTGGGAAACTACGCCGATTACCTTTGAACCGTTATTTGCGTCTTTAATCAAGCTAATAGATTTATCCCTGCCGGCAGTAATCGGAATTACCACACCGGGGAATAGAACGGTATTGCGCAAAGGCAGTATCGGCAATGTTTCCGGTAAGCTTTCACCGTTCATTTGCTCTTCGTCTTCGGCAGTAAGCAAAGGAATCAATTCAGAATCCTCGTCTATTCCTTGCAAAGACATATTGTCAAAATTTGAAAATTTGGAATCTCCCATATCAATATATTCGGTCATTCTGTCATTTTTTAAACAGAATATCGATTTATAAAATTAAACATCATTTGTCGAAAAGCCCTGTTATGGTTACAACCGGGCATATGCAACTTTTTTTCGTGGTACATAAAACAATTGTTATGCCACCTTTGTCGCAAAAAGAGAAAAACCCTTGCATTGGTTAATCACAAGGGCTTCTTTAGAGTATATCTTTAAATTGAAAATTATCTGGTTTTCACTATTTTCTGAATCGAGACTTCTCCTCTTTTATCGCGAATAGAAACGAAATAAATACCTTCACTATAAGCACTAAGGTCTACTTCAAGACGGTTTGACAGGTTATTTTCTATCTGTTCTGAGTACACCTGTTGTTGCTTCATGTCATAAATGACCAATTCAAAGGATGTGTTATTCGTCGCTCCTAGTTCAATAAAGACCGTGTTCGCCGTAGGGTTAGGATATGCCGTTATAAGGTCTCTGGAAACTTCAGAGAAGTCATCAGCAATAACTTTACCCGCTAAACTTACAGCCTTAACGCCGACGTCTGGAGTCACAAAAAGCTGTAAGGTCGTTTTGCAACCATTGGCCGGCTCTAATATATAGACACCGGCATCAGAAGATGAGATATTTCTAATTACGTGATTATCCCCTACTTTATTTCCATTAGGCAAAGTAATCGTCAAATCAATACCATTAGGCTGCATACTCAAAATCAAATCTTCCCCCTCCTCTACCTGTAGAAAGTTGTCGCCACTTGACCAAGCGTTTCCAACATTGTATTCGGGAACCGTTTCCCCTGTAGAACAATTTGGTAAATCTTTCACTTCTATAGTAAGTGCCCTACATTCTCCTTCGGAACTTAGAATATATGTACCACTATCGGCCACCGATACCCTCCCTAAATAGTAATTATCCCCTACCACTGTACCATCGGGAAGTGTTATCGCCAATGGCTTTCCATTTGGCAACATGCTCAGCAATAATCCTGTTCCGACATCTAGGGTAATTTCACTGCTTCCGTTATACCAAGTGTTATTGATACGATATTCCGGGATTATATTCGATGATGTACACTCACCATCTACCCCAGATAATACCGAAAGATTAAAAGTTTCTGAACATCCTTCAGCGGAAGTAAATACATAGCTTCCACTAGCGTCTTCGGTAATCGACCTGATCAAATAATTATCGCCTACAGTCGAACCATCAGGCAAAGTAATGGTCAATCCAATTCCATTTGGCAACATACTTAATATCATTGAATCTCCAGCTTCTACCTGTAGATCAGTTTCCCCACTTTGCCAAATACCGTTCAAGTTATACTCTGGAATCAATTCTCCATCACATTCTGTTGGAATAGTACCACTGCCAACGGTAAGATTCAATTGTGTCGTACACCCTTCTACAGTTGTAATTAAATAAGTTCCGCTGTCGGTTTCCGAAACTTGCCCCAAGTTAAAATTATCTCCCACAATGGAACCGTCTGGCAAAGTAATGCTTATGCTCTCACTGTTAGGAATAGCACTCATTATCATTTTGGACCCCGATTCTACTTGTAAGTCCGCTGTCCCACTTTGCCAAATACCATTTAGGTTATACTCGGGAGCTAAAGCCACATCGCATTCTAAAGATGTACCCACTACCAAATTCAACGTGGCAGTACAACCCTGTTCTGAAGTAAACACATAGGCACCGCTATCGGCCTCAGTAACCGAGCCAAGTTGATAATTATCGTCAACGGTAGAACCATCAGGAAGCGTTATGGTCAATCCAATACCATTAGGCAGCATACTAAGAACAATTCTATCGCCTAGATCGACCTGTAAACTACCGTTGCCACTCTGCCATATTCCATTTAACTGATACTCTGCAATTATACTATCATCATCACATAAAATATCACTTTTGGTTACATTTATGCGAAACGTAGTCACACAACCCGAGATCGTACTAAATTCATATATTCCTTCATCCTCAATAGCAACTGCCCCAAGGTTATGCCCGCCATTTACTTCTCCATTTCCATTTGGCAATACAACTATATAGCTTTCTGCACTTGTTGACAATCTAAGTTCTACTGTTGTACCTTCGTCAACCGTGATTTCAGCGTCACCACTAACCCAATCACCATTGTCAAGCTTAAACTCAACATTCGATCGTTCATCGGAACAGTCAAATGCCTGCCCCCAAACTGCCATATTTTGAACGGTTGCCTCACCAGCCGTATTAAAATTACCGCCAGCGAAGATATGTTCTTCATCCCCTGAGAATGCTATGGTACTGAGCAAATTATTCACACCTACTTCTTTTGATGGCCCCATGGCTTCCCACCCTTTGGATGCGCTCCAACAAGAAACATTTTTAACAATATAATTGGTATTGGAATCATTAGCCGCTGTCTCAAAGTTTCCACCAACATAAAGATGTGAATCTTTATAGACCATCGCATTTACATTCCCACTAACACCATTTCCAAGAGACTCCCAAGTTTTAGAGGTTCTTGCCCATCTTGCTACTCGATTTACGGTTTTTCCTCCTGCAATAGAAAAATTACCTCCGGCATAAATAAAATCCGGGGTGGTCACAATGGCCTGAACAAATCCGTTTGTGCCATCTCCCAATGTATCCCAACTAGTACCGTTCCAAGTTGCAATTCTTAACGCACTTTTTCCTCCTGCCACATCAAAATTGCCTCCAACATAGAGTAAATTGTTCTCATCGATAGCCAAAGCACGTATTTCGTTGTTGGTTCCGTTATCCCCCGTACTCGAATCTGTAAGAGAAGACCATGATCCATTAAACCAAAATGCAATGTTCTTAACAGGTTTTCCACCAGCAGATTCGAACCCACCGGCAACATAAACCTTGTTCTGATTATCCACTGCTATTTCCGCAACAGTTCCATTCGTCCCTGAACCCATCGCAGCCCAAGAAGAACCATTCCAAACCGCAACATTGTTTGCCGAAACACCGCCAATTGATGTAAACTCGCCTCCAGCGTATAAATTTCCATTGGGCGCTATGGCCAAAGCTGCCACCTTTCCGTTAGCACCAACAGATAAAGTTTTCCATCCTTCGTTAACATTATAGTGTGCAATATTATTGGCCGTCAAAGAACCTATTTGAGAAAAGCTACCGGCTACATATACATTATCTCCATCTACGACGATTGATTCAACAATGCCATTGGTGCCATTCTCAAATGCCCTCCAATCACCTACACCATCTATGGCAACCGTGGTGGGATCTGGAGATGGGTCAACATTTCCTCCAACAATCTTAAAAATCTTGGCAACGGACCCATAGCCGCTGAAATATATTTCCCCTGATTCATCCAATCCGAAACTGGAAATATATTGTCCGTTAGTTCTGAACAACAATTCTGATGTCGCCGAGTTATCGCCTGAATTATAATTCAGAGACCATACTCTTCCAGAAAGGTAATCACCAAAAACATATTTTCCTTGAAGCGCTGTATTATTGCTTGCCCCTCTGTAAACATATCCACCAGTAATAGATACATCTCCATTATCATGATTGTACTGAAAAACTGGTTTAACATCAGGACTAGTAGCTAAACTTGTGGAACTACTCTCTGTTGAACTACCTTCATATCTGTTCCAACCGTAATTACCTCCCTTTGTAATCAAGTTAATTTCTTCGTAGGCATCTTGACCAACATCGGCACCCCAAAGTCGGTTAGTTTCCGAATCAAAAGAAAATTTCCAAGTATTTCGGAGGCCCCAAGCATATATTTCATCCATCCCACTTTTTCCAACTCTTGGGTTATCGCTGGGAATTTCATAATTTCCATTGGCGGCCTTGGGGTTATTGCCATTTAGATCTACATCTATTCTCAGCATACTTCCGTAAGCAACATTTAAATTCTGGGCATTCTTGTTCGGATCTGAATAACCGCCGCCATCACCTACTGCTATATACAAATATCCATCAGGGCCGAAGGCTATTTTCCCTCCATTGTGGTTATTACTATTGTAAGTCTTTTGAAATTCAAACAACTCTACCCTACTTGAGGTGTCCGCTTGATTAGGATTGCTACTACTCACTTGATATCTAGCTACAACTATCGCTTGGGTATAATCCACAGTATTTCCATACTTCGTATGATAAACATAAAAATAGCCGTTTTGATTATAGTTTGGATGAAAAGCTAACCCCAATAATCCTATTTCCTGACCTGAAGAAAAAGTAATTTTGTTTTTTATGTCAATAAATGTATGCTGTACCGAAGTATTTTCCTCATTTTCAAAAACTTTTATTTTTCCTGATTGTTCTACAACAAATAATCGGTTACTGCCATCTCCGGCATTTTGAATTTCTAGTGGGAATTCGAAGGTTAAATTGGGAAATGCCTGTTCATAAGTTACAGGATCTTGAGCCTTTAAAAAAGGAACTAGTACAAAATATAGTAGTCCTAGAATAGTGGTTTTTTTCATCTGCATTCGGAGGTTATGCTTTACTTAAAAAAATTGTAAAATCGTTTAAATGTATTATTAGTACGATGAATAACACAAAAAAGACCCCTATAACCTAAATAAATCAGAAAAAATCGATGAAACCAGCAAAACGTTAACATTTGTTAACAATTAGGTAAGAATTGAACTACCTCAATAAAACATATGGGTTATTCTCTTATAATTAAAGTGAAGAGGGGGCCATTAACAATAATCCGTTTCAAGGTTATGGTTCTTCCTTGAAACGGATTTTTATATCGTATTGCGAATAAGCATCAAAGATGCCTTCTTACCGTGTCAGTATCACTGATTGAATAATGTTACCTCTTGGACCTTCAATTACTACGCGATAGAGTCCTTCTGACATATGATCTCCGAAAATCAATATTTCATTGGCACTATGGTTTTCATCAAATTCATGTTCCATTACATTCTGCTGAGAATTGTTAAACACATTAACACGTAGCGAATAGCCCATATAATTAATCAAATTCAATTGCAATATTCCCGTAGTCGGATTGGGAAAGACCAAAATATCATTACTATTTTTCTTGTAATCACTAGTAACGCTTTCTTTACTGCTTTCGAACGCACTAGCAGCTTGTACACCCACGGTCAGGTCAAGCGTCGTCTGGCAGCCCCCGGCAGTGGTAAAGAGGTAGCTGCCGCTATCGGCGACATCGACCCTGCCAAGGGAATAGTTGTCCCCGACCGTGCTCCCGTCGGGGAGCGTGATCGTAAGGCCGACGCCGTTGGGCACCATGCTCAGCACCACCCGGGTGCCCTCGGCAACGGTAAGCTCCGTTGCCCCGCTGTCCCAGACCCCGTCAAGGTTGTACTCGGGAAGCACACTGCCGGGAGGGCAGTCGACCGGGTTCACCTCCACGGACAGCGTCGCTATACAGCCCGCAGCGCTCGTAAAGGTGTACGTGCCCGCATCGGTAAGGGACACAGGCCCCAGGTCGTGCGAGCCCGTGGCCGTGCCGCCGCCCGGGAGCGAGATCGTTACGTCGGACGCCCCGGAGACCGTGCCAAGGACAAGGGAATCCCCCTCGTCGACCACAAGGGTGCCCGCACCGCTGCCCGTAGTACCCTCGACCGTGTACTCGGGGACAACCGAGCCCGGAGCGCAGCCGGAAGGGCTGACCTCCAAATCGAGCGTGGCCGAACAGCCCGCCGCAGTGGTAAAGGTATATGTGCCAGCATCAGAAGGGGAAACAGAACCCAGGTCGTGCGAGCCCGTGGCCGTACCGCCGCCGGGAAGACCGATCGTCACGTCGGACGCCCCGGAGACCGTGCCAAGGACAAGGGAGTCCCCCTCGTCGACCACAAGGGTGCCCGTACCGCTGCCCGTAGTACCGTCGACCGTATACTCGGGGACCACGGCGCCCGGAACGCAGCCGTCGCCCACGGTCAGGTCAAGCGTCGTCTGGCAGCCCCCGGCAGTGGTAAAGAGGTAGCTGCCGCTATCGGCGACATCGACCCTGCCAAGGGAATAGTTGTCCCCGACCGTGCTCCCGTCGGGGAGCGTGATCGTAAGGCCGACGCCGTTGGGCACCATGCTCAGCACCACCCGGGTGCCCTCGGCAACGGTAAGCTCCGTTGCCCCGCTGTCCCAGACCCCGTCAAGGTTGTACTCGGGAAGCACACTGCCGGGAGGGCAGTCGACCGGGTTCACCTCCACGGACAGCGTCGCTATACAGCCCGCAGCGCTCGTAAAGGTGTACGTGCCCGCATCGGTAAGGGACACAGGCCCCAGGTCGTGCGAGCCCGTGGCCGTGCCGCCGCCCGGGAGCGAGATCGTTACGTCGGACGCCCCGGAGACCGTGCCAAGGACAAGGGAATCCCCCTCGTCGACCACAAGGGTGCCCGCACCGCTGCCCGTAGTACCCTCGACCGTGTACTCGGGGACAACCGAGCCCGGAGCGCAGCCGGAAGGGCTGACCTCCAAATCGAGCGTGGCCGAACAGCCCGCCGCAGTGGTAAAGGTATATGTGCCAGCATCAGAAGGGGAAACAGAACCCAGGTCGTGCGAGCCCGTGGCCGTACCGCCGCCGGGAAGACCGATCGTCACGTCGGACGCCCCGGAGACCGTGCCAAGGACAAGGGAGTCCCCCTCGTCGACCACAAGGGTGCCCGTACCGCTGCCCGTAGTACCGTCGACCGTATACTCGGGGACCACGGCGCCCGGAACGCAATCTCCTACCGTAAGATTAAGGGTTATTTGACAACCCTCGGCCGAAGTCAACAGATATGCTCCGCTATGTGAAACACCTGCGCTCGGAATATAGTAATTATCACCAACCGTACTCCCGTTGGGAAGCGTGATCGTGAGATCAATATCATTAGGTATCATACTTAAAGTAATCCGGGCACCTTCTTCCACTTGCAGTTCAGTTTCCCCTGAGGCCCATTGGCCATCTATATTATACTCAGGAAGAATATCACCAGGAGGACAATTCAGAATCTGTTGTACCTGAAAATCTAGCTTTTCAACACACCCATCGGCCGTGGTAAAGGTATACATACCACTTTGGGCGGGAGTGACATTTCCTAAATTATGGTTATCACCCACAGTACTCCCATCGGGTAATGTAATTGTCAGACCGACCCCATCGGGCAACATACTTAAAATTACTTCTTGTCCTTGGTTAACATTAAGGGTACCTCCACTACCCGTCAATCCATCGACAATATATTCTGGAATAACACTTCCAGAAGGACAATTTTCAGAGGCGTTCACTTGTAGAAAAAAGGTTGCCATACACTCATCGGCCGAAATAAAATTATAACTGCCCGACTGCGAAGGAGAAGCACTTCCTAAATCATAACCTCCATTGACAATAGTTCCATTCGGTAGCCTAATGGTAAGACCAGTCGTATCCTCTGCCGAACCAAGCATAACGTTTTGTCCCTCATCAACAGTCAGTGTATTTCCACTACCCGAAACTCCTTCTACCACATATTGGGGCACAAAACTACCAGGAGGACACCCTCCAACTGTGAGGTTTAGCGTAGTTTTACAGCCATTTGCAGAGGTCAATAAATATTTACCACTATCTGATTCACTGACTTTTCCAAGCAAATGATTGTCCCCTACCGTGTTCCCATCAGGTAGCGTTATGGTTAAACCTATTCCGTTCGGAATCATACTTAAAGTAACATCTGTTCCCACATCAACGTGTAGGTCTTCTTCTCCCGAAAGCCATGTTCCCCCTATTCTATATTCCGGAATAATACTTCCGGGTGGGCAACTGGCTGCATCGTTTACTTGCAAATTTATAGTCTCCACACAATTCTGTCCGGAGGTAAATGTATATATACCACTTTGGGCGGGAGTAACATTTCCTAAATTATGATTGTCACCTACCGTGCTTCCATCAGGCAACGTTATCGTTAAATCAACACCTTCGGGCAACATACTCAAAATAACTTCCTCCCCTTCATCAACTACCACATCTCCACTACCACTACCAACAACCCCATTTATCGTGTATTCGGGTATCAAGCCTCCGTTATCACAAATCGGGTTATTAAAAGATATGGTAATAAAAACCGAACACCCTTGCTCAGATTCAAGGCGATATGTACCTGAATCGGATTGTGATATACTATTGATAGTGTAATCACCGGCTACATTATATTGGACAGTGCCATTGGGTCTTGTCACATTAAATTTCAAACCATTGGGCTGAATACTTAAGCGAACATTATCCCCTTCTACCGGATAAATAGTTACGTCTTGCCCCGGGTTTCCTGTTTCATATGCCGGAGCCGAATCAGTCAACCTCCATTCAGGAGATACAACTGTATCACCTGGATCACAGCCTCCTGAAACTTCTAAATTAAATACCGTAGCACATCCGTTTGCCGTCGTAAGCACAAATTGGCCCCTATTGGATCCATCAACTATACCATTGTTTCTGTCGAGATTTCCGTTTCTATCAACATAGGTGTCGATCTTATAAGCTGTTGTATCCTCAAAATTTGGAAAATCACTTACTGAACTAAAAGTCGAACCATTAACCTGTGGTGTAGTCACAAAATATTCTCCGCTTGTTTGGGCCCGTATGAACACTTCACGGCCTGCAGTTACGTTGATGTAATTTCCGGTCTGCCACTCACCATCATCGACCTTATATTCGGCTATAATCGTATTTGGGGGGCAGTTTACTATTTGAGGGTTTCCAGTCTGTTTACCCAAATTGTAATAGTTGACAATTTCCTCGGAACCCAAAGCCTTATTAAAGACTTTCAACTCATCTAAACGACCATCCAACTCATCTGAAATACCACTGGCGTTACCGTAGGGCTTGACCGGACCTGGCCGTATGTCATAAAACCCCGAACTGGTAAAAGTTTCATATTCGGTTCCATTGTTCAAGAGTGTTATACTCCCTGCCATATCTTTGGTACAGATTTCAACACCGTTGACATAAAGTCTTGCGACCTCACCATCGTAAGTGGCCGCAATATGATTCCATGTGTTCATCGGGTCATAGCCTGCATAACACTCAAGCAGGCCATTTTCAGTTCTGAACGACCATTTGTATAACGAGTTATGATAACCAAAGAAAATACTGGGGTAATCATGCCCGAAAATATTTACGTTGGAAACGGCTCCCGTTTGTGGTATAACACTCCCGGAGTCTCTATTTACCCAAGCCATCACTGTTATATTATCGACAATCGAAGTCAATGATGCCGAACGGGGAATTTCTACAATGGTATTACTTTGAAATTCGAGCCCATCCATTTCCAAGGCACCCCCAAAAACACCGTTAGTATTCCAGTAGTTCCCGTTTGGAGTCACCTCGTTGCCATTATCATCATGTTCTTTTATGATAGCATTATTATTATACTGAGAGTTGTCGGTGATGTTTACCCCAGTGCCCTCATCAAAATTTAGATCGAGTACCAAATTAGGATTGTAGTCTTGGGTAGTAGCATTTCCGATCTTAACTGTGGCTGCAATTGAAGGGACACCATTTGAGTCCATTGCAAAAAGCATATAATACCCAGGCGGCAACAAATTTCGGTTAGGAATAGTCAAAGCATGTGAAGTTCCTGGAGTAGTAGTCAAAGGAATTCTACGCTGCTCATTGTTCGTACTATGGGTTGCAGCCGAAAACCTGATTAGACTGAAGTCACTAACGTTAGTGTCTGTCGTAATATTTAAGGTTTCTCCATAATCTACGATAGTTTCCCCATAACTACCTGTTCCAGGAGAAGCAGAATTCGTAATACCAACGATCTGGGGCCTAGTAGCCAAGTTACCCCCTGCATCAAACAAATAAGGAGGACTATAAATTTCTGCATCAAAATGATTTACACAATCGGGATTAGGACCGGAACATAGCCCCCCGCCACCAACAAAAACGCGGCCGTCGAGCATAAGTATACCTACGCTATGGTAAGTTCTTGCTATAGTCATTCCGGCGACATTGCGCCAAGTATTTGTGGTCGGGTTATACATTTCCGCTGTAAGCCGCGCCCCAACATCGGTAAACACCTGGGCGATATCTAAACCACCAGTAACCAAAACTTCTCCATTTGGCAGTACCGTACTATTATGCATAGTACGTGAATAGGAGAGGTTATTGTTGGTTGCAGTTACTATAGGGGAAGCTCCATTTATATCAATAACATAAGAATTGTCTTTTGCGGGTGTATCGCTATCGTAAGACCTTGATCCACCAACTTTTAAGATTTTTCCAACATCGAACATAACGGTAGTACCTTTCATGGAATACGTGTCATTACCTCGTTGACCCGCATTCGTAAATGACCCACCATTCTCAACATCGATCCAATGCATACGCTCACCTGGCCCCGCATGAAATACTTTTCCATTGGGTGCAGGCCATAACCATGCATGATTATCTACTCTATAAATACCCCTTCCCTCTTGTGATAGGTCATTACTGTTCCAAAGCAATTCGTTTTGCAACCCGGGCAAGAGTGTCCAACCTGTTAAAGGAGACCAAAGTTCGGCATCTTTATTGCCTTCCCCGCCACTCCATGATCCTCCAAGGGTAAAAACCGAACCATCTGAAAGTGTCACATTACCTTGATATCCACGAGGGATATTCATTTCGTCGGCCACGCTCCATACACCGGTCAGTGGGTCATAGATACTGGTACGTTCACTTGTGGTTCCCCCAGCGGATAAAATACGACCATCAGGAAGGTTGTTAATACCCGGACAAAACATATCGTGATCGGTATTGGACGTAAACTCACCCAAGGCTTGACCGTGGGCACCTAGAAAAGGGTCAAATATTTCTGTGAAAGTAGCTCCATCACCTTCGGCAATAAAGGTACCTCTGAACTGGGAAGACCACGTCAAAAGTTTTCCGTCGGGAAGGTTGGCTACAGCCACTGGAACTATTCCAAAAGAAACAGGTGGACTCCATTGGCCATCGTCCGAAGGGTTTTGGGCCGTCAATGCTAAGAAATAAAAATTGCAAAGGAGAAGTACTAAAGTTCGATAAGTGTAAAGATTTCCCATTCAGAAAAGATTAATGCAGTTAAAATTTGGTTTAAGTATTGTATTTACAAGGGGAATCACTCGAATTTCAAAGTTAATGGGAAAGATTGTTTTTTCGACCAACCTACCGATTTAATCGATTTATTGGTTTAAATTATCGATAAAGTGCAATACAAATTTCTTTTTACATTAAACTGTAACAATTAGAGAATCAGATCATCTATAAAACAAACCATTCGTCTTTTGAGCCTAAAAAATGAAAATATAGATGCATTAATACAACTGTGTCTTAAAAACGACCAAAGTGCGCAAATGGAGATTTACAATCGCTATTTCAGAGCTATGTACAACACGGCCTTTCGAATTATAAAAAAGAACGATGAAGCCGAAGATGTCATGCAAGAATCATTCTTGAGTGCATTCACCAAACTACATACTTTTAAAGGAGAGGTCGCCTTTGGAGCGTGGTTAAAAAGAATTGTCATCAACAACAGCATAAAAAGTTATAGGGAGCAGCAAAAAATGAATCAAGTTGCCCTAGAATCAATTATTCACAAGGTCAAAGACAATGATGTGGTTATCTCCCAATCATTTACCGAACTGAAGGCTCAAAAGGTAATGGAAACGATGGGAAAGTTAAAAGAAAACTACAGAATTTCTTTGACCTTATATTTAATCGAGGGTTATGACTATGAAGAAATCAGTTCAATTATGAATATTAGCTACGCCAATTGCAGAACTACTATTTCGAGGGCCAAGGAAAGTCTACGGAAAAAACTACTAATCGCTCAATGATGAAAAAAGAAAACCTTGAAAACCTATTTGCCGAACTGCGGGAATCCCTGGATCATAACGAACCGGCATCAGGCCATAAAGAACGCTTTTTCGAAAAACTGAACTCTGAGAGAAAATCTATTTCAACCATGGGAAAGGGAAGAACACCATGGTTAAAAGCACTTTCAATTGCAGCCTCTTTGACATTAATTATTTCCATAGGTACTTATATTACAAATGCCGAACCTACTATTGAAGAACAAGTTGCCCGTATATCGCCCGAAGCATCCAATAGCCAATTTTATTTTGCAAACCTAATCGAGGAACAGGTGAAAAAATTGAAAAAGGAAGGTTCTCCCGAAACAAAAAAAATAATAGATGACACCTTGTTACAGCTAAAAAAATTAGAGAAAGACTATAACCAATTAGAACAAAACCTAATTCAAGGTGGTAACAGCAAATTGATTCTCAGTGCAATGATTACCAATTTTCAAACTCGCATGGATCTATTGAACGACGTTCTGAACCAAATCGAAACAATTAAAATCATAAAAAACAACAATAATGAAAATACTATTTAAATCTATAACTGTTCTTCTGCTGGTAATCCCGATAGGCCTTTCGGCAGCCGACGGCAGACTAAAAGGGAAGTACACCAAAGAAAAAATCATAAAAAAAGAGTTCAATGTGAACGCCGATGCTTTACTTAAAGTGAATAATAGCTACGGAAACCTTCATATCTCCTCGTGGAACGAAAACAAGGTTCTCATAGAAGTTCACATCAAGACCAATGGCAACAACGAGGAAAAAGTACAAAAGAAGTTAGATGAGATTACTATCGATTTTGAAGCGAATACGAACGAAGTATCGGCCAAAACCCTTTTTCACAATAACAAGAGTGATTGGAGCTGGAACTGGGGCAAAAGCAATAATGTCAATATGCAAGTAAATTACACCATCAAATTACCGATTAAAAACAGTGTGGACCTCAACAACGATTATGGCGGCATTAATCTAGATCGTATTGATGGGCATGCCAAAATCAGTTGTGACTATGGCAGACTTGAGATCGGGGAACTACATGGAAGAAACAATAACCTGAACTTCGATTACACGACAGAATCGCATATCGGCTATATCAAAAGTGGTGAAATCAGGGCTGACTATTCAGGTTTTACGATTGATAAAGCAGGAAATCTTAGAATCAATGCCGACTATACCAGTACTACCGTCACCGAAATGGAAAATCTTCAATACATCTGTGATTATGGAAATATTGAAATCAAAAAGGCGAACAACATACAAGGTACGGGCGATTACATTAGCGTAAAACTTGGAAAAGTTTATGGTAATATCGAAATCAAAGCAGATTACGGAAATTTGAAAATTGAAGAAATGACCGAAAGTGCCGGAAATTTAGCCATATCATCAGATTATACCGGTGTTAAAATTGGGTATCATCCGAAGTATTTTTTTGATTTTGAAATCAGGACTTCCTATGCCGGAGTTAGCGGCACAGAAAATTTTGAAATCCATACCAGTACCGAGAAGTCGAATGAAAAGTATTATAAGGGCTTTTACGGAAAAGCTAATAGTGGCAACGTTCTAACCATCGATAGTGATTACGGTGGAATATCATTACATAAAAACTAAATACCAATCAAGACCCGAGATAAGATCGGGGCTACAAAAACGTAAAATCATGAAAAAATTAACTGCACTAGTTTTAGTAACGCTAAGTATTTCGTCTTGCACGGCACAATGGGGCAAAAAGGTAGCTGGGAATGGAAACATAGTTACCATAGAAAGAACCACTGGCGATTATGAAGAAATCGGAGTCTCCGGTTGGTTTGACGTCGAACTGGTAGATGGCCGTGAAGGACAACTTACCCTTACCGGGGAAGATAATCTTTTGGAACATATTGTAACCGACGTAAAAAATGGGCATTTATCGGTTAGGGTAGAAAAAGGATACAATCTAAAACCTTCTTCTTGGAAAGAGGGTATACATATTACCATTCCGGTAGAAAGTATAAAATCTATCGCGCTATCGGGTTCAGGGGATATTATCGGAAGAAAAAAACTTAAGAGCAATAACCTTCAAGTAGCCATATCAGGTTCAGGAGATGTAACCCTTGATGTTGAAACAGACCAAATATCCGCAGCGATGTCGGGATCTGGCGACATGAACTTAAGCGGAGAGGCTTCTAATTTCGAAGTAAGCATATCTGGTTCGGGAGACATCGAGGCTTATGAACTCAATGCAGAGAATGTTGATGCCTCCGTATCAGGGTCGGCGAATATAAATGTCACTGCCCACAATAGGTTGAAGGCACGTGTTTCAGGGTCGGGAGATATAAAATATCGAGGAAACCCAACAAAGGTGGATACTAAAACTTCGGGATCCGGTGATATTTCAAAGGGATAGTAGAAAAGCGCAAGCATCATGTTTAAAGGCCTCTTTTTACTAGAGGCTTTTCTTTTGCATTTTCTTTCTTTTCTACCCGTGTCAACATAAACATTCCTATTAAAAAGAATAGTCCCAGAAAAATAATTGCGTTTCGCATATTTCCGGTTACTTGGGCTACATAACCGTACATAAAGGTTCCTATTACGATTCCAATTTTTTCGGCCACATCGTAAAATCCGAAGAAAGAAGTAGTATCGGTGGTTTCGGGTAAAAATTTCGAGTAGGTGGATCTTGACAACGCTTGTATGCCACCCATTATAACGCCGACGCATCCGGCAGCAATATAAAAATCAGTTGGTGTAACCACAAAATAAGCGTACACACAAATCAAGACCCATAAAATATTGACCACAATTAGTGTTTTTATATTTCCAAAAGTCTTGGATGCCATGGCCGTAAACGTCGCGCCGAAAACGGCCACGATCTGAATAACCAAAATACTTACGATTAAGCCAACGGTACGTTCTGAATCGGAACCCCAATTAATTTCCTCTTCCCCAAAAAAGGTAGCAATAAGCATAACCGTTTGCACAGCCATGCTATAGACAAAAAAAGCACCTAAATAACGCCTCAATTTGATTTCGCCGCCCAATTGTCTCCATACTGCTTTTAGTTCTCTAAATCCATTGAGCACAATGTTTTTACGAATACCCTCCCTTTTATATCCTTTTGGTAAATGAAAAAAAGTATATTGACTAAAGATAATCCACCATACCCCCACCGATATAAAAGAATACTTCATAGCCTTTATTTCTGCTGCTTCCCCTAAATCATCCGTAATCCCGAATAATTCGGGACGCATGACCATGGCCAAATTGAATACTAACAAGACCACACTACCGATGTACCCCAAAGAGAAACCTTTCGCACTTATTCGGTCTTGTTGCTCAGGAAAAGCAATATCGGGCAAATATGAATTATTGAAAGCCATACTGACCCAGAAACCGACTAATCCGAAAAAATAACAAGTCAGACCGAGATAAATGTTATCGAGTGAAAACCAGTAAAGACCTATGCATGACAAGGCACCCAGGTAACAGAAAAATTTAAGAAACGTCTTTTTATTGCCGAGGTAATCAGCAATACCTGACAACAACGGGATACATAATGCGATGAACAAAAAAGCCGCGGAGGTCACATAACTAATTAATGGGGCACGCGCAATTTCGTTTCCAAAAATTGCTACTTTTTCAATATTGCGTACCCGAAACAGGGCTCCATAGAATATGGGGAAAATCGCCGAACTGATAACCAAACTATATGTTGAATTGGCCCAATCGTAAAAGGCCCATGCATTCAAAAGCTTTTTACTTCCTTTTATCGGTGTCGATTTCGCCATACCAAAAAGAAAGACCGTCCTTCAAAAGGAACGGTCTTTTCCCTATTTCTACTTTTTATATATTATCATTATTGGAACGAGGTAACCCCAAATTTTTTGGCCTCTTCACGCGCAAGGGGTGCCCATTCGGTCAAATTATTGATACGCGTGTCATTGGAAGGATGCGTACTCATAAATTCTGGTGGCGCTTCTCCTCCACTATTGGCCTTCATACGTTTCCAAAGTTCGGCGGCTTCATTAGGGTTATAACCAGCAATTGCCATAATTTGTAAACCGATTCGATCGGCCTCGGTCTCATGGCTTCTACTAAAAGGAAGCATAATACCAACTTGGGAACCAATGCCATAGGCTTGATTGAAAATACTCAATTTTTGAGGGTCTTGAATGGCGATATTACCAGCAACCGCACCCACTTGCTGTAGTGTACCTGCGCTCATTCGTTGCGCCCCATGATCGGCCAATGCATGCGCCACCTCATGTCCCATCACGACCGCCACACCTGTTTCAGATTGTGTAATAGGAAGTATACCGGTATAAAAAACAATTTTACCACCCGGCATACACCAAGCATTAACCGTTTCATCGTTGACAAGGTTGTATTCCCATTTGTAATCTTTGAGATAACCGGTATAGCCATTGGCCGTTAACCAACGCTCGGCAGCAGACGAAATACGTTGCCCCACTTTAGTTATCATTTTAGCATCAGCTGTGCCCGTAACCACCTTATTTTCGGTCAAAAATTGGTCATATTGGGCAAAAGCCGTGGGGAATAATTGACTATTCGGATAAAAATTCAACACCTTCTTTCCCGTAAAGGGGTTGACCTTACAAGCGGATACGCCTATAAAAAATGCAATTATTAACAGTACTTTTTTCATCATTTTAAGTATTTACTTTTTTAAAATACAAAAAAAACTATTCTCCCGTAATGTGTAATTCGGTAAAATCTTTACAAATCTCTATGGTATTATTACCATTCAATTTTAAATCTTTTAAAGCTACTTTTTCGTTATCAACCTCAACATTCACTATTTTAAACGGTAGGCCATGTAATTTAAAAGTAAAGTTTTTGTACGGAGTAATGAAAGAACCGTCTTTAAATTGTTGAATAATCAGTTCGTTCTCTTTACCACGCAACCTAAACTTTCGCAAACTGTAACGCCCTTTTTTATAATCAAAACCGTCTTGCCCATCTTCATAAACCGTTGAGCTTTCAGATCCAATCTTGAAGTAAACGTCCAAAACGAGCTCGGTTATTTCAATTTCTCCAACATACTGTTGTACCGGGTATTTCGGAATAATAGCTCCTTCTTTAATAAAGAGAGGAATCTTATCTATATCAGCGATAACCCATCTTTCTTTCCCCCCTACTATTGTTTCTTCTGTCCAATAATTATACCATTTTCCGCGAGGCACGTACATTCTTCTACCTTGGGCATTTGGTTCTTGAACGGGACATACTAAGATTTGCTTACCGAAGATGAACTCGTCTGTTCGAAAATGCGTTTGCGTATCTTCTTGATCGTAATGAACCAGCGGTTGTATCATCGGTGTACCATCTTTATGGTAGTTCCAAAACATCGTATACAAATAAGGGAGCAATTGATACCTTAACTCAATGAACTTTCTTACGATATTCGTCACTTCAGTACCAAACGACCAAGGTTCTTGGTCACCATGATCACCACTTGAATGCACCCTGCAGAATGGATGAAAAATACCCAATTGAATCCATCGGGCAAACAACTCACCATTGGGTTGTTCGGCAAATCCACCAATATCAGACCCCACAAACGAAAAACCACTCATACACATACGCTGCACCTGCACGTTGGCAATCCATAAATGCTCCCAGGTCGCCACGTTATCACCTGTCCACGTTGAAGTGAATCGCTGAGCACCGGAATACGCTGACCGTGTAATTACAAAAGGTCGCTTTGGATACACATATTTCTTTACCCCTTCATAAGTCGCCCGTGCCATTTGGGTACCATAGATATTGTGCGCTTTTCTATGGCTACATGGGTGCCCATCGTAATCGTGCCGTACATCTAGCGGAAAGGTTTTAGTAGGCACCTCCATCACGGCCGGTTCATTCATATCGTTCCAAACGGCCTTGACCCCAATATCACCGATCAACTCTTTATAAAGTGTGGCCCACCATTCCCGAACATCAGGATTTGTAAAATCGGGAAAATTACATTCTCCCGGCCATACTTTTCCACGCATATATGGGCCATCTCCTCTTTTGCAAAAGAAATCATTGTCTTTGGCCTGTTGATAAACCCAATAATCTTTATCTACTTTAATTCCCGGATCTATTATTGCAACAGTCTTAAACCCATCATCGCTAAGCTCTTGCACCATTTTTTTAGGGTTTGGAAAATAGTTATTGTTCCAAGTGAAACACCTGAAACCCTCCATATAATCGATGTCTAGATAAATCGCATCGCAAGGTATCTTTAAATCCCTAAATTTCTTTGTGACCTCTTTGACCCTTTTCTCCGGATAATAACTCCACTTCGATTGATGGAACCCTAAAACCCATAGTGGTGGCATCTCGGGTGTTCCCGTTAGGTCGGTGTAAGATTTAACCACATCAGGCATTTTAGGGCCATAAAAAAAGTAGTAGTTCATCTCACCTCCATCGGCCCAAAAACTAGTAACATTTCGACGTTCATGGGCAAAATCGAAATAAGACCTGAACGTGTTATCAAAAAATAACCCATAGGCTATATTATTATGAAGCCCCATATAAAAAGGAATCGCCTTGTACAATGGCTCTTGGTCTTTACCAAAAGCATATTGATCCATTGCCCAATTGTTAACTCTTTTCCCTTTTAAATTCGAATGAGTGGCTTTGTCACCCATGCCATAAAAACTCTCGGCGCTTTGTGTGATCTTACTCATTTTAACCACATTGCCCCCGTATTCATAATTTTCTTCCCAATGAAAGCCAAGTTCATCTTCATTAATAATATTTCCGTCTAAATCGGAAATCTGCACACGAACTGTATTGATATCGATAAGAACCCTTACTTTCGATGTTTCTACAATATACTCCGTATCTGTTTTAACTACATTTAGGTGATTGTACCCAATACCCGCATCATCATTAATCGCATATGAAAAATCGGGTTCAAAAACATTTTCGGTGGCATACCGAAACCGGAGTACACTATCCCGTAAAATAGTTATTTGCAGTATAACACCGTTAGCCGTTGTGAAAAAAAGCTTATCCGCCTCTTGTAAAAAATCCACTATTTTATTAGGGTATAAATTCCCCTTATATTCCAACTCGGTATTTGTTATCATAGTTTGGTTACATTTTAAAAGCCCCCTAAATTACGGACTTTAACCGAGATTGCTAATAAATGATATTAGCAATTATCAACTATTACGATTTCGTAAGACTTAAATGTGTGTAATTATTCTACGAGCGAAGAAATCTATTTTTAAGATAATGGCAAGATTTGTAATCTTACATCTGTTTGGATTTAAAACCCACAACACAGCCATAGAATTGTCGATACCAACGCTACCACACCAATACCATCGTTTTCACACGTGTAAACCATGACAGTCGATACGCCCCATCAATATTTCAGAAACTATGAACGCAATGGAGAGCCGCATTAACGAAGACTAAAACTACTGAAAAATAAGGATACTCAAAGGCGGTATAGTCACTACCATAGATCTTTTTCGCCCATGCCAAGCCTTGGTAGATAATTTTATCGCATTATTGGAAACACCACTACCTCCATATTTTTTGGCGTCACTATTGAAAATTTCCTTTATTTGTCCTGATTTCGGAACGCCTATACGATAATTTTCCCGAGGTACCGGGGTGAAATTACAAGCTATCAAAACATCGTTCTTCTTATCATGGCCTTTACGAATATAGGTCAACACTGAATTCTCATGATCACCATAATCAATCCATTCAAAGCCCTCTGGGCTAAACTGCTTTTCATACAACGCGGGATATGTCTTATAAGTTTGATTCAGGTCTTTTATCAATTCTTGTATGCCTGAATGAAAAGCGTATTGGGTAAGGTGCCATTCAAGACTCTGTTGGAAATTCCACTCAGAAGTTTGACCGAACTCCCCACCCATAAATATCAAATTGGTGCCTGGATGGGTAAACATGTAACCAAAAAGCAACCGTAAATTGGCGAAACGCTGCCATTCATCACCTGGCATTCTGTATACCAAAGATTGTTTTCCGTACACCACCTCATCGTGCGAAAATGGCAGCATAAAATTCTCGGTAAAAGCATAGGTCATACTGAATGTCAAATCATTCTGGTGGTGTTTTCTGTAAATCGGTTCCTTTTTAAAATATTCTAAGGTGTCGTGCATCCAACCCATCATCCACTTCATACCAAAACCAAGGCCACCATACTTTACGGGCCGTGACACCCCCGTAAATGCTGTGGACTCTTCCGCTATTGTCTGCACTCCAGGGAAACCACCATAAACCGCTTCATTGAATTCCCTCAAAAAAGACATCGCCTCCAAATTCTCATTGTTACCGTACATATTGGGTTCCCACTCTCCATCTTCCCTTGAATAATCTAAATACAACATTGAGGCAACCGCATCTACCCGCAAACCATCTACATGATATTTGTCGAGCCAAAACAGAGCATTGCTGATCAAGAAAGCACGTACTTCATTTCTTCCATAATTAAATATAAGACTCTTCCAGTCAGGATGATAACCCCTTCTTCTATCGGGATGCTCATATAAATGAGAACCGTCAAAAAAACCAAGTCCGTGAGCATCTTCGGGAAAATGTGAAGGCACCCAATCAAGAATTACACCGATATCATTTTGGTGTAGCTTATCGACAAGAAACTTAAAATCTTCTGGCTTACCAAACCGTGAAGTCGGTGCGAAATAACCGGTAAGTTGGTACCCCCATGAAGGATCATACGGATACTCCATTATAGGCATAAACTCCACATGGGTAAAACCCATTTCTTTAACGTATTTAACCAAATCTTGGGCTAATTCGACGTAAGATAGGAAGGTATTATCGGCCTTTCGTTTCCATGAGCCCAAATGCACCTCGTATACAGAGTAAGGCTTGTCCAACCCATTTTTGTCAGCCCGATACCCCATCCATTCTTTATCTTTCCAATCATACTCGGCATCCCAAACTATGGATGCTGTTTTAGGTGGATGTTCGCAATATTTAGCAAAGGGATCGTTCTTTTCCGTCTGTATATCCGCATTGTTCGAGTGTATTTTATATTTGTAAAGTGTGCCTTTATCGATTCCCGGAATAAACCCTTCCCATATACCACTAGCATCCCAACGCACATTAAGCTTATGGTCACCTTCTAGCCAATAGTTGAAATCTCCGATTACCGAAACCGATTTTGCAGTTGGCGCCCAAACCGCAAAGTAAGTACCTTTTACTCCATCTAATTCAATGATGTGAGAACCTAATTTTTCGTAAAGCTGAAAATGTTTTCCTGCTTTGAAAAGGTCAATATCAAACTCGGAAAATAAACTGTGCGGTACTACTTTGCCCATGTTTTTTTGTTATTAGTTGTTATTTATAGTTCGAAATTGTCAACATTAAATTAATGCTATCTTCTTTTTTAAAATCAAGAAAACTTTTACCACATTGACATTAAATATTCGTCATTTTAAATTTAAAATCCCCATTTAGTTTCATTTATCCAAAAGTAGAAACCATTAAGCCTTCTCATTAATAATACTCATAATACCCTCTAGAGGAATTACGGCCCACAAAGGTCTTGAATTCATTTCATAACCCAATTCATAAACTGCTTTTTCGAGCATGCAATATTCTAAAATGAATATGCGCTCTTGAATATAGCCTATATTCAAGTTGTTTTTTTGAATAAGCCCTACGTAGCTTCCCATAAAAACGCCTATGAAATAACGGTACAGCAACTCCCCTGCCTTAAACAGTTGTTTTTGAGGTTGCGGATAAGTGCCAGTATCGTCAAAAATAGTGGCGTATATCGCATAGTGGAACGACCTGAAGATACCCGCAACATCTTTCAAAGGCGGCTGTTTGACCTTCCGATCACGAATGGTACTTTCAGGTTCCCCCTCGAAATCAAGGAGATAAAAATCATCATCCTGTATCAGAATTTGCCCTAAATGATAATCACCATGAATACGAATGCGCTCCCCCTTAAGCTTGGTCCAGTCAAAGTTTACAAAGCGCTTTCGAATTTCGTTCTTGCGCTCTAAAAATTCTTTGGCCAATTCTAAAGAAAGTCCATCCAATCGGTGAATATTGTTTTCTACAATATTCAGCCTGTTTTGAAACTGGTACAACAATCTATTCTTCAGCCAAACCTCATAATCACCATTAAAATGGGTAGGCGTAAAAGCCGTGTCACTGAACTCAGAACCTAAAGCTATATGCATTTCGGCCGTTCTTTTTGCCAGCATCTGTAACTTCAAAAAAATATTGAGGCCCGCCCAATCGATAATTTCAGGAGGCACATCGTTGATTCCCAACTTTGAAAAAATCTTAGTTTCGGGAAGCGCATCAATATTGATGCGTTTATACTCAAGATTTGCAAATACTTTTTTAAGTTCCTTCAACATATAATCCCATGCATCCCCTTGATTCGCTACCAGTTCTTGCATCAAGGCAATGGTTATGTTTACCTCATCTGAATCGATCACATTAATACTCCCTTGGTAAGAGGGTGTGTTTTGATATCCTTTCTTTTCAGATAAAAACCTGCTCATTTCATAATCGGGATTCTTATCGGAATAAATCCGTCTAAAGAACTTGATCACATATTTATCATTAATGATAATCGAAGTATTGCTCTGCTCGAGCCCCATAAAACGGGACGAAACATACTCCGTATCATTAAAATTGACACTTTTATGATACCTAACTTTTGTAGTATCGTTCGGAACTGCCGTCATAATTCTTTCAAAAACCAGTTTTCGAAACGCCTCCAAATTCAGGGCATCGATAATAAAACCCTCTTGACCCCTAATGGTAAGGGGCAAAATCCTATCTTTTTCTGCAAAAGTTTCATCAGAAACAAAAGCAATCGGCAAAAAGTAATGCTGATAAAAGGCTTCTTCAAAATTCACTTCAAGCAGTAGCCCGTAATAAACCTCTTCGCGCTGCTGAATTCTAAAATACTCCTGTAACTCTATATACTTTAGTTTACTGGCCTTACCCCCATACCATCGCTGCTGAATGATATAATTTTCGAGTACATCAGATAGAAAGACCCGAACAAAGTTCTCATCATCAATGAGTTCTTCCCATACGGTATCAAACGTATAGGGAGGTTGCAAAACGGAATCTTTCTTTTTCTTGGGCATAAACTACTTATTTATGTGGAATACATGAAAGGGTAATGCGGGACTCAGTTCAACATAGTTCCATTCAGAGCTCCATGTATAACTGTTATCGGTTATCATGTCTTTCATTACCATAGGATGCCCCGCCGATACTCCTAGCGCTTCTAATGGCATTTGCACCATACCATGTTGCGAATTATGAGAATCTAGATTGATAACGGTTAAAGTTTCATTGGTTCGATCATCGTTCCATTTATAGAAAGCGATAAGGTAATCATTTTCTAAAGCGCAAAACATAATGTTATTGGTTTGTTGAAACGAGCTGTTATTCTTTCTCGTCACGTTTAATCGTGTAATAAGATAGGTCAATTTATTTTCATGTGTCCACTCCCAGTGTCTGATTTCATATTTTTCGCAATTCAAATACTCTTCTTTTCCCGGCAGGGCATCTGACACCATATATTCGAAAACCGGGCCATAAATACCTAAATTACCGCACAAGGTCGCTGCCAGCGCATAGCGGGCAAGGTGCATCGCTTCATTGGCACCTTGAAGGTGATACGGATTGATATCGGGTGTATTGGGCCAAAAATTTGGGCGATAGTACTCCTTCATTTCAGATTGGGTCAACTCAACCATATATTCAATCAGCTCATGCTTCTCGACCCGCCAAGTAAAATAGGTGTACGATTGCGAAAAGCCTTGTTTGGCCAACTGCTGCATAACCTTAGGGCGTGAAAAAGCTTCGGCCAAAAAAAGTACATCAGGATGTTTCTTCTTTACCTCGGCAATCAACCAGTTCCAGAAATAATACGGTTTTGTATGCGGATTGTCAACGCGAAAGATAGAAATACCGCACTTTACCCAATGCAGGGTCACCTCTAAAAGCTCATTCCACAATTCTTTATAGGCCGGTGTTTCAAAATAAAAATTGACAATATCTTGATACTTCTTAGGCGGATTTTCAGCATATTGAATAGTCCCGTCTGGTCGTTTTCTAAACCATTCAGGGTGCTTTGAAATGTAAGGGTGGTCGGGTGCGGCCTGAAAGGCGAGGTCCATAGCTATTTCAATTCCACTTTCCAGCGCTTTTTTGACTAGACGCTTAAAATCTCCTTCCGTTCCCAATTCATGATGTATTGCCTTATGGCCACCAAGCTTTGACCCTATGGCCCATGGCACACCTGAATCTCCTTCTTGGGCGTTGGTAGTATTATTTTTTCCCTTGCGATTAACTTCTCCTATAGGGTGTATCGGAGGAAAATAAAGCACATCAAAGCCCATATTCGCTATCCGAGGCAAAAGATTCTCACAATCTTTGAACGTACCATGCTTACCATATTGTGGCGATGTTGAACGCGGAAAAAATTCATACCATGTACTGAAATTGGCCTTTTTACGGTCTACATACACTTGAAGTGTTTTACTGATCTTCGCAAAACTCCGCTGCGGAAATTCTAAAAACAAATGGTGTAATTTTTTGGATGTTGCATTAGAAGTAGCCAACTCATACTGCGACGCGTCTTGAAACTGACCGACCCATTCGCGTAATTCGGTCTTCGCTTTTGCCGGAAGCTTTTTTATAATGTATTCCAGATATTGAATTCCATCTAAAAGTTCGCTCCTTACATATTGCCCATCTTTTAACTTTGCTTCGATACCGTGTTGCCAATTCAAGGCATGATCAACCCAAGCGCGCACCTTATAATCGTAAAAACCCTGTTGCTCCACCGTAAAGGAAGCCTTGTGTACATCATCGCCCAGATGTTTCATTCTAGCTTCATTGAAGTTTTTTTCAAGCTCATGTTTAAATAACACTTCGGCCTGTAGGATATCGTGTCCATCGGGAAACACATCGGCATACACGTCCACTTGTTCCCCGATTATTCGCTTAATAAAAAAAGCTCCGCACTGCAATTGCGGGTTTATATTTTCAATAACTACACGTTGTTGTAGCATAATTTTGGTTGGATTGATTTTGTTAAAAATAGGAATTAATAGTTAAAACATTAGAGACAACCCAAGAAATTTGAAAAGGGCGGCGCTATGGAAAAAAACATTTTTGGAACGCTTTTTGAAACGTTTCTTAAAAGAGTGGTTAAGAAATAATCGCTTGCTATATTTACAAACTTTAATAAAAAATCATATTATGAAAAAAATAACTTTAGTACTTGGCGCATTTTTAACCTTATTCTTTGTTGCCTGCGAAGGCCCGGCCGGACCTCCCGGTTTTGATGGGGCCGATGGTCTTGATGGTGCCGATGGTTCAGAATTTGAAGCTATTGCTTTTGAAGTACAGGTCGACCTGCTCGATAATTCGGGAACTTTTGAATTCGGAGAACCCTTTTCAGTACATAGTATCGAACTTTTTCCTGACGATGCCATTTTAGTATATCGATTGGAAGAGGTCGACAATGGTGTCGATGTTTGGCGTCAACTTCCTCAACCCTTTATGACTGACGATGGTCTGTTATTCTATAACTTTGATTTCACGCAAGACGACTACAAATTATATGTTGAACCCGAGTTCGAATCTGACCTTGTAGCCTCTGATTTAGTATTGGACCAAGTATTTAGGGTATTTGTAGTGCCCGCAAACTTGGGCCTATCTTCTAAAATGGATAAGTCGAACATTAACGCGGTTATGAACAGCTTAGGATTGGAAGAAAGCGATGTTCAAAAAATAAGATAAAATTAGAATACCGATAAGAGTTCATAAAAAAGGCCCCGCTTTTAATAGAGTCTGGGCTTTTTTGTGATTTTATTGAGACCTCTAAAACTATTTCGGCCTTAATTTCGTAACTATTTGAAAGAAGTTGCCTTTGCCTACGTCCAAATAACTAAAATTTAAAAAATGTACGCTAAAACATTCGTTATACTTTGCATGCTCTTTTCGAGTTGTATTGGCATTTCCCAAAAAAAGAAAACCGCCTCAAAAAAAGACAAAACTTTCCCTATTACAAAAACTGAAGCTGAGTGGCGTAAAGAACTCTCCAATCTGGAGTTTCATATATTACGGAAGGCGGCCACGGAAAACCCTTTCACTAGTGAGTTGCTCGAAAACAAGGAATCTGGAACTTATGTATGCGCAGGGTGTGGCACCGAACTATTTAAGAGTGAAACCAAGTTCAGATCAGGTACCGGATGGCCAAGTTTTTATGAAGAAATTAAAGGCAATGTGGCTTATGATGTCGATTATAAAATTGGCTACAAAAGAACGGAGGAACACTGCGCCAACTGTGGCGGCCATCTCGGCCATGTATTTGATGACGGCCCAAAACCAACGGGTTTGAGACATTGCATCAATGGAGCTGCGTTAAATTTTGTTCCAAACGCAAAGTAAAAAGGAAAAACGTTTGGGCGACACATCAAATATACAGGCGCAGAAAAATACGATGCCTAAAAAATAATGGACACCCACCTAGTTGTGACCATATTGATAAAGTCAGCATTAGACATACCGTAAGAAAAGTGCTATTTTTAAACGCTGTCGGCGCTTGGCGATATTAAGGCAAGACCGATGACAGAACTTTTAAGGCGCGATCGGTTTCATCATCATTTACGTATAACTCTTGGTCACCTTGCATAGTAGAGGCAAATCCTGCAAGTAGCGCCGATTTAGATTCATCTTTAACAACGGGGGTTATTCCAATTTCCTGTAGTTTTTCAACAATGCGTTGGGCCATTAGAAAATTTCCAGTAAAGATTTTTTTATACTCCTGATTCATATTCTTTTTTCTTCCCAAAAGATACAAAAAAAATTGTTCTGTGTATTAGAACGCAATCCTATTGTTGATGATACGCTGCCAGTGGCTTTATTCTATTGCGAATTTATTTTTTGACGTGGTCTTTCCATTTGATTTTGTACTTTTGCGCTTTCTTATAGATAATAAAAAATCAAAAATATGAGCAATTTCGATGTTATTGTTTTGGGTAGTGGTCCCGGCGGATATGTAACCGCCATAAGAGCCTCACAGCTGGGTTTTAAAACTGCTATAATCGAGAAAGAGAGCCTCGGAGGGGTGTGTCTAAACTGGGGATGCATTCCCACCAAAGCCTTATTGAAATCGGCTCAAGTATTTGAATATCTGAAACATGCAGAAGATTATGGCTTAAAAGCAGATGGCGTCGACAAAGACTTTGATGCGGTTGTCAAAAGAAGTCGAAATGTTGCCGATGGAATGAGCAAAGGCGTACAGTTTTTGATGAAAAAAAATAAAATTGAAGTCATTAAAGGGTACGGTACCTTAAAGTCAGGTAAGAAAATATCGGTCAAAGATGCCGAGGGCAAAGAATCTGAATACAGTGCCGATCATGTTATTATTGCTACCGGAGCCCGCAGCCGAGAGCTTCCCAGTTTAAAACAAGACGGTAAAAAAATCATCGGTTATCGCGAAGCCATGTCATTGGACACGCAACCGAAAAAAATGATTGTTGTAGGTAGTGGTGCCATAGGTATCGAGTTTGCCTATTTCTATAATGCCATGGGTACCGAAGTTACGGTGGTAGAATTTTTGCCAAATATAGTTCCAGTCGAAGATGAAGATGTTTCGAAACAATTGGAAAGAAGCTTTAAAAAAGCAGGTGTGAAAATAATGACCTCTTCAGAAGTGACCAAAGTCGATACTTCTGGGGACGGTGTTAAAGCCTATGTAAAAACGGCTAAAGGAGAAGAGGTTCTAGATGCTGACATCGTACTTTCAGCCGTTGGCATTAAATCGAATATTGAAAATATCGGACTCGAAGCTGTAGGTATTGCCACCGACCGCGACAAAGTCTTGGTTAATGACTACTACCAGACGAACATTCCCGGGTACTATGCCATTGGTGATATTACACCAGGGCAGGCTTTGGCCCACGTTGCTTCTGCCGAAGGTATTCTTTGTGTTGAAAAAATTGCAGGAATGCATGTCGAGGCACTCGATTATGGTAATATTCCTGGTTGCACCTATTGTATGCCTGAAGTAGCCTCGGTAGGACTTACCGAAAAACAGGCCCGAGAAGCCGGCCACGATATTAAAGTTGGTAAATTTCCATTCTCGGCCAGTGGTAAGGCCAAGGCATCAGGAGCTTCAGATGGTTTTGTCAAGGTTATCTTCGATGCCAAGTATGGTGAGTGGTTGGGCTGCCATATGATTGGTGTAGGTGTTACCGATATGATTGCAGAAGCTGTGGTCGCCAGAAAATTGGAAACAACAGGTCATGAAGTTTTGAAAGCGGTTCACCCCCACCCCACTATGAGTGAAGCCGTAATGGAGGCTGTTGCCGATGCTTATGATGAAGTAATACACTTATAGAAATACAGTTGGCTTTGCGCAGTAGAAAACCACATGGTCTTCTACTGCGCCTAAACCCAACAATTTATCCTTTCATAAATATGCTTACAACGTTCAGAATAGCGGCCATTCTTGAAGGCATTTCATATCTTGCGCTTTTTGCCATAACCATGCCCCTAAAGTACTGGGCAGAAATACCACAGCCTAACAAGTGGGTGGGGTATGCCCATGGTTTCCTTTTCATTGTCTATGTAATTCTGGCCATTGTTTTTTGGATGGAAAAGAAATGGAGTATTAAAAGGCTTATCGTACTAATTACGGCATCATTACTTCCCTTTGCCACTTTTTATGTGGATAAAAAATATCTACATCCTTTGCGTTAACAATAAACCATTTTACTTTATAAGCTTCTCTCAAAGCACCGTATTTCGAAATTTTCGCAGGTACGCCCAGTGTTAGTATATTTGTTATAATCCGGACATCTCCAGAAGTATTTCCCGCAAATATAGGTAGTCCCTTAAATCAAAATATACCTTGAAAATTTTGAAGAATATTTCATTCAAGTTCCTTATTCCAAGTCTCCTTTTGGTGGTGTCGTGCAAAACGACGCGACAAGTTACGACTACTCAAGAACGCCCCTTAATTATTAAATCAGGAACCATAGATGTAGATTTGGTCGAAACCACCCCAATCGTTTTTAACGATGAAGTTTATCGGTTTGAATATGTTAGGGGAAAGTATTATGACAACCCAACGGAAAATTCATATTTCAGATTCATAAACCGAAAAACAGGAAAACCCACTCCATCGTTCGCCAAAGGATTTCACCTGGGGAGTGCATTCGAACATCAAGGAACCGTCTACGTCACCGCCGTTAACAAGTGGGATGGAGAGCAAATACACATTTTCGCCTCTGATGATTTAGAAATATGGAAACACTGGCAGGCTTTCGAACTACCCGGATACGGAATATTCAACACTTCACTTACCTGGGCTGAGGACCAATATGTGTTGATGTTCGAAATTGGAAAACCAGAAGAAAAAGCAGGAGAGCGGTTCACGGCCAACTTTGCCATCTCAAAAGACCTTAAAACATGGGAAGTATTATCTGCCGACCACAATTATGCAAAAGACAGATATACCGCCCCCCATTGTTTACGATATCTCGACGGTTACTATTATAATTTTTACCTAGAGGCACATAATGGCTACGAAATGCGGGTAGTTCGTTCAAAAGATTTAATCCATTGGGATGCGAGCCCTTTTAACCCTGTGCTTAAAGCTTCTGCCGAGGACAAAAAAATTGCTAATACGAAACTAACAAAAGCATTTCAAGAAAAAATCGCTAGTGCAGAAAACAGAAATAATTCCGATATCGATTTTTGCGAGTTCAAAGGAAAATTGATTATCAACTATTCTTGGGGCAATCAAAGAGGGACTGAATTTTTGGCGGAAGCAAGTTTTGATGGTACATTAAATGAATTTCTTAAGGGATGGTTTCCGAATCGGAACGTAAAAACGCCATAATTATGAAAAGAAACTTCATAGGCGAACACCTGAAGGACCGATGTCAAATAAAGAAGTACGGCATTACGCTTTTACTCTTTTTTATTACGGCCCTGACCATGGCTCAAAGACCAGCCCAAGGTCCGGTTTCCTTGGAACAGTATACCCCCGAAAAGCTAGGTTACAATTTGGTCTGGGAAGACCACTTTAACGGTACTCGACTTGACACTACCAAATGGAGGGTGCGGGGTGTGGGACCAAGGGCCATTGCCCATATTTCTGAGGATGCCGTTAAAGTAGAAGACGGATACTTAAAACTTTTTGCACTCAAACAAGACGATAAACTATTAGGGAGTGCCGTCGGGACCCAAGGACTTTATATGCCCAAATATGGGTATTACGAATGCAGGGCAAAACTTCAAAAATCGCAAGGGATATGGGCGGCATTTTGGTTACAATCCACAAAAATATCGAAAGGGGAAGATCCTGCTATCTTTGGTGCCGAAATCGACGTTATGGAGTTTTTTAAAAAACTGGGCAAAGATATCGTATCACATAACGTACATTGGGCCTATGGGCCTAATCAAAAAACTACCCGTGGAATGCAAAGTTATCTTGAAGGGGTTAGCGAAGGATTTCACACTTTTAGTCTAGAATGGACGTCTGATAAATACGTTTTCTATATCAATGGCTATAAGTTCTACGAAGTAACCCAAGGTATATCGAATATCGAACAATACATGATTCTAAGCATGGAATATCCGGGCAACCTAGAGGAAATTGAAAAAACACAGTTTCCTGATGTGTTTGAAGTAGATTACGTGAGAGTATACCAGAAATAATATACGAAATGGTAAGCCCAGCCCTGTTTAAAAAAGCGGGAAGCCGGATGCTAACAAAAATTAAATAGCCGATAAATAATTCAATACTAACGGCCGCTTTGTCGTAATGGAGTGTTTGTCTACTTTTACCTAAAGACCAAAACAAGACAGGTATCCTTAAAATATAGATTCATGCGTAACTATACCAACAAACGATTTTTATTCCTCTTATTTATTTCCATAGTTTTTATGGGTTGCAAAACCAGCCCAACGAAAGAAAAGGGCAAGGAAATCGCCCTACAATTGCTTCCATCGGCAGAAAACCCAAGAAATAGCGAGGGCGACTTCATACAGCTTAAAGATGGCCGTATATTATTCGTCTATACTCATTTTACCAGTGGTGACGGTGATCACGCCAAGGCCTATTTGGCTGGAAGATATTCCGATGACGGCGGTAAAACCTGGACGCAAAACGATGTAACTATTCTTCCCAACGAAGGGGGCATGAATGTGATGTCAGTTTCCCTATTGCGATTGACCAATGGAAATATCGCGCTGTTTTACTTGAAGAAGAATACCGAAACCGATTGTATACCCTATATGCGCATTTCAACCGACGAGGCTTTGTCATGGAGCGACCCTATTCGATGTATGCAAGACGAGGGGTATCATGTGGTCAACAATGACAGGTTTGTACAATTGCCTAGCGGCCGCATCCTCTACCCCGCAGCACTTCATAGTTTTGAGAATTCACGTTTGAAGGCGAAAGCGGCAATTTTTAGCTATTATTCCGATGACCTCGGAAAAACATGGAGCAAATCGACACAGGTATCTAATGCTGAAGGGGTTGTTTTACAAGAACCGGGGGTGGTCGTATTGGAAGGTAACAAATTAATGCTCTTTTGCAGAACGGATGCAGGCGTTCAATATTTCTCGTATTCCGAAGATTCGGGAGAAACCTGGTCCCCGATAGTTGCTGGGAATATAAAATCGCCGCTTTCTCCAGCCTCCATTAAACGAATTCCGCAAACAGGGGATTTATTGTTGGTTTGGAACAACAACTATGAGGGAGGCCGCAATGGAGGAAAACGTACCCCATTTAATCTCGCCATTTCTAAAAACGAAGGAAAAAGTTGGGAAAATAGTAAAACCCTTGAGAACGACCCCAATGGTTGGTACTGCTACACCGCTATCAACTTTATTGATGACCATGTGCTTTTAGGCCACTGCGCTGGAGACAGAGAAACGGGCAACGGCCTGTCGACCACTCAAATCACTCGATTAAGTTTAGATTGGATTTATAACGAATCAACAACCCCTTAAATGGTGCCCTACTAAAAACTATTCGTAGAGATTATTTAAATAATTATTCCGGCCATCTACTTTTTCATATATCATTTGAAAAGTCTGATTCTTACCCGTTGTTCCAATAATGGAACTACTATTTTTCATCAAACCCTTTATTGATTTTAAATCGAACTGATTGGGATATTCCATATAAATTGTAATACTATCCTCTTTCTGAATGTACCTGCCCATAACTAAAGTATCTGTGATGGACAATACAAATTGATTGTTATACTCGATGAAAAGCATGGGATCTTTAGTCTGCCATCCTTGACCAAGGTCCCGTATTGAATCATTAATTTTTATATCCTGTATGTGATATGCACCCACAATATTCTCATTTACAGCATACTTTTTTTTGATACCAAACGCAAATATGAAGTACGAGACCGAAAGAAAAAAAATAAATAAGTAAGGAAGTCGTGTCATAAACTTACTTTCCAATGCGACCATCGAATTATCGAATTTCCCTCCTATTTGTATAAAATATCTATATAACCCTTTACCGTAATCGTATAACAGCACTGTAATTATTGTCAAATCGAACAATACATGATTGATAGCAAAATCAGCGTCAAATTCAATATTTAGAACTAAGATATTAAGGCAAACACCAAGTGCCAGCAACAAAGCAATCAACCTTGTTCTTCTAAAAACAATCAGTACGCCAATAAGGAATTCCGTAAGGCCAATGAATAAATTATAATGATACGACCTACCAAAAAACGACCACATGTGCTGGTGCTTTGAAATCTCTACCAAAGGGGCATACGATTGCCAATGTAAAATTCTGAATTGCATAAAAAGAAACTTCGGTATTGCAAAACAGATCATCTTTGCAGATAGATAATAAATACAGAGGTATTTTAATACTTTTAGACTCTTTACTAGCATTCTATTTTTCATAGCATGTAAAAACACTTCAATGACTTTAAGCAAAATCAGCTGCAATCAGTGAATATTTATGCTCTCACATAGAACAGTCCTTGCTGAAAACCATATGGCTATGACTACTCGGCTCCTTCCAAAAAACTTTGAATCGCCAAATCATAACTTTGGAGTCCGAAACCTAAAATAACACCCTTTGCACCTGGTGAAATATAGGAAGTGTGCCGAAACTCTTCACGTTTAAAAGTATTGGAGATATGTACTTCGACCACTGGTGTTTCCACTGCTTTTATAGCATCACCGATCCCAACGGAAGTATGGGTATATGCTGCCGCATTTAGAACAATGCCATCGTATGAAAAACCCGTTTCCTGAATCTTTCCAATAAGCTCTCCTTCTATATTTGATTGAAAATATTCGAGCTGTAAATCTTTGAATTTAAACTGAAGTTGTGAAAAGTAGTCTTCAAATGTCTGCTTGCCATAAACTTCGGGTTCACGCTTTCCTAGTAGGTTTAGGTTGGGGCCATTAATTATTATAATCTTCATGCCATAAAAATAGCAAATACTTACCCATAAAAAAAGATTAAAAAATGAACTCCTTAATCTCCTCTAAAAACCAATCCCTAACTTTAAAAAAGAGGGGAGCTGAATTCCGACTTAAAATCTATAGCTGTTCAAAAGTTCAACTCAAGTGGCTCCTCCCTTTAAATAAAGGGAGGTGTCCCGACCCCTTTGTCGAGTCGTAGGGTTTGAGAAAACAGATTAAAAAAACGAACTCCCTAATCTCGTCTGAAAACCAATCCCTAACTTTAAAAAGAGGGGAGCTGAATTCCGACTTAAAATCTATAGCTGTTCAAAAGTTCAACTCAAGTGGCTCCTCCCTTAAAATAAAGGGAGGTGTCCCGACCCCTTTGTCGGGGCGGAGGGTTTGAAAATATTTAAAAAACTACCTAAAATGCCGTGCAGATAAAAAGGTGTAAACAAATCCTATGGTCACGGTCGACCAGGTATCATCACCATTCTGAATGGCCGTATACGAGAAGTTGAATTCAGACTGAGCGCCTGTTTGAAAGCCTATTTGTGGACGATAATACAATCCCCCGTCGTTACCTTCATTGAGACCGAAGGCTTGACCGATATCCCCTCCTAAAGAAAAAGAACGTGAGGGCCAAATACGTACCGAAGCGGCCAATGGTGCAAACTGAATACTAGGTAACTTTACGGTCACGACCTCTTCTTTGAACCTTTCGGCAAATCCATGGATTATTCCGGCTTTTATTCCTAAGTCGAATATTTTGTTAGGGGCCCACATGTAACCCATATCGGCTCCGATGACGACGCCGACCAAATCGTTATAATCACCAAGAGGGAGTCCGGCTTGGACACCAATCTTAAATCCTTCTTGTGCACTTAAGGAAGTGCCCAAAAATGTAAAAATCAATGCAAAAATCAATTGCTTCATGGGTATAGTCTTAAAGTTTGGTTACGATAAAACTAGCCCGTTGATTAAATTTCCCACAATTTTTGTTGCAAAAGAACAAAAAACAGTTGTAGGAAGCCCTATTTGCAAAAACGTCGCCCCAAATGTTTCAGGCATTTGCCCAAACAACGTCATAAAAAAAGCCGCTTAAAGCGGCTTCTCTCTATATTTTGAAAATTAGTTCACTAGAAAAAGTAGCACGCCGAAAGTTGCATCACTCGGTTCTTTGACTTGAAGTCTTCAATCACATTAACGAAGCCTGGATTAAAACGAATCTGAAAGTAAAAATTCTCATCTAAACGATAACCTGCCCCAATGGCTAGACCTACATCTAAAGAATTTACATCGGGATCATTAACATAGGAATTACCATAAGTCTCTCGATCAATATTATTTGACAATAGAAGCCCTAATTGTGGGCCCGCCTCAACATAAAGCTCATCCCAAACATTATATTTGGCAATCAATGGTATTGACAAATAAAGTAGATTAATGTCTTCATCGAAATAAGCACCGTTACCCTGAAATGACAGCAATGCCTCCGGCTGCAATAAGATTTCATCTGAAAATGGAATTTCTACCAATCCACCAATATGAAAACCGGGTTTAGCCGCGTAGTCGTACCTACTATCCCCTCCTAAGGAAGAAAGGTTAAAACCCGCTTTTGCAGCGAATGCCAAATCACTTCTGCTCATCGAAGAAGTTCCTTGAACAATGGTTTGGGACATCATCTGTTGTACTCCGAAGAAAATAATGGCAATAACGAAACAAAAATTTTGCTTATTCATGCGCTTAAATTTTAGATTGTTAGTAATAATATTTTTTTTCATATATAAAAGGTACTTTTTTACTCATTAATCAAAGGTCTCAATTTACCCCTGAAATTTGGGTGAAAATTAATAAAAAAATCGTTAGATACAATCTATTTCTTCTGTATGAAATGGGTGATGTTGCAATTTAAAATTGTATATGACCTTTTCAAAAAGCAGTCGTAAACCGACAGCCCCGTTCGACCGATAACAACCAACAAAGTCATTCTGTGATGTAGGCCTCATAGGTGGTCTAAAACCTGGACAACATTTATAAGTTGCGTGTTTAAGTACGATAATGGAAAGGCAATACTAAGTATCTTTGCCTTCATGAAATGGGAACATGCACTACAGGATTTTGGTCACTATCTAAAAATAGAAAGAGGACTCGCCGAAAACTCTATAATTAACTATCGACAAGATGTCGAAAAACTAGTGTTTTTTCTGTATCACCACAATATTACCGAGACCCCCAGTCAAATACAAAAGGAAACGGTACAACAATTCATTTATGAAATTGCCCGAATCGTCAACCCAAGGTCACAAGCCCGTATAATTTCGGGACTTAAGAGTTTTTTCAATTATTTGATCTTTGAGGATTACAGAAAAGATAATCCTATGGATTTAATAGAATCGCCCAAAATCGGACGTAAATTACCCGACACCCTGTCAGAAACCGAAATCAATGACCTCATTGGAGGTATTGATTTATCAAAACCCGAAGGAGAGCGTAATCGCGCCATGCTGGAAACCCTGTATGGTTGTGGCCTAAGGGTCTCTGAACTTATCGGTCTGCGTATATCAGATCTGTATTTCGATGAAGATTTTATTAAAGTAACCGGCAAAGGTGATAAGCAGCGCTTTGTTCCCATCAGCCCTATTAACAAAAAATACATAGCTATCTACCGTAATGAGGTTCGGGTACATCAAAAAATTCAAAAAGGTTTTGAAGATATTCTTTTTTTAAATCGACGGGGCAGACAATTGACACGTGCCATGATATTTACGATCATCAAACAACTTGCTGAAAAAATAGAATTGGGCAAAAGTATAAGTCCGCATACATTTCGACATTCCTTTGCCACACATTTATTGCAAAACGGGGCCGATTTACGTGCGATTCAACAAATGTTGGGCCATGAGAGCATTACAACCACCGAGGTATACGTACATGTTGATAGAACCCATTTGGCAGAGGTGATGAACAAATACCATCCGAGGAAATAATAAGTTGAGCCTAAAAATCAGAACTTGTACTTTCCACCGACCGAGAACATAACGGGGGTGGTAAACTGGCCATAACCCGTTTTATTGAACTGTAAATCGTGTCTAGCTTCAATTGTAAAATTATCATCGACATCATAACCAACGCCGTTCAGCAAATCTAAACGAGGCTGCGCCGGTTCATTTCCATATTTATCCAAGTCTTTTTCCAATTCCATGCCAGAAAAGAAATACATTCTTTTAAAAACATACCATTTAGGTGCTATTGATACTTTAAAAACATCACCTAATAAATACGTATCATAAAAACCTTCAAGTTCTACCCGAAGTGCCTCAGAGAGCTCGTAATCAACTAAAAAAGAAGCATGCCGTTCCCCGTTCAAAAAAGTTGGGTAAGAAAAACTATCAATATCAAGGTTGTTTTGAGGCTTGCCCTTACTATCAAGAACAACATGTGACCGCTGACCGTAGACGTTAGCACCAAAAATCAAAAAAGCAAGAATAGTCCACGTTTTTAGCATAGCAATTCGAATCTACAATGATTGAAAGTTATCAATTGAAAATATAGTAGCCGCAAGTACCTGAAAGATTATCAGAATTTTAACATCGTATTGGTCGACTATTTTATTTGTCGTCTTCCTTAAATTGTGAGTAATCGCGTTGGTAAGGACGAATGATCAATCGCGCCTCGCGATCAAAACGGATGTAATTGTAAACCCAGTTCACAAAAACTACCATACGGTTTCGAAACCCGATGAGAAAGAATAGATGAACGAACATCCACACAAACCAAGCAAAAACCCCTTGAAATCGCATATTCTTCAAATCGACAACCGCTTTATTCCTTCCTACGGTAGCCATGCTCCCCTTATCTTTGTAAACAAAGGGGTGCATTGGCTTGTTTTCTAAAAATTTGAGGATATTATCACCCAAATGCCTCCCCTGTTGCATGGCCGGTTGAGCCATCATGGCATGACCTCTTGGGGTGTCTTCTGTTTGCATACACGCCACATCACCTATCGCAAAAACACCTTCGAAACCCTCAACTTGATTAAACTCGTTGACCTTCATTCGATTGCCTCCTGTCAATAAATCTTCTGCATCCAAACCTTTAATCGATGCAGCTTTAACTCCCGCCGCCCATACCAAGGTCGCCGATTCAAATGAGACATCAGATTTGGTGCTTACCGTTTTTCCATCGTAATGGGTCACTCGAACATTTTTCCAAATCTGTACACCAAGACTTTCCAAAAAATCTTCTGCCTTTTGAGAAGCTTTCTCGCTCATTTCTTTCAGAATTCGGTCTCCCGACTGTATGAGGTTGATCTGCACCCTGCGCGTGTCTAAATCAGGATAATCTTTAGGAAGAATACCTTTTTTAATCTCTGCCAAGGCACCCGCTAATTCCACTCCTGTAGGCCCTCCCCCCACGATTACAAAATTCATGAGTGCGTCGCGTTCATGATACTCATCGGTCAACAACGCCTGTTCAAAGTTCTCCAATATTAAACTTCTAAGGTTCAATGATTGGGGTATGGTCTTCATGGCCATACTGTTTCTTTGTAGTTCTACATTTCCAAAGAAATTGGTTTCCGATCCTGTCGCAAGTACCAAATAGTCAAAATGTAGGGTTCCAATATTCGTTATAAGAGTCTTATCGGCATAAATGACCTGCTGTACTTCTGCCAAACGAAAGAAAAAATTAGGGTAATCTTTTAAAATTTTCCGAATGGGGTACGCAATAGAATCAGGTTCAAGGCCACCAGTAGAAACCTGATATAAAAGTGGTTGAAAAGTATGATAGTTGTGCTTATCCAAAAGTACAACCTGTACTTCTTTGTTGCTGAGTTTTTTTGCAAGTGCAATACCTGCAAACCCACCACCTATAATCACTATTCTTGGGTAACTAGACCTTGGTATATTCATACTTCAAATTAAGCGATAAAAGTAAACAATAAGAAATGCCGGCCTAAACAAGACCATTTCAATTGTAAAACACTTCTTTATATTTACGCCAAAAATACAACCGACGTTATCAAAAAAAAGATATCGTGATCAAAAACATCTATATTTCTTGTAACAAAAAAGAACTATACCTACTAATAGAGAACAACTACTAACGTGAACAAAAAACTGGAACATCAATTTGTGACAGAACTGGAGAACAATCAGAACATTGTTCACAAGGTGTGTACGTTGTATACTAATGACAGGGATTCACATCAAGACCTGTTTCAAGAAATAACGATTCAATTATGGAAAGCGTATCCAAAATTTCGGGGTGAATCGAAGTTTAGTACATGGATGTATCGAGTGGCATTAAATACGGCAATTACATTATACCGTAAATCAAAACGTACCATTCAAACGCAAGACTATGAATCAGTAGTTTTTAAAATTAAGGCCGACACATATGACGAAACGGAAGAGCAACAGTTAAAACTATTATACGGAGCGGTCAAACAATTGGGAGATATCGAAAAAGCATTGATTTTTCTTTATCTCGAAGATAAAAACTATACCGAGATAGCAGAAACCTTGGGAATTACCGAAGTAAACGCCCGTGTAAAAATGAACCGCATAAAAAATAAGTTACGAACAATCTTGAATCCTTGATGACATGATGGATGAGTTAGAATTGTTAAAAAAGGATTGGCAGAAAAAGGAAGAACACCTTCCTAAATTGTCATACGAAGACATCTACAAAATGATTTGGAAGAAATCTTCTTCCATTGTAAAGTGGATGTTCTATATCAGTATTATTGAATTCGTGTTTTGGGCAACCATAAATTTGGTATTCACCGATGCCGAATCATGGGAACTGTTTAGAACGCTACATGTTTATGAGATTACCTTGACCGTTACCTTGATCAACTATGCGGTGCTACTCTACTTTATTTTCAAGTTCTATTCGAACTACCGGAAAATTTCGTTCACCGATTCATCAAAAAAGTTAATGAAAACCATTTTAAGTGTGAAGCGAACGGTCACCCAGTATGTTTGGTTCAATATTGCCATATTTACCGTATCGCTTGTAACAGGTCTTTACGGCAGTGTACGCTATGGGCCCGACAGTAAAAAAATTCTTGATGCCGCAGAACATGCAGGCAACCAAACTATTTTTTGGATTTTGACTATTGGAGCCACTTTGGTAATGGTTATGATACTGCTGCTTTTGGTCTGGCTATTTTACAAACTTCTTTATGGTATTTTGTTGAAAAGACTTAAAAAGAATTATGAAGAATTAAGACAACTTGAAATTTAAGCTTTCAAATATAGTAGATTACTTAGCGACCTACCCGTTGAAGGCAGGTTATATCAAAAGAGATTAAATTAAATTTTCTTACTGTTACGATATCTTCGCAGTTCGTTCTCTTGCTCATAAGCCAATAAATCGGCTTTCGAAATTACTTTTAAGAAAGAAGGATGTTGCTCTATGGCATATTCTAATTTTTCGATAATCGAATCAAAAGATTCGTTCTCATAATCAATTTCTAGAGGTTCTTTAATGACCATCGACTGCAAAATACCCTTTTTCTTTACTCGGAGCCCTTTTTTGTCAAACGAGCGCCTAAAACCATCGATAACCACGGGCACTACAATTGGCCTATACTTCTTGATAATATGTGAAGTTCCTTTTCTTAAAGGCTTCCATGGGGTAGTTGTTCCTTGGGGAAATGTAATGACCCACCCATCATTCAACGCCTTACCGATATTAGATATATCGCTCATTTTCACCTGTCGGTTCACATCTTGCCCCTGCGAACGCCAAGTACGTTCGACACTAATAGAGCCCGCATAGGCAAAAATCTTGGTTAACAGACTTTTTTTCATCGTCTCAGCTGCCGCGACGTAATACATATTCAATTTCGGATGCCAGATATAGCCAATATTCTTAATGCTATTATCCCTTCCGCTTAGGCTTGCATTAAACACATGGAACATAGCCACTACATCGGCAAAATACGTCTGGTGATTGCTTACAAAGAGTACGTTTCTATCAGGCAGGTTTCTGATAATCTCAGAGCCTTCAATTTCCAAGGTATTAAAACCCTTATAACGTTGGTGTGTGAAAATACCCAATATGCGGATAAGCCACTTTTTTAAAAATAGAATATGTCCGAACGGATTTTCCTTAAACAAGCCCATAACCGCAAATCTACAAAATTACGACGCTAAAATACCTGTTTCAAGAGCTCTTTGATTTCGCTTAACATCATAGCGGTAGCGCCCCAAACGGTATAACCGTTTAGTTTAAAGGCAGGTACATCGATATTTTTGGCATAAGATGTTGTCAAATTTTGCATATAGTTGTTGCTATCGTCCATAAAATCGGTAAAACGTACCTCGACCAAAGATTCTACTTCACTTTCTTGAATTTGAAAGGGTTTCGTTTTTGTGTAAAGCCCGATGTACGGTTGCACCTCAAAATTGCTAGGAGGGATATAAACTTCGCTCAACGATTTTATAATTTTAACCCTATTGGGCAAAACTCCGACCTCTTCATGGGTTTCGCGAAGGGCGGTCTCCAAAATATTGGCATCGCTTTTTTCAGCTTTTCCTCCTGGAAATCCTATTTGATTCGAGTGTACACCTTGATATGTTTTTCTTAGGATGAGCAACAACCGGGTACGATTAGTCGCATCACCGTAAAACAATGCCATTACCCCAGCTTTTTTGGGTTGTTTTTTTTTCAGTTTACTCTCTTCCATCAATCGAATGCGAACAGGCGGAGCCATTTTATAATGTGATGCCTCGCCCGGAAGAGGTAGTTTTTTTATTTTTGGTATCTGTTGTGAAAAAAAAGAATAATCCATGATATTTAAAAAACTGGCCCAAGCCACAATATTACCACTATTTTTTTTACTTGCCTGTAAAGGGGAACCCGATAAAAAAGTAATCCCTGACGTTAAAGAGGCGACTAAAAAAGATTCTGTTCAAATTGATAGTACAACGCTACAGCAAACCGAAAAGGAAGAGTTTAAACTGACCGAAGAAAATGCCATTGAATTCTTCTTCGATTATCAAAAAGATCTTAAAGAAAAAAAGGTGCGTTTAACCACGAGCATGGGAAGTTTTGTAGTTGAACTGTTTGAGAATGTGCCTTATCACAGGGCCAATTTTATATACTTGACCAGAGCGGGTTATTTCGATAGCACCCAATTTCACAGGGTCGTAAAAAAATTTATTATACAAGGGGGAAATTCCGATGACAAAAGAACAGCCGAAAAAAGAGGAAAGATAGGCCGATATCTTTTGCCTCCCGATACACGAAAAGGTTATAAACACCATCGCGGTACAATATCAATGCCCAGTAGTGAAATTAATAATCCGCATATGTTGGCTTCGCCTTATGAATTCTTTATTGTAGTGACTAAGCCCGGTTCTTATCATTTAGATGGCAACTATACCCCTTTTGGTAAAGTCGTCGAAGGTATGGATGTGGTAGACAAAATTAACAATGTGCGTGTAGGCAAAGGCGATTGGCCCTTTCAGAATGTGTATATTACCAAAGCGGAGATTATTGATTAGTTGTTATGAAATCAAGCTTTCCGCTATTTTCCCGAGCGATAAATATTTGGCAATGAAATGTTGAATTTCAAGGCTAACAAACGTGTGGTAATAATGATCAATATGGCACCCATATAAGCATAGGCCCCGTCAAAGGGCAATAGTATTAATAAGAAATAACTAAGACCTCCTAAGATGCAAGCCGTCGCATAAATCTCCTTTCTTTTAAAAATAACGGGAATTTCATTACATAGCATATCACGAATAACACCCCCAAAGCATGCAGTAATGGTGCCCAGGGCTATACAGATTATAGGCAACAGATCGACCGATAGCCCTTTCTCGATTCCCACCATCGTAAATAGGCCGATACCAATCGTATCAAAAAGAAGCAGTGTTCTGCGCAAATATTTCAATTGCTTTACAAAAATAATACTAAAGACCACCGTCACCGATATCGTGAATACGTATATGGGTTCTTGCATCCATAAAACAGGGGTACTCCCAATCAGCATATCACGTAGTGTTCCGCCACCAGTGGCGGTAACAAAGGCGATGATAAATACACCAAACAGGTCTAATTTTTTATCCATAGCTACCAAAACACCTGAAATAGCAAAAGCGATAGTACCTAAAATATCTATTACAAAGTAGAACATACCTTTTTAGTTGATTAATCGCGGCAAAACTACGAAATGAAAGCTCGAAACAAGAAATAACAGCGGGTGCATCGGTTAAAATTTCGGCGATGAAAAAAGTCTAAATTCTTCAAAAAAAAAGCCGACTATTAGCTTAAAGTTCTTGGGTATAAAAATTGTAATCTTTGATGACAATGTCTACAAAGTCAACAGGTTTAAGTTCTGTACTTATCTGTGTAACGTCTTTGATACGGTCACTTAGTGTAAGGATGATCTGGTGGTCTCCGTTACGCTTGGCCGCGTCGAAAAGTTCTTTGATGGTTTGCATTTCATTATCCTTAAAAACGGTCACTTGAGGATACCTTGGCACATAACCATCGGGAAGTTCGCGCAATAGCGTATCTTTTAGGCTCACTCGCTGCTTTTCACTAATAACAGTCGTTCCCGCCGCTATATCACCCACACGTTGTCCCTTACCTCTAATCAGAATAGTTAAGACCGCAACACCTCCTGAAGTTAAGGTCACGTCGATAATACGTAGGATCCAACGCACAAAATAACTGGCAAAACTGGGTTTTGATCCATCTAGTTTAACGACCCTGATATGCATTAGGCTTTTACCTATGGTCTTTCCGTCCATAAAAGTTTCCAACAACACATAATATAAAAATGCGGGCAAGCTCAATAATAGATAGAGCGCCCACATATCAGAAAAGTCAATATCCATAGCTAGCAATAGCCATATAACGAGTATCATATATATTGTAACCACAAAACTATCGATAATATAGGCCAGCATGCGATCGCCCAAGTGGGCCGTATTTTGACTGATGCTTATATTTTGGGCAGTTTCTATTTGAAATTGTTCCATAGTTTCCGTTTCTTTGACTACAAACCCTGTAAGTTAATGCGTGAGGCTGCCTTTGTAAAGCAAAATAAAGACAAATGGTCTACTTTTGAAAACGCACTGTCAAAGAAAACGAATATTGCGCCTGATGTATTGTCTGATCTTTATATTGAAATAACCGACCACCTCAGTTATGCCAAGACTTTTTACCCCAGTAGCAATACGGAATTTTATTTAAATTCTTTGGCCTCAAAGGCGCATCAAAAAATATACAAGACCAAAAGAGAACCTAAAAACCGGATTATCTCTTTTTGGAAATCTGAATTTCCGACACTTTTTTACCACTTCCATCGTGAATTGCTCATTGCATTTTTGGTGTTTGCTTTTTTTGCCGTGGTCGGAGCTTTTTCTGCAGCCAACGAAGGTGATTTTGTGCGATCTATTCTAGGAGACGGTTATGTAAACATGACGCTTGAGAATATAGAAAAAGGCGACCCAATGGCCGTATACAAGCAAATGGGAGAATTCAATATGTTTTTGGGTATTACTATAAACAATATCAGGGTGGCATTATTAGCTTTTGCCTACGGTATTTTTTTAGGCGTGGGCACCTTGATGATTATGTTGCAAAACGGAATCATGTTGGGTAGCTTTCAATATTTCTTTTATGAAAAGGGATTACTTTGGGAATCGGTACGTACCATATGGATCCATGGCACCATCGAGATATCAGTGATTGTCATTGCAGGCTGTGCCGGTCTAGTGTTAGCCAACGGTATATTGTTCCCCGGCACGTATACCAGGTTGGAATCGTTTAAGAGAGGGGTCAAAAACGGACTCAAAATTATGGTCAGCACCTTACCCTTCTTTATTATAGCCGGTTTCTTGGAAGGTTTTGTAACACGACATACCGAAATGCCAGATTGGCTTGCCATCATTATAATTCTAAGCTCGTTGGCACTAATTCTCTTTTACTACGTTATATACCCTAAACAACTTTACAAGAAAGCGTCCTATGAAAAATAACTACATAGAATTTAAAAAACAACGTGAGTTGGGTGAGATATTATCTGATACCTTTGCCTTTTTACGCGACCAGTTCAAGCCCTTTATGACCGTTTTTTTTAAAATTGTCGGTCCTTATTTGCTGGTTATGATGATTTCTTTAGGGCTCTATCTATACTTCATCGGAAACAGCTTTAATATGATGGTCGGTAGTTCTAGTGAAATACCGAACATTATTCTCATGATACCCATTGGCCTACTCTATATTGCTTCACTTGTAACGGTCTATGTAATGTCACAATCTACCGTATTACATTACATAAAGTCGTATTCCAATGGTAAAGGCGAAATAAATATTGAAACCATCAAAACCGGAGTATACGATACCTTCTGGCGTTTCATTGGGCTAGGTATTTTAGTTGCTCTCTCGGTAGGTTTTGGGCTAATGATCTGTCTCATTCCCGGTGTATATCTTTGGGTACCCTTGTCGTTGTCTTTTAGCATTATGGTCTATAATGGTTTGGGCGCCTCCGATTCTTTTAGTTATAGTTTTACTTTAGTTCGTGATTATTGGTGGATTACCTTCGCCACCTTATTGGTCATCGTTATTATAGTAGCTATTGCCAGCTATGCCTTTGCGGTACCTAGCATGATTTATCAATGGATGAAAATGGGAATTTTTTCAGGAGAAATGGATGCCGAAAATATGATGGATGTCTTTCAAGATCCCATTTACATACTCTTTAATATGATTAGTACCCTGGCGCAATTTTTACTTAACATCATATCTATCGTTGCAGGAGTTTTCATCTATTTTAATTTAAATGAAAAAAAGAACTTCACAGGTACCTATGAACGCATTAAAAATCTTGGGGAAACTCCGTAATATCAAATATGCACAAATGCATTTTCATATTTTTATTTTACATGTTATTTGTATTTCAGATTCATGGACAGGACGATAGTTCTGCAGAAATTCAATATGATAATTCTTCGCTGACAATTCAAAAAATAGAGGCAGCTGATTTAGAGGCATATCAAAATGACCCTGATTTCAATTATGAAATTTTAAAAACGGACGCCACCTGGTGGAACGACTTCAAAACCTGGGCGGGCAATCTTTTATTACAATTTTTCGAATGGCTTTTTGGAGTGGAGAAAGCAGCAGGTTTTTTGCTCTCTTTCTTTAAGTGGATTCCTTATATCCTTTTAGGCGTTCTCATTTTTATTCTCATTAAATTCTTCTTGAATATCAATGCAACAGGTATGCAACGGGCCAAAAATAATCAAGGGCTGGTTTCGCTTTCAGAAGAAGAGCACATCATCAAAAATGAAGATATTCAACAATTGATTAAAAAAGCCTTGGAAGGTCAGAATTACCGTTTGGCCGTTCGGTATTACTACCTCTACATTTTGCAGCTTATGAGCGAACAAGAGCTCATCGCTTGGGAACCTCAAAAAACAAATGACGACTACCTAAAAGAAATAAAAAGGCAAGAATTAAAATTGCCTTTTGGCAAAATCACCCGACTTTACACCTATATCTGGTATGGCAATTTCGACATTGACGAAATAGGTTACAAAAGAGCCGAAACTTTTTTTTCATCCCTTCAAAAACTGGTGCGGCATGGGTAAAAAGGCGAATGTTTATATTGTAATCTCAGTATTCACCTTAATTGTGCTCATGCTTTTGCAGTATAGCAGGCCTAAAGAAATCAATTGGTTTCCTTCGTTCGTATCCCAGCACAAAATTCCCTTCGGCACCTTTGTACTGAATGATGTCATGGAAAAAATGTTTCAGGGCCAAACACAACAAGTAAACAAACCACCTTTTGAATTTTTAAATGCGGAAGAAAATAACGCTGGCACCTATTTTTTCGTCAATGACAAGGTAGAATTCGGAGAAGCTGAATTGCACACTTTACTCGATTGGACGTCAAAAGGAAATACACTTTTTATAGCTTCGGCGGGTTTTGAAGAGCAACTTACCGATACCTTGCATTTAAAAACTTCAGGCCTCTATGCCGACTTCGGGGAAGAACAGAAACAACGACACCGTTTGACCAACCCACAATTGCAATCGGAAGACGGCTACATTTTTGACAAAGATAGTCACAGCCTTTATTTTAAAAGTATCGATACACTCAACACCAAGATTGTTGGCGAGGTTTCCTCAGTTTCAAAAAATGATAGTCTTGCTAAAAAACAGTGCAATGTGCTAAGACAGTCTTTTGGCCAAGGTCAAATTATACTCTCAACCTTTCCCAAGGCTTTTACCAACTACTTTATCTTAAAGGATAACAATAAAAATTATACGGCAGGACTACTATCCTATTTAGATGCCTCACAACCTATATATGTGGATAATCATTACAAATCGGGAAAATCGTTCTATACCTCGCCCATGTATATCTTTTTAAATACCAAAGAATTTAAATGGGCCTATTATCTTGTATTATTCGGAGCACTCCTTTATGTAGTTTTCGAAGGCAAGCGTAAACAACGTGCAATACCCGTGGTAATGCCGTTGCAGAACCAAACTTTGGCGTTTACAAGAACCATTGCCGATATGTACTTTGAGAAAGGCGAGCAAAAGTCGATCATAGAACATAAAATTGCCTATTTTCTTGAATATATACGCACCCATTTTTATCTGAACACCCTAAAACAAGATGATGTCTTTTATCAACATTTGGCAATGCGTAGCAATCACTCCAAAGAAGAAATAATAGCATTGTTCTCGTATATAGACCAGTTGAACGCCTCCACGGAGCCGACGGATGACGCACTTAAAAAATTAAACTCTTTAATAGAAAAATTCAAAGCTAAAGCCCATGGAAAATAATGAAACACAATCCGACGAGCTTAATTTCGACAATCGCGTACCGTTGGAAAATCTACAGAGGGCGGTTGAAGAAATTAAGACCGAACTAAGCCAGGTCATCATTGGCCAAGAGAATTTTATCGAATTGCTGATCGTAGCTCTTTTAGTTGACGGCCATGTACTTATTGAAGGAGTTCCGGGTATAGCGAAGACAATCACGGCCAAGTTGTTCGCAAAGACCCTTAAGACCGATTTTAGTCGAATTCAATTCACGCCAGACCTCATGCCCAGTGATATTCTCGGCACCTCTATTTTTAATGTAAAAACGGCCGAATTCGAATATAAAAAAGGACCGATTTTCTCCAACATCATCCTGATTGATGAAATCAATCGGGCACCCGCCAAAACACAGGCGGCCATGTTCGAGACCATGGAAGAACGCCAAGTAACCATGGATGGGACAACCTATAAAATGGAAGACCCGTTTATGGTATTGGCTACTCAAAACCCTATCGAACAAGAAGGCACCTATGCTTTGCCCGAGGCACAGTTAGATCGTTTCATCTTTAAAATAAAAGTAGATTATCCGACAGTGGAAGAAGAAGTAAAAATTATACAGACCCACCATGACCGCAAAGGCTCAAAACCACAGACTCTTGTAAGTTCGGTACTTACCCCAAATCAATTACAAGACTATAAGGCCAAAATACAGGCTATTATGGTAGAGGAAAAAATCATCAAGTATATTGCCGATATTATAACCAAGACCCGAAACCATCCGCATTTGTATTTGGGTGGATCGCCTCGCGCCTCGATAGCTACTTTAAATGCTGCCAAGGCTTTTGCGGCCATCCTTGGGCGCGATTTTGTTATTCCCGAAGATGTAAAAAGAGCGTTAGTCCCCGTGTTGAACCATCGTATCATTCTAACACCAGAACGGGAAATGGAGGGCATGACCGCCGAAAGTGTGGTAAACATGATTACCGAATCCGTCGAAATACCCAGATAACTCGTGCGATTTCTTAAATCACTTTACATTCATAATACATTCTTCAGGTATATCGCACTATTGGCGGCCTGTTTTATAATTAGCTACTGGTTGCCAGCATTATATCCAATAGCATGGCTTCTTACCCTCTTATTGTTCGCCTTGGCCTTATTCGATATCGCACTCCTTTATCGTACACCTTTGCCGGTAACAGCACAACGGCAATTGCCACAGAAACTTTCGAACAGCGATTTCAACCCTATTACGATTGAATTTGCATCGATGTATCCATTTAAGGTGCACCTCGTATTGATAGATGAGCTTCCGGTGCAATTCCAAAAACGAGATTTTGAATACCGAAGCGAATTAATCAAAGGCGAAAAAAAACACTTTGAATATACCGTACGACCTGTTGACCGTGGTGCGTATTTTTTTGGCAATCTGAATGTTTATGTTTCCTCCTCCTTACGTATAATCAAACGCCGTTTTGTCTTTCAAAAAGACCAAATGGTGCCCGTGTATCCATCAATTATTCAAATGCAACAATATGATTTTCTAGCCATCAGTAACCGGCTTACGGAATTCGGACTAAAAAAAATAAGGCGTATCGGGCATACACAGGAATTCGAACAAATCAAAGAATATGTGCAAGGAGATGATTTTCGAACGATCAACTGGAAGGCTACTGCCAAACAAAATCAATTGATGGTCAACCAGTACCAAGATGAAAAATCACAGCCTATCTATTCCATAATAGACACCGGAAGGGTTATGAAAATGCCATTTGAAGGCCTGAAGTTACTTGATTACGCCATCAATTCAACACTTGCATTTTCGAACGTGTCGTTAAAACGAAATGATAAAACGGGAATGATTTCGTTTTCAAAACAAATTGAGAGTTTTGTACCCGCCGTTCAAAAGCTGACCCATCTCAATACTATTATGGAAAAGCTCTACAACATCACTACCGAGTTCACAGATTCCGATTTCGGACTGCTCTACGCCCATATCAAGCGTAAAGTGAACCAACGCAGCCTCTTATTGCTCTATACCAATTTTGAACATATTTCAGCACTAAAGCGGCAGCTGCCATTTCTTTTGGCCATCGCAAAAAAACACGTACTTGTGGTTGTTTTCTTTGAGAATACCGAATTGGAAAAACTTATTTCTACCGATGCCGAAGATCTTCAAACCATATACCATAAGACCATTGCCGAGAAGTTTTCGCTGGAGAAACGACTGATGCAAAAAGAACTGCAACGCTATGGTATACAGACTATTTTGACCTCCCCCGAAAACCTGACAATCAATACGATAAACAAGTATCTCGAAATCAAGGCACGGGGATTGTTGTAGAAAAAGTGTCGAGTGGCAAGTAAACTACTTTGTCATAAACCCGCCTGAATAGCAAGCTCTTTCGGACTAGGCCAACAAAAAAGTCATACCTGTAGTCGAAGGGTCAAAACACCAATTTTCATAACCGCTTAATAGTTTTTATTAGTGGTCGGCTATTGGTCAAACTTCATTAACTTTAATCCGCAATAAAACAAAAAAACATGCAGACCATATTAGGTTCGGGTGGGGCCATTGGCATTGAACTGGCAAAAGCCCTTACGACATATACGACCGACATCCGTTTAGTTAGCCGAAATCCTAAAAAAGTGAATGAGACGGACACCCTTTACCCCGCAGACCTACTGAATACCGAAGAAGTACAAAAAGCGGTACAGGGCTCGTCGGTAGTCTATATTACGGTCGGGTTTCCCTACGACCTCAAAACATGGCAGAACAATTGGCCTAAATTTATGGAAAGTGTCATCACGGCATGTAAAAATGAAAGCTGCAAACTGGTGTTTTTTGACAATATCTACATGTACGATAAAGATCATTTGGATGGGATGACTGAAGAAACTCCGATCAACCCGCCTAGTAAAAAAGGAAAAGTCAGGGCCGAGATCTCAAAAATGATATTGGAAGAGGTAACCGCCGGAAATCTGACTGCCCTTATTGCACGTTCGGCAGATTATTATGGGCCATCAATCCAGAATACCAGTATGCTTACCGAAATGGTATTCAAAAATCTTTCGAAACGAAAAACAGCGAATTGGATGGGTTCGGACACCCTAAAACATTCCTTTACCTACACCCCAGATGCCGGAAAAGCTACGGCACTTTTGGGAAACACCCACGATGCTTACGATCAGGTCTGGCATTTGCCTACAGCTGCCAACCCCTACACCGGTAGGGAGTGGATACAACAGACGGCCATCGCCATGGGTGTTATGCCCGAACACCGAGTACTTCCTAAATTTTTAATCAAAATTATGGGGTGGTTTGTGCCCGTCATGAAAGAAATGGTCGAAATGCTCTACCAATACGATCGCCACTATGTCTTTGACAGCAGTAAATTTGAAAAACGATTTAACTGGACTCCTACTCCCTATGAAAAGGGCATTCAAGAAATTGTTCAAATAGATTATTCTAAGCTTAAAGGAAAGCACTAGCAACAGATTTTCATTTTTTATCATTAAATTTAATTTCGGTAAAAAATATAGTCAATAAAATTATTGTCTATATTGAAATCAGGCGTAACTTGAACCGTTTTGGTCGTTCCGGTGTCTTTGGTTCAATATCAAATCCCCTTAAAACATAATATCATGAAAAAATTAATTACACTCATCACCATATTCTTGTTTACAACGCCCCATCTGCTTGCAGATAATCTCAAATTTTCGAACAGTGAGAATGGGTTTTTAGGCATGTGGACATTTGATATCGACGGAGGTGGAATCGGTTGGTTGAACGTGCATCAAGAAGGGGATTACCTAGATGCCGAACTCTTATGGATCGGCGGTAGTGTAACGCCCGTAAGCCATGTGTATTTGGCCGATGAGAACACCTTGGTCGTTACCCGCACCAATGAAGTCAAAAGAAACGACACCCGTAAACATACCATCACCAGCACGCTAAGAATCACTAGAAACGGTGATGAAATAACAGGCACCATGACCGGCCCTCATTGGGATGGTCCCGGAGAAAACGTTAGTACAATCAAAGGCAAACGACTGGCACCCGTTGGGCCAGCTCCTGATTTATCACAGGTAAAATATGGCAAGAAAATAAAATTGTTCAACGGTAAAAATCTCAACGGATGGCGGCCTATTGACCCTAAAAAAGCAAATGGTTTTAAGGTGGAAGACGGCCAATTGGTCAATAATCCGGTTCAGCCTAAAGACGGACACCATATTTCTTATGGAAATCTAAGGACAGAACAAGAATTTGAAGATTTCAACCTTAAATTGGAAGTGAACGTACCCAAAGGAAACAATAGCGGAATTTACCTTCGCGGGCTCTATGAGATACAAGTGGTAGATTCATATGGGAAACCGTTAGACCCACATAACATGGGCGCACTTTATAGTAGAATTACCCCGAGTGAAGGTGCCGAGAAACCGGCCGGCGAATGGCAGACATTAGATATTACTTTGGTCGATCGCCATGTTACCGTCATTTTTAATGGTAAAAAAATTATTGACAACCAACCTGTAGATGGCCCAACAGGAGGTGCTATCAGTTCTGATGTCTTTGCTCCAGGTCCTATTTATTTACAGGGTGACCATGGGAATGTTGCCTATAGAAATATTGTTTTGACTCCAGTGCTATAAGCACCTGGCATACGGTAAATAGATAGCCTACAGTGATCTATCTAATTGCACGCCTATCGATGTAGGACAGTTACGAATTTCAGAAGTTTAAGTTGTAAAACAATTCAAGAAAAATTTGCTTGGTCACACCACAGGATTGTTATATTTGTGAAAGTGACAACCCAAAAATATCAAGTACACATGAGCAGCCAGCAATTGACCATTACCGCTAGTATTCTTGCCAAAACCGAAAAACGAGAGTTCGTAAAACAAGCATTACTTAAGTTGATACCCCCTACACTTCAAGAGGAAGGCTGTCTCAATTATGATTTACACCAAGACAACGAAAATCCTGATCGCTTTTTCTTTTATGAAAATTGGAAAAGCCGCGAATTATGGCTAAATCACAATGCCAGTGCCCATATCGCGGCCCACAGAAAAAATACCGAAGGAGCTATTATCGAAGTTATTATCAGTGAATTGTCGCCAGTCAGTTAAACTATTATGGGTTAGGTCTATTACGGCGGCATTATTTTAATCGTTTGAGAAAATCTGCCAAAGCGAATTATATATTATAGCGTTTTCTTGGTGCTCCACGGATAAGCTTCTGGCCAATACACCGATTTCTTTTTTGTTAAAAAGCACATGCCCATCAACTACCTACTGATTCAAAACACACATTTGATGTGAGAGAGAAGCCGGGCACGATTGCTAATGGACTACTCATTTTCAACGCCTTCTAATTCATGTTTTTGGAAAATTCATTATCTTAGTAGAAGTCTCCCCCCTAGAATTTTCTTTCCCCCTTTATTTATTTTCACCCCCTGGTTAAGGATCAATTTCAATCGTATTTATTTTTTAAAAGGAATATGCTCTATAATTCATGGTTATGAAAAAAACTCTCAAACTTCTAAATGGTATACTTCGAAAAGCGGATATGGGAGGAAATCCCGAAGTCATACTGGCTAAACTACAAGCGGCAGGTCTGGAGAATAGCAATAATTTGGAAAAGCTCTTCCTAGAAAGACTCTCTAAAGAAAACTCATCGAAAAACGTCTACAAAAAACTTGAAAAAAAGAAGAGAAGTGCCTGGGTTTTACACGGTACCAAAAACAAAAAAATATATGCCTGGTATCTTGAATACTGTGACAAAAACGAGAACTGGTTAAAAATAGAAGATTATAGAGAGAATAATAATTATAGGACTACCCCTCTAAAAACGGCTTTGGAAGAAAATAACGAACACCTCGAAACTATGTATAAAGAAGTGTGCAGTACTTGGCGTCAATTGGTTTCCGTTCGTTTTAAACTGTTGGGCTTTCTCCCCATCGTTTCGATTGCAGTTATTTTGAATATAATAACTTCTGACATGCAGTTATATGGTAAACTGTTGGTCTGTTGCCTAGGTCTTATTTTCACCTATGGCATCCGTATTTACGATAAACGAAATACCGAACTACATGACCAATTGATTAGTAGGGGCAGAAAAATCGAAGAAGAATGGGGCATAGACAATGGCATATTCATTGGCAGAAAAATTTCAAATAACTACTACCCTCCAAAGCCAAAGTGGATAAAAGTCCAACACGATGTAGGGCTTAAAATTATCTATGGATCATGCTATTTGGCATGGGTTTTTATTATCGTTTATTTGGTTCTTAAATAAACGGAATTTTAAGTATGAGTGCCCGTAATACATGGGGTTTCGATTTGTTTTAGACCGTCATTTTAGTGAAATTTGCAAAAAGAAAGGTAATGACTACAAAACCAAACGGAATAGAGGCATGGCTACGTGGGCCAATACATAATATTCCTCTACTGTTACAACCTGCGGCGCACGCCTTGATACAATCACAAGAAGAGGTAAAACGATACACTCAAGAATTTCCTGAAGAGTTGCTTTGGAAGCAGCCCGTTGGGCGAGCCTCGGTAGGCTTTCACTTGCAACACTTGACCGGTGTTGTCGACAGATTGTTGACCTATGCCAAAGGTTCAAATCTTTCTGAACTTCAACTACAAGCATTACGCAATGAAGGAAATGCAGAAACAAAAACGACCATCGCAGAACTTGTAGAACTTTTTGAACATAAGGTAAATGAGGCCCTCTCTTACTTTAAGTCCCTTGCCGATGTTGATCTTACCCAAGCGCGCACGGTTGGAAGAAAACAATTACCGACTACCCTGATAGGCCTACTTTTTCATGCTGCCGAACATAGCCAACGCCATGTTGGTCAACTCTTGGTAACAGTCAGTACAGTTCAGGCCATGAATAATAGAAAATAGCACGCTTAATCCGTTTTTAGATTGATGATTAATTCCCTTGCCACAAACGTGTATTATCAGCGTATCGGCAACCATCACAATTATACCGTAACACGCTTAAAAAGCAATGATTTAAATTTAATTTTGTCCTATTTATTTTTATGTCCTTGGTATTAAAAACTCAAAAAATAAAGTATCTTAAATACGGAATGACTGTAGCTAATAAGCAGATAGTTAAATTTGCTGATTCTAATAATCAATGTCTACTTGAAACTACACCACGTTTAAAAAAACTATATGCATGAACGTATTCACCAGAGTCAGTAATTTCGGGGTTTCGACTCATATGAATGAAGATGCCATAAAAAAAATCAGATTGGTCAATCAGATTTCTTTGTTCACGCTAACCCTTTCTACTTTCATGTTGGTGACTGCTATAATCTCTGACTTTCCCAGAATAGCCATTCTGCTGTTTATTCCAGTTACCCTCATTCTTCTACTCCCACTAGTGCTGAACTTAATGGGTAAGACGATTGCCTCACGTATCGTATTATTATTTTCCACCTATGCCATTTTGTTCATCCAGACCCTTGTCTACGGCCCCGAACTTCATATTCATTTTTTTTTAATAGCCTGTATAGGGGCTCCTCTTTTTCTATTTAATGGTGAAATAGGTCCGTTTAAGTGGGTATTTGTTTTTATGGTGTTTCCCATATGGCTTTATCTTGAATGGCACTTCAGCAATAAATCCCCCCTTATACGTATTGATCCAGATTCACTCTACTGGCCTAGACTAACCAATGATTTATTATTGTTTGCCGTTATAATCTTTATGTTTTACATCTTCAGCCAACAAAGTAATAGGCAAATAAAGAATATCGAGAAACAGCGCATGGCTATTGAAATCCTGTTAAAAGAGATTCATCATAGGGTAAAGAATAATTTACAGGTCATTACCAGTCTTTTAGCCTTACAATCTATGGGAATCAAAGAACAAAAAATTAAAAATTTATTCTCAGATCTTCAAAACAGAGTTACCTCAATGGCTTTATCCCATGAAATGCTATATCAAACCAATGACTTACAGCGTATCGATTATGAGGCCTATATTCGAAAACTTGTAAACGGATTAATCAATTCTATGAAAGAAAGGGAGCATGAAATAGATGTTCAAGTCGACATTAACAATATATACCTAAACATAGACACTTCGATACCTTTAGGACTCATCATCAACGAATTGGTAACCAATTCACTCAAATATGCCTTTAAAGAAGATAACGGTATGATAAAAATAGCAATTGAAAATTTAGACGATAAGAATTTTCGTTTGGAAATAGGGGATAACGGTGTTGGGTTCACCAATATTCCAAAGAAAGGAAAAAAGAGTTCATTAGGATTGACTTTAGTTCAAAAATTGACCATACAGCTTCGTGGAAAAATCGAAAAAGACAATTCAAAAAAAGGAACCAACTATATCATCAACTTTCAAGAGATCATGCCTAAATCGTAAGTAATCCTGAAGATTTTATTATTGACATGGTACCCTTAGCCGTTTTAATCTTTCTTTCCCTATTTTAGTAGCTCAAAAAGATTAGACCGCTAGAACATCACCACGCATGAGCCGAGCAAAAACCATACAGGAAGTTCTTGACCAATTAGATGAAATTATTGATAACTGTATTACTACCAACAACCGTCTGGGGCTCTTTGCCTATATCTATAGACGCACGACCGCTGAAATACAGACCGAAATACTACGTCAAAGTTTTGAGGACAATGAGCGCTTGGAACGAATGGATGTTGAGTTCGCCAACCTTTATCTAGATGCCTACAGAAATTATCATGCAGGCAAGGCTGCTAGCAAATCTTGGGAATTCGCCTTTATGGCCAAAGATGAGCCCCTATCAATTTTACAGCATATTATGATGGGCATCAACACCCATATCAATCTCGATTTGGCCATTGCTACCAGCATTTCAATGACAGATCAAAAATTGACCGATATCGAAAATGATTTTACTAAAGTAAACGATATTCTTTTCAACATTACAAACGAAATGCAAGACCGACTGAGCAGAGTCTCGCCATTAATGTTTTTATTAGATATTGCTGGGAAAAACACTGATGAAAAAATCATTGACTTTAGCATGCGTAAAGCCCGTGAACAATCGTGGAACAGCGCAAATCTATTATGGGGCCTTGGAAGTCAAAATAAGGATGCCATTATGGGTATAGATCAACTCGTATTAAAGCTGGCCAATCATATCAAATCGCCGCGATCACGAGTCATAGGATTTACGCTTAAAACGATTGCCCGACTGGAAGAAAAAAACGTTGGAAAAATTATTTCAAGACTGCAAGAGAGTTAAACAAAAATTCTGTTTTCACATTCATACTTCATTCCATTATAACATTCAGAAAGCAAGTAATTGCAAAAATCATAATGCACTACGAGACAATATGTTATACAAATCAAAATAATAGCCCTCTACAGAGTTGCTAGGCATCTTAAGAGCACTGAAGCCTATAAATAGGATTTTAGTTTGAAATAAGAAAGAAAAATACTACATTATACAGGTTCTCGGAATTAGCAAATTAATTTTTGATTCTGAAGAATCGCTTAGCAAAAAAGTTTAGAACACTTTATAGAAACTAATTTTAGAACCTTCTCAACACCATTGAAAGCGACCAGGCTTTAAATGGCAATATCTATTTGAAAAGGTTGAAATTTTAGAACAATGAAAATACTCACCAAGATTACCAATTTAGGGGTTTCAAACCAACTTGATGAGAATACCACCAGAAGAGTACGGATAGTAAACCAAATATCAATTTTTCTATTTGTGCTTTTCGTACTGCAATCTACTGTGGCCCTCTCATTAGGTTTTCCTAAAATAACCGTTATACTGTTTGCCGCAGTTTCCCTTGTGAGCATTGTACCTCCTCTTTTGAATAAGTTGGAGATGACTATTGCATCCCGGGTATTTTCAATTTCTTCAGCATATTTGGTCTTACTTTGCCAAGTTCTTGTCTTCGGCCCTGAATTGCATATCCAGTTTTTTTTTATGAGCACAGTAGCTGGTCCGTTACTATTATTTGATAAAGAAATAGGTATCTGGAAATGGGCCTTGGTGGCAGTCCCGGCCCTAATATGGATTTACCTCGAATGGCATTTCGCCAACATACCCCCTATGGTCCATATTGCGCCTAATGCCATATTTTGGGCTCGAATTACCAACAATTTATTGTTGTTCTCCATAATATTTATTCTATTCTTCACATTTACCCGACAGAGTAACAATCATATAGAAGACATTGAGCAACATCGTATGTCCATTGAGACCCTTCTAAAAGAAATTCATCATAGGGTGAAAAATAATTTGCAGGTAATTACCAGTCTGCTTGCGTTGCAATCTGTGGGGATTGAAGAACAAAAGATCAAAAATTTATTTAAGGAGCTGCAGAATAGAATCAACTCCATGGCCCTATCACATGAAATGCTATATAAAACAGATGATTTAGAACGTATAGATTATGAGGCATACATACGAAAGCTTATTACAGGTCTAATCAGCACAATGAAAGAGCCTGAGAATGAAATCGAAATTCATCTTAGCATAAAACAAGTGTACTTAAACATTGATACGGCAATACCCTTGGGACTTATAATCAATGAAATTGTAACCAATTCACTCAAATACGCGTTCAAAAACAACAGTGGTACCATTTCCATTTGTCTAAGAAAATTGAACCACCCGAATTTTTTATTGGAAATAGGAGATAATGGCATAGGGTTCCCTACCTCTGTTTTGAAAGCCAAAAGAAGGTCATTGGGATTAACATTAATTCAAAAACTAACGCGCCAACTTCGGGGAAATATTGTAAGGGATACTTTAAAGGAAGGGTCAAATTACATCATCCACTTTCAGGAAATCACTCCAAAATCATAAAAAATTGGGTTGCTTGACTATTTCTCCAAATCTAGGGAACCATCAAACAACCCAATATCAACCAGCAAAAAAATGTTGCTCGTTTTATAAACTCATTCTCTAATTACTGATAGGTGTAACCACGATATTGCGATATTCAACGGGGCCGTGGTCACCTTGAATATAAAATGGGCCTGGCTCACCTTCTTTACTGTCTAAGGCTCCACCTGTAATACCAGGAATAATTTGGTCATTTATAATCGTTTTGCCGTTGGCAATAATTGTCACCCTTCGACCTATTAGCGTAATATCATATGACTGCCATTCACCTGCAGCTTTGGCGGCCATTTGATTAGGCGTCAGAAAGCCGTAAACCCCACCGAACAAAATATCGGAAGGCTCGGCACCTTTACTATCGATTACCTGTACCTCGTAACGGCCACGAAGGTAAATGCCGCTGTTACTCCCCTTAGGGATACGAAACTCGATATGCAATTTGAAATCGGTAAATTGTTCCTCAGAAACAAGATTGGCACCTGATTTAGCACTTTTTAAAACTCCCGATTCAGCTACCCATTGGTTCTCTGCGCCAATAGCTTTCCATCCGTCAAGATTTTTACCGTTGAAAAGTTTTATCGGTTTGCCCCATACCGGGTTTTCGATGTAGTCAAGTTTTGGAGCTCTGGTTGCCTTCCATTGGTAGGTCTTTCCATCGGTATATACCATAGTACCTTCTAATGCATCGCCCACTAATCTACCCTCGAATATCATATTTCCATCTCCAGATTCCCACTGTGGAGGTATTGCAAAACTGAACTTTCCGTCTGTCGCCTTTATTTCGGAAATGGGCCGCGCACTGCCCATAGCATAAACAAATCGACCCACAAGAGTACTCGTACCTGAATGACGAATTTCCAACCAAGAAGGAAGTTCTTTCCCATCTTTGGTTACTACCATATCCCAGTGCCCTTCCAACGGATTATCTTCCAATGCGTAAAGTGATGTATTGATCGTTGCGAGCAAAAGGCTCAGCATTCCTAAAAATTTAATCCTTCCTATCTTCATTTCTATTGCTTTATTTTTCTATTTTATTAAATGCAGGGTAAATATAAGTAACCTCTAAGGTATTTTCTAGGTTTTCAAATGGATTTGAAGGGAGTTTTGTCATCTCACAAGAATTTTCGCAATACTGAAAGTTTTACTGATAAAAACTTACGTTATCGTAATCAACTTACGATATAGCTATTTCGCTTTTGGCCAGTTCGAACTCCGTTATCAATTCAGCGATAATTTGTGATGCCGGTTTGATATCATGAATCAGGGCGGCCACTTGGCCAATTTCTAATTCACCCATTTCAAGATTACCTTCGAACATGCCCTTTTTGGCCCTTCCTTTTCCCAATAATATTTTTAGTTCGTCTACGGTTGCACCCTTTTTGTAAGCCAGCTGCACTTCTTCATAGAAGGCATTCTTTAGCAAGCGAACAGGTGCCAATTCTTTCAAAGTCAACTGGGTGTCACCCTCACCTGCTTCCACCACCCGTTGTTTGAAAGATTGATGAGACGAAGCTTCTTCACTAGCTACAAAACGACTGCCTACCTGCACGCCCTCGGCACCCAAAACTATAGCTGCTAGCATAGCACGGCCGGTACCAATACCACCTGCGGCAATTAACGGAACATTTATACGCTCCTTTACGGCCGGAACCAAAACTAACGTAGTGGTTTCATCCCTACCATTATGTCCTCCGGCCTCAAAACCTTCGGCTACTACGGCATCTACCCCGGCCTCCTGCGCTTTTAGAGCAAACTTCACACTACTGACCACATGTACAACGGTAATTCCCTTTGCCTTCAAATAAGAGGTCCAGGTTCTAGGGTTTCCGGCAGAAGTAAATACAATTTTGACTCCCGATTCCACAATAATCGACATAATCTTGTCAATTTCAGGATATAGCATAGGTACATTCACCCCGAAAGGTTTGCCGGTCGCCTTTTGACATTTTTCAATATGCTCGTAAAGTATTTCGGGGCGCATACTTCCAGCGCCGATTAGGCCAAGACCACCTGCATTGGAAACAGCCGAAGCCAACCGCCAACCACTCGCCCAAACCATACCAGCTTGAATTATGGGGTATTCGATACCAAAAAGATTTGTAATTCTATTTTGCACAAAAAGATATTAGAAAATATAATGGTAAACACCAATCAACAAAATTATAAAGGTGCATCTAAGAAATAACTCCTGAACCAATCAATTCATCGGTTATATACCAAGCGACAAACTGCCCTTCCGTGATAGCCGATTGTTTTTCTTCAAAATCAACATACAGTCCGCCATCGACTTTATACAAGGTAGCCTTCTGTAGCGGTTGGCGATATCGAATTCGGGCCATCACCTCCATTTTTTCATCCAACTGCAATGCTAAGTCGGGTCGCAACCAATGCAATTCGTCATTACTTACGAACAAGGTATTTCTATAAAGTCCTGGATGGCTCTTACCCTGACCGGTATAAATTACATTCTCTACCACATCGGTTTCAATAACGAATAACGGTTCTTTAGTGCCTCCTACATCTAAACCCTTACGTTGCCCCTTGGTAAAATAATGAGCACCTTGATGCTCTCCCACGACCTTGCCGTCTTCGATATGATATTTTGGTTTTTTAGAGCGGTATGCCAATTCTTCCCGTAACGTAGCAAACTTTGGCTGCAATCTATTGTATTGCGAATCATCGGACGGTACTTCAACAATGACCCCCTTTTTGGGTTTTAGTTTTTGCTGTAAAAAATCGGGCAATCTTACCTTACCGATAAAACAAAGCCCTTGTGAATCTTTCTTTCCAGCAGTAATCAAGCCGTTGTCAGCAGCTATCTGACGTACCTCAGGTTTGGTCAATTCGCCAATCGGAAACAACGTTCGCGACAACTGCTCTTGAGAAAGTTGGCATAAAAAATAAGATTGATCTTTGTTTCCATCTTCTCCCGCCAATAAACGATACGTTTTAGAACCGCCCGTATTTTGAAGCGTTCCTTTACGACAATAATGCCCCGTAGCCACATAGTCTGCCCCCAGTTGCAAGGCAATTTTAAGAAAAACGTCGAATTTTATTTCACGGTTGCAAAGCACATCAGGATTTGGTGTACGACCTTTTTCATATTCATCAAACATATAATCAACAATGCGCTCTTTGTATTCAGCGCTCAAATCTATCGTTTGAAAAGGAATTCCCAACTTTTCGGCAACAATTAATGCGTCATTGCTGTCTTCCAACCAAGGACATTCTTCTGAAATGGTCACCGAATCGTCGTGCCAATTTTTCATAAAAAGCCCGATAACCTCATACCCTTGCTCTTTCAACAAATATGCTGCAACGCTAGAATCTACACCTCCCGAAAGTCCAACAACTACTTTTTTCATTACCTAATATTAAAGTGCAAAAATACGAAAATGTAATTCAATTAAGATCAACACCATGCTTTTGGGATTCATTTATGATTCAATTAGGGGCAGTCATTCGTTCAAAAAACACACCTATATCATCAACATCAGCGGTGAAGTTTTGCATTCCTCACTCACAAATTTAAACAAAACTAAATTTTGTTTAATATTTTTTAATTATTATTAAACAAAAGTTAAATATGTTTTGACTTTCGTTTTGTTTTGATATTATTGTTTAATCATTTAATAAAAAAGTTAAACATTTATAATCTAACACTCCATATCATTATGAAAAAGGTTTTATTACAATCTAAAATTTTATTTGCAGCATTGCTCCTTTCGTTGACCATATCATGTAGTAGCGATGACGACACAAATATGGAACAAGAGACCAGTTTAAATATTGTTGAACTTGCTCAAAACGAAAGCACACTAAGTAATTTGGTAGCTGCATTACAACAGGCAGATGCAGGCTTGGTCGAAACTTTAAGCGGAAATGGTCCCTTTACCGTATTTGCGCCTTCAAACGATGCCTTTAGTGACTTACTCGATGCCCTTGGCGAAAACTACAATAGCCTTGCTGATTTTGATGAAGAAGCTGAGAAAAACCTGCTACGGGATATTCTTCTGTACCACGTACTTAGCTCCCAAGTAATGGCGGCCGATTTGACCCAAGGAAATGTTTCAACAGCATTAAGCGGTAGCAGCATCGAAGTGATCGCCTCAGGAAGCACATTTGTCTTGGGAGACGCCTCCAGCGTTAATGCCAACATTACTGGTACCGATATCATGGCTTCCAATGGAGTCGTACACCTTATCGACAAGGTATTGCTTCCGCAATCGGCTATTGACTTTGTTACCGAATTAAATAGCCAGAACATTCCTAAATTGGCCATGGCCACTGACGACCTGAGTCTATTGGTCGATGCTTTGGTGCAAGCCGATGCTGATTTGGTAGCAACCCTTAGTGGAGATGGTCCGTTCACAGTGTTTGCTCCGACCAATGCTGCATTCGCTGCCCTGTTAGATGACTTGGGTGATGAGTATAACAGTTTGGCCGATTTTGATACCGAAGATGAAAAGACACTTTTAGCAAAAATTCTCACGTATCACGTGGTAGGGTCGGCAGCACTTTCTACCGACTTAAGTGAAGGCCAGGAAATCGAAACGGTTCAAGGAGAAAATATTGTGGTTAGTCTTGTCGGCGGTGTATTTACCGATGATGCCACTGATGAAAATGCCCAAGTTATACTTGCCGACCAAATGGCCAGTAACGGAGTTGTACATGTTGTCGACAAAGTTTTACTACCACAAGAAGTATTGGACGCTCTAAAACCAAACATGGTCGAATTGGCACAAGCTGTCGACGACCTCAGTCTTTTGGTAGAAGCACTGGTGCAGGCCGACGCCGACTTAGTGGCAACGCTTAGCGGAGATGGACCGTTCACAGTGTTTGCTCCGACCAATGCTGCGTTCGCTGCCCTGTTGGATGACTTGGGTGATGAGTATAACAGTTTGGGCGATTTTGATACCGAAGCAGAAAAAGAACTCTTGACCAAAATTCTAACGTATCACGTTGTTGCGACCTCTGCCCTATCTGCTGATCTAAGCGACGGACAAGAAATCGAAACAGTTCAGGGAGAAAATGTTATCATCAGTTTACATGGAGGTGTATTTATAGATGATGCTACCAATGCAAACGCTGAAGTAATACTTGCCGATCAAATGGCGAAAAATGGTGTAGCCCACATTGTAGACAAGGTTTTGCTTCCTCAAGAGGTTTTAGACTTACTAGGTCACTAATTTATAAAACCTATCAAGACTTTATAGATTGGCTGTTGATACTCCATCTTGCTAAACTTTCATTTATAAGAAGGGCAAGATGGAGTTTTTTATAGGATTTATAGATTTAAGAAGGCACGGGCAGGTCATAAAATCAATAAAAGCATCTTGGGATAACGTCAAAAATAAAATAAGCCACCCACATTAAAACAAAATAACAGTTTAGAATTTTGCAGGGGATACCCTTACATCAGAATCGTACCGCTTAGCATACAAAAAAAGGCACTTGACAACTAAGATTTTTTACAGGATGGATTCAGCCCCATATTTGCAGTCCCAAATCTTACCAAACCAAAACAAACAATGCTAAAAGTCTCGACCAGAAGGTTGGGACTTTTTTTAATTTCCACCTTTTCTTTCGCCAATTGCATCGCTATTTAAGGTTTTATCAAAATTGTAGGGTTTGCCATACAAAAATGAACACTTGACAACTAAGTTTTTTTTTAGGATGGGTTATCCCCCATATTTGCAGTCCCAAATCTTACCAAATTAAACCTAACATTGCTCAAAGCCTCCACTAAAAATGGAGGTTTTTTTTGTAGCCCATTACAAGAAAATAAGAGCAGCAGTTTCAAAAAAAGCTTCCAAATGAGCGTTTCATCAAAATAGCAAGAATTAGCATACAAAAAATGGCACTTGACAACTAAGTTTTTTCAAAACGGTAAATATAGGCCATATTCGCAGTCCCAAATCTTACCAAATTAAACCTAACAATGCTAAAAGCCCCGACCAAAATGTCGGGGCTTTTATCTTTAAAAACTTTATTTAAAAAAATAGAAAAAAGGCATGGGCTTCTATTTTCGACCAAAACCAAATTTCGGGCATTCTTTACTTTTCCGAATTACTTGCCCGCTTTTTTCTGTTGCTCCGCTTGTTCCATCATTTCACGCATTTTCTTCTGAAACTTGTTTTCCTTTTTAGGTTTCTTTTTGTTTTCCTGAATCTGTGCATGAATTTTATCGTTGTCAAGTATAAAATTCTTTATGACGAGCATGATACCAATAGTAATCAGGTTAGAAACAAAATAATATAAACTCAGACCACTAGCATAGTTGTTGAAGAAGAACAACATCATGAAAGGCATCAAGTACATAATGAACTTCATGTTAGGCATACCAGGCTGCGTTGGCATGTTCTGGCCTGTCGTCATGTTCATATAGAAGAAAATAGCAATGGATGCCAAAATTGGGAACAAGCTTACATGATCTCCGTAAAAAGGAATACTAAAGGGCAAATGGGCTATCGCATCATAGGATGAAAGGTCATCGGCCCACAAAAATGCTTTTTGCCGAAGTGCGAAAGAAGTCGGAAAAAACATAAACAAAGCATAAAAAATAGGCATTTGTAGTAATGCGGGAACGCATCCACTCATCGGACTAACACCTGCCTTGCTATAGAGCTTCATGGTCTCTTGCTGCTTTTTCATGGCGTTGTCTTTATACTTCTCGCCCAATTCCGTGATTTCAGGCTTAAGCACTTTCATCTTAGCTTGCGAGAGGTACGACTTATAAGTAACCGGCGACATGGCCAATCGCACTAAAATAGTCATTACGACAATAGCGATACCAAAAGGCAAAAACGAACTCAAAAATGAATAGAATGGTGTAAACACATAACGGTTAATCCAACCGAAAATACCCCATCCGAAATAAATAGTATCATCTAGACCATATTCTTCATATTTGCTTAAAACCGCAACATCGGTTGGGCCGTAGTACCAGTTTAAATTCTCGGCAAGTTCACCACCTTCTAACGCTAAAGGAATCGAAACACCAAAATCTTTGGTAAAACGTACATCTAGGCTCTCTTCTTCAACTAAATTTTTAGATTCTAAATCTGCTGTTTTAAAGTTTTTCTTTGTTGCCAAAATTGAAGTGAAAAAGTGTTGCTTAAACGAAAGCCACTTCACATCTTCTTCTGTATCACTATCATCACTAGCTGCGGATAGGTAATCAATTTTACCTCCCTCAAAGTTATACATCATCTCTGTATAACGGTTTTCATACTCCACACTTTTGCTGTGTCTAATTCCTTTTAAGTTCCATTCTAAATTAATGGGTTGGTTACCGTTGATGACCCTATTAAGGCCTTGGGAGCGAATGGTAAAGTCTATTAAGTAATCGGAAGGTTTGATTTCATATCGAAATTCAAGAAATTCACTCGCCGATACCTTGGCCTTTAAGGAAAGAACTTGATTTTCACCACTTATTGATAGTGAGGGTTCAAAGAACAAATCTTTGGTATTCAAAACCCTATTATCGGAAGTGGAAAAACTCAGGCCAAAAGCAGCATTGCCATCTTTTACCAAATAAACCGGTATCGAATCATACGTATGAAACTGCTTCATTCGGGCTTCGGTAATATACCCTCCCTTATTGCTAATGGTCAAATGAACAAGATCGTTTTCTAAAGAAGTGCTGGCATTTGAAGGCGCTGTGAAACCAAAGGCACCAATAGCGCTTTTATATTGTGCTATAGCGGTAGAATCTTGTAGGTTTATCTGTGAAGGCATACCAATACCCGTATCTGGCCCATCACTATTGCCGGTCTGGGCATCTACCTGTTCTTGTTTTGCCTTTTGTGCCTCCAACTCCTCGGGAGTGGGCCTATTTTGGTAAAACATAAAAATGAGTATCCCAAAAATCAGAACAAATCCAATTATCGAATTTATATCAACCTTCTTTTCTTCCATCTATCTAAATCAATTTACATTTGTTCGAACAATAGGTACTCAATCATTCGGTTTTCCCATCCACGTTCAAACGTCAGGAAATAATTTAAACCGTCATGTACCTTCAGCCAAGCAAATATATGTCCAATTCTAAATTTTATGCCAAACTGGCATTAGTTTGTCGTTTTTTATGTTGTAAAGCCGCTTTTACAAATCCTACAAAAAGTGGATGTGGGTTGGCTACCGTACTTCGGTACTCAGGGTGATATTGTACCCCAATAAACCACGGATGTTCAGGAACTTCCACCACTTCTACAAGTCCGGTTTTTGAATTTATTCCAGAAGAAATAAGGCCCGAGCTTTCCAATTGTTCTTTATAAGCATTGTTATATTCATATCGGTGGCGGTGTCGTTCCGAGATTTGAGAAGCTCCGTTATAAGACTCCTGTACCAAACTACCATCCAACAGTTCACAATCCCATGCGCCCAAACGCATAGTGCCTCCCTTGTTGACAATGCTCTTTTGTTCTTCCATCAGATTGATGACCGGATCGGTGGTACCTCCATCCATCTCAGTAGAATTAGCATCCGTTAGTTTCAACACATTTCGTGCATATTCGATCACTGCCATTTGCATTCCTAGACAGATGCCCAAAAACGGAATTCGGTTTTCGCGCGCATATTGCACTGCTTTTACCTTACCCTCGATACCGCGCTCACCAAACCCCGGCGCTACAAGAATACCATCCAAGCCTTTCATTTTAGTTTTAAGATTAGAATCGGATAAGTGTTCTGAATGTATTGATCTTACGTTGACCCGAACTTCATTAGTGGCACCTGCATGAATAAATGATTCCAATATCGATTTGTACGAATCTTGGAGTTCTACATATTTTCCTACCAAGCCTATGGTTACTTCATGCTTCGGATTCTTATGTCGTTCTAGAAACTCTTTCCATTGCCCCAAGTCTGGTGCGGTTTCATCCGACAAGGCCAATTTTTTCAAGGTTACGGTATCTAATCCTTCATGCTGCATCAAAACGGGAACGTCATAAATTGTGGAAGCATCGATAGACTGTATCACTGCTTCGCGTTTAACGTTACAGAACAATGCCAATTTATCTTTTATTTCATCTGAAATCTCATGCTCTGTCCGGCACACTAAGATATCAGCCTTAATTCCACTTTCCATTAAAGTCTTCACCGAATGTTGTGTAGGCTTTGTTTTTAATTCACCGGCCGCAGAAAGAAAGGGAACCAACGTCAGATGAATCACAATACCATTATTATCACCCAATTCCCAAAGCAATTGCCGTACCGCTTCAATATAGGGCAACGACTCGATATCACCGACCGTGCCACCAATTTCAGTAATAACGATATCATATTCGCCGCTTTTGCCCAATACCTGAACACGTTCTTTTATCTCATTCGTGATATGGGGTACGACCTGTACCGTCTTACCCAAAAATTCACCTCGCCGTTCTTTTTCGATGACACTTTGATAAATTCTACCGGTAGTAACGTTATTGGCCTGCGATGTTCTTACGTTTAAAAAACGCTCATAATGCCCCAAATCAAGATCAGTTTCAGCTCCGTCATTGGTAACATAACATTCCCCGTGCTCATATGGGTTCAGGGTACCTGGATCAACGTTGATATAGGGGTCTAATTTTTGAATTGTGGTCTTATATCCCCTGGCCTGCAGTAATTTGGCCAATGAGGCGGCAATGATTCCTTTTCCAAGAGACGATGTAACTCCTCCCGTAACGAAAATGTATTTTGTATCTGGCATGCTAGTTTCCTTGTTACGGGGCTCAAAGATACAAATTGCAATAGGAATTTATGGGGAATCTTTAGGAAAATCTTTTTGAATTCTATAGATCAATGGCTCAAGACCATTAACCTTTATCTCGAGCATCGCCTCTAATAAATTGCCCAACTTACCCTGTGGAAAGCCATTCTGACGAAACCAAACCAAATAGGGTTCAGGAAGATCAATCAAATAGCGACCTTTAAATTTGCCAAAAGGCATTCTATAATAGGCCAACTCGATAAGTTTTCGTTTGTCTGGTGATATTTCCATTTGTGGGTTTAAAAATATATCTTTAATCCCGATTATTCATGGTATTATGAAAAGAAGAACATTTATTGGAACATCGGCAGCAGCTTCAGTCGGCGTGCTTGCCTATAAAAACGGAAATGCAATGCCGAACGCCCAAAGCGACACCTATAAACTAAAGAACAATATCAATCATAGCGTTTGTAGATGGTGCTACAAAGACATTCCGATGGAAGATTTTCTGAAGAACTTGAATGAATTGGGTATTAAAGCCATGGATCTTACCGGACCTGAAGATTGGCCGTTAATGAAAAAATATGGAATTCATTCCTCTATGTGTTGGGGCGCAGGTTTTGGTATTGAAAAAGGATGGAACGACCTTAGCTTGCACAAAGAACTTATTGCCGATTACACCCAAATGATACCGAAAGTAGCGGAAGCCGGTTTCACCAACCTGATATGTTTTAGCGGAAACCGCAATGGTATGGATGATGCTGTAGGATTAAAAAATTGTGCGGAGGGACTAAAAAAAATCATGCCCATTGCCGAGAAGCATGGTGTGATGGTTCAAATGGAACTATTGAACTCTAAAGTAAACCACCCAGACTATATGTGTGATAAGAGTGCGTGGGGTGTTGAACTTTGCAAACAAATTGGTTCCGAAAACTTTAAACTGCTCTACGATATTTACCATATGCAGATTATGGAAGGGGATATTATTCGCAACATTCAAGATTTCAATCAATACTTCGGGCACTACCATACCGGAGGCAACCCGGGCCGCCATGAAATCGATGAAACGCAAGAGCTATTTTACCCTGCGATTATGAAGGCCATCTTAAAAACGGGTTATAAAGGCTATGTTGCCCAAGAGTTCGTGCCTTCTTGGGACGACCAGATTGCTGCTTTAAAACAAGGTGTCACGATTTGTGATATCTAAACTGACGGGGCATTCCGGTTATTTCGAAGGAATACTATAAAATAATTAGTAGCTTAAGGCATTCCTTCAATTCAAACAAGCAACTCACGGCGCAACTGTCGCCTTGAATCTTTTCCTTTATGGATTATTTTCATGTAGTCGGTTTTCTTTTCCTACCGCTCCTAGGCCCTATATTTAACCTTCTTTTAATTCTGAGGTAATGAAAATGACGGTTTACGACGATGTTTTCCAAATAAAAGAAAACCCCCATGTAAACCAAATTGAAGTTGCTTCCGAAAATAGCATTGATTAAAATCGAAAAAAACGACATCGCCAACACATAGCTTGCCCCCCCCACGAGACCACCAAGTAAAGGAAATTTAAAAATCCTACTTTCCACTTTACTCTGCTTGGTGATAATTAAAAATGAAAAAAACAGAAAAATAAGTAAGAGACTGGCTACCAACCCAAATGAAATTTTAGGGTACCCCTTCTCCAAGGCTAAAAAAGCATTCAATAAAATCAGATGCGAAGGTGTCTTTGGATCGTAGACCGTTTTTTTGAGGTTATTGTAATAATCGCCGATAATTATAATCTTACCCTTTGTGAGCTCGGCAAGATGGGCATCATCAAATAATAAAATATCACCTAGGTCAATGGGTCGGATTACCGCGTCATTTTTCACTTCATATTCTGGTGTAAAATCGTTAAATATCAAAGAACCGTTCAATCGACTAAAGAAAAAGCCATCGTCTATTTTCTTGTCATACAATGCTTCATACATTTTAAGCGGCATAGATTTTAAGAGCCTATCGCCAGATTTTTCAAAAAGGCGATACTTGCTAAACGATCCCCCTGGCGTATATATGGCATCTAAACCTAAATTAAGCGCTCTAAATTCCGGTAGCAACCTATTAATATCCTCACCCTGTGCTACCACTATATTTTGAGTATTGGATATTGAAGAAAGTAAATCGTTATCGTATTCAGAAGGCTGATCGAACAGCACGTTACAAATAATATACCGATAATTCTGAAAAATTTTGATACGTTTAAAGAATCGGGCCAGTTTTTCTCGATCTAAGATATCAATATTGCCCCTTTGCAAGCCCTTGAAATCAGCCTCTCCCAAAACATTCTCATAATGGGGCACCAACATTCTATCATAACTGGTATTGATAATCAAAAATTCCTTTTTATAACTTTCAGGGGTCTCTGAGATCGACATATTCTTGACCAGAGGACCAAGAAAGAAAAGTTTACTGTTTTCCCCAGGTAGAATATGACTCTTCTGAAGCACAAAAAACAACAGCAAAGCGCCCAAGGTGTTGATTATGCAAAATTTAATTTGTTTCCTGTTCATATTAACTAATTCCTCCGGAAATCTGTAAGCTCAATATCAGAGCCATAGCTATCTTTTAAATAGGCCTTCAATTCTGCATCGACTTCAGCAGCAGCTTTTCCCTTCTTTTCTAAAAGACCTTCAAGAAGCGCTAATTCATCCCTGACACTTTCGAAATCCTTAAAAACATAATGCACCCCCTTCATTACCTTATCAGTATCTGAAACTGCATCGTAAAAACCGATAGTGCCGTAAGAGAGCGTATCTTCAGTGCCATCATGCCCCGGTTCTAATATGTCATGGCTGATGAACAGCGTTTTCTCTTCATGCAGCATGAGTTTTTTTCGTACCACATCAGCATTCTTTTTATATTCAAAAAAATAATGCGAGTCCTCATCTTTTGGAACAAAAAAGACTTTCACTTTCTTAGGTCGCATCAATCTGTTTTTTTCAATAAATAGATAGGAAAAGACATCATCTCCCCCTCGGGTAGACGTATATTCTTTTTGTGTGAGCATACTTTTTTTTCCCGTAAATCGCGAAGGATGGCACAAAAATACATATTCTTCCTGGTCCATATTCCATAATCTAGCCATGTCGTTGATCGTGGAAAATTGAAAGCTGTCTTTTGCAACAACCTTTATAATATTACCCCTAGAAACAGGTATGGAATCAGTACCATAGGTGATTTTCCCTCTAACCTGAAAGACTTGGAACTCCTCGGCTTGTGAAAAAAGCGGCTGCACAACAAGTAAAAGCAAACAAATAACAATCTTCATCCAATATAAAATTCAAATTATTTCAATACTTTTTCAGGAATATGGATTCCTTGATTCTAAAATTAGGCCTCTTCTAAAGAGCGTCTATTTATAATTCGAACAAGAATTGAAAACTAAAATAAGATAATTATTGTAAGTTTAGTCAGTATTCTTTAACATCAGGCCAGAACAATGAAAGTATTGCTTTTTCTATTGACAGCTTCTGTACATTTTGGATTATTTTCAATTGATAGTACTACCAAAGACTTCCAAGAAAATCTTCTCATAAGCGTTTCGACCGAGATTAGAGCGGCACAAACGCTTATTCAAGCCAAAAAATACGACGAAGCTCGAACATTGTTAAGTCAAATCAGAAATAAGGTTCAAGGGGCCACGCCACAAGAAACCTTTACGATGTTGACATTACAGGCCATTAATTTGGAAAATTCCATCTATTTAGAGCAAAAGGAGTATGACAAGGGCATATCTTTTTTAAAAAATTCGTTCAACACGCTTTTAAATTCATCGTATGAGAACAAAAATTTCCCGCTTCTCATTTTTAGTCAGGCCACAGGGATGCTAAAGGGTTACGAAAGGGCAAAGCGATATGAAGATGTACTCTCGATATACCAGTTTTTCGAAGAAAAAGGCACTTTAGAAGGCCCGGTAAAAGATCTCTATCAATACCAAATAGCATCGCTTAATTCGAATATCAGGAAAAAACAGGAAAGAGAAAGCAGAAATTCTAATACAACCACTTCAGAAAAGGCATCTCCAATAAAAACCGAAACCAGCATCGAAAACAAGACGCTTGCAGCTGCACTGGCATTGCAAGAAGCTGTAGATTCAAATACATTTTCAAAAGAAGACGTACTTCGAATGGCCGAATTTTCACAAGATGAAGAAACAGATGCCGATATGGCCAAACTATTGGCATTGGCAGACTTAAAGGAAGAAATGGACACCAAATCTGATTTCACCAACAACGCAGCCCTTCTAGAAAAGCTACAAAAAATCGACCCTGACGGTGCAGAAGCCTTTAATGGGGAAATGGACCAGATCACAAAAAAAATAACGACCCTCTTGGGCATAGAAGATCTGGGCGACCTTGAAAATCTTTCAATCGGTGATATGAATTTGAATTTTGAGGCACTTGAACAAATGGCGGCCGATTCTGACCTTGATGTTTCCATGGATAGTATAAAATATGCATGGAACAACCTTAAATCGAACGACTCATTACTTTATGATAAACTAAAGCGCACTTCTCAGAAGAACCTTTTAGAAATGGAAAATGCAGAAACCAAAGGTTCGTCTAAATTAATGGAGACCCATAATCTGTTCGGCGCAAACTTACGTTTAAAAAATTACAGTCTTGCCAAAAAAAATCTTGACGATTTCGTGTCTATTTATGAAAACCTCTCTGAAAGCGAACGGGGCGGTTATGACAAAAGCATCATCGACATGTCGTACTGGAGCCTTTATTTTGTTCAGAAGAAGTACAAACAAGCACTGCCCTTTGCCCTTAATTTATCACAAAACGATAAAGGCATCATTAACACCAATAGTCAGTACACCATAGCTATTACCCATTTTCAAATGAAAGATTTTGAGAACGCCTTGAATCGAAGCAAAAAAGCCATTGCAACCCTAAAGGAACGAGGTAGTAAAAGCAACAGCACCGCTTTACAACAAGCTCAAACCTTACAAGCCCAATCACTACTGGCGTTGGGCAAGTACCAAGAAGCACTCAACAGTTTCGAAGCCCTTGATCTAAAAACACCAACTAACCCCAAGAAAGAATCTTCATTGCTTGACTTATATTTCTCCCCACTTTCGGGAATGGCCCTTGCCTATGAAAAAATGGGACAAAGTGAAAAAGCCGATAAATACATGTCGCAATACATTAACACCGTTACCGATCAGGTGTTTGAAAGAAACATGAATACGCTCGTAAGTCTTGAGGAAAACGAAGAAAAATATATTTCTGACAATATCTTCTATTTTCTAAGTGAACGGAAAAGAGAGCCAAACGAGTTGTCTGGCCTCGGATACAATACCGCATTACTATTTAAAGAATTTCAATTGAACAGTGCCAAGACAATGGCCGATAATTACCTGAATACCGATGATAGTGAATTAAGAAAACTATTTTACGACTATCTTGAAGTAAAAGAAAAATCTAAAGATATAGCTACTACAATTAAGCAAAAAGATTCTTTGACAGATTATGATCGTGCCTATGAAAAGATTCTAAAGCAAAAAAATAAAGAGCAAATAGTCAAGCTATTCGATGTTTCCGACTTGAATTTCTCACATGTTAAAAGCCAACTTAATACACAGGAAGCAGCCTTGGAATTCGTTTCCTACTCCCCTTATGCCTTTTCTAAAGATTCAGGTACTATCTTCTATGGAGTCTTTATACTCAAACAAAACACTACCCATCCTGAATTCATACCCTTATTTCAAGATACCGAATTAAAATCCCTTTTAGAACCAGCCCAAAATGAAGGAAGCACTTTTGCTCAAACGGAATACATCTATAAATCCAATGCAAACCAATTATATCAACTTATTTGGAAACCCATTGAGCAATATCTAAAAAATATCGATACCCTTTTCTATGCCCCAACTGGCTTATTACATTCACTATGTTTTGATGCGCTTTCGAGCACTGACGGTGGTTTTTTATCAAATCGCCATAGACTTATCAGAGTCGGAAGTACAAAAAATATTGCAAAAACAAGGGCATCAAATCAACCCTATAACAAAGTGGCACTATTTGGAGGAATAGACTACGATACCAACCTTTCTTCAAAAATATTGCCTCCCGGGGGGAGCAGCGAACGTTCGGGCGAATTCACGGCGCTGGCGGGAACAGCTGAAGAAATAAACATTTTAGACAGCTTACTAAAGTCACAAGGCCTCACCACCACCATCGATTCTGACCAGAGGGCCACCGAAGAGCGACTTTACAACATCATTGAGCAAGAACGACCAGATATATTACACGTAGCTACCCATGCGTTTTACGTTAAATCAGTGGAAGAAGACATGTTTACGGTTTCAGAAAATGTCGGATACGGCATAATCAAAGAAAACCAAGACCCTATGAACCGTTCAGGTTTGGCACTTGCAGGTGCAAACCAGTTTTGGAAATCTGGAAACAAGGCTTCCGACCAATTCGAAGATGGTATCGTGACCGCCAACGAAATGGCCAACTTGAATTTGAGAAATGTAAAATTGGTAACCCTATCAGCTTGCGAAACCGCTTTGGGACGCTCATCATCAAACGAAGGGGTTTTTGGCCTACAACGCGGACTCAAAATGGCGGGTGCAGAAAACTTATTGCTCTCCCTTTGGAAAGTTGACGACATGGTCACCAAAGAATATATGAATGCCTTTTACTCGTATTTGATACAAAATAAACTACCTATGCAAGAAGCTTACGCCAAAACCAGGGAAACCATTAAGAAGGCACATCCTGAACCATATTATTGGGCTTCATTCGTATTGATTCAATAATAATCGAAAGGGAATAGAAGATATAAGCCTGCTTATCATATGCCATACCGCAAATTCAAATACTTCTTGTATTAAAACAGCGGATCCAAATCGTCATCGTCATCCATATCATCGATATCATCTTCCTCTGCCAAATCGTCTAAATTGTCGTCATGGTCATCTATAAAATCATCGATCAGCACACCTTTGAAGTCTTCAAAATTTGGTGCGGCCGCAAACAACAGTCCGAACCCTCCCAAAAAACGATATAACAGAGAGGCGCGCCTCATTTTTTGTTCTGACGCCTTGATATTCTCTTTGATAAATTCTTCAAGTTCGCCGCGAATCGTATCTGAGCCCTTTTCCGCTACAATACCAGCAAGCCGTTTTTCCGTGACCGTATTTACAAAAGACTCCAAAGAACCATCCTTTAACTCTTCCATCAAACCCTCAAGTGCCGAAATATGTTCTTGTATCATTTCTATTTTTGAAGGAGTTTGCCCAAAAACAATTTCAAGTATGGTATCCGATGGCTTAACTAGCGCATAGTGGGTATCTATTTCAACCTTATTTTCCTTTTCAAATTTCAAAAATCTACTAAGCTTCCCTTCAAAATAATAATTGGTAATAACATTGAGTGTTTTAAGCGTCGGCCTGTGAACTTCTTTAATGGTCAGTTGGTTTTCTTGTTTCAATTGCTCCCTTAATTCAAAAGCTCTTTGAATAGTGCGTTCATGAATAGTTTCTCTATCGAGGGTGCCTTCTGTTGCAATCTTCAAATAGATATTCCCTCCCTCCGCATAGAAATCATCTTTTAGAACCTGATCCATGAGGTAGATAAATGCAGGAATATGCGCTCTAGAAAACTTCCATTTTGACATATCCAAAAATATATAAAAATAAACTGCTTTCAACCTATTTTTTCAAAAGCCATGACTTGACATGACTTGACATGTCAGATCTAGCAGGGTATTTCCATGCAACTTGCGGTATGATTCAGAAACAAAAAATACATTGAATCATACGTGAGAGGCCTCTCATTTTTTAACGGAATTAATAACACTTAAATCCTAAAAAGATGAGACTCAAGTTAATCAAATTGGTAATCGCCGTTGTATTGTTAAATGGAATTTTCGTTTCATGCGAAAAGGTCGAAGAAGCCGTCATCTATGATGAGTTGGAAATTTTATCACCCTACACTCATGATGAGGATGCAGACACAGAAATGGAACCTAACATCTAGTTTCATAAAACCCTGAACGTTTTATTGACGTTCAGGGTTATTCTTCATTTTTCTTCTGAACAGCGTAGTCTCAATCTTTTTAAGGCCATTAAACCCAAATTGCAAGTGTCAATCTACAAGGCCCCCTCTCTATTGGCATTTTTATAACTCACATAAATCGAGATTAAATTTACCGTATTTCTGGCGTCGAGTTTTTGGGTGCAATTTTTTATATGGGTTTCTACGGTACGAATACTGATAAAGAGTCTATTGGCAATTTCTTTTTGGGTAAGCCCCTGTGCCAAAAGCTCTACAATTTCTTTTTCTCTTTTTGAGATTTCCATCCATCTTCCGATTTCAAGCATCGCCTTAATATTTTTATCGGCATAGGTATTTCCTTCGGCTACAGTTTCGATTGCCTCCAAGGTTTCGCCTACCCCCAACTTTTTATCGAGGTACCCTTGCACGCCAATATCTGAAAACAAGATTTCGTAACTGTCGACCTTTGCTTGTTGGGTAAGCACAATTATCTTTACCAATGGATAATTTTCCCTTACTTTTCGAGCAATGGTAAATCCGTCAAAATGGCTGGACTCAAAATTTAGGTCTAAAATCAAGATATCAATGACGGTTTCCGACAAGCGAACCAAAGTCTCTTGGTAGTCATGGGCAACGAATACTTCCGATATCTTTTCCGGGTATTGAAGTAGAAGTTGCTGCAGCCCCTGGGAGAAAATGACCGAATCTTCGGCGATAAGAATTTTCAATGGTTTGTTCATAGTTTTTATGCTAAATGGGAAAACTAAATTTCACCTCGGTTCCTCCGCTTACTTTTTGAATACTACTACATCCTCCTAACAACTCTGCCCGTTGCTTTATATTCAATAATCCAATACCACTCTTTGCGCTATTGTTAAGGCCCATTCCGTTGTCCTTAATTTTAAACTGTAATATTTTCTCATCAGTGAGTTCACAATCAATTTCTAACTGTGTGGCCTGGGCGTGTTTGGCCACATTATGCAATACTTCAAGTAATATGCTGTAGATATGGTTCTGCACTTCAAAATCTAAATCGTTTAAAACAGGGGGCAGTTCTTGCTCAAGTTGCACCTCGATTTTTCGGTACAATTGAAACTCTGCCAACTGCGATTTCATAATGGCCGTAAACGGACGCCCTTTAGCCATCATTTCCAAAGGAAACAATCTATGGGAAACCTTTCTAACCTGATCATTGACTACCTCAATATCAGAAGCTATGTTCTCGGCCAATTCAGCTTGATTAGAAGCCCTAGGCATAGCCAAAACCTTCAATCTAAGTCCGTTAAAGTTTGCCGCGACTATATCGTGGAGATCTCTGGCAATCCTTTTTTTTATGGTCTCTTGACCTTGATAAATAGCTTCCAATTTTTCAATTTTAAGAGCCTGTTCCTTGGTCTTTTGTTTTTGAGCATATACATAGTAACTAATAGCCAACAACAGCACTACCAGCCCTAAAAGAGCCAGCATCCAATTCTTATTGAGAAGGTTTCCCCTTTGCTGCTCCAACAACAACAAATTATTCTGATTGGCCAAGGAAAGTTGAAGGTTCTCATTGACCTTTTTTTCGTAGGCAAAACGAGATTGCATGGTCTGTATGATCTCTGTACGTTCTAAATCATAGACCTTTTCAAAAAGTTCGGAATACCTTTTCTGATAATCTGAAGCCGACTTATATGCGCCGACTTCCCTTTGATAGGCGACTTGATTTTTATAATAATCCAACAAAACCAATTGATCGGAAATATGGGGAAAAAAGCTTGCTACCGAATCTAAATATATCTTTGTCGCTTTGAGGTCGCCTTTTAGCAGCATGAGGTCGGCCATTCCGTTGTAACTATACATTACCGCGGCCGTATCTTTCTTTTTTTTCTTGTAAAAAATCGATGCCTCAAAATATTCTTTGGCCAAATCGCCCTGCTTCTTTGCCTTGTACAAATTGGCCAAGTTGTACAGGATTTTTCCATAGTTGACATCATCTGACTCCAATAATTTGAGCGCCTGATTATAATAAACGATAGCAGAGTCTTGCTGTCCCAAATTTTTGTAGACAATGGCCAGATTGTTATAGTGGTTCGAATTTTCGTTTTTTACATCATTTAATTTTCCCAATTCTAAGGCTTGTTTGTGAAAACCCAAAGCTTGGTCATAGTTTTTTAAATGGTTGTGAATGTTTCCTATAACACTACAGACCTTGGCCAATTGTCGCGTATCATTTAATTCTGAAAAACCTGTATGCGCCAACAACAATAATTCCAAGGCCTTATCATAAAGCTGATTGTTTTTATAAACCGTGCCGGCACTTAGGTAAGCGTTATAGGTAGAGGCATCATATTCCAAAACTTTGTACAAGGCAATGCTTTTTTCCAAATAAGGCAAAATACTGCCCTGTTTAGGCAATTTTCTTTTTAATAGATAGTGGTTATAGTAGGTATCGGCAGCTGTTTTCGTGGTACTATCAAGCTGCAGACTTTTCATGTAATTTTCTTCAGCCCTTTCAAACTCCTTTTTAAGGTAATGATAGACTCCAATTTTCTTATACAAGGCCGCGAGTGCCGATATGCTGTTTTCAGCTCTTGCCAAAGTCAATGCTTCTTGATAATTATCAAACGCCTGTTCTTTATGGTTGGCCCTTAACAAGCTGTCTCCCCGACCAATTAACATATCAATCTCGGTTCTACCATCGTTTTTTTGAGCATAAACGATTAGGTTGAAAAAGGAAAAGACCAAAAAAACAAGTATTTCTAATTTTCGCATTAAAAGGCTTTTGAGGTTTCTAAGGTAGAAAAATATTAGTGTCAAAAAATGAAGTCCCCCTAAATTACGGGAATACCCGTATTGACCAAAAAAAGGATAAGCCCTTATTTTACCGATAGAATGTTGAACCTAAATAAGCCAAAATGAAAACAGTAAAAAACACCCTATCCATTATCGCATTTTTATGCTGCAGTCTACTTATAGCGCAAACAACCGCTCAAAGCGAAACTGAAAATAAAGAACAGGATAAAAAAACCATAAAGGAAGTCGACCAGATCAACAAAGCATCGGCAGAAATCAACGAGGTCTCGGAAAACACTTCGGAAGCAGTTAAAAGTACCGTAGCAAATACCAAAGAGACAGCCAAGGCCATTGGTTCGCTTTTCGGTGGTGGCAACAAAGAAAAGAAAGACAAAGACTCCCCCGATGTAGTAGTCATTATTCATAAAGTCGCTTACGACGATGACAACCTGAATGCACTTTATGAAAAAATATCAAAAGCAAAAACCGTAAAGAAAGCATCAAAGAATTTCAGCGGGGAGACCGCGACAATCAATCTATCAAGTAAAGAAAATGCAGATGCCTTATGGCAAGGTGTTCCCAAACCCGTACGAAGTGCTTTTAAAATGATAACCATGGGCGAGAGCAGCATAACGGTACAACTTGCAGGAACCTCCTTTGATGAACAATAATCATTTAAAAAAAGATCGCTATGACAAATAAAAAATTGAATTACTACTTATTTACGGCTGTACTATTACTTTTTGTTAACATTGGCTGTACTACTGAAGGAATCGAAACACCCCTCGAAAACCTTATCAAAGATGAAATCGAAGAAGAGCAAGTAGATCGCGAAAGTGATGAAGAAGATGATGAAGACCAAGAAGAACAAGAGGTCAATTCTTCTATGACGGCCAAAATCAACGGCAACGATTTTAAGACATCAACGGTATTTCAACAATACCTTGCAGGGGCTTCTGTAAGTATGAATGAAGATATCTATGCTATTGGGGTCATCGCCTTTGACATACAACTCGATTTACGTAAACCAAAGTCTATATATTTATTCATGTATGGTGACGATTTCGACGAATTAAAAATTGGCTCTGCTTTCACCACGGTAACCAATATTGCAATTCCCGAAACGGGCGGTGCCTTTGCCATCTATAGCGAAGACCCCGATACCGAAGTAGAGGATAACGAATTTTCAACAGAGAAGGTGGAATCGATCAACATAAAAATAACTGCTTTAGATAAAGAAAACCATTTGATTTCAGGAGAATTCAGTTTTACGGCCATAGATGAAGACACCAATAAGAAGTACATCATCACCGATGGTAAGTTCCAAGATATGAAATATGATAATTGAAAATAACCACAAAAACTAATAACCAATAAATTATGAAAAAATCAATCTTAATTACGGCTGTTCTATCCTTATTCATTTTTACGAATTGCTCAAAAGCCAAGGAGGCCGTGGATACATTGAACAGCCTCGAATGTTTAAGAAAAGTGCAGGAAATCAATGATAATGACAACCTCACCTGTTCCGAGACGATTGCAGAATTAGAAAAACTGGAACGAAACTGCGGAGCTTTCGACCAAGAAATACTAGAAAGTATAGCCTTGGTTAAATCAGTCTGTGAAGATTAAAGAAACAATTTCGAAATACCAGAACATGAAAAGAAACATTATTTAGAAACGAATATTATGAAAAAACTATTTTTTTATCCGACGCTTATCCTTCTTATGGTCACTTCATTTCTGACGGCCCAAGAATTCAATAAAGGCACTAACGTTATCAATGCGGGCATAGGCATTGGCGGTAATTTCAATTACGGGAGCTTTGGAACCTCATCGCAAGGCCTGGGCCTGAATGCAAGTTATGAACGTGGCATATGGGAAATAGGAGGACCCGGGGTTATTAGTCTGGGTGGCTATTTTGGCACAAAAACTTATAAATATGATTATTTCGGAGGCAATGAAAAGTGGACCTACACCATTGTCGGTGTACGGGGTGCGTATCATTACAACGGACTAGAAGTGGAAAACCTTGATGTTTATGGGGGAGCCATGCTATCTTATAACCTCGTTTCGTACGATGGAAATAGTGGCAGTTTGAACAGCAGGCCCAGTGGAACCGTTTTTGTTGGGGGGCGCTGGTTTTTCAGTGAAAACTTTGCCGTATTTGCGGAAGGTGGATACGGAGTGGCATTTCTTTCACTGGGTATCTCACTTCGATTTTAACGCAGTAAAACATAGAAACCTATGAAACATTACCAGAATCAACTGTGGGCACTATTGCTTTGCCTTGTTTCAATTAGCTGTAGCAACGACGATAATCATGATACTGAAACACCATCAAAAACCGGTGGGGAAGGTACGATACAATTATCAGGACCCGATACAACGGATGTCGGCACTACCTTGACAGTCGGAGACGTCGCTTACGGAAGGGACGACCTAACGGGAATAGAGGAGTCGATCGTTGTAGTGAATAAAGGGGCCACAATCTCAGAGGAACGCGCCACCGGAGGACCCGCCAACCCAGAGAACCTCAGTTCCATAATCACCGATGACAAAGACAATGGTTTTGTAATTGTTGTAGGAGCCGGTGCCGTTTCCATGGCAATTTTGATCGATGGAACGCCGTATCGATATGGATGCATTTCAGAAGGTAGCACAACGGCATTTTCCAATTGCGAGTCTTTTGATTTTGATATCCCTGGAAAAAAAATGGTATTTAGCAATACCACGGTTAAGAATACAGACACAGGAAGCTTGCTGACGTTAGACGGAACGGTTACCTGGGATTAAGACACATCAGAAAACAGTTCAAACACTTAAAAATCAATAACCATTGACGAGGGCCTCGGCAATCATCTTGTTCCAAAAGCGTTGTTTTTCTAAATCTCTAGAGAAGTTTGTTTCACGATCATAGCGATTTTGAAACTGCCCCAATTCCCTATTTATTTGTCTAAAAATTGCTTTTATTTCTGATTTTATATTTTTGGTAAACCTCGTTTCAGAAAGCCTTTTTTGCATCTTTCGAGCGTATAATTCTGAAATATCAAAATGAAGTTGTTCGTGGCCCAATATAATGGAATCACACAATTCTGGGCGGTACCATGACTTTTTGGGATAAAAATAGGTCACCACATTAATCGTAAGTTCAGGAGCAGCTGCGGTTCCAGCGGTAGAAAATTCATAAGAAATTCCCGAAGCCGTTGTAGCTGCTGCCCAGGCAGTCTTAAAAGGTTTTCCCTTAAAATCGGACCATGCCAATTTTCTTTCCGAACTCCAAGGAATAATCTCCTCCTTTTGCGAAAAGACAAGGCCAGAAGAAAAAATACAAATTAAATAAAGAATGTATCTTAAAGTTCCCATTTGAAGGAAATCACTTTTTCAATATCGGGATGCAAGCTTTGGTGCACTGGACAGGTATTTGCCGTACGCTCCAATATCTTCCGATTCTTTTCAGAGATGCTCTCTGGCAAACGTAATATGACCTCTATCTTGGAAATTCGACGAGGTGCTTCCGCCATGTATTTTGTCACTTCCGCAAAAGAATCGGTCAAATCAAGATCAAGTCCCTTGGCTTTAATGCCCATAACCGTAAGCATGCAACTTGCCAATCCTGTAGCTACTGTATCGGTCGGAGAAAAGGCCTCGCCCAGACCATTGTTATCAATTGGGGCATCGGTAATAAAAGTATTGCCTGAACGCAAGTGTTCACAAGTAGTTCTTAAATTTCCAGTATAGGTTACCCTTGAAGTCATAATTACATTTTTATCTCTTTGATGCGCATATCTTCAAGTGACATGATATATGAAGATTGATTGAAATAGCCCGAAGTGCTATCTTTCCTGTAAGAGAATTTATTGCCCGCGTATTCGGTTTCCCCAATCTCTTGAGAAACCTGCATTAAATCAGTTTTATAGGCTAATTTCATCAAAAGGTCATAAGTGATGTCAAATCCACGTACGGCGTACCGATCGGGATAATCTCCAAACCGCTGACGATATCGTTTGACAAAACCATTATCAGCCGTTTCTTTATGCACAGAGGGGTAGGTAAAATGAAGATTTGACAAATGTGAATTCGATATCACCTCATTGTCAAAGGCCTTGTTCTTATTCGTCGAGAACATACGTAATTTTACTTTCACTCCCTCGGTATCGGCAGGGTCTAACAACGCATTTTGAAACGAATTCAGAATAGAGGTAACACTTGAAACCAATTTAAAATCATCGGTTTCGACAAATACCCAGTTTTCTGTTTCCTCGGATAACAGTGTTTTGAACTTGTCAATATCGAGACCAATATTTTTCTCTTCTTCTTTAACTTCTGCAATTTTAGCATTGGGAAATTTAGCCAAAATAGCCGCTTTTTCAGTAGAGTGGTCAGAATCTGCAATGATTATAATGTTCTGATCTTCCCGCACCTCTGCCACGTAATTGAGTATATCTTCACGGAGGATATCATCGGATGTATACGAAAAGAAAACGTTGTTAAGGCTCAAATCGCTCATCGCCGGTATTGGTGCAATTACGGGAACCTGATATCTTGAAGCTTGAATCGCCACTTCCTTCAAGGAAGGAAGATCCAAAGGCCCCACAATAGCATTCACTTGTGCAAGATTTTGCTGACGTAATACTTCCTTGGTCTTGGCCAAGTTCAATTGATTGTCAAAAGTTTTCACATCTACGGAAATACCCAAAGACGCCAAAGAATCAAGGGCGATTAGAGCACCGGAATAAAGACCCAAACTAAGCTTAGAATCCACTCTTCCATCTAAAGATTTTTGGGCACTTTCCTTATTAGCAATATCAATCCTATCTAAGCGAAAGGGCAATAAAAACAAAAGTTTAGGCGTATTGGCCGGATCAATACTATCCAAAAGATTTATCTTATCGAGTACCAAAGCATTTTTCACCTCGAAATCACCCGTTTGGTCTTTTGGCAATTTTAATACCATACCCGCTTTCAAACCTCCTTTAAGATCCGGATTCAATAAGAGTAAATCTTTATAGGTGATTCCCAACTTACGAGTTAACGAGAATTCAGTTTGTTTTGGTTTTACTTCATAAAAAATAAAATTGTCGGTATTTATATCCTGAGCATCTAATTTTTGCTGAGGAATACGAATAACCATTCCTTCTTTTAAACCTTGCTGTTGTTGTATCTCAGGATTTAATCGAACGATCTCATCTGACTTTACACCAAATTTCTTCTCCAACTGATAAAAATTCATCTTCGGTGGCACCGTATACGACATATACAGTTGCGTTTCTTGCTTTTCAACAGTACTCCCTGCCATAATAGGCATTCTCAACTCTTGCCCCTCTCTTAAATAATCTGAGGTTTTTGAAAGATCAGGATTCAATAACAAGAGACTGTCAATTGTGATTCCGTGTTTATTGGCAATACTCCAACGCGTCTCTTTGGGCAATACTTTATACATAGTAAAATCACCCTCATCCACCGCCCCCCCGGCAGTATGTGCATTTTTAAACTTCGGTATTTTAAGAAGCATCTTCCTTTTCAACTGACTGGAATACAATTGACGATTATACTTCTTAATATCATTTTCCGAAATATTAAAGCGCTTTGCTATTCCATACAGCGTTTCTTTCTTCTTTACGCGATAGGAGGTAAAACCGTACGGTTTTTCATCATTGGCCGTTTGTCCTGTAATCGTTTCATTCGCTCTGACAATCGTTTTATTCTCAGTTTTTTGTTCCGTAACACCAGAACTTTTGGGAATAACCAAAATGGTATTGGGTTTTAGGCTTTGCCCCTGTCTAATTTCCTTATTATACGTAAGAATATCCGCCTGCGTCACCTTATATTGTTTCGCAATAGCTTCCAACGTTTCTCCACTTTTTACCGCATGGGTAGAAAATTTCTGTGCAGTAGCCTTGCAGCCGGCGAAAACCAACAACCACAGCACAACCGTAATTTTTAAAAATTGTTTCATATCATTCCCATTCTATGGTTGCCGGAGGCTTAGAACTAATGTCGTACACCACCCTATTGACCCCTGGTACTTTATTTATAATATCGTTCGATGTTTTTTGTAAAAACTCATAGGGCAAATTCACCCAATCGGCAGTCATTCCGTCAGTACTTTCCACGGCGCGCAATGCCACACACTTCTCATAGGTACGTTCATCTCCCATAACACCTACACTATTTACCGGCAGAAGCATAGCTCCGGCCTGCCAAACACTATCATACAATCCCCAATCCCGAAGTCCGTCAATAAAAATAGCATCGACTTCTTGTAAAATGGCTACTTTTTCCCTTGTAATATCACCTAAGATACGAATAGCCAATCCAGGACCCGGAAAAGGATGACGGCCCAACCGTTCATCGGAGATGGCCATACTGGCACCCACCCTACGCACCTCATCTTTAAATAACATTTTCAACGGTTCTACCACTTTTAACTTCATAAAATCTGGAAGTCCGCCTACATTGTGATGACTTTTTATAGTGGCAGATGGCCCTCCTGTAGCTGATACCGATTCGATAACATCGGGATAAATCGTTCCCTGAGCCAACCATTTGGCATCTTCGACCAAATGTGATTCGTCATCGAAGACCTCAACAAATACCCTGCCGATAATCTTACGTTTCTTTTCGGGATCACTTTCTCCAGCCAATGCATCCAAAAAACGTGCCGAAGCATCAACACCTTTTACATTGAGTCCCATGCCCTCATATTGCTTCAATACATCTTCAAACTCATTCTTTCGCAACAGCCCATTGTTTACAAAAATACAATGCAAATTTTTACCGATCGCTTTGTGCAACAATACTGCCGCCACGGTTGAATCAACCCCACCGGACAAACCTAATATGACTTTTTCGGTCCCAATTTTTTTCTTCAGTTCGGCTACGGTCGTTTCGACAAAGGCATCGGGTGTCCACGTTTGCTTTAGCCCTGCAATAGTGACAAGAAAGTTTTCCAATAGCGTCTTTCCATCTGTAGTGTGATAAACCTCTGGATGAAATTGAATACCGTAAGTAGTCTCACCTTGAATTTTATAAGCAGCATGCTCTACATCATTCGTACTAGCTAAGACTACAGCATTCTCGGGAAGCTTTTGAATGGTATCGCTATGACTCATCCATACTTGGCTGCCCTTGGAAATCGAACGGAAAAAAGCATCATCATTCTTAATATACGACAGGTTGGCCCTTCCATATTCACGAGTATTGGAGGGTGCCACATTGCCACCATGAAAATGGGCAAGGTATTGCGCCCCATAACAAACCGCCAATAAGGGCATCTTCCCCCTTATTCCCGACAAATCAGGATGCGGTGCATCGTCGGCCCGCACCGAGAAAGGGGAACCCGAAAGAATTACCGCTCCAAATGAAGAGAGATCTTCAGGTACTTTGCTATAAGGTTTTATTTCACAGAAAATATTGAGTTCCCGAACGCGTCTTGCGATAAGTTGTGTATACTGGGAACCAAAATCTAAAATCAGGACATTGTTTTGCATGGGCAAAAATAGCAATTTGAAAATTTTGGAAAAGGTTCTTTTGAGGATAATTAAAATATAAAATGAACATCTTGTTAAAAAAGCCCTTCCAGGACAGAACCGACACTTCAATAAAGTGGGAAAATTTACGCTTTCTTTTTCAAGTTTTCGGGATATTTCATGTTTTTACAGAAAAACACATTTGTATAAATCAAAAGTTTAAATAAAAAATATTAAAATACTGGATAACAGTTTTTTAAATCAATTCCTACAAATTATAAAAATATCAATAAAACAACCTAAAATGCTATTTCTTCATCATTATTTGTATGGCGCAGGCATCGAAACATCCTAACCCACATTAAAATAATTTCGATGTTCATTCCGCTTAAAAAACTATTTGAAATGGTTTGAAGTTATGACTTTTTTAGAGTAAAAATGGTAAAAACATCCCACAAAAACTTTAACCCGAGATATCAATAAAATGCGAAATAGACTTTTGGCTCCTCCTCAAAAAAGAAATATCTACTTTAACATGAGGCTGTTTCAAAAAAAAGCCCCGGCATGAACACCAGGGCTTTTAGTCAAAATCAAAAAACCAACCTAAACACATGAATCTTTATAACTATTTCAAATTAAAATCTTGTTTAAAAACTTCATCCCGACGAATTGGGGTGAATCAGGATGAAGTGTACTAAATCTTCTCTCACAGCAATTTGTATATGTAACAACCTTAAAAGAAAATACCCTACCCCCTAAAAGAACTTTTTTTCGACTTATTTACCAAAAATTCATAAACTGCTTATTTTATGACCCTTACATTTACAAAATCATTTTCTTTATTAAAAATAGGGGCAATTAAATCTTGTCTCTCCCGATGTTTTATCACAAGTTTCAGTTAACTTTAATTAGATAATACATTCAAAAATGACACAAAAAATTCTTAATGAAATTAAAGAAGAGTTTAATGAGGCAATTAGTACCCAAAAACATCCATTTCGGTTGTGCACTTTAGGAACCGTTGGTCTTGAGAATATTGCACGGCTACGTACCGTAGTACTTCGGAATGTTGATGCTAACCTACAATTGACTTTTTATACCGATACCCGTTCAAAAAAAATAGTACATATCAAAGAAAACAAAAAAGTAAGTTTACTGTTTTATCACTCGGAAAAACTAATACAAATACGAATAGAGGGCTTGGCTACTATTGTAAAAGACCCCATTATTTTAGAAAAGCACTGGAGGAATATAGACAACGCCAACCGAAAGGACTATAAGACAAAAACGGCGCCGGGATCAGGTATTTCAGACCCCGCCCTTATCGAATATCTTGAAGACGCTCATTATTTCTGCATGGTAACCATAGAACCTTTTAAAATCGAATATTTGAAACTTAACCACCTTAATCACTTGAGGGTTCGATTTTCAAAAGAGGATACCAATTGGGAAAGTGAGTTTTTGGTCCCCTAGCATTAGTTTACAACGCTGCTATTTCCTATTCCATAGATTTTAGAATAGCCCGAATATCTTGCTCCGTAGTATCAGGGTTGATAAAACAAAAGCGGGCGACGGTTTCATGGCCTGCACCCTGCTTCCATTTGGTTGGGGTTACCAAAGCAAAACCTTCACGGTGATTTTTGTAGGTCCAATTGCGGTAATCTTCCGGAGACCAACCTATTCTTCGGAATAGCACACATGACAGACTAGGCTCCCGAACGAGTTCTACAAGTGGGGTTTCCGTAATAATTATGCCGGCCAAATTTGCCAATCGAATGCCCTGTTCGACCGCCCATTTGTATTTATCGGTGCCATGCATGGCCAAAGAAAACCATAAGGGCATGCCGCGTAGGCGCCTCGTCAACTGTATTTGATAATCTGATGGATTGAAGCCTTGCGCACCTTCATCCTTAAAAATATCGAGATAAGAACCTTCTTGGGCATGGGCATCCTTCGCCTGTTCAGGATTCTTATAGATTACCGCGCCACAATCATAGGGTGAGAACAACCATTTATGTGGGTCTATGGTAATACTATCGGCCCTTTCAATGCCATTGAACAAATGCCGAACAGAATCAGCCGCCAAAGCACCTCCCCCATAGGCAGCATCAACATGAAACCACAATTTCTCCATTTCACAGATTCGGGCAATACCTGAAAGGTCGTCTATAATACCTGCGTTCGTAGTACCTCCCGTAGCCACGACGGCAAAAAGTCGTTTTCGTTGGCGCGCATCAAGTGTATCTATTTTCGCTTGAAGTGCCGATTTCGACATCAAATCTTCTGTTTCAACTAAAAGTAGGTCCACATCAATCACCTTAGCCATGGTCTTGATGGAGGAATGGGCACCTGTAGAAGTAATAATAAGTCCTTTTTCATTTAAATTTTCAGAATGCTTCCGCCATTGTTCCCTGGCCGTTACCAAGGCCGACAAATTTGCCGCGGTACCACCACTAGTGAAGACTCCAAAAGCCCCCGCTGGAAGTTGGGTAAGCGAGACCAGCCATTTCATAGCCTCATTTTCACAGAAAATACCTCCGGCACCTTCCATCCAATACGCACCATGAATACTAGAGGCCGAAGTGACCAAATCGAACATAATCGCCGCACGGGTCGGAGCCGCGGGCACAAATGCCAAATGCCTTGGGTGATCTATGGGTACCGTTGCCTTTACGAGCACATCTCTGAACAATTCAAATGCTCTTTCACCACCAATACCTTTGTCGGTAACCGTTTCACCTACCAGTTTTCGCAACTCTTCTTCTTTTTTTGGTCGACCAAATTCTGGGGAAGTAGCTGTAATTCTTCCAATAGCATATTTCATGACATCCAAAGTCATTTCAACCAACTCAATATCTATATTATGCATCTAATACGGTTTATAACGGAGTTACCCTTAGCCTATAGCCAAAGCTCCATACAGTGAAATAATTCAAAAGTATACTTTAGGCCTTTAAAACAACAAACTCTAGCTGCAGTGGTTTTAAGGCCTGAATCAACATAGGAATAAGATCTTCCCCATATTCCAGATATAATTCGGAAAAGTTAAGAATCCGTTCTTGTAAGTTCTTATTCGGAAAAAGTTCATTCTGAATTTCCGTCATTCGACTCACCTGATCTTCCAATTTGCGTTTTTGGGCTTTCAACAGTCGTTTTTCTAGATGGTCCAGTCCTTTTTTTTGCTTGACTTCTTGTGCCTTTACTGCTCCCAAAAACGATTTATCGGTTTGTTCCGCCAATTCGTACATCGTCTTGAATTGCTGCTCTAAAAGTAATTTCTGCGGAGAAAAATCAACATCAATGTTAGAAATTTCCCTTATTTTTTTGTTTATGAAGCTATGTTGATCTAAAAAGAGATCTTTGGACGAAAGATTCATCTTTTTTAATTTTTTATCTTGCTTTGAAGTGATCACTAAAGCTGAATTTCGAAGTAGAAGAATAGGAAAAGGAACCTCCATTGCCTCAAAAGTCGATTTTAATTCGAGCCAATAAGCGATTTCACCACCACCACCGATATAGCAAAGATTGGGAAGTATGACTTCTTGGTACAAAGGCCTAGCAATTACATTGGGAGAAAACCGCTCAGGGTGTGTATCAAGCACTTTCAACAATGCTTCTTTCGAAAAAACAATGCCGTCCCCATTTTCTGGAGTTACATGAAACTTTCCGTTACTTTCAACAATTCGTTCACGTACACCTTCGGTTAAATAGAAATAATTGATTTCCCTTGGGTTAACTTGAATGCCGTATTTCGCCTCAAGGTTCTCTAAACCGGAAATTGTTTCGGTAACCTTTTTAAAAGACACCTGCTCAAATATATCTCTTTTTGCATAGGGGATTAATAACTTTTTAAGTGCCCTGTCATCGCCATCTACTATTACCAATCCGTAAGAGCCAAAAAGTTCATTGACCAAATATCGTGTTGCATCGGTCAAAGTATCATGTTGTAAATAGGCATCGGAAAACCATTTTTTTAAGGTTTCGGCATTCACATTACTACCAATTTCATTAGCGAATGCGGTAAAAACTTCCTGGAGTCCCTGAGTGTCTAGTTGGCCTACTGCTCCCGACGCTTCCCTATTCCATTGTAATTTTTTTGTTTTGAAATTAAAATAGTTGATTTCTTCGAAATCATGATCTTCGGTAGCCATCCAATACACAGGCACAAAGTCGTATTTCGGATATTTCTTTTTTAACTGTTTGGTAAGATTGATCGTGGATACAATTTTATAGAGAAAATACAACGGTCCTGTAAACAAGTTCAACTGGTGCCCCGTGGTTACCGTAAAAGTAATCGGTTCTTTTAGTCGTTTTATATTATCCTCAGTCAGTTCACTTACCTGAATATCATCATATTGCTTTTGCAAGGCCTCGTAAAGCACTTCACGATGCGCTTGGGGGAAATTCAATGCTTTTTCCTCAATCTGTCCTTTAAAATTTTCCAAGGAAGAAAACCTATGGTAAAAAGGACGAATCGATGCTTTTTCATCGATATAATCACCGATCAGTTTCGAGAAATAGCCGGTTTTCGCAATGGGTAGACAGTCAATATCCATATAAATGATAAAAATCGAGGTAAATATAAAACTCTTGATTTTTTCATTTCCTAAAAATACGTTAATTACCTTGGCCTTAGCTTTTGAAAAGCTAACCAAAAGCTTCCTTTTTGACTCAAAGTTTGTTCAATATTCCATAGATTTGAACGTTAACAATCGAAACGTTATTCCATGAAATGGATACTACTTCCAATGATATTGCTAATTTCACTGATTAGCACTGCTCAGCAGGCACCCCAGTCACCTTCTGAATTTTTGGGCTATGAATTAGGAACTCAATTTACGCGGCATCATGAAGTCGTAGATTATTTCAAACATCTATCTGAAACAAGGCCCGACCAAGTGGTATTGATCGAATATGGCAAGACCTACGAACGAAGACCACTGTTCATCGTTTATTTCTCAAATAAAGAGAACATTAAAAATATAGAAGAAATTAGACAAACACACCTTAAGGGTATCCATGGTGAGAACAATTCAGAAAAGGCTATTGTCTGGTTGAGCTATAATGTACACGGGAACGAAGCTTCAAGCACAGAAGCTTCAATGCAAACCATTTACGACCTTTTAACCAGCAAATCGGAATATCTAAAAAATACGGTTGTTGTAATGGATCCCTGCAGCAACCCTGATGGTCGCGATAGGTACGTAAACTGGTATAATCAATACAAGAATACACCGAATAATATCGATTCCGATAGCAAAGAACATCACGAAGGGTGGTGGAGTGGGCGTAGCAACCACTATATGTTCGACCTTAATCGTGATTGGGCATGGTTAACACAATCGGAAAGCCAACAACGCCTAAAAATTTATAACCAATGGTTGCCCCATGTACATGTCGATTTTCATGAACAAGGGGTGGACAGCCCGTATTACTTTGCCCCTGCCGCAGAACCTTTTCACGAAGTAATTACAGATTTTCAACGTGACTTTCAAGTTACTATTGGCAAAAACCATGCAAAGTATTTTGATGCTAATGGCTGGTTCTATTTTACCAAAGAAGTCTATGACCTGCTCTACCCAAGTTATGGTGACACCTACCCCACCTATAATGGCAGTATCGGCATGACCTACGAACAGGGAGGTGGCGGTCGCGCCGGATTGGGGATTATCAACGACTTAGGCGATACTTTGACCTTGAACGATAGAATAGCCCACCACCGCACTACAGGTCTCTCAACAATAGAAGTGGCAGCCCAGAATGCTAATATATTAAATGAAGAGTTCGTTAAATTTCATGAAAACAAAAACTATAAGTACAAAAGTTATGTACTAAAAGGAAATAATGACAATGCCGAAGCCTTACGCCGACTATTGGACCAGCATCAAATAGAATATGGCCATGCAACCCAAACAAGCATTAAGGGATTTGATTATGGATCACGAAAATCGGGAAGTTTCAAGATTGACACTACACAAATAGTCATATCGACCAACCAACCCAAAGGTACTTTGGTAAAGGTATTATTTGAACCTAACGCCAAATTAAGCGATTCGCTTACCTACGATATCACGGCATGGTCTTTACCTTATGCTTACGGATTAAATGCCATAGCTTCAGAAACCAATGTAGCCTCCAAACCTTTTGAGAACCATACGATGCTCGAGGAGAAAAAATCGAAACTCTCTGATGACACTTATGCCTTTTTATCGTATTGGACCAGTATTAAAGACGCGCAGTTTCTAGCTGAATTGTTAAAAGAAGATATTCATGTACGTTATACCAAAGAACCTTTCGTGTTGGATAACCAAACTTATGACCGTGGAAGCTTGATCATAACGCGGGCCGACAATACAAACACATCAGACTTTCTTAAGCGTTTGAGCCACATTAGTCAAAAACATCGAATTGTTCTGACGCCCACCGCAACAGGTTTTGTTGACAAGGGAAAGGATTTTGGATCTAAAAAGGTAAAACCCATCAAACCTATAAAAATAGCCGTGCTCTCAGAGAAACCAACAAGTTCGCTTCGTTTTGGGGAAATTTGGCACTTTTTTGAGCAGCAGCTCCGATATCCGATAACAGTAGTCGATAGCGACAACTTACAACGTACCGACCTTACCAAATATGATGTTGTAATTTTCCCTGGAGGGACGGGTTATAAAAAGTTTTTAGACCAAGATAAATTAGAAAACCTCACCAACTGGATCAAAGATGGTGGTAAGCTCATAGCTATGGGGGGTGCTTTACAGGGGTTAGCAGACAAAAAAACGTTTTCCCTAAAAAAGAAAATAATCAAAAGTGATAGTGTTGTTGACCTGAAATCATTTGACATTAGTCAAAGGGAAGGCATTAAAAATCTGATAACCGGCGCAATTTTCAAAACGGCCGTGGATAAAACCCATCCTTTAGCATTTGGATACAACAAAACGTATTTCACCCTAAAAATGGGTAATGATGCCTATCAATATCTTGATAAAGGAAGTGTTGTCTATCTTGAAGGGAAAGACAGAAATCCCGTAGCCGGATTTGCAGGAAGTACCGCCATAGAAAAAATTGGGCAAACCCTTGTCTTTGGTGTTGAGAACCATGGTGATGGGCAGATAGTCTATATGGTGGACAACCCCTTATTTCGGGGATTTTGGGAAAATGGCAAACTCCTCTTTGCCAATGCATTATTCATGGTCGACTAAAAATAGGCAGCATCGGCTTTCATCACTTAATGCTTTCAGGGATGGTGTGACGGGAGCTATAAGAATGGTCAATTTAGCTTTATACAATTAAGATGATGCCACCTATTTCAAGGCAACTTTGAAAACATAGTCGTCTGCTGTCATATACAACGTTTTCTCATCAGAAGTAAAAGCGCAATTTGCCGTGGCCTGCCCAGTATGTATTCTTGCAATCGGTTTACCTGTTTTATTGAAAATCCAGAGTCCACCAGGGCCAGTGGCAAACAAATAGTTCTTACTGTGCATTTTCATTCCATCGGGCAAGCCCTGTTGACCTTCTTGACCGACTAGATCTGTTACATCGTATAAGAGTCTTTTATTACTTATTTTCCCCGGAGCCACAATATCATATTGATACCACACCGCATGTTTGGGGTCTGAAACAGCAACGTACAATTTGGTATTATCCGGTGAAAAGCATATACCATTGGGTCGGGTCAAAGTGTCGACCAGCACAAGTTCCCCAGTAGCCATCAAACAATAAACTCCCTGAAAATCGATTTCCTTTTCAGGATCATCCATTCGTTTTGGAAGTCCGTAAGGGGGATCTGTAAAGTACAAATTACCCTTTGCATCGAAAACTCCGTCATTCGGGCTATTAAATCTTTTATTTTCAAAATGGGAAACCATAACCTCATAATTGGGTTGCGGCGCATGTAATGGCGCATCCATCCTCGCAATTCTTCGCTCACCATGCTGTAACAAGATCAACTCACCTTTCTGATTCAAAAGCAAACCGTTTGACCCGGGCTCTTCGCCTTTAAAATGCCGCCCCATATACCCCGAGGGACTCAGATATTCTGTAATCTCCCCCTTATTATCAAGCTTAAAAACTTTATTGTTGGGAATATCGGAAAACAACAAATAGCTTCCATCGGCTATCCATAAAGGACCCTCCGTCCACGAAAATCCACTTCCTACAATTTCAATTTCCGAATCTTCATCTAAAATTTGTAATGCTTCATCATCTAAAATTTCAATCGAAAATTGGTGCTCTTCTTGGCACGACGCCGTCAAAGGTAAAGCGGCGATTAAAAAACTTAGAAAAATTCTATTCATGATTTAGCATTTAGTCAAGTATTGATTAATGATGAAGTCTTCAAAACACTGTTCCTAACCTAAAATTTGGGAAATAGAAAATATAACGGTTATGGCGGTAACACCAAAAATCAAGGTACCAACGGTATGCACCTGATTTCCTTGTTTTACATCCATACCTGTTAACTGTGTCAACACCCAAAAAAAACTATCATTGGCATGGGACACGACCGTTGAACCAGCCCCTATGGCCAAAACCGTTAGTGTTTTAGAGAAAGCCGCATCAAGCCCTAAAGCTGGCATCATGGGAGCAACAATAGAAGCTGTAGTTATAAGGGCAACCGTAGATGACCCCTGGGTTGTTTTAAGACAGGCCGCCAATAAAAAAGGAAAAAAGAGCCCTATCGACATTTCGGAAAAACTAGCCGTAATCAAATCGGCAATTCCAGAATTTTGAAGCATGGCCCCAAAAATACCACCAGCTCCAGTAATCAAAATAATCGGTGCGGCGATACGAACGGAATCACCCAACCAACCTGTAGCCGAATAAACTTTTTCATCTAACTTTTTAGGCAATAATAACGATAACATAATTCCGACGAGGAGTGCAATAACAGGAGTTCCGAAAAAAGAAATAATCGGGTACAAAGCCGATGATTGCATATTCAATTCAGGGTAGTCAAAAATCGATTTTGCCACAATGAGAATTATCGGAACTACTATAGACAAAAGTGACAACCATAATTTAGGCTTATGGATCTCATCGCGTTCAGCCTCCAATTGAATGGGAAGCTTGATGCGAGCGGCAATCTTTGTGGCAAAAAAATAACAGGTAACCAATGATAGCATACTTACGATCAGTCCCCACATGATAACACTCCCAAGCTCAGCTCCCAGTATACCGGCAGCGGCTATCGGTCCTGGTGTAGGAGGAACCATTACATGTGTTGCGGTAAGGCCTAATGCGAGTGCTGCCGTGGTACCGGCATAGGAGACCTTCGCCTTGTGAGACAAAGCTTTGTTCAATGAATTCATAATGATGAAGGCGCTATCGGCAAATACCGGAATGGACAACAAGTAACCGGTAACCATCATTGCCAAATGAATTGATTTTTCACCGATTAGCTGCAGCATTCGCGTTGCAATAACCATTGCGCCACCAGATTTTTCCAATACGGTGCCTATAGCCACCCCAAAGAAAATAATTAAGCCTATTTTGCCCATGATACTTCCGAAACCGTCATTGATAGAAGCAACAATCTGAGACACGTTCATACCTGTAATGAAACCGTAGGCAATGGCGGCCAATAACAGCACAAAAAAAGGATGAATTTTCCATTTAACAATGCCGATAACAATGAATGCCAGGGCTAATACTAGTGCAATTACGTAAATCATAGTTTGGTGGTAATTTTAAATTGGTTGATTCAAGAATAGTTCATCTTTACGCTACATTTCAAAAATATTAAAGATGGGTGCACATTACACTCCCGCCTCCGTAATAACTTCCAGCGTCTTCCGCAATCCGGTTTTAGCGACCTGTAACAAATCTTGTTTATGATACTCGGGATTATACAGTTCTAAAGAAATACATCCATCAAATCCTGAAGCTTTTAAATCTTTTAAGATTTCCGCAAGGGGCAACATCCCATCTCCTGGATATACACGGTGCTTATCTTTCATATCTTGAAGTTGAATTCCTTTGGGAGCGTCGTTAAATTGAAATATGGCAAAAAGATTACCGTTCAATAATTTTAATCCTTCAAACCCCCCTTCCGATATGTACATATGATATACATCGGGAATAATCTTTGCCATGGGGTGGTCTGCATCCAAAGCAACGGCAACGGCCTGCCCCATGGTTTTTAGCGGAAACATTTTCACAAATACCAATGCGGGAATAATATTATATTCTTTCAAACCGATTTCCAACAATCGTCTGTAACAGGATGCAACAAATTTAACGTCATAATCTTCTCCCACCTTATTTGGAATTGCCTGAATATGCGTACAACCGATATCGGCTGCCATTCGCATACGGTTCTTGGTTGCGGGTAGTGAGGCTTGAAAAGCTTCCTCATTCTCAGGTAGACAACCCCAAAGACCAATCATGCTGGGTACAAAAAGACCTGCCCGTCTTATCTTTTTCCCTAATTCCTTAAGGTCGCCGCCATTTTTCTCATACTCTTCGAGTTCATTATCCCAAGGCTCAATGGCATCATAACCAGCTGCTATGGCAATATCTACCTTTTCTTCCAACGATTTTGCCGTTCGTATGGTTGCGGTATCTAAACAAATGGGCCACGGACTTTGTCCGTTTTGATATCGCTTTTCTTTTTTTAGATCCTTTTTGATTGTAGAATTTGCAAAAGTAACAGTAGCAAAACTAGCCGCCGTCGTTCCCGCAATAAATTTTCTCCGATTCATGCTCTCGTGGGTTTGCCCCTAAAGTAGTGAATAATTTGATAAATCATTCGCCCCCCATATAGTCCATATCATAGCATTTTTTCAAGTAGGTTCAACGTAATCATAATTATCTAATTAATCAAAAAAACCACCCTATGGGTGGTTTTTATATTTTTTTTAGCCAAAATATGTACTAGCTTAAAAATAAGCTTGCAATTTCTCCGGCATTATCACTTGTTAACGGTTCATCATAAGCTTGAGTAGACGATTCGAAAGAAAACGGATCTCCATCACCTAATGTAGTCACATCGACACCTCCATGAATAACATTGTCTTCATTGACATAAACGGCTTGAGCAATTTCGGGCATACCTGCACCTCTTTCATTCCCGGTTATCCAACCTTCCAAACCTCTCAACCTCCTTATTTCCGAAGCATGCCTTGCCTCTACCGAATGTATCTGCAGGGCCACGGTAAGAATAGCAGGGTCGCCCATTACATTTTCAGCCTGACCTTTATAAGCACGAACACCGGTATCTTCGAAAGCTTGAGCGAATGCCAAAAGTTGCGCATATGAGGTATTCATATCTCCATTTTCGCCAAAAGGATCAAACCTTCCACCTACCGTAAAATCGAATTTAGGGGCATCGAAGGCTTCATCTCCCAACGCTCCTTGCAACAACGATACGTGCGCGGACTCATGTTTGGAAATTTGATTGTAAATACCCTCTGCCTTGGCGTGACCATATAACACGCCCGACTCCAATGCCTTTAGGTAAAAATCAGCTTCAATATACTCCAACAACAACGCTAATTGTAAAGCAGATATTGGATCGCCCTGCATCATACTCGGAGCTGCCCAAGCCTTGTTGCCCATTGAAGCCAAGCCTAGTGGAACGGCGGCCATGGCCGCTTTCTTGCCCATAGTACCCAATGATCCGAACATTTCCCTACGAGATGTTTTGTTATCGGAAAGTTTTTCCGTTGTGAATTCCTCTAAAAATTTTATAATATCCATGATTTTTTATTTAATGATTAGTGTTCAATCTTAAGGTAATTTGTTGGCCGTAAACGGGGTCACAATAAAGCCGCCGGCCGCCGCCAATATGACCGAGGGATTTTCCGCCTTGTCAAGACCAGTAGTTGGATCAACGATATCATCTCCCGCAAAAAGCGCGAAGTCGTCCATATCGCCTCCCCTGATGCTTCTTATTGCCGCGGCATGGCGGGCCTCTACAGAAACAATTTTTCCGGCAATAACGAGGTAGGCCCCGGTTTGAATCAATTTACCTGCACCATTATAAGCCTGAACACCAGTATCTTCAAGCAGTTGCGCCGTAGTCAACACAGAATCCCTATTATTGAAATCGACACTATTAAAATCAAACTCTAAATTTTCAGGAAGAACCACATCGCCATCAAAATTTGCGGTCAAAGCAGCTTTGAAGAATTCCCTGTGGTTTACCTCATGGTTGTACAACGCTTGAAGCACGTTCTTTTCTTCAGCTGCGGCGCCAGACCAATAGCTACCATTAACGACTCTTGTATAGAATTCGGCTTCTAACTGTTCAAGGGCATAGGCATAATTTAAAACCCCCAAATCTCCTTCGCCCAAATCAAAAGGCCCGTCCATATCTAAATCGGGCATCTCATCGGTTTGACTCTTTTCGCAGGCATAAAAGAGAGTGGCTCCAGCCAAACCTAGCCCACTCATCTTGAGAAATTTCCTTCTTTCGGAGCCGTTGATTGTGGCAACCGCAATTTTTTTCCTTTCCATAGTGATAAAAGTTTTTAAGTGAATAATTCCTTATACCAATACCTACGGAAAAACCGACCAAGGGTTCGGTTTTGTCAAAAAATTAACAAAAAATTAAGCAATTTCAATAAATAAGCGGCAAACACAATGTAGTTTTACTACGCGAAAAGTTGGAATATGGCCGTCTGCAAGAAAGAAAACAGGCCAAAAAAATACAAGAACGAGCCGTTTATCTTAGAGGAAAGCTATAAAATCAAATTATAACATGGAATTGCCGCAAATATCGACTACGATATTTTCTATTGAAGACAGCCTTCGCCGAAGAAGTAAATTCTTGTCTTGATTTAGTAGTGCATTCTTTTATTACGCTAAAGGTGAGCCATAAAGGTCAAAGTCGGCCGCATCATTTATCTTGATGTCGACAAACTCCCCTTGCTTCAGATAATGCTGAGTAGCATCGATCAATACTTCGTTATCGACATCGGGAGAATCAAACTCGGTACGGGCGACGAAGTAGTTACCTTCTTTTCGATCAACAATGCACCGAAAGATCTTTCCAATTTTTTGCTGATTCAGTTCCCAAGAAATTTGGGATTGAATTTCCATAATTTCGTTGGCACGCTCTTGTTTCACTTCTTCGGGCACATCATCTTTTAAAGAATAGGCGTGTGTATTCTCTTCGTGACTGTACGTAAAACAACCCAAACGTTCGAACCGCATTTTCTCTACCCAATTTTTTAGGGTTTGGAAATCGGCCTCCGTTTCTCCAGGGTAGCCAACAATCAGCGTAGTTCTTATAGCCATTTCAGGAACCGCTTTCCTAAATTCGTGCAATAATTTGGTCGTTTTTGCTTCGGTAGTACCGCGACGCATACTTTTAAGAATAGGGTCTGCAATGTGCTGTAGCGGAATATCTAAATAGTTACAAATTTTGGTCTCTTGTTTCATAACCTCCAATACATCCATTGGAAAACCTGTCGGAAACGCATAGTGCAACCGAATCCATTCAATGCCTTCGACCTTGACCAAGGCCCTAAGTAGTTCGGCTAAATTCCGTTTTTTATATAAGTCTAACCCATAGTAGGTGAGGTCTTGTGCAATCAAAATAAGTTCCTTCACCCCTTTGGCCGCCAATTTTTCAGATTCTGCGACCAATTCATCTATAGGTGTACTTCGATGCTTGCCCCGCATAATGGGTATGGCACAGAATGAGCAAGGTCGATCGCAACCCTCGGCAATTTTTAGATAAGCATAATTTTTGGGAGTCGTCGTCAAACGCTCCCCGATCAGTTCATGTTTATAGTCGGCCCCTAAAGCTTTTAACAAATTGGGAAGCTCGCTAGTACCAAAATATTCGTCTACATTTGGAATTTCTTTTTGCAAATCAGGTTTGTAGCGTTCACTCAAGCACCCGGTCACGAATACCTTGTCGACCTGTCCCACTTCTTTCTGCTGCACATAGTCTAAAATCGTGTTTACACTTTCCTCCTTGGCATTGGCTATAAAACCACAGGTGTTGATAACTACAATATTTCCTTCCTCTTGATGCACCACCTCTTTATCATTGGCACGCAATTGCCCCATCAATACTTCAGAATCATAAACATTCTTCGAGCATCCGAGGGTAACAACATTAATCTTGTTCTTTTTGGTGGATTTTGTACGCATAGCTTTTTAATGGGATGCAAAAATACAACTTGATGAAAGAACTATGCTCTTTTAAGACGAATTCTTCCATTTTACCGTTAAACCTTTGCATCACATAGCTATCCAATACAAAAAGATGATGACAAGATTCTGCATTATAGGTTTAACCTCATTGTTGTTTTTTATATTAATAGGATGTTCCACCGATTCGATGGACAATGATTCGGCCGAAGGTGGCCTTGTTACAGAACAGGAGGAAATCTATTTTCCCCCTATAAATTCTGATGTTTGGGAAACCGTCTCCCTTGAAAGCCTAGGATGGAACGAGACAGCCATCCAATCACTATACACTTTTTTGGAAGAAAACAGCACCGATGCGTTTCTAATACTTAAAAATGGACGAATAGTGGAGGAGAAATATTTTGGTGATTTTGACAGCACTAAAAATCACACTTGGAATTCTGCCGCAAAAACCTTGACCTCACTTACAGTAGGTATCGCCCAAGAAGAGGGCTTTTTATCTGTAGATAATCCATCATCCGATTACATGGGCTCAGGTTGGTCGTCATTAACTTCCGAAAATGAGCTTAAAATCACGGTTAGACATCACTTGACCATGACAACAGGCTTAGACTATACCGTAGACAACAACTTTTGCACAGCCCCTGAGTGTCTTGTTTATAAGAATGACCCTGGCAGCTTCTGGTACTATCACAATGCCCTGTACACCTTATTGGACAATATTGTATCGGGTGCCGTTAGGCAAGACTTTGAAACTTATTTTAATAGTAAAATACGCGATAAAATTGGCATGCAGGGATCTTGGCTAAAGGTCGGGTACAACAATCTATACTTTAGTACAGCAAGAAGTATGGCGCGATTTGGCCTGCTTAATCTCAATAAAGGAAAATGGGAAGAGGAAACCATCTTAGCCGATATGGACTATTTTACCACAATGACATCGAGCTCCCAAGAACTGAACAAATCGTATGGTTACCTGTGGTGGCTAAACGGAAAAGATAGTTTTCGATTGCCTGAATCAGAAGAAAACTATCAAGGAAAATTAATACCTGCCGCACCCGATGACCTTATCGCCGGCCTTGGGGCAGCAGATCAAAAACTGTATATAGTTCCCAGTATCGATTTGGTTATTGTTCGCATGGGAGGCGCCGCAAATTCGGCAGAACTGGGGCCAACATCGTTCGACAATGCTCTTTGGGAGAAAATTAATGCTGTAATTAATTAGTAGACGTTACTAAGAAAATCTAGTCCTTAAATCCAAAGAATGTTATTCAAAATGGACAAAATAGCGTAGAGCAGGAACGTGAGTTTGAATAAACGTTTAATTGCCCCAAAATCATCGGAACACATGATAAGACCCATGAACAACAACGTAGCAGCAAACTCGAATTCTGATACGACCAGACCGATCGAGCCTACAAAGACCAGTAGAAAAACCAATGTAAATTTATGCCTCGAGAAAAAAGCGAACAAAAGCGTCAGTAAAAATTCCATTCCAATAATGGAATAGACGAACGGTTGCTTCAGCACTAAAAAAGGCAGTGTACCAGAATCTAAAGTGACCCCATCAACAGATGATGGCTCTTTGAGCAAAAAATCAGAAATTTTTGCCGCATTGTGAGTTAATGATTCACTTATCCCAGAAAAGGCGCCACTCATCAGCAGCGGGCGAAAAAAATCACCTGAAAGTACACGAAGTGCAATAAAATCGCCACTTAAAAAATTAGGGTTCAGCAACTTGTGAACTGTTGCAAAGCCCATAACAATTACAAAAATCCATCGAAGGTTCTCTTTAAAAAGATGTTCATCGTCGGTATTCAATATCAAAAGGGAAAGAAAAAAGAAAAGATACAAATGATTCGGTGCATTGTACCATTTGAAGTACATTCCTCCTAAAATACTCGACAAATAACCTAACTTAAAGATTGTTCGATAAACCGAAGTTTTATCCAAAAAAGCAATGGTCACAACCTCAGGTAAAAATACGATAAGGCCCAAAACCAATTGGGTGAGTGCTAAAACCGCCCCAGAACGAAATTCGACAACGTTAATGATTAAGAGCAACAAATACCCTAGAACTACGGTTTTTCTGAACTCACTCTTCATAACTATTCACTAAAATTTGGTTCAATTTTAATGAATCTGACGTAAAATTAAGCCGCCAAACCTCAACTTTAAAGGGCTCTTTACTCGTATGCTTAAAATAGCCGTGTAACTTTTGAAGATTATCATTACTAGGGTAGGTTCGACATTTTAGAACCAATTTTTTAAACGCAGCATTCGTATCAAAAAGTTTGGTTTTACGGGCTGAAATTTTGTTGCCATCAATTTGAAACCAAACGAAGTGGCTGTCGGGGTGGTAGTCTGAATACATTCCGTACCCACCTAATTTCCATGGGTTTAAATCACTGTAATTCGTGAAACCCATTTGAAAAAGAGCCCAAATCAATACAATACAGGGCACCCAATATTTTTTTGTGAATATTCCGAATTTCAAATTAAAGAATATTTAGGCCCTATTATATTCATGCATTGATCTACACTATTTAAAAACACAACGTTTTCGGCAAAACTCAATTCTTTGCACTGAAGAAAGAATCAACGAACTCATGCTTATTAAAAACCTGAAGATCTTCTATACCTTCGCCTACCCCTATATATTTCACAGGAATCTGGAACTGATCTGAAATTCCGATGACGACACCTCCTTTTGCCGTACCGTCGAGCTTTGTAACAGCAAGCGATGTAACTTCAGTGGCTTTCGTAAATTGTTTGGCCTGCTCAAAAGCATTTTGGCCAGTAGAACCATCAAGCACCAATAATACATCGTGAGGTGTATCAACAACCACCTTTTGCATCACCCGTTTCACTTTGCTTAGCTCATTCATCAGATTAACCTTGTTGTGTAACCGGCCGGCCGTATCGATTATCACGACATCGGCATCTTGTGTTACTGCCGAGCTCAGTGTATCAAAAGCCACGGAAGCAGGATCACTGCCCATTTTTTGTTTTATAATAGGAACATCAACTCGATCGGCCCAAACCTGCAGTTGGTCGATTGCCGCAGCACGAAAGGTATCGGCGGCCCCCAACACTACCTTTAACCCTTGAGCTTTGAATTGGTATGCCAATTTACCGATAGTAGTTGTTTTACCAACGCCATTTACACCGACTACCATAATCACGTAGGGTTTTTTATCCCTCGGGATACTGAATTCGGTCGCATCACCTATATTGGTTTCAGAAAGAAGTCCTGAAATCTCTTCACGCAGAATATGGTCCAGTTCATCGGTACCCATATATTTATCCCGTGACACTCGTGCTTCGATACGCTCGATAATCTTCAGCGTGGTGTTTACCCCTACATCGGAAGAAACCAATACTTCTTCCAAATTATCGAGTACATCATCATCAACCTTTGATTTACCGGCAACGGCTTTTCCTAATTTTGAAAAAAAACTGGTCTTGGACTTTTCTAACCCCTTGTCCAATGTTTCTTTTTTCTTTGAAGAAAAAATATTCTTGAATAAGCTCATAAGTTCTACTGAAATATTTGCTCAAAGATATAAAAATAAAAAAGCCGCTTTCCAATGGAAAGCGGCTCAATAATATTTTCTAACAAGTTTGTTATTTCTTAGACAACCATTCGTTAACGACTTCAGGCGTCATAACAGACTCTACAAAAGTGTAAGCCCCTGTTTTAGGTGATTTTACCATTTTAATGGCCTTTGTCAATCTTTTTGAGCTTGTTTGTAAACTCGCTACGGTCTTCTTTGCCATGACTAATTATATTTATATGTCATTTTCGCGAAAGCGAAAATCTATTTGATTTCTTTATGAACGGTCATTCTCCTTAGGATGGGATTGTATTTTTTAATCTCAATCCGTTCTGGAGTATTCTTTTTATTCTTTGTGGTAATATACCTTGAAGTTCCCGGTTGACCCGATTCTTTATGTTCGGTACATTCTAAAATAACCTGAACTCTATTGCCTTTCTTTGCCATTGCTAACTAAATTTTAGGGATTATTTTAAAAACCCTTGCGCCTTTGCTTCTTTCAGCACAGCTGAAATTCCCTTTTTGTTGATTGTTTTCAACGCTCTAGTAGAGACCTTAAGAGTTACCCATCGGTCTTCTTCCGGAATGTAAAAACGTTTTTTAGAAAGATTTACATTAAATCTTCTTCTAGTCTTATTGATCGAGAAAGAAACATTGTTTCCGAACATAGCTCTCTTCCCAGTAATTTCACACACTTTTGACATTGCGTTGTCTTTTTCTTTTAAACAGGCTGCAAATTTATATCATTTTTACGGGACGGGCAAAAATTACTTCAGATTTTTGAAATTTCTTTTTGAAGTAATTCCAAGGCCTTGTTCACAGCCTTCTGAATGATCTTTTCCCGATGGTTGCCCATATTGAATTCTTCAACAAATACACCATTAGAAGATGCAATTGCGATAAATACCGTACCAATTTCAGCATCGGAATCTCCTTTTGTTGGTCCTGCATTTCCTGTTGTGGCAATCGCGAAATCCGATTTCAAAAGTTGTTTTACATTTTCGGCCATGGCTTTTGCCACTGCTGCACTCACCACTGAGTGCTTTGCTATCAAACTTTCCGGAACATGAAGCACATCGATCTTGGTTTGTGTGGCATAACTTACAACACTCCCCATAAAATAAGAAGAAGCCCCAGCGATGGCCGTTAGTTGTTCGGCGATTTTACCGCCTGTACAGCTTTCCGCCGTGGCCAATGTCATTTTTTTGGAAGTAAGCGACTTGGCGACAATTGCTTCGAGGGTCTCCTCATTCTCCATTCCGAAGATAAATTCTCCGATCAACGGATATAATTTTTCAATTTCCTCTTCGACCCTAGCTGCTATTTCATCGCGATCCGTTCCTTTGGCAGTTAACCGAAGACGTACCTTTCCCAAATTTGGGAGATAGGCCAATTTTATATATGGCGGCAATTCGTCTTCCCAAAGCACTATGCGCTCAGCGAGCGAGCTCTCCCCTATTCCATAAGTAAGTAATGTTCTATGGATGATAAATGGCCTTTCGAACCGCTCGACTATTCTCGGAACAACTTCATTAGTTATTAAATTTTTCATTTCAAAAGGCACCCCTGGAAGCGATACGTAGACCACACCATCGTTCTCGATCCACATACCGGGCGCAGTACCAAAGGGATTGTGAATTACCGATGCTTTGGAAAGCACCAAAGCCTGATGCCGGTTCATATCGGAAATAGGTGTCGAGATATATTTAGCGAACAAGGTTTCCACATGGGCCAAAACACTTGGGTCTTCCACGAGAACATCATCAAAGAACGAACACAAAGTATGCTTGGTAATGTCGTCTTTAGTCGGACCCAACCCACCGGTAACAATGACTATCTTCACCCGTTTTTGGGCATTATGAAGCGCTTCAAGAATATGTTCTTGATTGTCTTGAACAGAGGTCATTTGATACACCGAAACCCCTATCTTATTTAACTCCTTGGCAATGTAGGACGAATTTGTATCAACAATTTGGCCAATGAGAATCTCATCACCAATGGTAATAATTTCGGCGAGCATTATAAATCGAAGTCTTTCTTTAACTCAGATACCACTTGTTCGATATCTTTTTTAAGAATTGGGAATACGGCCTCAATCTCTGCGACATTGGCTGATTTTTTTCCTAAAGTTTCGATTTCAAGGGCAATCGCACGTGTCTGTTCCATGCCCAATAAATCAACATTGGGTTTTATTTTATGGGCCAGTTGGTAAACCTGTTCGAGGTTTTTGTTTTCTAGGGCAATTTCTAAAGCCTCAAGGTCTGTAGGCACCTCTTCTAAAAAAACTGAAATGACCGAAGTAATGAAATCATCATCCCCTTCTGCCATCTCATTTATCTTATCAAGATTATATATCATTACTTTATTTTTAAGGAAAAAAGTTCTTTTCCTTCTAATACCCCCGAAAGATAGTCATTTACACTAATTTTACCAACACCGGCAGGAGTTCCTGTAAAAATAACATCACCCTTCTTGAGCATAAAAAACCGGGATACGTAGGAAATTAGCTCGTCTATCTTCCAGAGCATCAGGCTCGTATTTCCCTTTTGAACCTCACTTCCGTTTTTGAACAACGAAAAGTTAAGGTTGTTAAGGTCTTTAAAATCAGATTTAGGCAACCACCTTCCAATTACCGCAGCACCATCAAAACCTTTTGCTTTTTCCCAGGGCAATCCCTTTTCTTTCAGTTTAGATTGCAGATCACGCGCGGTAAAATCAATGCCCAAACCAACTTCATCATAGTATTTATGGGCAAAACGCTCTTCTATATGCTTACCCACTTTTTTTATTTTCAATAAGACCTCCACCTCATAATGTACATCATTGGAAAATTCTGGGATGTAGAAATCCTGTTCCTTAGGAAGCACTGCCGAATCGGGTTTTATAAAAACCACCGGATCGCTAGGCCGCTCATTGGCCAATTCTTTAATATGGTCGGCATAGTTGCGACCAATACAAATTATTTTCATAAAAGAAATTATTGGTTTTCGAATTTTGGAGAAATAAAAAAACAATCCCGGCAAAATTAGTCTTTAGTTTAGAACCCCAGGACCAATTAAATGCGATTTTTTTTAATCTGTCTTCTTCAAGGCATATAGATACAACTGGCTTGGTTCGGGCCAGGGTTTAGGTCTGGGACGATCAAAATTACGATTCAAGGTTTCCCATTTTAAAATATACCTCACTTCCTTTTCATCAGAACTCCCAATGTCTCCTTTGGTTCGTACTTCCAAACCGGAAAAACTTCCTTCGATTTTTAAATCTGAACCAAAAGGTCGGGGTTTTAACACCTTGCCGATGCGTTCAAAATTATCGTTCAGTAAAATTGTGCCGTTTCCGTATTTAATATGCCAATAATCGATTTCGTAATTGCCATCAGCACGTAGCGCAAAATCTTTTATTCGAACCTCGCTATTAATACTTCCATTTCCTGAAAAATACCAGCGATAATCCCAATCGGTTACTTGGTTATAAACCCATTTCTTATTGTTCAAACGTGCCGTATAAAACTGGAGATTTCCCTCCTCATCATATTTGTGATAAGCAAATACCGGACGGTTCTTAGCATCTAAACAAAGTTTTGCCGCCAAATTGATAATACCTCCCTTTACCGGAATGGGATCAACAATCAAACGTTCTTGGCCTAAGGTAGCGGGTAATGTAATTTTTTCACCATAGGCATTAAACCAGTTTTTCAAATCAGGGCTCTTCATATACGAAAGGTCATGATTGGTAGAACAATCGGGAGTATCGCGCCAAACCCAATAAACATGATACCAACCATCTTTCATCATCGTAGGTTGTGTTTGATAGGCATTCATCAATCCTTCCCCATCTGTCAAAGGAACATCAAGCATTCTAGACCATTCTTTACTTTCACAGGAATAAATATTGTAAATCTCATTACCATTGCCACTACCACCATCACGATAATGAAATAGTAATTCCCCTTCCTTCGTATTCATAAAATGAGGGTAAGTGCATCGTTTTTCATTAGTACCCACCAAGGTCATTTGTTGAACCAGGGTAGAAATATCATTGGGTTTTGTGCTTTTGAAGTAAGTAATCGGATGAACGTGCATATTTCCAGAGAGGTGAATAAAACCCTCTTTATCTATTCCCAACGTCACTGAATTATGACTATCCCAACCCAACACGGTACTCGTACCGCCCTTAGTTTCGCGGGAAGTGGCCGGTAAAACGTGCAGCTGGAATTTATCATCGTCAAGATTTCGCTGCCCAACTACCATATTGCGATTGGCATTGTAATAGGCAATATATTGTCTATTTTTATGTGTATACAAACAGAACCCGACAGGGTGACCGGCCCACACACTGTCTACTGTTATAATTTGATGCACCGATTCGGTATTCTTGGTTTCATCGATGACGATCTCTTGCGCCGACAGTTTTATGGGAGAAACAAAGAGTGAGACAAATACTATAAGAAAAAGATATGTTTGCGGTTTCAATGGGATATATTTAGAACTTAATATGGGTCTGCGGTCATAGCCCTAAAAGTCACATAAAAATATCAAGAACACAAACATCTCAATGCAAAATTTTAACGATACTTGTCAAAATACTCTTTTTTAAATAAAACGTGCGGAAATTTTAAATGAAGGAACCTCCCACCGCAGGCCTCATCAAATAGATGGCATCGGTACCATACGCGCCACTAATTCAATTTATTGTTTAACCTACTAAGCTTTATCTGAGTTAGCACCTTTTTGGTATACAAAGGAAAGTCAGCATTGAGAATCCACCCGAAATAGCCTGGTTCGTTATCCAGTACATCGAGCACCTTTTTGCCTTTGTGCTTTCCGAAAGCAAATATTTCCTCATCATCTTCGTCATACCCCAAAAACCCGGCGAAATCTGCAAAACGGCGGTGGGTGGAAAATTCGGCCAATTTTTTCACATTGTTTTCAAGCTCGGGATAACGATCAAGCTGTGAAAGCAAAACTTCGTATGTAGCCTTGGTATCAGCCGCCGCGCTATGGGCATCTGTAAGGTCTTTGTCACAATAAAATTTATAGGCCGCCCCTAAAGTACGCTTCTCCATTTTATGAAAAATGGTCTGAACATCGACCGCAGCCGTATTCTTCATATCAAAATCAATATTAGCCCGTAACATTTCTTCCGCCAAAAGAGGGATGTCGAAGCGGTCCGAATTAAAACCTCCCAAATCGCTATCTTTTATCATGGCATGAACTTCCTTGGCCAACACCGAAAAAGTTGGCTCATTGGCTACTTTCTCATTGGATATTCCGTGTACGGCCACCACTTCATCCGGAATCGGCATTTCGGGGTTTACCAACCACGTTTTACTTTCCTTATTACCATTTGGAAATACTTTTAGAATCGAAATCTCAACGATTCTATCTTTTGCGACATTGGTTCCTGTCGTTTCCAAATCAAAAAAACAAATGGGCTTTGTGAGTTTTAATTGCATGATTTTGGGCTCTTTTTACAAAGATAGGCCTAAATAAAGAATCCCTTGGCACTCTTCCCCTACAATCTGGTATTGATTATATTATTGAACGCAGAACCAAAGGTATAGCTCAAACCGACACTAAAGCCAGTTACAAAATTTGTAGCAATTTGCTTCTGCTGAAGCAACACGTCTTCTAAAGAAGCATCGCCTGCAGGCAGATTTATCTGGTCTTGAATCAATTTCATATTACCGGAAAACCGAACAGCCAAGCCCTTAAGCACCCGCATCGAAACGGAGCAATCGAACTGCACTCTATTCTTGGAAAAATCACTTAAAAATGTTGACCCTATCAACCGTGAATACATATTGCCCCAAGGTTGACGAAAACGGGCCTGAACGTCCAGTGAATGACTGAACAAGGTTTCGGTGTCTTCCCCAAAGATGGTGGTCTCAATATAATCATTATGAACAAGGCCAATCTTATAGGCAAACGTAATCTCACGCCTCAAAACCTCACGATAGGGAAAAATATTGTATTCGAGTGCCGGGGTCATTCGGAGCGCAAGATCCAGATTAGTGTACGTATCGTATCGGGCACTTCCAAAAACTCCCGCCGACCAATGATCGGTAAGGCTACGAACAATACTTCCATTGCCAAAATATCGCTTTCGTTTGCTTATAAATTCTTCTTCATCCTGTACATACTTGCTGTTCGCCTGACTAATTTCAATATTTGCCCGAATACGCCATTTTTCTGTTACCCGGTCACTTACAAAACCAGCTTCGTAACGAAATGAATTTCTACTTGATTCTTTGTTCATTCGCGCTTCGCCCCGTACTTCGAACAACCAGTTGTTCCAGGGATCTTCAAAATCGATATCTTGACGTTTCGCAAGACCTTCGTCTGAAATTTTATAGATAATCTTGTCCGCCAAATCTGATGCGGCCACATATTGCAACAATCCTGATTTTATGGTTTTGACCAGCCCCTTACGAATATCATCAGCGGTCATGTTTGAATTGGTGTCATACGATTGTTTATTGACAATATCGGCAAAACCATCGGTGCCGAGGTAATCCAATTTATAGGTACGCCCTCCACTACCATTCGCAATGTCATATATGAACAACTTTACGTTGGCCAGGGCCTGATCCCGAACATGGGAGACAAAATTTATTTCTTGGCGGATATAGCTTCGTTCGCAATTACAATCTACAAAGAGCTTAATAGCTTCTTTTTGCCGAACCTCTTCTTGAGCGAATCCGATACTGATAAATATAAAATAGATATAAAGCAGAAAAGACCTTGGGGTTTCAAGGGGGTTTTTCATTAAGAACGTTGTTTGGTGGTTGGTATTTGAATTCTGAAGATCCAAATATAGGCTTTGCACCAAGCAAAAACTATTCTTTTTCTAAAATACAAGTCGTAAAACACGGATTATTAGCAACCTATCAGAAAAGTCACCAAGCCTCCAAAGAAAAATCAACCAATATTTACAAAACACGGGATTGCCAGAATGGTGTGCAAATGCCTAACCGATCAAACTTCTCGATTGAGATCCCACGATTCTAAATAATCGGCAACCGCTTTCACAAACATACTTCCCAAAGCACCATTCACCACACGATGATCGTAACTGTGCGAGAGATACATTTTACTGCGAATTCCAATAAAATCACCATCTTCGGTCTCGATTACCGATGGCATTTTGCGTATGGCTCCCAAAGCCAGGATACCTACTTGGGGCTGATTGATTATAGGCGTTCCGAAAACACTACCAAACGTACCGACATTGGTCACTGTATATGTACCATCTTGTACCTCGTCAGGTTTCAATTGATTATTACGTGCTCGATTGGCCAGATCATTGACGACCTTGGCCATACCCACAAGATTCAATTGATCGGCGTTTTTGATGACAGGTACAATAAGGTTCCCATCGGGCAAGGCCGCGGCCATTCCTAAATTAATGTTCTTTTTCTTAATGACACGGTCTCCGTCGACTGAAATATTCATCATTGGATATTTCTTCAGGGCCTTCGCCACAGCTTCCATAAAAATAGGGGTAAAGGTCAATTTCTCCCCTTCTTGTTGCTCGAAGGAGTTTTTCATTTTGTTGCGCCAGTTTACAATATTCGTGACATCGACCTCAATGAAACTTTGTACGTGTGCGGAGGTAGCAACACTATCAACCATGTGTTTGGCAATCAATTTGCCCATACGCGTCATTTCGACAACCTCATCATTACCAGAAACCTTAACCCTTGCTACTTGTTCCTTTTCTTGACCGGAAGTCGAGACTAATTTTTCCGTCGATTTATGATTCTTGGCGTCTTGGGCAGCCACTTCAACCGTTTTGGCCGACTTTCTATCTGCCAGATACGTCAAAATATCGTTTTTGGTAACACGACCTTCGTTGCCCGTTCCCGAAATAGCATCCAGTTCTTTTACGGAAATACCTTCTTCTTTGGCAATATTCTTAACCAATGGCGAATAGAACCTTTCAGAAACTTCAGCGTCAGGATGCTTTAAAGACTTACTTGCGGTTTCTTTGGCGCTGGCAACATTATCCTCCAGTTCTGAAATGATCTCCTGATGGTCTTCAATTTCGTCTTGGCCACTATTTGCAGTGGCTACTCCATTATCGCTAGATGGGCTCGCCCCGTTAAGTTCGATGACGGCCACAACATCGCCTACTTTTACAATGTCATCAATATCAAAAAGTTTTTCCACTAAAACACCTTCTACCTCGGATGGCACCTCTGAATCGACCTTATCCGTAGCAATCTCAAAAACCGCTTCATCCATATCTATGGTGTCACCTACATCTTTCAACCATGTGGTCAATGTTGCTTCCGCTACACTTTCCCCCATTCTCGGTAATTTCAGTTCAAACTTTGCCATAATTTTAGTCTATCTATTTTTAGGACGGCTCTCTTACAAAAATAAAGAAAAAACGACCTTGTATCAACATTATAATTATCCTCCGACCTAATTCGCTTTTAACGATCCTTCGAACGGAATACGGTTTAAAATACTTCGGCCCAGGGTAACCTCATCGGCATACTCAAGTTCGTCACCTACAGCGATGCCTCGTGCAATGGTCGAGGTACTTACTTCAAGGCCCTCCAATTGTTTATAAATATAGAAATTGGTCGTATCGCCCTCCATCGTAGAACTCAAAGCAAAAATAAGCTCTTTAACCGCTCCATTTTTTGCCTTCTGCACCAATGATGCTATAGTCAAATCTTGCGGACCGACACCTTCCATTGGTGATATCTTTCCCCCGAGCACATGATATAGCCCTTTATATTGACCGGTATTCTCAATCGCCATTACGTCTCTGATATCTTCAACTACACAGACAAGCCCTGCATCCCTTTTCGGGTTAATACAGATTTCACAAAGTTCGGTGTCTGAAATATTATGGCAGTTGTTGCAGAACTTCACCGTGTTTCGAAGGTCTTGCAATGCCATGGCCAATTTATCAGTTCGGCCTTTCGGTTGTTTCAATAAATGCAATACGAGACGTAAAGCCGTTCGCTTTCCTATCCCAGGCAACTGAGACATTTCATATACCGCATTTTCTAATAGTTTCGAAGAAAAATCCATGAGTACAAAATTACAATATTATAGGTGCAATGCGGAAAATTCGAAATATCATTTCTAAAATAGCACTTTAAAATTCTCATAAAAAGCAAAATAAAACGGATCGCCATAAAAATTAAGAAGCTGCCATTGTTCTAATGGCAGCTTCTCAAAATCAGATAAACACAAATAGGCTTTTCTTCCTATTTCTTTTAATTCAAACACTGTCGAACTTCTTTTTCAAATCAGTTTCGACAACTCGGTTTTAACACTAGTAACCCGGATTCTGTGGTGTCAGATTCGGATTGTTGATCATTTCTTGTTCTGGCAAAGGAAATAACAAATGCTTCTCTTGAAGCGCCTGATCAGAACTTAGGTTTACATGGCCAACAAAATCATCGAAACCTCCGGTTACACTGTTATAGACTTTTCTAAGCCTGACCATATCGAACCAAGTAATCTGCTCGTACGACAGTTCATGCCATCGCTCTTCCCAAACTGCTTCACGGAAAGAAGCTTGGTCAAAGGCCCCTAGGGCAGGGGTAGTCAATTGGGCCCTATCACGTACTCTAGTCAGGGCATCAACAGCAGCTTGGTTAGGGCCACCGACCTCATTTTGCGCCTCTGCATAAATCAATAAAACTTCTGCAAAACGTATGATAGGCATGTTCAGATTATCTTTTGCCGTACCAGGAACCCCAAAAGTACCGTTCGCGGTCACATTAAAATGTTTGAAAATGTAAGGGGCCCCCAAATCGAAGAGCTCTCCAGAACCATTAAGGTAATAACTACTATAGAACCAACCTTCACGATCGACCGCCCTAAGGTCGCCGTCTTCGTAAGAATTGTAGAATTCGATTTCAGGCACCGTGCTCCCTGTTCCTGAGGGACCCCTATAGGTCACAGGCTGAAAATTGGGAAACATATTTCCCATAGGGTTCCCGGCCACTTCATCGTTATACTGCAAACTGAAAATATGCTCAACGGTATTCCCCAGGCTTTCATCATGAACTTCACCATACGTATCGAACAAATCGATGGGGCCCGCATTGTCGATTACTTCTTTCGCTTTGCTAGCCGCATCGGCATACCGTGCAGTTTCATTAAGAGGGTTACCGGCCATAGTCAAATAAACCTTGGCCAACAATGACTTGACAGCTGATTGAGAAACTCTCCCCGTATCATCCGTCCATGCCAATCCTGCACTTTCCGCTTCCAAAAGATCGGCAACGATTAAATCGTAGACCTCTGCCTGGGGCGTACGTACTGGCGAAAAATCCTCTGAAGTTGCACTTTGAGACATTGTTATCAATGGTACATCACCCCATAGGCGTACGGCATAAAAATAGGCCCAAGCTCTAAAAAATCGTGCCTCACCCAGAACTTTGGCCTTTTCTGTTTCGTCCATTTCAATGTCCGGAACGTTATCAAGTACTAAGTTCGCATTCGCTATAACCCTATAAACACCTCTCCACCAATTTCTTACATGAAGTGTATTCGCATCGTAAGACAAGGAGTATAAGTTGTTCAAATCTGAGTTTTGCGCCGTCTGGGTAGTCGATGTTCCCGTAACCGCCTCTAAAAGTTGCCAGTTCGACGAGAAAATGCCAGCACCATTACCCACAAACCGAGCATCGGCATACACAGCCGCAACAGCTGATTCAGCGTGTTTCGCCGTAGTATAGAAACTATCGGGCGTTAAGTTAGAGGGGTCAGATTCGTCTAAGAAATCAGAGCAGCCTACTGCCACCAGCAATACCAGCGAGCAGAGATAAAATTTGCCTATATGTTTTATTATATGAATTTTCATAATGTTTTATTTAAAATTTGACTTATTAAAGGCCGACTTGTAGACCAATTACAAACGTTGTTGACTTTGGATATTCGTGCCATTTCATTCCCTGGGAGAAAACATTATTACCCTCACCTCCGCGAATAGGCGTAACCTCAGGGTCTCCAATCAATTCATCGTCGACCAATAAAAAGAAGTTTTGGGCCGAAGCGTACAATCGCAATTTGTTCAAATGTAAATTGTCTAACAAATTCTGTTCGAAAGTATACCCAAGCATGATGTTTCTACCACGTACGAATGAACCATCTTTGACCCAATGGGAATCAACGTTGGTCACATAACCCGCCCTCGTATCACGCACCTGGGCGATCATTGTATTCTGATTGTCGGGTGTCCATGCATTCAAAACAGTGGCATAACTATTGGCAAGTGCTTGACGATCTTCACTCGAATGAAGGTTCATATCCATCACATCGTTACCCCAAGAGTATTGTAGTTCTAATGTAAAATCAATGTTTTTATAGGACACATAGTTCGTAAAAGTTCCCCAAGCCGTGGGATAGCCATTACCGATGATAGATCGATCCTCATCATTGATGATGTAATCCCCATTGAAATCCTTATATTTTATATCACCCGGCAATATGGTAAGTCCGTTTCGATAACTAACAAACTTTGCCGCCTCCTCGGCTTCGTCGGTATTCCAAGTTCCTAAACGCGTTAGACCCCAAAAGGCACCTACCGGCTCACCGACTCTAATAATACTGGTTTCATTGGTGATACCTGGTCCACCTACGCCGAATATATCAGAGGGCGTGGCCAAGGAAAGCACCTTGTTTCGGTTCATTGAAATGTTGAATGTTGAATTCCAAGTAACATTGGCCGTGGCGATATTCTTCGTCGAAAGTCCAAATTCAAAACCCTTATTCTCCATTGACCCTACATTTCTTCGTATGGTCGCATAACCACTTGATTGCGGTACAGGGGCATCCAATAGCATATCTGTCGTCTTTCTGTAATAGTAGTCAGCTTCCAAGCTTATTCTATTGTCAAAAAGTCCCAATTCCAATCCAACGTCATACTGCGCTGTCTTTTCCCATTTCAAATTCGGATTTGCCAAACGATTCAAACCTGTACCCCCGATACGATTATCACCCCAAATAGTGGCATAATTTGAACTTAGCAGCGATAAGGAAGAATAGGGAGGAATTTCAGAGTTACCGGTAACACCATAACTGGTTCGCAGTTTTAGGTTAGAAATTAGACTGTTATCTACAAGAAAGTCTTCATCGGAAACCCTCCACGCAATCGCTGCTGAAGGAAAAAAGGAAAACTTGTTGTTGTCACCAAATTTCGAAGAACCATCAGCCCTGCCCGTCACCGTAAATAAATACTTGCCATATAGGTTATAATTCAATCTTCCAAAATAGGAATTCAGTGCTTCCCTATCAGCAAAAGATTGTACCGCTATATTATCAGACCCAGCACCTAGATTGTTGAATCTAAAGAAATCAGTAGGAAAGTTTCTCGAGTCTGCGTTGACAAAGAATTGATTCGACTGTTGCCAAGATAAACCCAATAAGGCAGTAAACGAATTATTTTCATTGATTTCCTTATTATAGGTCAAGTAATTCTCAATCGACCAAAATGTCTGTTTTTCATTACTTGATTGTGCCCGGGCCACTGCATTATTATCAAGTACGCTATTACGAAATTCATTATTCTCTTGGGTCAGCACGTTGGCACCTATCATGGTTCTCATTTCCAATCCTTCCATAATATTGATATTCGAATAAAAACTACCAGCCGTAGTCTGTGTATTCAGAATGTACTCGTTATTTTCTAACCAGTTAACCGAGTTTCGGGTACCTTCCGCAAAGGGGTAGTCCCTGTTATTGGCATACAGGCCTTCCAGTGGTCCTCCCGTATGTTTTACAGGATAGAAGGGATAATCCTCTACCATTCTGCGTGGCACTTGGTCGTTGGTATCGGCCAAATTTTCGGTTTGGTTATTATAACTCAAAGATCCGCCAATTTTCAACCAAGGTTTGATTTGATCATCGATTGAAAACCGTCCGGAATAACGTTTTAAATACGTGTTTTTTAAAAGACCTTGATCGTCTCTAATTCCAAGGGAAATGGCATACGTGGTTCTTTCATTACCTCCAGAAAAACCCAGTTGATGGTTTTGAGACAGTCTGTGCTGTGTTACTTCCTTTGACCAATCGGTATCATAGATGGCCCTACCATCGCTATCAAAAAGATAAGCTACGTTCGGATTAGCTCTTTTTAGGCTGGGCTCATACTGCGCGTATTCTCCGGCCGCCCATCCTTCAGGGTCGAATTTCTCTGTGTTCTCCCAAGAAAGTTGCTCTATCATGGCATACTGTTCTGAATTCAGAACCTTGGCCCTATTGGGTCCGAACTGATTGACACTATATTGTACATCATAGGTAACTCGACCTTGTCCGGCCCGGCCCCGCTTAGTTGTGACCAAAATAACCCCGTTCGCTCCCCGCGCACCATAGATAGCAGTAGAAGACGCGTCTTTAAGCACCTCTATCGAAACGACGTCGTTCGGGTTTAAATAATCTATCGCTGAACTAAAATTAGCTTGATTACCCTGTGGTAATTGCACCCCGTCTACCACGTAAAGCGGGTTGTTCGAAGAGTTTATCGAACTAAAACCCCTAACCCTGATATTTGACTTTCCGCCCGGGCGCCCCGAGTTGGTGTTCACTTGAACTCCGGCAATTTTACCAGATAAGGCCTGGTTCAACGAAGTAGCCGGACGCTCTTGAAGTTGATCGGCATCGACTTGGCCGACAGCACCGGTAAGGTCTGATTTTTTCTGGCTACCATAACCGATCAAAACCACTTCTTCAAGTTGGCTAGCATCTTCTTCCATGGTCACGTTCACGGTCAAATTCCCGCTCACGGCCACTTCCGCAGTTTTATACCCCAAATAACTAAAAATCAGGGTAGCGTCGTTGTTCACATTGGTCAATGTGTAATTACCATCAAAATCAGTTTGCGTACCGTTCGTAGTTCCCTTAACTAATACGTTCGCACCTGATAATGGACCCATTCCATCAGAAACGTTTCCAGTTACTGTTTGTGCCTTTGCCAGTGAGAAACATAGAAATGCGCCCATAAGCAAACAGCTTTTCATTAGAGTGTTCTTCATAATATAAATGTTGTTAGTTGACCGATAAATGTAGTATTTTACCTTTAGTGTCTCATGAATTTTCTGTTAAAGAATTGTTAATACCATAAGTATTATCAGTGTTTTCAACTACTACAAACTGTGTGAAAAGTTTTTGTACTTTGCAGTTTCAAACCAATATTTTATGACGTCGACCAACATACTTTTGCTCATCGGAGGCTACTTTTTACTACTGCTTCTGATTTCTTATTTTACGGGTAAAAATGATTCCAATGAAGATTTCTTCAAAGCTGGAAATCAATCTCCATGGTATTTGGTTGCCTTCGGAATGATCGGTGCCTCACTTTCGGGGGTAACGTTTATTTCGGTTCCTGGTTGGGTCGCCGATTCGCAGTTTAGTTATATGCAAGTCGTTTTCGGGTATTTGGCCGGGTATTTTGTTATCGCCTATATTTTGATGCCGATCTATTACCGTTTCAACGTCACGTCTATTTATGAATACCTGGCGCAACGTTTTGGTGTTATCAGTTATAAGGTGGGGGCTGTTTCCTTTTTTATATCACGCGTATTGGGTGCATCTTTTAGATTATTTTTAGTCGCTATTGTACTTCAGCAATTCGTATTCGATGATTTGGGCATTCGTTTCGAATTTACGGTTACACTTTCAATATTACTTATTTGGATTTACACCTTTAAAGGCGGCATAAAAACAATCGTCTGGACAGACACTCTCCAGACTCTTTTTATGCTTTTATCAGTTGGCTTTTCTATTTATTTCATCAATGAAAAACTCGACTGGAGTCTTTCTGAGTTCTTGGTTTCAGATGAATTGGCAGAATACAATAAAATATTGTTCACCGATGATTTCTTCAACAAGAACTATTTTGTCAAATCTTTTTTGGGCGGCATGTTCATCACAATTTGTATGACTGGACTTGACCAAGATATGATGCAGAAGAACTTGACCTGCAAATCATTAAAGGATGCACAAAAGAATATGGTATCATTCAGTCTTGTTCTTGTAGTCGTAAATTTTGCCTTTCTACTTCTGGGCGCATTACTTTTTATCTATACAAACAAATTCGATGTGGCCATACCATTAATGGATGGCACACCTAAATCTGATCTACTTTTCCCTGAAATAGCATTGAACAGCGGCCTTGATATGATTGTGGCCATAACATTCATGTTAGGTCTTATTGCAGCAGCGTACAGTAGCGCCGACAGTGCACTTACTTCGTTGACCACTTCATTCTGTGTCGATTTTCTGGGTATAGCTAAGAAGCCCCAAAACATACAGAAAAAAATGCGCAAACGCACACATATAGGTATGAGTTTGCTTTTAATCATAGTGGTTATCATTTTTAAGCATATTCTAGACAGAAACGTTATCGATGGGCTACTCACGGTAGCCACCTACACCTATGGTCCGTTACTGGGGCTTTTCGCCTTTGGAATTTTGACAAAATACGAAGTTCGCGATAAATATGTTTGGATTGTCGCCCTAATATCGGTAGGAAGCATTGTGTTAATGGCCAACATTCCTGCTGAAACGCTAGGAGGTTATCAAGTTGGTTATGAGCTTTTACCCGTAAACGGATTGCTAACTTTTTTGGGATTATGGTTAATCAAACGGAAAAAGCCGATTTCATGAAGAACATATCCCATAAAATAAAAATCAACAGCTTCTTATTGAACTTTAAACAGCTATAAGAATTTTCCTCAGAATTTACACTACAAATCAATATTGATTTGTAGCCAATAGAACCAGCGTACACGCTACCTCAACACCTATACCATTGTTTCTAAGTATCTTATAAAATTCCTCGTTTTCGGTTCCAGGATTGAAAATAACGCGCTTTGGACGTAATTTTACAATATCCTCGTAATAATCGGGTTGCCGAGCCGAATTAATATATAAAGTAATGGTATGTATATTTTGAAAACCGCCTAAATTTGTCTTTATTTGAACTCCATCAATTTCACCAGTTTTTAAACCAAATGCTTTTGTCTCAATGTTATGGTTCAATAGGCGTTTTACAGCCAAGTTACTATAGCGGTTCGATTTTAGAGAAGCTCCGAAGACGAGAGTTTTTCGCATTACTGGATGGATTGTGTTAAAGTTTAGTGAAGACTGTTATTTTTTCGAACAAATTACGTCTATTATGTAGGCGCTCAATTATAATAATATGGTCATTGATAATGTTGTATGTTTATAGTTAATGGTTAGTGTTTAGTATAGCGGCATCAATGACAGAAACCCTGACGGAAACGTCAGGGTTTTGTGTTTTTAGAACTTTTCGCTAATATTCAAAACTACCATTTAATAATAGCACTTCCCCATGTAAATCCACTTCCAAAAGCTGCCAAAACAACCAGGTCGCCATCATTAACTTTGCCAGACTCCCAAGCTTCAGTGAGTGCAATGGGTATAGATGCTGCTGTAGTATTCCCATATTTCATGATATTATTAAAGACTTGGTCATCGCCCAACCCGAACTTCTTTTGAATGAACTGTGAAATTCTTAGATTGGCCTGATGTGGCACTAACATATCAATATCTGTCGGAGCCAAATTATTCTTCTGCAAACCTTCCACAATTACTTCGCTAAAGCGTACGACCGCATTTTTAAAGACAAACTGGCCATTCATATAAGGAAAATACGATTCATCATCGGGGTTATTATCGTCAATGATATCATTTACCCACCGCTTACCCATGCCCGGAGCAATTAGGGCAAGTTCTTCGGCATGCTGTCCTTCAGAATGCATATGGGTAGATAAAATTCCTTTGCCGGTATCTTCTTCCCTACTTACAACGGCTGCTCCGGCACCATCTCCAAAAATCACGGAAACCCCTCTACCCCTTGTGGTCATATCCAACCCATGGGAATGCACTTCAGATCCAATAACCAGAATATTTTTATACATCCCTGTTTTAATATATTGATCGGCAACGGAAAGCGCATATATAAATCCCGAACATTGATTTCTAACATCTAACGCCCCTATGGTCTTTATCTCGAGATCACGCTGCACCAAAACTCCCGGACCGGGGAAATAGTAATCGGGGCTTAAAGTGGCAAAAACAATGAAATCGATATCATCTTTATCTATACCCGAACGCTCAATTGCTATTTTTGCGGCCTTGACTCCCATAGTCGTCGTCGTATCCTTGCCTTTTGTAACGTGACGACGTTCTTTGATTCCGGTACGCTCTTGGATCCAAGCATCATTGGTATCCATTATTTTCGACAGATCATCATTGGTGACCACTTTGTCAGGCACATAGTACCCCAATCCCGTTATTTTTGAGTTGTACATTTTACGGTTTATTTTAGTTTAGAGAACCTTATTTTAATACTTATTTAAGCATGCCACCCCTTTCAATCAGCGCTGTTTTTCGCTAAACGAAACGCATGAGTCAATCAAAATCTGTAAATACTGATTTTATTCTGATAAAACTTCAAGTGATACACTTTTCCCTATTAGCAAATGCAATATAGTAAGAATGCCAATTTTTTATTCGATTATCTAAAATAAGTAAAAAAGGCGTGACAATATCAAAATACCAACGAACCCAAGAAAGGTGTCAGTTTGTCATTTAAACCGAGTCTGGTATTTTTTTTGACTCATATGATGCGAAAAGAGGGCTAAATGCTTTTTTCATTAATAAGTAGAATTCAAAATAATAAATTATAGAACTATGGCTACAGGTAAAATCAATGTTTCAGTTGAAAACATATTTCCACTTATCAAGAAGTTTTTATACAGCGACCATGAAATATTCTTGCGAGAACTTATATCTAATGCAACAGATGCCACACTAAAATTAAAACATCTTACTTCCATTGGCGAGGCTAAAGTCGAGTATGGAAATCCTAGAATACAGGTAAAAGTCGATAAGGAAGGTAAAAAGATCCATGTAATCGACCAAGGTATCGGTATGACCGAGGAAGAAGTAAAAAAATACATCAACGAAGTTGCCTTTTCCGGGGCAGAAGAATTTTTGGACAAATACAAGGATTCTGGCAAAGACTCTGGAATTATTGGCCATTTCGGACTTGGTTTTTATTCTGCCTTTATGGTGGCAGACAAGGTCGAAATTATTTCAAAAAGCTTTAAAGATGAACCTGCTATCCATTGGACCTGTGATGGATCTCCTGAATTTGATTTAAAAAAGGGTGAGAAAGAGGATAGAGGTACCGAGATTATACTTCACATTGCAGAAGATTCTACTGAATTTCTTGAAGACAGTCGAATCGATGCGTTATTGAGCAAGTACAACAAATTTATGCCAGTACCTATTCAATTCGGTACTAAAACGGAAACGCTTCCTAAACCTGAGGGTGCCAAGGAAGAAGATCCGGCCCCTACCCAAGAGGTCGATAATATTATTAACAACCCGAACCCGGCGTGGACAAAACAACCATCCGATTTAGAAAATGACGATTACAAGAACTTCTACAGGGAACTATATCCTATGCAGTTCGAAGAGCCCTTGTTTCATATTCATTTAAATGTTGATTATCCGTTCAACCTTACCGGTATTCTTTATTTTCCACGACTGACCAATGATCTTAATGTTCAAAAAGACAAAATTCAGCTCTATCAGAATCAAGTTTTTGTTACCGACAATGTTGAGGGTATCGTACCAGAGTTCTTGACAATGCTACGTGGAGTTATCGATTCTCCAGATATTCCATTGAACGTTTCACGTTCGTATCTTCAAGCCGATGGAGCCGTAAAGAAAATATCGAGTTATATCACTAGAAAGGTAGCCGACAAATTGAGTTCATTGTTCAAAAACAATCGAGAAGATTTTGAGAAGAAATGGAATGATATTAAAATCGTTATAGAATATGGAATGCTTTCCGAAGAAAAATTCTTCGAAAAAGCCGACAAATTTGCGTTGTACCCAACGGTAGATGGCCACTACTTTACTTTTGAGGAGTTACAGAAAAAAATAAAGGGCAACCAGACCGACAAAGATGATAAATTGGTCATATTGTATGCATCTGACAAAGAATCACAACACAGCTACATCGAGGCGGCCAAGGCCAAAGGTTTCGAAGTTTTGTTGATGGACTCTCCTATTATTGGTCACTTGATGCAAAAGTTGGAAACATCAAAAGAGAAAATTTCTTTTGCACGTGTAGATGCCGATCATTTGGATAATCTTATCAAAAAAGAAGACGCACAAATCTCAAAGCTTTCCGATGAAGAAAAAGAGGCCTTAAAAAAGAATCTCGAAGAGGTTATCGAAAACAAAAGCTACACCGTTCAGTTGGAGGCAATGGATAGCAGCGCATCACCATTCATTATTACCGAGCCAGAATTCTTGAGACGAATGAAAGAAATGCAACAGACCGGTGGAGGCGGTGGTATGTTCGGTATGGGTAATATGCCTGAAATGTACAACCTCATCGTCAACACCAATCACGAACTCGTTGGCGAAATTCTAAATACCAAGACGGCTAAAAAACGGGAGCGCCTAATCAATCAGTCGTTAGATCTTGCTCGCTTGTCAAAAGGGCTTCTAAAAGGTGAAGAGCTTACAAACTTCATTAAGCGAAGCTACGAAATGGTAAAATAAACCGTATATATAGCGTTAATAATAGAAAACCGCGTCATTCCCATGACGCGGTTTTCTCTCTTAAGCGATATTCTTTTTATAGTTTAAGCTTGAGCATGACTTCATGCGTGCCATTATCAATGTTGCTCACCTCGCTCTCTAGCGGCACTTCATAGGCATATCCTATTTGCAACCATTTCTGGGCCTTGAATATGAGAATACCACTGATACTTTCATTGAGCCTATAAGAAGCCCCCAAATCGAAGCGTTTATTAAAGTCAATTAGTGCCGTCAGGTCTAGCGAAATCGGGGCGGCATCTACATAACGTAGCAATGCCGAAGTCAGCAAAGATATATTTGCATTTAGCGACACATCGTAGCCACCTGCTAGATATAGATGCATCTTATCAGAGCCCCAACGGGCTGTACCATCTTTCCTTTCTAACCGATCAGGCGTCAAAATTTTAGGTATCGAAAGTGCTATAAAGTACTTTTCATGTCTCAGGTAAGCTCCTGCCCCAATATTCGGAGTAAACCTACCATCAGCATTCATAAGGGATTGATCGGGGCTTATATCATACGTTAGGAGACCATCGGTGTTTACATCGTAAGAGTTAAAACCTCCTTTGACGCCTAAATACAGGTCATGGGTTTGGTTCAATTTCAGTGCATAGGAAAAATCAAGATAAAAAGAGGTCTGATTTTCGACAAAAGTCTTATCATTCGTAATCGACAATCCCAGACCGACACTTTTGCCTGCGGGCATTCCGAAAATAAAGCTTTGCGTTTCTGGCGCACCTTGTACATTGGCCCACTGGCTTCTTATATTCAAACCAATATCGGTAGATCCATCGGCCCCGGCAAATGCGGGATTGATAAGGTTCATATTGTAACGGTAGAACGTGAAACTCGGATCTTGCTGCGCTGACAGGCTGGTTAGTACAAAGAGCAGCAATAGTAGTATTGGGTATGTTTTCTTTAATATCATTTTTTGGTTTATTTGGTCTTAGTAATTGATGAACAACCATCCTTTGAGCGGTGCTTTTCCGTTACCCAAGTCTATTATGAACAGATAGGAACCAGGAGGTAATACATCAGAAGCCCCTTTTCGGTTGCCGTTCCAATCGTTACGGTAGCTCACTGCGTTGAAAACTTCATGCCCCCAGCGGTTATAGACCGCAACTCTTGAATTCGGATAATTATCTATGCCAGGTATCATCCAGGTATCATTTACACCATCTCCATTCGGGGTAAAGGCTTCCGCTGGTTTAAGCAAGGGCTCATCATTTTCAGGAAAATAATCTTCCGTATCGACCACTCCGTCATTATCATCATCATCGTCGGTAGCATCCGGGAGTCCGTCTGCATCTGTATCTTTTGGCTTGCTGTTCGGATTAGTAGAATCCGTTCCTTCCGCTTCTTCTACAAGATCGGAATAGCCATCATTGTCGTCGTCGTCATCTGAATTATCTCCCGTTCCGTCGCCATCAGTATCGGCCGATTCATTTGGATCCAACGGAAATGCGTCATCGGCATCAAGTATACCATCGTTGTCTGAATCTCCTTCTGAAGCATAGGGAAATGCATCTTCGTTATTGGGAATTCCATCACCATCAATATCTTCATCTTCATTATCGCCGGTACCGTCACCGTCGGCATCGGAATCTTCATCCGGGTCGGTGGGGAACGCATCCTCTGAATCAGGTGTACCATCGTTATCATCGTCGAGGTCTTCATTATCACCGGTACCGTCACCGTCGGCATCGGAATCTTCATCCGGATCAGTGGGAAACGCATCCTCTGAATCAGGTGTACCATCGTTATCATCGTCGAG
>NZ_CAXBGN010000010.1:0-187490 GCF_963975415.1 uncultured Kriegella sp.
GGATTTTGAATCCGGCGCGTCTACCAATTCCGCCACCGAGGCATTAAATTTCAAAGCTGGATTTTGAATCCAGCGCGTCTACCAGTTCCGCCACTCGAGCATCATTAAAAATAGGACTGCAAAATTAAAAAAAATGTTGGGATAAACACAAAAAATAAAAACATTTATCCTTTAGCAACACAAATAAATTTTTAAATTTGCACCTCCCTATGAAAAAGGGTCGCCAAATAAGTGTAAAACAATACGTTACCCATGCCCTACCAAGTACCTGAACCCAAAATTTTTGCCTGCACCCAAAGTGCTGAATTGGCAAAAAAAATATCGAAATCTTATGGTACCGATTTGGGCAATGTACTCTTTTCGCGCTATAGTGATGGTGAATTTCAGCCATCTTTTGAAGAATCTGTTCGGGGCACCCGTGTTTTTATAATAGGGTCTACACACCCCAGTTCAGAAAATCTCATGGAAATGTTATTGATGCTCGATGCCGCCAAACGGGCTTCAGCAAGGCACATAACAGCGGTCATGCCTTATTTTGGCTGGGCCCGACAAGATAGAAAAGATAAGCCAAGGGTCCCCATTGCTGCTAAACTTGTAGCTAAAATGTTAGAGGCCGCCGGTGCAACGCGCATTATCACCATGGACTTGCATGCCGATCAAATACAGGGCTTTTTTGAAAAACCTGTCGACCACCTATTTGCTTCTACTTTATTTCTTCCTTATTTAAAAAAATTGAACCTTGACAACCTTACCATTGCATCACCAGATATGGGAGGCTCTAAAAGAGCCTACGCTTATTCTAGGGCATTGCAGTGCGATGTGGTCATCTGTTATAAACAACGGGCAAAGGCCAATGTGATTTCCCATATGGAGCTTATAGGCGATGTTAATGGCAAAAACGTGGTGTTGGTTGACGATATGGTAGATACGGCAGGCACTTTGACCAGGGCAGCAGATTTAATGATGGAACGTGGAGCCAAAAGTGTTCGCGCTATTACAACACATGGGTTGCTTTCGGGGGACGCCTATGATAAAATAGAAAAATCACAATTATTGGAATTGATCATTACAGACTCAATCCCCATAAAAAAAGAAAGTGGCAAAGTTAGGGTGCTAAGTTGTGCAGATCTCTTTGCCGATGTAATGCATAGGGTACACCACAACACTTCGATCGCTTCGAAGTTTTTGATGTAACCAACAACGTCTTCAAAAAGATTGTTCTTATGGAGACCAGATCAACGAATTATTAATTTTTAATATATATAATGAAGTCAATTACAATTAAAGGATCAGAAAGAGAAAGCGTGGGCAAGAAGGCAACGAAAGCCCTACGTAATGCTGGAAAGGTTCCTTGCGTAGTGTACGGAGGGGAAAAACCATTGCATTTCACAGCAGACGAACTAGAGTTCAGAGATTTGGTATACACCCCCAATGCGCACACAGTAGTGATTGAGTTGGATAACGGTGGAACCGTAGACGCCATCATGCAAGACATTCAATTCCACCCCGTAACGGATAGAATTCTACATGTTGATTTCTACCAGTTATTCAAAGACAAGGAGATTACCATGAACATACCTGTCAGATTAGAGGGTAACTCGCCTGGGGTACGTAATGGTGGTCGATTATTGTTTAGAAAGAGAAAGCTTGCCCTTAAGGCTTTACCGGCAAACCTACCCGATTTCTTCGATGTTGATATTTCAAAATTGAAAATCGGCGACAACATTCTTGTTGAATCTTTATTAAATGACGATTTTACCATTCTTCACCCAGATTCAACTGTGGTGGTACAGGTCAAAACACAACGTTCGGCCGTAGCTGTTGACGAAGATGAAGATGAAGAAGGTGCAGAAGGAGAAGAAGCAACTGCCGAAGGAGCAGAAGCAACTGCCGAAGGCGCTGAAAGCTAGTAACAAATTAGTATAGTTTAATACGAAAGCATCCTGATGAATCAACTATCCGGATGCTTTTGTATTTTTACCCTCTTCATACCACTATGCTACACTTCTTAAAATCAATATTCACTATCAACAATGCATTCTTAGCAGAAACAGAAGCTATGAAAAAATTTTTGATCATCGGTCTCGGAAATATTGGCACTGAATATTCGGAAACCCGTCATAACATTGGATTCAAGATTTTAGATGCCTTGGCCAACAAAGAACAATTTTCATTCGAAATTGCCAAGCTTGGTGCCGTGGGCTCATATAAAATAAAAGGACGCAGTGTGCTTTGCTTAAAACCTTCCACCTACATGAACCTCAGTGGAAAAGCCATAAAATATTGGATGGACAAAGAGAAAATTCCTTTGGAAAATATTCTAGTGGTGACCGATGATATTAATTTATCTTTTGGAACGCTTCGCGTAAAAACCAAAGGAAGTGATGGTGGACATAACGGATTAAAAGATACCCAACTATTTTTACAAACGACTTCTTATAATAGGTTCCGTTTCGGGGTAGGCTCTGATTTTGGCAAGGGAAGACAGGTCGATTATGTATTGGGCGAATGGAATGAAGAAGAAAAGGAAAAGTTAGGGGAGCGCCTTTCAAAATCTGCCGAACTTATTAATTCCTTTGTTTTGGGTGGAATCAAAAATACCATGAATGCCTTTAACGGAACATGAGTTTACCCCTTAAAATACTTTAAAGCTAAAAATTCCTGAATCGGAACTATTACCATTTTCGTCTTTAGTGACCACCTTCCAATAATATACGGTCTTTGACGAAACACTTACCTTTTTAGACGAACTTCCAGATGCGAATGTACCGATTAGCGTGGCTGGGGGCGTTTCGGTAGAAAAATATAAATCATAATCTACGATATCACTATCAAGATCAAAGCCCGACCATTCTAGGGTTATCTCATTATTGATATCCTTAAAAACAGATTCGCTTAACTTCGGCGATACTATCTCGGCAGGAAAGGGGGCATATGAAGTTTGTGTGCCGGGGTTGTAAAACATCCATTGTTCACTCGTAGCCGTTTCTTCTACTTTGGTATTTTTCGAAACAACGACCCAAGAGAAGGGCGTTCCCCTTTGTAACGGAAGTGTTTCGGTAAGCAAATGGGTACTCTTGGTCTGTGTTGTTCCGGTACTTAAATTAGTTACGCGAAGTTCGTAGGTTTCCGCATGATCAGCCGCTAACCATGTAAATCGAACGACATTGGCCGATTCACTGGAGGTTTGTACAGGGGCACACTCTGTATTTTTTGCAGGCAAGGACAAAAATACCGCTTCCGGAGACTTCGGAGCATCCTTTTTACAACTAAACAACAGCAAACCGACCAAAATTACCAATAATACCCTCATTGCTTAATAACTTTTAGTGTTCCTTGCACATTCTCCCCCTTAAACTTTATAAAATACATGCCCGCAGGCAAAGCATCGCAATCAAGTGTCATTTCAGCACTATTGACTATATAATCTCCACTTTTTACCAATTGGCCACTGGCTGAATAAATGGCTATTTCTACTTTTTCGACTACCTTACCTAAAAAGATATTCGCAGAAGCTCTAAATGGATTCGGATAAACAAAAGGTTGATCTGAGGTAATAAATCTTTCTTCATAAACACCCTGACATGGCAAATCGCCCGAAACCTTAAGACTATTGGAGCCATTTTGTAAAGGCAAGAATAATTCGCTAGCCCCAGTCTGCATCACTTCTCCATTCAAGTTAATAGTATAGATATCCGCACCTTGTAAATTCAATTGCACGTATTTTCCATCTTGGCTTGTTTTTGAAGTAACTTCCAAAGATTCGGGCTGTGTAACCACAACCTCAAAACAATGTTCAAGATACTTCAAACTACCATCAGTACCATTGATACATGCCATATAGGTACCCGCAGACAAGTTCTCCAGCCTGTAGGCTCGTGAAAAGTCATCTGAAATATTGACCCCATTTCCTGTAACAGTAACCGAATATTCCAAGTCTATTTGAGGAATAATACTCAGCTGACCATCATTGTTGTCCCGGCACGATTCGCTCTGTACGGCAATGGAAAAATTAGTGCTGGGAAACCTGTAAACCGCACATCCGTTGGCATCGACTTCTTGTCCTTCGGCAGTTCCCAAACACGCATCATCACCATCGTCATAAATACCATCTTTATCATCATCAGGCCTAAACTCTCCTTCTACGCAAATATCTAAAGAGAAAGCCGTCAGTGCACCGCCATCGGATTGAACATTATCAGAAACCTCCAAAATCCATTTACCTAAAATCGATTCCCCCTTAAAAGCATCTAATGCCCCCAATGGTTTAACTGTGCCTGTAATTGCCGGATTTCCATCGCATATAAAGTTGTCAGCATCATCATCAAAGGTCGCGTCTATATTTTCTAGGTCTCCACAGCTGCTGGAAACAAGTACCACAGTGGTACCCGACGGTGATGTCAAACTAATGGCGAGATCAGACAGAAAAGTATGATCAACAGCAAGATTCACATTAATATCCGCCAAAGGCAGGTCTTCTAAAAAAGTAATACTAGAAGTTATGGTCGGTTTTCCGATGGGCGTTATCTCGATTGGCAACCCATCACTCTCCTTATTTTTGCAACTAAACTGAACTGTGGTAAAACCAAATGGGGAACCAAAGCTTCCTTCACCACATGCATTTCTTGGTTTTACCCTCCAAAAATATGTGGTTGCATTTTCTAGTTCTGTCGGTCTGTATAAATTTGAAAATACGGTCGCAGATTCGACAATCGTGTTGAATGAGGTGTCCGTAGATATTTCTAAGTCATAAGAGGTATACGAACTATCACTTTCCCATTCCAAGGGCATTCCGGTAGAAGTATCTTCGAGACCGTTAGCTGGGGAAAGTAGCGCTATATTCGGAAAATCGTCATCATAAATACTAACCTCCAAAGCTACTTTTTTAGTTTCACTTGCAGAAGTGGCAAGCACTTCGATAGTATAGTTATTTTCTGACACCGGACCGGTATTGCCGAGAATCAGATCCACCGAGGTATCATTACTTGTAGCAGTTTCAGGGAAAAAAGTAATATCGAGTCCGGGAGGTGGAGAAACAACACTAAAGGTGGCCTCTTCATTAAAGCCCAAAACGGTTTCATAGTTGAACGTGATCACCAAATCATCGGGTTGACATACCTCGTATTCCAGCATGGGGAAATCGAGTAAAATTTCTGATGCGGTAATCGAAAAATTGGCGGCGTTAACCGCAAAAAAGATATTTTCATGTGCCTTGACCATGATACGTGCCTTGGTCGTAGGGTTGTTCGGAACGATTATTTTATGGTCGCCATCATTTGGTACGTCTTCGGCTAAAACAATGGGAAACGTAAGTCCGTCGTCAGTAGAAAGTAATATGTCGACCGTTTGCGCAAGAACCGGTGCTTTATGGGTTTCAGCTACATCCCAAACAATATGTTGTACATCTCCAGCGGTATACGTTTCACTTTCAGCTTGGGAAGTAACGGAAAAAGGACCGGCCCCACCCACCACGACAATGTTCACCACATCTGACACCACTTGTCCGCCTCCGACAGCATTGTCTCGAACGGTTAAAGCAAAGTTCATTTCCCTTCCCACATCCGAAACGGTTTCCCAGTTAGAATTTACAAGTGGCATAGTTTGCGTAAGATTGCCCGACAGTATGCTCGACAGCTTAGGAAAGTATCTTTTTGGGGATAGTGAAGGAGGCAACGATCGAAAGTTCGCCCCACTCGGGTTTGTTGACCCAAAAGTAGCCTGGGTTACCACCCCGTCGTCGATTTGTTCCCATGTATAACTAATGACATCGCCAGAATCGGGGTCTGACGCGCTCCCCTCGAGTACAAACGCAGTAGACCTAGGAATTACAAAATTCCCGATAGGAATTATTGTTGGCGGATTGTTGTCTAAACTCATTATTTCAGCACAACCACTACTTGCCAAATAACTCGAAATCTGCACAATACTATTATGATGAAAATAATCACTACCGTTCGAAGCAACGTTATTCACTCCCGTTATTCCGGCATAACCCATAATCGTAGTACCACTGGCCGGTTCAGCTTGTACCTGCGTGCCTTCTGATTCAAAAGACCACGTATGGTTCGCACCTAACTGATGTCCCATTTCGTGGGCAACAAAATCAAGATCAAAAAGGTCTCCCTCGGGACTGGGACTCGAAGCATAGGCACTACCCTTTTTATCGTCTACACACACAGAACCAACATAACCCGCATTGCCCCCAGGGTCGTCATCATGAAATAAGTGGCCAATATCATAATTCTCTTCCCCAATAATATTTCTGAGTGTATTTTGAACCTCAGAATTGAGGTTGCCATCATAGGGGTCTTTTTCTTCATCGGTAAAGATCACTTCATCAGTGTTGGCCACAAGCTGAAGGGTTACGGCCAAATCTCGTTCAAATACCTGATTTATTCGCGTTACGGTCGCATTAATAGCTGCCAAGGCATCGACAACCTCTCCCCCATGGAACTGTGTATATTCTGCCGAAGCAGACACTGCTAGCCTGAACTTTCTAAGAATCTTGTCATTGACCAACTTTTGTGAGGTGCTTTGCAACTGCTTTGCTGCAATAGACTTTGTATCACAAATAAAATCAATATCTTCAGTGATATTGGCATCTCTATTATATGCTATATATGCATTTTCATCAATTTTTTGCAAAAAAGTGCTAGGCTGCCCATCACCATGCACGACAGTGCTCTGTATTCCCTTGTGTGAAACGCTGAAGCGTATTATGTCATTTTCATTCTTCAGACTACGGCCTTTATATGACTTTATGGATGGATATTTTGCAGCGAGTTCAGGTGCCAACACCTGGGCTTCAGAAACCAAAAAAGGAACAAGTTCTCCCTTTTCATCAGGAAAATAAACCGTTTTAAAAGAATTTTTGGCAGCCGGAAAAGATTCCAGTCCCTTTTTAAATGCACTTTCGTCTAAAGTAAATGCTTTCCCCTTTTTAAGCTCAAAGCGCTTCATCATTTTTCCCTTCACATCATTTTGCAAAGCTTCCTGTTTCCAAAAATTACGCTGTGCTGAGCCGTAAAAGGAAAGAAATAGTATGGTAATTGAAAAAACTAGACGTAGTTTTGTAATCATCAAGGGGTTTTTCACTCAGAATCAAATATAAGTCTTTTTATTATTTTTAGTACGTGGTAACAGTCCAAAGCATTTCCAAATACGACAAAAAACATTCCACGGCCATTACCATTGGCACTTTTGACGGCGTGCATATCGGACATCGAAAAATCTTAGATCGTCTAATCAAAAGCTGTGCCCAAACGGAGCTTAAGCCAACAGTACTTACTTTTTTTCCGCATCCGAGAATGGTGCTGCAAAAAGACACCAACATAAAACTGCTGAATACGGTATCCGAAAAAACCAACATTCTTAAAGAATTTGGTGTCGAACAATTAATCATACACCCCTTCACCCAAGAGTTTTCGCGATTATCGGCAACCGAATTTGTAAGGGATATTCTTGTAAACAGCCTTAAGACAAAGAAAATAATTATTGGCTACGACCATCGTTTTGGCAGAAATCGAACAGCCAACATTAACGACTTAAGGGCTTTTGGAAGCGCGTTGGATTTCGAGGTAGAGGAAATACCTGCTCAAGAAATAAATGATGTTTCGGTAAGTTCCACCAAAATACGTAAAGCACTTGAAACAGGTGATATACTAACCGCCAATAAGTATTTGGGCTATGAATATATGCTCACAGGTATTGTAAAAAAGGGCAAGGGCCTAGGCAAGCAACTCGGGTTCCCTACAGCGAATATTCTCATTGAAGAATCATATAAATTGATTCCGAAAAATGGCGTATATGTCGTAAAGAGCACTCTTAAAAATAACGTGGTCTACGGAATGATGAATATTGGCTTTAACCCTACAATAGCCGGAACCGGAACAGAGAAGAGTATTGAAGTCCATTTTTTGAATTTTGATGAAAATCTCTACGAGACAACCCTAAAGATTGATATTTTGAAGCGTATTCGTGACGAACACAAGTTCGATTCTATCGACGCCCTCAAAATGCAGCTTCAAAAAGATAAAAAAACTTCGCTCGCTTTTATAGGACAATAAATGCTAGACCGGTGGCTTTTTTCGAAAATCGATAATTCCTCCTTGATCATTTTCCGAATATTATTTGGGATTTTAGTGGCATTGGAATGCTATGGGGCTATGCTCACCGGCTGGATTCAACGCACCCTTATCGAACCACGTTTCACCTTTAACTTTATCGGCTTTGAATGGTTACAACCACTACCTGGCAACGGTATGTATATCTACTTTTTTGTTATGGGAACCTTGGGCACCTGCATTGCCTTGGGATACAAGTACCGATTTAGCATCATTGCATTCACCTTGCTGTGGACAGGAGTCTATTTAATGCAAAAAACATCATACAACAATCATTATTACCTGCTAATATTAATTTCGTTTTTTATGTGTTTTTTTCCGGCGAACCGAAGCTGTTCGCTGGATGCAAAAAAAAACACAGCCTTGAAAACCAATACGATGTATGCCTACGTTAAATGGATAATAGTACTTCAACTATTCATCATTTATACCTATGCGGCCATAGCCAAGATGTACGGAGATTGGGTCGATTTCAGAATTATTAAAATACTAATGCAAAGCAAGGCAGATTATTACCTTATCGGTGAAATACTTCAACAGCCTTGGATACATCAAATTATTGGGGCAACGGGTATTTTGTTCGACCTACTAATTATACCTGCCCTTTTATGGCGACCGACACGACGAATTGCCTTTTTCGCATCCATATTTTTCCACGTATTTAATTCCATTGTTTTTCAAATTGGAATTTTCCCCTATTTATCCCTAGCTTTTAGCGTATTCTTTTTTGAAGCTGCAACCATAAGACAGCTTTTCTTTAAAGAAAAGAAATACCACACAGACCAAGAGTTCGACCCACCATCCTATAAAAACATGGTAATCATCTGGGGAGGTATCTATTTTTTGGTTCAGATGGCATTGCCCTTACGCCACTATTTTATTCAAGATGATGTACTATGGACGGAAGAAGGCCACCGCATGAGCTGGCGTATGATGCTGCGTAGTCGAAGTGGTAAAATACAATTCAAGGTCGTAAACCGAAAAAACAATGAATCGACAATTATTGACCTCAATGATTACCTGACCTCAAAACAGAAACGAAAGGTTGGAGCCTACCCCGATTTTATATGGCAATTTGCCCAACAATTAAAAAAAGAATACGCAAAAAAAGACGAAGACATTTCGGTATTCGCCCTAAACGCTAAAGTAAGCATTAACGGTAAACCCTATAGAGCCTTTATCGACCCAAAGGTCGATTTGGCAAACGAAAATTGGCATCATTTCAAACACCATGATTGGATCTTGCCATCTGCCCAACAAAATAAATAGAGCCATGGGCGCAAAGAAATTGACCAACTCACTTTTATATCTAATGGCCATTGGGGCAGGTCTCGTAGTGGCGAACAACTATTACAATCAACCTTTATTAAACCAAATTGCCCATACATTTGAAGTTTCAGAATCAAAAGTAAGTAACATCCCCTTATTTACACAATTAGGTTATGCTTTTGGCTTGTTATTCATCATCCCCTTGGGAGACAAAATCTCGTATAAGAGAATAATAATGATCGATTTTTTGGCCATTGTGCTCTCGCTACTTCTTGCCGCAACCGCTCAATCACTATTAATGCTTACTATAGCAAGTTTTTTCATCGGCTCGTCATCGGTAATACCACAGCTATTTGTTCCTATGGCGGCCTTACTCGCCGATAACAAAAGTGTTGGCCGCGCTATCGGCATTGTCATGAGCGGGCTCTTGATCGGTATTCTTGGCAGTAGGTTTATAAGTGGGTTCATCGGTGAGAATTATGGCTGGCGAAGTATGTATTACCTAGCTTCTGGCCTGATGATCATCTATTGGGCATTGCTAAAAATACAACTGCCCGAGCTCCACCCAGATTTTAAAGGAACGTATGCACAACTCATGAAGTCGATACTTCACTACTTTAAAAAAGAAAGTTCGGTACGATTGGCCGCTTTGAGAGGAGGATTAGGTTTCGCCGGATTTAGCGCATTTTGGACTACCTTGGTCTTCTTGATGGAAGATTCTTTTAACTATGGTAGCACCGTAACCGGATCTTTCGGTATTTTGGGAATCTTCGGCGCTCTGGCCGCTTCAAAAGTCGGAAAAATGAGTGACCACCTGAACAAAAATTTGCTTATTACTATAGCCGCCCTGGTTATGATTCTATCATGGATTATATTTCTATTTTCCGGAAAATCGATTTTTGGGTTGGTCGTAGGGGTACTCTTAGTCGATATGGCGTTACAATCGCTTCATATCACTAATCAGAATATCATTTTCTCCAAAAATCCTGAAGCTCGAAATCGTGTAAATACCATCTACATGGTTGGTTACTTTATCGGCGGAGCCATAGGAACCATTACAGGGGCATTGGCTTGGGAAACCTATAAATGGACGGGGGTTGCCGCCTTGGGGCTTATCTATTCCATATTGGTATTGGCTTTTCATTTACTTTTCAGAAAGCCCGTCGAATAACCCAGGTTGCCATTCAACGACATTCCCGGAGGGTCTAAAATAGATAAAATTCGTACAAATGCACTTATTTTACCATAACAGTACACGAAGTATCCGTTTATAATCGGAAGATTAGTATAAATTTGCACCGTAAAATCAGGAACGCATGTTGCAGCTTCAAACTTTAAGAGATAAAAAAGATACAATTATAACCGCTTTAAAAAAACGGAACATCGATGCCGCCCCAATGGTCGACGAGGTGCTGCTATTGGATGAAAAGCGACGATCTACTCAAACTGAACTAGACAATACCTTGGCTGAAAGCAATAAGCTGTCTAAAGAAATTGGTATGCTCTACAAAACGGGAAAAGCGCAAGAGGCCAATGTTTTAAAGGAAAAAACGAGTACCCTTAAAGAAGAATCCAAACGATTAGGAGATGAATTAAGCGCAGTCGCCGAGCAATTGCAGCAACTGCTCTTTCAAATCCCAAATGTGCCACACAACTCCGTTCCCGCCGGAAATTCCGAAGAAGATAATGAAGAAGTCTTCAAAGAGGGAGATATTCCCGCCTTAACAGAAGGCGCTTTACCGCACTGGGAACTGGCAAAAAAGTACGACATCATCGATTTCGAACTCGGTGTGAAAATTGCGGGAGCAGGTTTTCCTGTTTACAAAGGAAAAGGAGCTAGACTCCAACGCGCCTTAATTTCCTATTTCTTGGATAAAAATACGGAAGCCGGCTATACCGAAATGCAGGTACCCCATATGGTCAACGAAACATCTGGGTATGGCACCGGACAATTACCCGATAAAGAAGGACAAATGTATCATGTAGGTGCAGACGACCTCTATTTAATACCTACGGCAGAAGTGCCCGTTACCAATATTTTTCGAGACGAAATTGTCAATGACCAAGATTTTCCTATTTGCCTGACGGCTTATACACCTTGCTTTAGAAGGGAGGCAGGAAGCTATGGTGCGCATGTACGCGGTTTGAATCGACTACATCAATTTGACAAAGTAGAAATCGTACGTGTCGAACATCCTGAGAAATCGTACGATGCACTTGATGGCATGGTCGAGCACGTCAAAACTATTTTAAAGGAGCTAAAACTTCCGTATCGAATTTTACGCCTTTGCGGTGGAGATCTTGGTTTTACTGCCGCACTAACTTTCGATTTCGAAGTCTTTTCAACGGCCCAAGACCGATGGTTGGAAATAAGTTCGGTTTCCAATTTCGAAGCTTATCAAGCCAATCGCCTTAAACTCCGGTACAAAGATGAAAACGGGAAGTCACAATTAGCCCATACATTAAACGGAAGCTCTTTGGCACTACCTCGGGTTTTAGCCGGAATTTTAGAGAACTACCAAACTGCTGAAGGAATACGAATTCCTGAAGTTCTAGTGCCTTATTGCGGGTTCGACATGATAAAGTAGAAGCAAATTCGTTGAGTAATGCAAATCGACACCATACGCATGGAATTTGACTATTACATTTCCCCTTCGCCAACTTGCTCCGCCGAGGTATATACCACATAGTTTTTGCCCGTGGTGTTAAAAGTGACGGTGATGGGTTTTTCATTTCTTACCAAATCGACATAGTCACTAAATCGATCTATGGGTTGATAACCAACACCTGTATTGATGCTTTCGTTGTAGGTATTCGCAGGTAAAGCACCATCTCTAAAAATAAGATAAAGCCTATAACCATCTGCGCAATACAAATTAATCCTTCCAGAATTTTCTCCGTTTGGGTACAAGAACGCTATGTAGCGCTCACAGTTTTTTCTGAATACCGCCATTTTATTTGAATTTAAGATTATTATTATATAACTAACTTTATAAAAATAATGCTAGCCACTTCACCGTTAATAACCCATTGTATGGCTGGCCAATAATTTTGTATGTATGGAACAAAAAGAGATTTATACCTTTAACCGCTTGTACTACCAAAGCGCTGACCATAATTAATCTACGTATCTTTACAAAAAACTTGATTTGAAGCAACTTCTGTTCATTTTGGTTTTCTGCTCCGTGCAATTGGCATTGGCCCAAGATGATTTCTTGGCCAAACAATATTTTAATGATGGCGACTTTGAAAAAGCAGTGGTTTTTTATGAAAAATTGGTAGAGACAAATCAGCGAAGAAACGATTATGTCGAAGGGCTCATCGCCTGTTATCAACAACTCGAGCGCTATAAAGAAGCCGAAGCTTTTTTATTAGAAGCTATCAAAGGCGATTATGCATACCCTACCCTGCTTATAGAACTGGGCTATAATTTCACTTTGCAAGACCTTCCTGACGAAGCCGAAAAATATTACGATAAAGCAATAGCGAAAATCGATGAAAATCCTAATTTTGGATATGGCGTTGGGTATCGTTTTCAAAAATATGCCTTGCTTGACCAAGCACTAAGCGCATATTCCCGAGCTATGGAACTAAACCCCAAATTAGATTACAATTATCATATGGCCCGTATTTATGGGGAACAGGGCAATATCGATAAAATGTACGAATCGTACCTCAGGTTGATCAGTGAAGGAAAAACATCAAAATCGAATGTATTACGAAATATAGACGCCTTTATTACCGCTGACCCCGAAAACGAAAACAATATCAAATTAAAAAGGGTACTCTTACAACATGCACAGAAAGACCCTAATTTATTATGGAACGAACTTTTAAGTTGGCTCTTCGTACAACAGAAACAATATTCAAGTGCTTTTAGACAAGAAAAAGCGATTTATAAGCGATTGGAAGGCAGTTCAATGCAGCGTATGGAAAGTCTTGGTGATATAGCCTTGAAAGATGGAGAGGTAACGGTCGCAAAATCTATTTTTGAATATATTATAGAAAACACGAACGATGAAGTCACTCAACTAAATGCAGAACTGAACCTTATCGATATCCAAATTTTAGATGCCGACGAGAAGAGTCTCTCTGAGATTCAAAAAAGGTACGACGAATTGATAGACATTCATCGATATAAAGGCAAAACACTACAGCTTCAAATCGCCTATGCCAATTTTCTTACCTTCAAAAGAGATACCCCGAAGGCTGCCATCGATATCTTAAAAAAAAGTCTTGAATTACCACTGAACGAGCGCGGAAAGGCCTTTGTAAAGTTAGCCTTGGGTGATATTCTGGTGTATGACCAAAAATTCAACGAAGCGCTAATCTATTTTTCCCAAGTGCAACAGAAACTAAAAAACGATGTGCTTGGACAAAATGCGCGCTATAAAGTTGCGCAAACAAGTTTTTATAAGGGTGATTTTGATTGGGCACTAACCCAACTCAAAGTACTTCGGAGTTCAACGTCTCAGCTCATCGCAAACGATGCCATGCAACTAAGCCTTTTAATATCGGATAATTCACTAGAAGATTCGACCCAAACTGCCTTAAAAAAATATGCCCGCGCCGACCTTTTGGGCTATCAAAACAAAACCAAGGAGGCCATTGATGTTTTAAACGACATCTTGCAAAACCATAAAGGGGAAAAAATCGAAGACGAAGCCTTGCTAAAGCAAGGTGAGCTTCTGGAGGAAGAGAAAGATTACACCGCTGCCGAATTTAGCTATATCAAGATTACGGAATTTTACAGCAATGGAATTTTGGCGGATGACGCCCATTTTGCATTGGCGGAACTCTACCGTAATATCTTACACGAACCCGAAAAGGCAAAGGCCCAATATGAAAAAATAATTTACAACTATCAAGATAGTTACTATTTTCCTCAGGCCCGAAAAAATTTCAGGATACTGAGAGGAGACAGTATTAATTGACTTTTTAAGAACAAGACTGGCCACGATCAAGTCAAATCAACGCTTTAATTTGAATAAATGTACATCTACAACGTAACCACCAATATTGAAAATGCAGTTCACGACCAATGGCTGCAATGGATGAAGAAAACGCATATACCGGATATGCTGGCCACTGGAAAGTTTCTATCGGCAAAAATGTGTAGGGTTTTGGTAGAAGAAGAAATGGGAGGCATGACCTATTCCGTACAATTTACCACAGCCAATAAAGAAACCTTGCAGAAATATTATGAGCAAGATGCATCGCGGTTGCGTGAAGATGCCCTCAAACATTTCCCTAACCAATTCGTATCGTTTCGTACCGAATTGGAAGTTGTAAGCGAACATTGACCCGTGTGATCTATATTTTTACTTACGGCTCTTTACAAGAGGAAGAAATTCAATCGGCATTGTACGGCCGTAACCTAAAAGGCAAAAGCGATTGTTTATTGGGCTATGCGTTGCTAGAGCAGAAAGTATTCGACCAGTATCCCGTAATCCACCCTTCTTTATCAAAAACTGACATTATTTGCGGTATGGTATACGAAATATCGGAAAAGGAATTACTAATAACAGACGTTTATGAAGGAGACTCCTATAAGCGAATAGAAGTAGCGTTGCAATCCGGCAAAATAGCCTGGGTATATACAAGAACACTACCAATTAATTGATAAAATGTCAGGGCATGTCTAAAAACAAAAGAAAGAAAGGTAAATCGCACTATTTTGAAAAAGGAAACAATTCTAAGAGTAACAGCCCAGTAAAAGCAAAAAAACACTTAGGACAGCATTTTTTAAAAGATCAGGATATCGCGCTTCAAATCGCTGAAACACTTTCGATGGACAACTACGAAAAAGTTATTGAAATCGGCCCTGGTACCGGGGTGCTCACCAAATATCTACTGGCCCGTGATATCGATTTGATTGCTATGGACCTTGATGAGGAATCTATCATTTACTTAAACCATAGTTTCCCGATAGAACATTCTGAAATTCTAAACGGTAAAGGTTCGTTGAAGGTTATCGAAGGAGACTTTCTAAAGTTTGATATCAAAAACCTTCTCGGAGAAGACCAATTTGCCATTACGGGCAACTTTCCGTATAATATATCGACCCAAATCGTTTTTAAAATGTTGGAATACCGCGACCAAATACCCGAATTCTCCGGAATGTTTCAAAAAGAGGTCGCCCAACGCATTTGTGAAAAGGGCAACAATAAAACCTTTGGTATTCTTTCCGTTCTCGTGCAGGCTTTCTACGATGCAACATACCTTTTTACGGTACCTCCAGAAGTTTTTGACCCGCCACCCAAGGTAGAGTCGGGGGTTATACGTTTGGTTCGAAAGAAAAATTTTAAGTTAGATTGCGACGAAAAGCTATTCTTCAGAGTAGTGAAAGCGGCTTTTAATCATCGTAGAAAAACCATTCGTAACAGTTTAAAAACATTTGAGCTTTCAGATAATCTAAAAGAAGATGCTATCTTTGATCTTCGTCCGGAGCAATTGGCGGTAGCCGATTTTACCGAGCTTACGAAGAAAATAGCAAATGACACCATTTAAACTCACAGATGAGCTTTTAGCTGAAATCGAGCAGCTGATCGAAAATCAAAAGAATGCCGATCTCCAGGCTCTTTTGAAAGAGGTGCATTATGCCGATATTGCAGAGATTGCCAACGAACTCGATGAAGAGGAAGCCACTTATCTGATCAAGCTTTTAGATAGCGACAAGACATCTGATATTCTTACCGAAGTCGATGAAGATGTTCGTGAAGCCATTTTAGGCAACCTTTCCTCCAAAGAGATTGCTGAAGAACTGGGCGAACTGGATACCGATGACGCCGCAGATATCATTGGCGAGCTGCCCAAAGAAATCGTTCAAGAGGTCATCTCGGAAATAGAGGACCGGGAACACGCCAAAGATATTGTAGACCTGTTGCGGTATGATGAAAATTCAGCAGGTGGACTCATGGCGAAAGAACTTGTAAAAGTCAATGAGAATTGGAATGTATTGACCTGTGTAAAAGAAATGCGCACACAGGCCGAAAACGTCACCCGAGTGCACTCCATCTATGTAGTCGACAATGAAGAAAGATTGAAAGGTCGATTATCGCTAAAAGATTTGTTGACGACCAGCACAACGACACATATCAAAGATGTCTACATTTCGAATGTAGACTCGGTAAACGTAAACGAAAAGCCCGAAGAAGTTGCCCGTATCATGTCTAAATACGATTTGGAAGCTATCCCTGTCGTCGATGAAATCGGCAGGCTAGTGGGTCGTATCACGATTGACGATATTGTAGATGTTATTCGCGAAGAGGCCGAGAAAGATTATCAGATGGCGGCAGGTATCTCACAAGACGTAGAAGCCGATGATAGTATTTGGGATCTTACCCGTGCCCGTTTGCCTTGGCTATTTTTGGGGCTTGTAGGTGGTGTGGGTGCAGCGGCCATTATGGGCGGTTTTGAAGAAATGATCAGCGAACACGCCATTTTATTTTTCTTTACCCCTTTGATTGCGGCAATGGCCGGTAATGTGGGGGTGCAATCAAGTGCGATTATCGTACAAGGTCTCGCCAACGATGACCTTAAAGGCAGTGTAGGCAATCGATTGATTAAAGAAATGCTCTTGGCCCTGTTGAACGGCGTAATTTTGGCGGCTATTTTACTTTTGTTCACTTGGCTCTGGAAAGGCGAATTCTTAGTCGCATTGGCCATTTCTATTTCATTGATTGCTGTTATTTTAGTAGCTGGCTTTATCGGTACATTTATCCCCTTATTTCTACATAAAAGGGGTATTGACCCTGCAATAGCCACAGGCCCCTTCATTACTACAAGCAATGATATTTTCGGTATCTTGATTTATTTTTGGATTGCCAAAATTGTTTTGGGAATCTAATTTCTCTCTACCATCGATAGAAATTATTCGCTATATTTATCATACTACGTTTCCCCTCAACCTAAAAACCAAGTTATGAAACACATGGGCATTTCGGGAGGTGGAACAAAAATTGCGGGACTATTCGGCGTTGCGGAATCTATCATCTATGATCATGGCTATATTCCCGATGTAATTTCGGGAATTTCGGCTGGGGCTATTTTGGCATTGCCATTGGCCTTAGGTAAACGCCAAGAAATAAAAGACCAGGTACTCAATCTTGAAATGAGGGATTTCTTCAGTACCTCTCCCATCAAGAAAAACGGAAAACTCAATACTTGGAATGCAATTTTTAAGATAATTGGCGGGAAACATTATCTGGGCAAACAGAACAACCTCGAAAAAACAATTGCCAAAGTAATTTCAAGAAGCGAGTTCGAAGCTTATAAATTAGACGCGACCAAAGCAACCTGTATTGTCGGCTCGGTTGATTTCTATACTGGCAAACGCTTTTATATCAACCTTAAGACCGTCTCTTACGAGAATTTCCTAAAGTTCGTCAACGCATCGGCATCCATTCCCATTTTTACCTCCGGGGTTGCCATGAACGGGCCCATTTATGATTTTGAGGGAGAAACCATAGACTTCCCAAAACTGCTTTTATTCGACGGTGGAGTACGCGACCATAGTCCTTCCAACAAAATATTATCGAGCAAGAAAAGTGAATTTCAAATTTCAGAAACTACAAGCATTTTCTCCCGACCTGATAACATCAGAGATGTTTTGACACCTAAAAATTTCGCGCCTCGAAACTTGCTCAATATACTTGAACGATATGTAGAGATTACGAATGCCGAAGTTTCTAAGAATGATGAAGAGCAAGAGCGAAACACCATCAAAAACAAAGCTATTTTCGACCACGGTACTTTTTACTTGCCCCGCATCATGCAAGGCGTCTATGACGTGGATAAGACAAGGCTAAAAACATTATACGAGGAATCAAAAAAGTTGGTTGACGGCACTTGGAATACCAATCACCCAATTGTGTAACTAAAATCAAGGGTCTTTTGGCAATTACACCCATTTCTTAACGCAGCCTTAAAACCGAATGGTATATTTCAAATATGGAGTTGTTTTGCCATGAATCATCTATTCAACATTACTATTCCATCACTACTGAATAAAACATTTCGAACGGGAAAAGTTTAAATAAGCCCACCTCTTTCGCAATTTCACGGATGTTCTTATATTGAAGATCTAAAATGCCGTAAAAAGGCTGAACTACCAATGGAAGAAAAAATGAAGGTTTTACATGTAGACACGAATCACCCACTTTTGATTCAACAATTGAACGATTTGGGTTTTGAAAATGATGAAGATTATACCTCGTCAAAAAAAGAAATAGAGCATAAAATCCATTTGTATGATGGTCTAATCATACGCAGTCGATTTTCGATAGATCAATCTTTTCTTGAAAAAGCCGTTAATCTAAAATTTATCGGACGATTAGGCGCGGGACTGGAAAACATCGATACCCGTTATGCCAAAGAACACGATATTTTTTTGGCCGCTGCCCCCGAAGGTAATCGTAATGCCGTTGCAGAACATACGTTGGGCATGTTGCTTTCTTTATTCAATAAACTGAATAAAGCGGATAAAGAAGTTCGATTCGGAAAATGGGACCGTGAGGGCAATCGTGGTGTCGAATTGGATGGCAAAACAGTGGGTATTGTTGGTTATGGCAATATGGGTAAGGCGTTTGCCAAAAAACTCAGAGGTTTTGATGTTGAGGTCATCTGCTACGATATCAAAGGTGGAGTCGGCGATGAAAATGCCAGACAGGTCGGTATTCTCGAATTACAACAAAAAACCGATGTATTAAGCTTACATGTACCCCAAACGGAAACCACCATTGGAATGATACATCAAACGTTTATCGATGCATTTCACAAACCGTTCTGGCTATTCAATACCGCTCGTGGCAAATGTATCGTGACCGAAGATTTGGTGGCCGCATTGACATCAGGTAAAATTCTCGGTGCAGGACTCGATGTACTGGAGTACGAAAAGGCTTCTTTCGAGAACATGTTTCTCCCCGATAAAACCCCCAACGCCGGTGAGAAGCAAGAGAATAAAATGCCCGAGGCCTTTCACTACCTAGTCGCTTCGGAGAAAGTGATACTCTCCCCACATGTAGCAGGATGGACCGTAGAGAGTAAAGAAAAACTTGCGCAGACCGTTGTAAATAAAATCAAGGCTAAATTTTGCTAACTTTAATAGGTGAAGCAAACCATTCTAATTTTTTCGGCCTTGATCGTTGCTGTGCTTTGTCTTTTTCAGCTAAGCAAATATGCTTTGCTATTTGGCAACACGAATATTGATGCGGTTATTGCTATGATTGCCCTTGTTTTCTTTGCCATAGGGGCATACCTAAACAAAAAAAGCTTTCACCATCAAAAAGTAGTATTAAATGAAGGCAAAATAGACCATAAAAAAATAACCCAATTAGGTATTAGTAAACGGGAGTACGAAGTGTTGTTACAGGTATCGCAAGGATTATCCAACAAGGAAATAGCATTGCGGCTTTCTGTTTCGGAAAGTACCATAAAAACACACGTCTCAAACATTCTATTGAAATTGGATGCCAAAAGACGAACTCAAGCCATTCAAAAGGCAAAAGAGCATCAAATTATTGCTTTATAGCATCTTAATTGTTCGTAAAAAGTCTGATTGGTACTTTAGTATGAGTATTTTTTTGCCTCCGTGTTCTAAATTCGTCGCGAACTCATAATCCTAAGAACGATGAAAAAGACCATATTACGGTATGCACTTTACAGCAGTAGTACTATTTGCGTATTATTCTTATTAAGCTGGTTTCTTGGCAAAGACCTCAACTACGAGATGCAAGAAGTGCTAGGTTATACATCTATGATTATTTCCTTATCGTTTATTTATTTTGGTATTAGATACTTCCGAGATCAAAAAAACGACGGCAAAATAGGCTTGTATAAGGGTTTGTTGATCGGCGTTTTAATAAGTCTTTTGACCGCCCTAGCCTTTGGTATTCTTGACATGGTTTATATCAAATTTATAAATCCCGATTTTTTGGCGGAATATTATGACGCGACCATCGAAAAGATGCAAACAACGCTTCCACCTGACGAACTCAAGTTAGAACTCGCCAAAATGGAGTCGCAAAAAGAATTATTCAGTAGTCCTATAATGAACTTTTTTATAATGTTTTTGACCGTATTCATTATCGGATTTATCATTTCCTTAATTTCAGCCTTTACACTTCAACGTAAAAATTAATACTCATGCAGTACAAAGCCGATTCACCAAAAGATTACATCGCACAACTCCCACAGGAAAGACGAGGAGTGATTTCAAAAATAAGGACAACCATCCTTGAAAACCTGCCTAAAGGATTCGAGGAGCAGATAAGTTATGGAATGCTAGGCTATGTTGTTCCGCATGACATTTATCCCAATGGGTATCATTGCAACCCTAAATTACCATTGCCCTTTATAAACTTGGCCTCTCAAAAGAACTTTGTAGCGCTTTACCATTCGGGCATATATGCCGATACTAAATTATACGATTGGTTTGTCTCCGAATATACCAAACAGTGCAAATACAAACTCGATATGGGTAAAAGTTGTGTGCGTTTTAAAAAGATGGATGATATTCCATACAAACTGATTGCCGAGCTATGTACCAAAATGTCAACCGATGATTGGATAGCATTGTACGAAAGAAACCTAAAAAAGAAATAAACTATGAAGAACAGGGTAACGGGTCTGGGCGGATTTTTTTTCAAAAGCGAAAATCCCAATAAAATAAAGGAATGGTACAAAAACCACTTGGGTCTTGCAACGGACCAATACGGCTGTACTTTTTGGTGGAAAGACAAAGAGAACAATGATTGTTCTACACAATGGAGCCCTATGGAGGAAAAAACCGCCTATTTTAAGCCTAGTCAAAAACCCTTTATGATGAACTTCAGGGTAGAAAATCTTGTTGAACTACTTGACGTTCTAAAAAAGGAAGGAATAACTATAGTCGGTGAAATAGAAGAATATGAATATGGAAAATTTGGTTGGATATTAGATCCAGAAGGAAACAAACTGGAGTTATGGGAGCCTATCGATTCTGCATTTCTCTGATTCCGAAATATTTGCTACATTTAGATTTGAAATAACCAACGAAAAACTGTGATGTCAGAAGATAACAAAGATTTTGAGAATAAGGCTGAAGATGCCTTTGACGGTACCAAAAATAAAGCAAGTGACTTCGCCGATGGAGCAAAAAGAACCGCCAACGAATTCAAAGAAGATGTAAAGCAAACTTTTGACCCCAATAGTCCCGATAGCGGAAAAACAGTGGCCATTATTGCACATATAACCATTATCGGTTGGATAGTGGCCATTATCATGAACAGCCAAAATAAAACCGAGTTCGGAAGTTATTATATTAGACAGACCTTGGGCATATGGCTAATCGCAATTCTTTTAAATTTTATTCCCGTCGTAGGTTGCTTTGCCTCGCTGATTTGTTTAGTCTTGATAATAATTAGCCTAATTGCGGCAGCAAATGGCAAAATGAGTCCAACGGTGGGCGTTGGTGAACTATTCCAAGATTGGTTTAAGAGTCTTTAGGAAATAAAGTCCGATTCAATCTTTTGCTTAAGAGGGTTCGGTATTATTTCACTACTTAATATTGTGCCCCAAATGAAACAATAAGAGTAGCACCAACAAGCACGGGAATATTCAAACTCACCAAAACCATTATCGAAATGGCCACGATAGTGCACCATTTAGTGCTTATGCGGCCTTTTTCATTACATCACTAAGCTAAGCTCCAAATAAAAAATATCCCGGTAGCCCGTACAAAAAAAGTTAATTCCCATTGGCTTCCATAAATTTACGCTCCAATTCGGCTTGAAATTCTTCCATAACAGGTTTCACGGTGCTTTCAGGCAAGTCGGCGATTTTAATATACATCAGTCCGTCAACCGAGTTATTGAACAATGGGTCGACATTAAACGCTACAACTTTTGCGTTTTGTTTAATATATTTTTTAATCAAGACCGGCAAACGAAGGTTGCCCGGTTCTACTTCATCGATTAGTCTATCAAATTTATTGAGGTCGGCCTGAGTTTCATCGAAAACGAACTCTTTATCGGCATCCTTTAGTTTTACTTTAAATTCTTTTTTTGGACTGACATATTGGGCTACATAAGGATCCCAATAGTTACTTTTCATAAATTCAATCATCAACGATTTTGAAAAATTCGAAAATTGATTACTTATACTTACCCCTCCGATTAAATACTTGTGCTCAGGGTGGCGTAGGGTTGTATGCACTATACCTTTCCACAACAAAAACAGTGGCATGGGTTTCTGTTGATATTCCTTTACAATATAGGCCCTGCCCATTTCTATGGACTGCCGCATCATGCCAAAAAGTTCGGGTTCGAATCGAAACAGGTCTTGTAGATAGAATCCATCAATACCATATTTCGCAAAAATTTCTGAGCCAAACCCCATGCGGTAGGCACCCACAATCAACTTTTCTTTATTATCCCACAAAAACATGTGATGATAGTAATTATCGAATTCATCAAGATCGATAGAATTATTGGTTCCTTCTCCAATGGCCCGAAAAGTAACTTCGCGTTGCCTTCCAATTTCCTTGAGTGTAAATGGCATTTCATTGGCCGGGGCCAGAAAAACCTCATAATTCTTACTTTGCAGCAATCTTCTATCCTTCTCAGTCAATTTTTCGATTTCACCTTGAATGACCTCGGTTCGAACTGCCGTTGCAATTTTTCGCGGTGCTTTAGGAATTTTCAAAGAAGATGGAATCTGATCGATAAGTCGCTCTTTTTCATAAGCATTGGAAAGAATATAAGTTTTTCTACGGAGCAGGGCGGTATACTCTTCTAAGGTCTCTTGGTCATCTTGCGTGTTCAAAGATATCGGCTGGCCAATGCGAACCTTAATCGGCCTATTCCTTTGACTATATACTTCCGACGGTATTTTGGCCGTTCGGAATACATCGTTCATTTTTGCCAATCGATAAAAGAGCTTACTGTTCTTCGCATGAAAATAAATAGGAACTACGGGCACTTTGGCCTTACGTATCAATTTCAAGGCAGCTTCCTCCCATGGTTTATCGACAATCAATTTCCCATCTTTGAAAGTGGACACTTCCCCGGCAGGGAAAATCCCTAGGGGATGACCATCTTTCAAATGCTGCAATGCCCGTTTAAATCCTGAGATGCTACTTTTGACATTTTTATGTTTCTCGAACGGATTCACGGGAAAAATATAAGGCTCGATAGGCGCCATTCGCTGCAAAAGAAAATTAGCCATTATCTTGTAATCGGGCCTTTGTTCGGCCATCAACTTCAAAAGAAGAATGCCATCAATGCCGCCTAGGGGATGATTCGAAATGGTAATGTAGGCACCATCTTTTGGCAAACGCTTAAAATCTTCTTCGGGAATCTCAAAATCAATATCAAAATGCTTCAGAATGGCATCGGCATATTCCGTTCCATTGAGGTCTTTTATAGAGTCATAAAATGAATTTATACTCGACAAACGGGTAACCTTCATGAGGCACCAAGCAATAAAGTTACCGAGAAACCCGAACCTATCTACATTAATCGCTTTGGCCACTTCTTTTGCGGTCACTAACCCCATAAATATAGCTTTTTAGTAAAAGCTAAAGATAGAAAAAACACAAGACTGCCCTCCTATTTTAACAAAAGATAAGAGACCTGAACACATTATTTCACTACTAACTGTAAGGTTTCTTTTCCCCTTTGTTCCAGTAACACTTCGTGTCCGTTCTGCAATGAAGCTATGGCATTGGCATCGAAATGACGTATAGTATACAATGACACTCCTTCGTGGCAAACTACTTTAAACCGACTTTTCAGAATATTCAAAAGTTCTTCAAGTCTGCCAAATCGATTATCAACGCAAACAGAAAAGCTAATGGCCGAATTTTGTATAAGATCGACCTTCATTTTATATTCATGGAAAAGCTTGAACAGTTCACTAATACTACTTTCAACAATAAAGGAAAAATCCAAAGACGAGAGTTTCATCAGCACCTGATTTTTCTTTAAAATAAAACAAGGCACTTCAGGTTCAATTCCAACTCCCTTTCCAACCGTTGTCCCGGGATCTTTAGGACTAATAAAAGATTTGACATGAAGTGGAATCTCTTTACGCTGTAAAGGTTGTAAAGTTTTCGGATGAATCACCGAAGCCCCGTAAAAAGCGAGTTCAATGGCCTCTCTATATGATATTTTGTTTAATAACTGGGTCTCCTTAAAATACCTAGGATCTGCATTCAAGACACCGGGAACATCTTTCCAAATAGTCACAGAATCGGCATTAAGGCAATATGCTAAAATGGCAGCGGTATAGTCTGAACCTTCCCGACCCAGGGTTGTAGTAAAATTGTTGTCGTCACTACCCAAAAAGCCTTGGGTGATGTTCAATAGCTTTCGATCTACTTGTTCAAGCACATTTTTCTGTGTCTTTTCCCAATTGACGACGGTATCCCTGTAACTGTCGTTGGTTTTTATTAGATGTCGTACATCCACCCAATTATTCTCAATTCCAATCTCGTTCAAATAAGCGCTAATAATCGTAGTAGAGACCAATTCTCCATAACCTACGACTTGATCATAAACAAAATTGTAATTCGGTGATTTATTCCAGGTCAAAAAACCCTGCACTTCATCGAACAACAATTTAATTCGTTTAAAAATAGGATGCTGATCATTATCAAAAAGATCCGACAAAATAGCGTTGTGATAATCAATTACCTCTAAAACGACCGATCCTAAATTGACCTTATCGTCAAAATAGGCCTTAACAACAGCTTCCATGGCATTAGTTGTCTTGCCCATGGCAGAAACAACGAGCATGGTATTTTCATGACCTGTCAGTTTCAACACACTGACCAAATTTTTTACGCCATCAGCATCTTTTACCGAAGCGCCACCGAATTTAAAAACCTTCATATATTATTTATAAAATTTTGTATCCCTATTTCATCCAATTGCACGACATCCCAATCTCGCATCACTTTAGCTCCTTTACTTTCATAAAAGGAAATAGCCGGTTCATTCCAATCCAACACCTCCCAACAAATGCGCTTCACTCCAAGCTCATGGCCATAACGCACTACTTCGGTCAACAGGGCTGTACCGAGCCCTGAACCACGCATGGCATCTGTAACGATTAAATCCTCTAAATGAATCACGGCACCTTTCCATGTAGAATATCTAGGGTAGACCAAAGCCATTCCGACAAGTTCCTCTTCCGACTCGGCCACAAAGCAATGAAATAACTTTGTTGGCCCATAACCATCACGTATTAAATCTTCTACCGATACCTCTACGGCATTATCCTCTTTTTCAAAAACAGCCAATTCTGTAATAAGTTCCAGTACTCTTGGCATATCATTGGCTACGGCTTCGCGAATTGTAAACTCCATGTTTGTTACAAATAAAACACAAAGTTATAAATTTAAAAAAGGAATTATCTCCACAACTGCCTTAGTTTCACAAAATACCCGATATTTGTGGTCATCTAAACAGTCCGACCATTATGCAGCAAAAACACAAGACCCTTGGCGAGTTTATTATCGAGAATCAATCGGAATTTCAATATTCTTCAGGTGAACTCTCAAAATTGATCAACGCCATTCGGCTAGCTGCCAAGGTGGTAAACCATGAAGTGAACAAAGCCGGACTTGTTGATGTGCTCGGCGCTGCAGGCGATACGAACATTCAAGGAGAAGACCAACAAAAACTTGATGTACTGGCTAATGAAAAATTTATTCAAACACTTAGCAACAGGGAGATTGTTTGTGGTATTGCCTCTGAAGAGGAAGATGATTTCATTAGTATTAACAGCAATGACAAAAAGCATCAAAATAAATACGTAGTGCTTATTGATCCTTTAGATGGTTCATCGAACATCGATGTAAACGTTTCGGTGGGTACGATTTTTTCCATTTATCGCAGGGTCACCCCCATAGGTACCCCAGTTACTTTGGAAGATTTCTTACAGCCTGGCAAAGACCAGGTAGCCGCCGGATATATTGTGTACGGCACCTCTACTATGCTCGTTTACACTACGGGCCACGGCGTAAACGGATTTACCTTAAACCCGGCCATTGGTACATTTTACCTTTCGCACCCCAACATGGAATTCCCTGAAGACGGAAAGATATACTCGGTAAACGAAGGCAATTACATACACTTTCATCAAGGCGTCAAAGGCTATATCAAATATTGTCAACAAGAAGAAGGTGATCGCCCCTACACGTCAAGATACATTGGGTCATTGGTCTCCGATTTTCACAGAAATATGATTAAAGGCGGTATCTATATGTATCCAAAAAGCAGTGTTACCGAACAAGGGAAACTCAGACTTTTATACGAATGTAACCCCATGGCATTTTTAGCCGAACAAGCCAATGGGTTGGCCATAGGTGGCCGAAACAGGGTTTTGGATGTACAGCCTACCGAACTACATCAACGAATTCCGTTTTTTTGTGGAAGTCGAAATATGGTGGCAAAACTTCAAGAATTTCTAGAAAAATACCATTAATAGTTACCAAAAAAGACGCACTATTGCTTTAAAAGGTAGATATAATCATCAAAATCGATACGCCCGCTAAACACTTGAACCGATCTTTTAATGATCTTTTCAGCGCTTTCACCTGAGAACCCAAGTCCAGTCGCATATTTACGAAGCAACGCCATTTCGTCATCATCGATATGGTGGTCGGCAAAAATTATTTTGAACAGATCGTACAAACGCTCAAGTCTTTTCTCCGAATTGACCGGTGGGTCGATAGGAAACTTTTTAGAGGGGTCCATTACTTCTTTATACTCGGCTTCGGTAATATCCAACTTACGGGCAAATTGATCCAATAAGGCCTGCTCTTGCTCGTTTATCGACCCATCTGTCGACGCCAAGGTAGCTATTGCGGCAAAATGCGCCAAATTTCTTCTATGTTCACTATTACCGTATAAATCAACGAAAGACATATATCACAATTTTATTGGGGGCAAATATAATTTTTTTAGAGGTCATATTTTATAATCTCTAAAACTTTGTTCTCTAAGCAAATTTGTATTTTCACAAAGCTATGGAAAAACCCCTTTTAGAATTTACAAATAAAGGCATTTATTGCAGTGCGGCCAAAGTTTATATCGACCCTTGGAAACCTGTGAACAACGCTATTATTACCCACGGTCACGCCGACCATAGCCGTGCGGGCAACAAACGGTATATCACCCATCATCGAAATGTTCCTATTATAACCCATCGCCTTGGTGAAATTAACGTAAATGGAAAGGAGTGGGGAGAGACTTTTACTATAAATGGCGTTCAATTTTCATTGCACCCGGCCGGTCACATCATCGGCTCTTCACAAGTTCGAGTAGCACACAAAGGGGAAGTTTGGGTTTTCTCAGGGGATTACAAAACTGAGAATGATGGCATCTCTACAACATTTGAACCGCTTAAATGTCACACTTTTATTACGGAATGTACTTTCGGCTTGCCAGCTTTTAAATGGACACCTCAAGTTGAGGTCTTTTCCGCCATTAATGAATGGTGGGCGCAAAACCAGTCAGACGGAAAGACATCTATTCTTTTCGGATACAGTTTGGGGAAGGCACAACGGCTATTGAAATATTTAGATACCGATATCGGAAAAATATATACCCACGGGGCTATCGAAAATATGACGGAAGTCTTGCGCCCACTGGTCGATTTTCCCAAAACATCGCGTATCACCCATGAAACGAAGAAAGAAGCGCTTCTTGGAAATATTGTCTTGGCCCCACCGAGTGCCCATGGTAGCACCTGGATTCGAAAAATGGTACCATATGAAACTGCTTCGGCCAGCGGCTGGATGACATTTCGGGGTGCCCGACGAAGACGTGCTGTCGACAAAGGATTTGTGCTCAGCGACCATTGTGATTGGCAGGGGTTGATCAAAAGCATCAAGGCCACAGAAGCCGAAAAAATCATTTGCACCCATGGCTATAGCGATATATTTTCACGCTACCTGCGTGAACAAGGCTATGATGCACGCACCGAAGAAACACAATACGAAGGAGAACTGGCTGAACTAAACGCGGCAAAAGAAGAACCCAAGACAATACCTTGAAAGCCCACACTTCAGAACCAACCCCTAAGCATCGTTCTGTTCACAATCAAATAAGCATGGAGAAATTCTCGACACTTATAAAAACCCTCGATAGCACCAATAAAACTACGGTAAAAGTGGCAGCGCTGGCCGACTATTTAAAAACGGCAAATGGCCCTGATAAGGTTTGGACTATTGCCATTCTTTCGCACAGACGGCCACCGCGACCTGTAAATACGACACTTTTAAGAACCTGGGCTTCCGAATTAGCCAATATTCCGTTGTGGCTGTTTGAAGAAAGCTACCATATTGTTGGCGACTTGGCCGAAACTATTGCGCTGATCGTTCCTTCAACAAAAGCATCTTCTGAAAAAAGTTTGACCCAATTTCTGGAAGAAATGATTGGCTTAAAAAGTAAAACAGACGCCGAAAAGAGGGCCTACCTTTTCGAAAACTGGAACGCGCTTGATTATTATGGCCGTTTTGTCTTTACCAAATTGATTACGGGTTCATTTCGAATTGGGGTCAGCCAAAAATTGATGACCCGCGCCCTGTCAAAAGCGACAGGTTTAGATGAAGATGTACTCGCATACAAGTTAATGGGCAATTGGGACCCCAATACGATTTCATTTCAGAAATTGATTCTGGAAGAAAATAAAAGTGATTATCTGTCAAAACCCTATCCGTTCTATTTGGCCTATGCCTTAGAGGGCGATATCGAAGATTTAGGTGATGTTGCACAATGGTCCGCCGAACATAAATGGGACGGAATTCGCTCCCAGGTTATTCTTAGAAACGACGAATTATTTGTATGGAGCCGTGGAGAGGAATTGGTCACGGACAAATATCCCGAGTTTGAAAAATTTGTAGGTATCGTTCCCAAAGGAACAGTCATCGATGGGGAAATACTACCCTATCCTAAAAAACAAATCGGCACCTTTAATGACCTTCAAAAACGAATTGGAAGAAAAACGGTTTCGAAAGCCCTTTTGGAGAAAGTCCCGGTTATTTTAAAAGCATACGATTTACTTGAATGGAAAGGTGTAGATATTCGAAACAAGCCCTTTTCCGAGCGCAGAAAATTGTTGACCGCTTTATATCGCGAATGTTACCATGTCGAAGGGAACTCAGAAAATAGGATTCCCCTACATCTTTCCGAAACCATGCATTTCACTTCTTGGAACGACTTGGCCAAAGAGCGGGAGCGTTCCCGTGAAGTACGAAGTGAGGGGCTGATGCTAAAACGAAAGGATTCCCCCTATTTAGTGGGAAGAAAAAAAGGGGATTGGTGGAAATGGAAAGTAGACCCGCTCACCATCGATGCCGTACTCACCTACGCCATGCGGGGTCATGGGCGCCGCAGCAATCTATTCACTGATTACACCTTCGCTTTATGGCAAGAAAACAAGGAAGGAAAAAAAGAGCTGGTCACTTTCGCCAAGGCTTATTCGGGGTTGACCGATGCCGAATTTAGAAAGGTAGATGCCTGGATCAAAAAGAATACTCTCGAGCGCTTTGGCCCGGTACGCAGTGTAAAGCCGCATCACGTTTTTGAAATTGCCTTTGAAGGTATTGCATTGTCCAAACGGCATAAAAGTGGGGTTGCAACGCGCTTTCCCAGAATATTAAGGTGGCGACAAGACAAAAAAATCGAGGAAGCAAACACCATACAAGATTTAAAAGAATTAATTCCCTAAAACCATCACAGTTGAAAGTAGTTCAAAAGCGGCCTCGAAATGATGCTATAATCTTAAAAACAATCACCACAAAAAAATTGCACCATTGCCGACCAAATTACTAACTTACATTGGTAACTCATGACCCGAGGCGAACTGTACCATATTGCCGAAAATTGGTTTCAGCAACAAGACTGGAAACCCTTTCCGTTTCAAAAAAAGACGTGGCAGGCTTTTTTACAAGGCAAACACGGGTTATTGAATGCCCCAACAGGAAGCGGCAAAACGTATGCACTATGGTTCCCTATCGTACTCCAATACATCAAAAAAAATCCGGAATACCGCACCAAACACAAAAAGGGATTAAAGGCCATTTGGATTACCCCCTTGCGCGCATTATCCTTAGAAATAAAACAATCGGCCGAACGGATAACCAATGATTTAGGAACACAAATGACAGTTGGCATTCGTACCGGGGACACCAGCACCAAAGAACGGGCACAACAGAAAAAACAGATGCCCGACCTTTTAATCACCACTCCGGAAAGTTTGCAATTGTTACTCGCCACCAAAGGCTATGACCGCATTTTTAAAGACTGTACCGCCATTGTCGTCGATGAATGGCACGAACTATTGGGCACCAAAAGAGGTGTGCAAATGGAGCTGGGGCTTTCCCGATTAAGAAATGTAGCAAAAAACATGCGTATCTGGGGCATTTCGGCCACTATAGGAAATCTCGACCAAGCTCGGCAGGTACTTCTCGGACCCAACACAAAGGCCTTGGATCATTCAGTGATGATAAAGGCCAAACTGAATAAAAAAATTACCGTCAAAAGTATCATTCCAAAAGAAATGGAAACCTTCCCCTGGCGCGGGCATTTGGGTTTACGCTTGCTTGAAGCAGTGGTACCGATCATTAACAATAGCAAAACCACTTTACTTTTCACCAATACGCGTAGTCAATGCGAAATATGGTTTCAAAAAATTCTAGAAAAGCATCCCGAATACGCCGGAGAGATGGCCATGCACCACGGCAGTATCAATAAAGAGACCCGGCTTTGGGTAGAACAGGCCATTCGTAATGAAAGTCTGAAAGCCGTAGTGTGCACCTCCAGTCTTGATTTGGGTGTCGACTTTGCCCCCGTTGAAACGGTAGTTCAAATAGGTGGCCCCAAAGGTGTGGCCCGTTTTCTGCAACGTGCGGGAAGAAGTGGTCACCGACCGGGCAAAGAAAGCGTCATTTATTTTCTTCCGACGCATGCATTGGAATTGGTCGAAGCCTCGGCCCTACAACAGGCAGTAAAACAACGGGCTGTAGAAGACCGTATTCCGTATTTAAATAGTTTCGACGTTTTATTACAATACCTGACCACACTGGCGGTTTCAGACGGATTCTATCCCGATCAAATATTTCCTGAGGTTCAACAAACCTTTTGCTATCAGGCCCTCTCAAAAGACCAATGGCAATGGCTCTTAAATTTTTTGGTTTTGGGCAGCCAGAGCCTTCAGACCTACGACGAATATAAAAAAGTGGAAATCGAGGAAGACGGCAAATTCAAGGTCAACAATAGAGGGGTCGCCATGCGGCATCGCTTTCAAATCGGAACCATTGTAGGCGATGCCAATTTAATTGTTAGGTATCAAAAAGGTGGATACATCGGCTCGGTGGAAGAATCGTTTATTTCAAAAATGACCCAAGGCGATGTTTTCACTTTTGCAGGTCGTAATTTGGAATTTATACGAATCAAAGACATGCAGGTACATGTTCGAAAATCATCTAAAAAAACTAATAAAGTGCCCAGTTGGATGGGCGGGCGCCTGACACTTTCTGCCCAGATGTCTGAACTGCTTCGAAACGAACTATATTCCGCCGGATTGGACAAAAAAAAACAGTCGGCAGAAATAAGGTCACTTTCTTCTTTATTCGAACGTCAGCGCATAGAAAGCATTGTACCTGATCCCCATGAATTTTTAATAGAGACTTTTAAGACACGCGACGGGTACCATCATATCTTTTATCCGTTCGAAGGCCGTTTTGTGCATGAAGCCATGGGCAGTTTGCTAGGCTACCGCATCAGTTTGCTTTCCCCTATTACTTTTTCCCTGGCTTTTAACGACTACGGATTCGAACTGCTTTCCGATAAGGAAATCGACATGCAACAAGTCATAGACAACAATCTTTTTACCAAGGATTATCTTTTCGAGGACCTTCAAAAAAGTTTAAACTCCACTGAAATGGCCCGTAGAAAATTTAGGGATATTGCCGTTATCAGCGGTTTAGTTTTTACGGGATATCCTGATAAAGGCATAAAAATGAAACACCTGCAGAGCAATTCACAACTCTTGTTCGATGTATTCCGCGATTATGAGCCCGAAAACTTGCTCTTTCAACAAGCGTTTACCGAAACCTTTGAGCACCAATTGGAAGAAGGTCGTCTTCGCCTGGCCTTGGAGCGTATTGCTACACAGGAAATTGTTTGGAAGGCCTGCACCGAACCGACCCCCTTTTCATTTCCAATTATTACCGACCGTTTGCGTGAAAAATTGAGCAGTGAAAAATTAGCCGACCGCATTAAACGCATGACCGCCATTTTAACGAAAAGATAATTGTACAACGTTTGTGCCTTTCAGTACCGACCACTGAGACTTTTTACTAATTTTGCAAGGCATGAACACCCAATCTACGCTAATTCGAAATCACACCTTTGTCTTTCATGCTTCGGGAGCTCTCTTTTGGAGTGAAAAATCAATGCTTTTAATTAGTGACGTACATTTGGGCAAAGTGTCCCATTTTCGAAAGTACGGGGCTGCAGTACCCCAAAATGCAATTGCGAGAAACTTTGAGCTTATGGACGAAGCTATCAATTTTTTCAAGCCCGAGCAGCTGGTTTTTATGGGCGACTTGTTTCATTCTTCGCTTAATAATGAATGGAAGTTTTTCGAGCATTGGATGGCCACCGTTATCTCGAAGGTTACTTTAGTTGCCGGCAACCACGACATCATATCTTCCTTAAAATATGAAAATTTGGGTATCGAAGTCGTTTCCGAAATGGTTTTCGATGATTTTTTATTGACGCACCATCCGGAAGATCGCAAAGGTTTTTTTAATTTTTCAGGACACATACACCCCGCTATTCGCCTTCGGGGCACAGGTCGCCAATCGCTTCGATTACCTTGTTTTTTTAAAAGCACAAATCAAATGGTACTGCCAGCTTTCGGTGCTTTTACCGGCAGTCACGTTCTTGAGCCTAAAAACGACAATGAAGTCTATGCCATAAGTGAAGATGCTGTTTTTAAAATAGAACTGAACAAAGGTGGCGGAAAACATCGTTCATAACAGCGCATTTTTTTGTTGTTCCCGTTAATTTCCATCGTTTGAAAAGCCTATCTTATCAAGAATAACTTCACCAACAAACCAACATGAAAAAAACATTTGCTGTCTTGAACCTGCTGTCGGTAATCTTGGTCATCGGAATCAACTATACTTCACAATCTCTGCGCCTGAACGATACGACCATAGGAGAGATCAGTTCAAAATATTCAAACCTTTTTACCCCTGCCAGTTACGCTTTTGCTATTTGGGGACTGATATTCGTAAGTCTTTTGGCCTATGCCATTTTTCAAATTCGACGCACTTTTTTCAGCTCAAAGGAAAATGGTTTTATTAAACAGACCGGCTATTGGTTTGCAAGCGCAAATCTATTGAATGGCGCTTGGGTAATTGCTTTTCTCTATGACTACACGGCCCTATCAGTAATAATCATGCTCGGAATTCTCTTTTCACTCCTAAAAATTATTATCAAAACCAACATGGAACGTTGGGATGCTCCTATAGAGATTATCGCTTTTGTATGGTGGCCCATTTGCCTCTATAGCGGTTGGATTTCGGTAGCTACAATTGCCAACATATCCCTTTACTTGACCAAAATAGGTTGGGACGGCACCTTTCTTTCTGAACAACAATGGACTATTCTTATGATAGTGGTAGCTACGGCCCTAAATATTGCAATGATCTTTTATAGAAATATGCGCGAATTTGCCGCCGTGGGGGTTTGGGCACTATTTGCCATTTTTACACGCCACAAAGGTTCACTTGACACTCTGGCCCATTTGGCTCTTTTTTGCAGCTTTATCTTATTAGCCTTCATTGCCATTCATGGTTATCAAAATCGAGGGACCAACCCCTTATTTAAATGGAGGGAGCGCTTAAAAGAAAGGTAGGTTCGTCTATCAGAAACAACGATAGAACTGACTTTAAACCATACTTTTTATGTCACTGCCCCAAGATGGGTAGGTAAAAATCGTGCTTTGTAAATCGTTTGCGGTCATTCCATGATTTATGGCCATCGCGAACAGATTGATGGTCTCGGCCGCATGGGGCCCTAGAAGATGTGCCCCAACTATTTCATCAGTACGCTCGTTTATCAGAATTTTATAGGAATACAAAGGAGCGTTGATGCGTTTGGCGTTGAACCAATCGGAAGCTGCCCCCCTTTTTACGGTCACATTTTTGTAACGTTCCTTGGCTTCCTCTTCTAAATAGCCAACGGAAGCCAAGTTAGGCAAAGTGAAAACTACGGAAGGAACCACTGGCACATCGACTTTTTTCGAATTGGCTTTCATAATATTTTGGGAAACGACGTAACCCTCGCGGCCCGACAAGGGTGTCAACGGCAAAGAATGGTTCGATACATCACCACAGGCGAACACGTTTTCATTGGAAGTACTTTGCAAGTATGAATTAACTTTAATTCCCTTTTCATCGAAAGCGACCTTTCCTTTTTCAAGTTCCAATTCGGCCAAAGCGGGTACCCGCCCTGCGGTATTAATAATTAATCCGGCTTTAATACGCTCCAATTCCCCCTTCTTTTCATATTTCAAAAGATACTTCTTTTTTGATTTTTTAACCGAAGTAACATCGGACTTAAAAACAAAATCGATCCCTATTTGCTTTGAATAATCGGTCAATTCTGCTACCAAATCAGCATCAAAAGCAGCCAAAGGCCGTTCCCCGCTATCGATTACAGTAACCTTTGTACCCGCCCGGGCCGCCATATGTGCAAATTCCATCCCCACATAACCGGCACCCACAAAAATTATCTTCTTTGGTAATTTTTTTAAATCAAGGAAGTCATCGCTAGTCTTTAATAGCTCGGCACCCTCAAAAGGCAATTCCCGAGGAACTTGACCCGTAGCAATCACAATTTTATCGGCCTTCACCGTTTTCTTTTCCACAGAAAGTGTATTCTTACCCAGAAAATGGGGAGATTTATAATACAGTTTCACTCCTAGTTTCGAAAGTTCTTCTTCTGTTTTGGCCGGAACTTGCTTTGTAAACTCTTTTTTAAATTTTTGTAATTTTTTCCAATTGAGACGTGGTATAGAGACCACGTTCCTTTCTTCAAGATGCCGGGCCATTTCTAAAATTTCCGTCCCCGCCAAAAGCACTTTTTTCGGATCACAGCCCCTATTGGCACAGGTACCCCCAAATTCGCGATTATCGGCCATAGCGACTGTAAGTCCACTTGCGACACACGCTTCCGCAACGGTCTGACCCGCAATTCCGCTACCAATAACAAATACATCGAATTCTTCTATTTTCATCATTTTTGCTTTCTAAAATTCATATGGCCTAAACCCACAATATCCGAATTTTCAAGGCCAAAAATTAACCCATATTCTAAAAATATGAACGCTGTCAGTTAAGCACATATTCCTATCTTTGCAATTCAAAAATTGAAAAAGCCCTCATAGCAAAGGGTTAATTCGACCATACGATTTGATCAGTTCAATAGAAACACGATCAAACCATAGGGTTTCATTAAAATTTAAACGGTTGACCCCAGCTACGATTCAACAACTGTTCGAACAGTCTCCACAAACACGGAAACTGCGGAATGCTATTGCCCAAAATACCGCTCTCGATAAAAGCTTCGTGTTAAAAGGACTCACCGGTTCCTCATTGTCCTTTGTGTTATCGGATGTCTTTTTGAATTCGGAATTTCCTTTTTTACTAATTTTCGATAATAAGGAAGAAGCGGCCTACTATTTAAACGATCTCGAACAGATGATTGGGGAAAAAGACGTGCTCTTCTACCCCGGAAGCTACCGTCGACCGTATCAAATCGAGGAGACCGACAATGCCAATGTATTGTTGCGTGCAGAAGTATTGAACCGCATCAATTCCCGGAAGAAACCCGCAGTTATTGTCACCTATCCTGATGCACTTTTTGAAAAGGTCGTTACCCGAAAAGAGCTTGATAAGAATACGCTCAAAATAAAGTTGGACGATTCCATTTCACTCGATTTTCTAAACGAGGTGCTTTTTGAGTATCGGTTCAAGCGAGTCGATTTTGTTACCGAGCCCGGGGAATTTTCGGTTCGAGGAGGTATTGTCGATGTATTCTCATTCTCGCACGACGAGCCCTACCGCCTTGAATTTTTTGGCGACGAAGTCGATAGCATCCGTACTTTTGATGTAGAAACACAACTTTCTACAAACAAAGTCACTAAAATTACCATCATACCCAATGTAGAGAACAAGTTTTCAAACGAGTCCCGAGAAAGCTTCCTTAAATACATCCCGGAAAAAACAGTGGTGTTCGGAAAAAATACCGACTTGATCTATGACCGGCTAGATTCATTCTTTCAAAAAGCCGAGGAGGCATTTGGTAAGCTTTCATCAGAAATAAAACATGCCGAGCCCGAAGCGCTTTTTGTAAATTCAAAACTACTTCGAAGTCAGTTGCAGCAGTTTTCAGTAATTGAAGTAGGCGGGGCTTCAACCACCCTAAACTCTCTGAATGGCGACCAAAATGTGGCCACAAGAGACAGCCGCAGTGACATTATCGAATTCCGTACAAAGCCCCAACCAGCCTTCAACAAAAAATTCGACTTGTTGATTGACAACCTCAACAGTAACCACAAAGAAGGCTATTCAAATTATATATGCTGCGCATCGGAACAACAGGCGAAACGGTTTCATGATATTTTTGACGAAGTTGGGCACGACGTACATTATAAAACCTTGGTTTTCCCATTGTATCAGGGATTCGTTTCCGAAGACCTTAAGCTCGTCTGTTACACGGATCACCAAATTTTTGAGCGCTATCATAAATTCCACCTTAAAAACGGATACGCCAAAAAACAGGCCATTACACTCAAAGACCTCAACAAACTTGAAATTGGTGACTATGTAACCCATATCGATCACGGTATCGGAAAATTCGGGGGACTTCAAAAAATAGATGTCGAGGGCAAAAAACAGGAAGCCATTAAATTGATGTATGGCGAACGTGATATTCTATATGTCAGTATTCACTCGCTACATAAGATTTCGAAATTCAACGGAAAAGACGGTGCCCCTCCCAAAATTTATAAATTGGGTTCCGCTGCATGGAAGAAATTAAAGCAAAAAACAAAAACCAGGGTTAAGAAAATAGCGTTCGACCTTATAAAGGTTTATGCCAAGCGACGCTTACAAAAAGGGTTTCAGTACGACCCCGATAGTTACCTGCAATACGAATTGGAAGCTTCTTTTATTTATGAAGACACCCCCGATCAGACCAAGGCCACAGAAGATATTAAAAAAGATATGCAGAGTGAACGCCCCATGGACCGGCTGGTCTGTGGTGATGTAGGCTTTGGAAAGACCGAAGTTGCGATTCGAGCGGCATTCAAGGCCGTCGACAACGGCAAGCAAGTTGCCGTTCTCGTACCTACCACGATTTTAGCCTTTCAGCACCAACGTACTTTTGCCGAGCGACTTAGCGATATGCCGGTAACGGTCGATTACCTGAACCGTTTTCGAACACCCAAGGAGAAAAAGGAAACACTCGAAAATTTAGCGGCAGGTAAGGTCGATATTATTATTGGTACCCACCAGCTGGTCAATAAAAATGTGCAGTTCAAAGATTTGGGGTTATTGATTGTCGACGAGGAACAGAAATTTGGGGTTTCAGTCAAAGACAAGCTTAAATCGATAAAGCAAAATGTCGATGTTTTGACGCTTACCGCCACGCCCATACCCAGAACCTTACAATTTAGTTTAATGGCGGCCCGCGACCTATCGGTCATTAATACCCCACCACCAAACCGATACCCTATCGAAAGTGAAGTCATTCGTTTTTCCGAAGAAACCATTCGCGATGCGGTACAATACGAAATTCAACGGGGCGGACAGGTATTTTTTATACATAACCGAATCGAAAACATCAAAGAAGTAGCTGGTATGCTACAACGGTTGGTGCCCGATGCCAAAATAGGAATTGGCCACGGTCAAATGGACGGCAAAAAACTAGAAGCCCTAATGCTGGGCTTTATCAATGGCGAATTTGACGTCTTGGTTTCCACGACTATTGTAGAGAGTGGGCTTGACGTTACCAACGCGAATACCATTTTCATCAATAACGCGAACAACTTCGGGTTAAGCGACCTTCATCAAATGCGGGGCCGCGTAGGTCGAAGCAACAAAAAGGCGTTCTGTTATTTTATTACCCCCCCTTTTCATATGATGACCAGCGAGGCACAAAAACGAATTCAGGCACTTGAGCAGTTTACCGAACTAGGCAGTGGTTTCAACATTGCCATGAAAGACCTTGAAATTCGGGGTGCGGGTGATTTACTAGGGGGCGAACAAAGCGGTTTTATCAATGAAATAGGTTTCGACGCCTACCAGAAAATTTTGGCGGAAGCCATTGACGAACTTAAAGAAAATGAGTTTAAGGAACTGTACGAAGAAGTCGAAGGCCCTCACGAGAAGGTCTTTGTAAAAGAAACACAAATCGATTCAGACTTTGAGCTGCTCTTCCCCGACGATTATATTAATAATATCACGGAGCGCCTAAATCGCTATACCGAACTGAACCAAGTTAAAGACGAAGCGGGACTGCAGAAATTCGAGGCCGAACTAATCGACCGTTTTGGAGAGCTGCCCTCGCAGGTCGAAGACCTCATGAATTCCGTACGCATTAAATGGATTGCCAATGGCATCGGGTTGGAAAAAGTAGTTATGAAAAAAGGAAAGCTCATTGGCTATTTCATCTCAGACCAACAATCGGCTTTCTACCAAAGCCCCGGTTTTATGAAAGTAATGCGGTTTGTTCAAAGCCAACCACAACTTTGTAAGGTAAAGGAAAAGCAAACTCGTAACGGACTGCGATTATTATTGGTATTTGAGCGCATCACTTCTGTTGACAAGGCACTTAAGGCCATGGCTCCTTTTGAGCAACAAATGGCCACAGTTTCGTAGCTCATAATTCACTTTCGAACCACAGCATAGTTTTACTTTGTTTTTTTGTATATTTTTAGAAAGGTGATTCTTCAATCACTTTATAAATAATTCGACCATGGGGCTCACCAGAATAAAATCGATTTTCCTAGTATCCTTAATTTTAGTTTTTTTCACTTTCTGTACTGGACCCGTATCAAAACCCCGTGTTTTGATTTCTACCGATATCGGGGGAAGTGACCCCGATGACTTTCAGTCTATGGTGCATCTTTTATTGTATGCGGACACTTTAGATATTGTTGGCTTGATATCTTCTCCACCCCACGAAGGTAGGAAAGCACATATTTTAGAAGCTATCGACGCGTATGGGCAAGATTATCCAAAATTAAAAAAACGGTCTCCAAACTATCCATCGCCAGATTATCTCAGATCCATTACTTCGCAGGGAGCTATTGACCCTCAGAAATCCGACAACCCTGATACAAATCTTAGCGAAGGGGCACAATACATCATCGACGAAGCTAAAAAAGGCGATTCAAGACCGCTTTACATTCTGGTGTGGGGTTCGATAACCGATGTCGCCCAGGCACTACAGGCCGCGCCCGAAATAAAATCAAAAATACGGGTGTATTTTATTGGGTCTTGGAACACCAAACAAGATCCACTCGCTCGAGACTACGTGTATAACGAACATCCCGACCTCTGGTTTATAGAAAGTAATTCGACGTTTCGTGGTATGTATATGGGCGGATATCAAGAAAAGGATTATGGAAACGAAAGCTTTGTATGGTCTAACGTAAAAGATAAGGGGGCTTTGGGAAATCTTTTCTACCAACAGAAAAAAGATATTAAAATGGGTGACACGCCCTCAGTGCTCTACATGCTCAACGGCGACCCCGAAAACCCCGAATCGGAAAGCTGGGGAGGACGCTTTCAAAGAACCGACCATGGCCCTAATTACTTTACAGACCTGCAACAACCCGAATACCAAGAAAACGACAGGCCCGGAGCAAAAACCGTAAACCGATGGCGCCGGGAGTATCTCGACGATTGGAAAAAAAGGCAAAGTGTTCTTTTAAAGTAACTTTCCTTCATTTTCCATGATGGCTCACCCCTACCAAATTTAGTAGCTACGGCATACGACCATAGGTTTTATGAATGGCTTTGTCTATATTTAGCTAAACCTAAGAACCTATATGAAATCAAATCACAACCCACGTAGACAATTCGTAAAACAAAGTAGCCTCGGAGCTTTAGGCCTTACCTTATTGCCCTCGATATATGGCCAAGTAGCCCCAAGTGATCGTTTGAGGGTCGCCCACATTGGCCTGGGAGGCATGGGTAACAATCATATGAAGTGGTTTGCCGGTCTGCCTGAAGTCGATGTAGTAGCCCTTTGTGATGTCGATGAACAGCATCTGGCATCTACCCTAAAAACACTGAAAACGCTGCAACCTGGTAAAAAAGTGGACGGTTATGGCGATTTCAGACACATTCTAGACCGAAGCGATATCGACGCCATTACCTGTGCGACCCCCGACCACTGGCACGCCCAGATTGCAACGTTGGCCTTTCAAGCCGGTAAAGATGTCTATGGTGAAAAACCCCTGTCATATGATGTAAGGGAAGGGCAATTGATGCTTAAAAACCAAGAGAAGCACAACCGTATTTTTCAATTAGGCACACAGATACACGCGACAGATAACTACCACCGTGTTGTTGAAATCATTCAAGCCGGTGCCATTGGCAAGGTTCATACCGTTCGTTTATGGAAAAACGATGGATCACCCGATTTGGGCCACCCCAAAAGTGTGGCGGTACCAAAAGGGCTGAACTGGGACATGTGGCTCGGACCAGCGCCCTATGTAGATTATATACCTGAGCGCTGCCATTTTACTTATCGCTACTTTTTGGACTATTCGGGAGGAATGTTTGCCGATTTTTGGTGCCATATCGCCGATGTGGCCTTTTGGGCGCTCAAACCCAAGGGCTTAAAGAGCATAGCAGCCCGAGGGGAAGCAGCTGCGGGAATTTCCGACACCCCGAAATGGATCGATATCGATTATGAATTCGAGGATTTGAACTTGCACTGGTCAACAACACCACCAAACGTTCCCGGAGCCCAAGAAATGGGTATCGGAGCTTATTTTGAAGGGGACAAAGGTACCTTGATCTGTGATTACAACAACCGCAAAATTACCATCAATGGGGAGACGGTCACTGATATTCCGGAAGTACCAAAAAGTATTCCCCGTTCCCCGGGACACCAGCAGAATTTTGTCGATGCCGTAAAGTCTAGAACCGTGCCCGAATCAAATCTGGCCTATGCCCGAGAAATGACCCTGCCGATGCATTTAGGGCTAATTTCATGGCGATTGGGAAGAAAACTCCAATGGAACCCCGATAAAGAAAAATTTATTGGCGATTCAGAGGCCAATGCCCTATTGTCGCGCAAGGCTCGAAAAAAATGGCGATTGGTATAAAAAAGTAATTCTTTTTCTAAGTTATAATAATCCCCCTTATGAAAAAACAACTGATCTGGGTCTCGTACACAATACTCCTACTAATACTAACGGGTGCGTGCGCCCAAGTAGACACTACAAAAAATGAACAAGAAAAAGCGATTATCGCTCTAATTGCCGAATATGCCCAGGTCAGGGAAACCAAAGATACCGTAGCATTAAAACAGCTATTAACCACCGAAGTCGACCAATTGGTTTCGACCGGGGAATGGCGTCGTGGTAAAAAAGGAGCATTGGAGGGCATGATGCGCAGTTCTAACAGCAACCCGGGAGGCAGAACCCTAGCCGTTGAACATATTCGCTTTCTGAACGACCACACGGCCATCGCCGATGCGCGTTACGAAATACAAAATTCCGATGGTAATGTTCGAAAAATGTGGAGCACTTTTATTGTGATTTCTGAGGAAGGTCGTTGGAAAATCACTGCCATTCGTAATATGTTACCAAAGCGTTAGGCGCAGCCGATTTTCTGAATTTTTAAGAGGTTTTGCTCCGCTATAGAATTGGGGTTAAAAATGGCATAATATCCCCCAGGGGCTTTGAATATCCATAGTGACATCTTAAATTTGAGCAAACCGAGACTAGCATCGTTCCAACAAGGGGCAAAAAATGCATCGCCTATGAATTTTGAACCAAACCACTTATTGGAAGCAAAAACCCGGAGTGACCTCATCGCAATTGCGAAAAAAAATAACATTCCGATACACAAGACCTTAAAAAAGATAAGTTACGAGGAAGAACTGGCCGGCTTACAGGCCGAATTGGTAAACCTCCAAAATTGGATCGTACAGCAAAAATTAAGGGTTGCCGTGCTATTTGAAGGAAGGGATGCATCAGGAAAAGGAGGTTCGATAAAACGGTTTAAAGAACACTTGAACCCCCGAACATCAAAAGTCGTTGCACTCACAAAACCTACCGACGTAGAACTGGGCCAATGGTATTTCAGACGCTATATAAAGGTATTGCCCAATGCCGGTGAAATCGCTTTTTTCGATAGAAGCTGGTACAATAGAGCGGTTGTAGAACCTGTGATGGGCTTTTGTTCCAAAGAACAATATAAAAAATTCATAGTGCAAGTTCCCGAATACGAACATTTGCTTTATGAGGATAACTTAAAACTGATCAAATTTTGGTTTTCCATATCGAAAAAGGAGCAAAAAAAGCGGTTTGAAGACCGGCTGAACAATCCTTTGAAAAGGTGGAAATACAGCCCAGTGGATATGAGAGGGCAGGAATTATGGGACAGCTACACGCACCATAAAGAAGAGATGTTCAGTAAGACACATACCAATTTTAGCCCGTGGGTAATCGTAAAAGCAAATGATAAAAAACAGGCCCGACTTGAAAGCATGCGGTACGTACTATCGCAGTTCGATTATAAAAACAAGGGGGAATCAAAAGTTTCCCTATTGCCCGATCCGAATATCGTAATGCGTTACCACAGAAGTATTGTTCAGATCGACAAATAAAGAATATATTGAACCCAACTAGCCTCACGATATTGTTAAGTGATTATTTATGAGCAAACCGAAATTAAACAAAAAGGAAGTCGCCCTGCTCAACTCAAAGCTTGGCCTTCATGCGCTTTTAAAAAACAAAAAAGTCGACCTTCTTAAATCATTGGGTGAGGTAGAATACAATCTCGAACTACAAAAAAGGCAAGAAGAGCTGATAAAACTGCAGGCCTGGGCCATTGCGAACGATGAAAAAATCGTCATTATTTGTGAAGGTCGCGATGCCGCCGGAAAGGGCGGGGCAATACGAAGGTTCACACAGTACATCAATCCGAGACATTATAGAATCGTTGCCCTGAACGTTCCTACCGACGACGAAAGAAAACAATGGTTTTTTCAAAGATACATCAACCAATTACCCAAACCGGGCGAAATCGTATTTTTTGATAGAAGTTGGTACAACCGCGCCGTGGTAGAACCTGTAAATAATTTCTGTACCGAAAGTGAGTATGAGATTTTTATGTCGCAGGTAAACGATTTTGAAAAAATGATCATTCAATCGGGCACACACCTTATCAAACTCTATTTTTCCATCTCAAAAGAAGAACAGGCAAAACGTTTTAAGGATATCAAAAAAGATCCTTTAAAACGTTGGAAAATGACGGCCGTTGACGAGCGGGCACAAGATCTGTGGGACGAATATAGTAAGTATAAAGAGCAAATGTTCGAAAAAACGAACGCGGGTCTCGCACCGTGGACCATTATCAGCGCCGATAAAAAACCAAGCGCCCGATTGAAGGCCATTTCACATGTTCTTAAAACGATTCCTTATCATAAAACACGAGATGAACCGGAGTAGTAAACCACTGTAAAATTAATGCCATTTAAATTATTTCCGATAATTCATACAAAGCCTTTTTCTTTACTGAGGCTTTCTTGTTTTTCAAAAGAATTTCAACATGCTTTTTTAAGTTTTTAAGCCCATTATGACGTAACAATAGTATTTGTGTGGGCTCCTCCCTTAGCCAAAGAGAGGTGTCCTGACGTTGATACCTCAGGGCGGAGGGTTTACTATTTAATACTTAAATCGGATTTTAGTGAATTAAACTCCCCGACCTTGCCACAGCAAGCCTACACCTCTTTAAACAAAGATGAGAGTCTCCAAAACTACCCATTGTGCCATGAATCTAAATCAGGGCGAGATCCTCCTTATTAACAGCAATCTGTGCCTCCCTAAAACCAAATCGTTTAAAAAAATACAAGAATAATTCTTAATTTAATCCGCACTAACTCTTCCCTATTTTAGACTAACAAAAATGCATAGCACAAACCCCAAGGTAGACGATTATTTTACAACGGTCACACAATGGCGGCAAGAGCTGGAACAACTAAGAGCTATTCTTCTCGACTGCCAGCTTACCGAAGAATTAAAATGGCGCTCGCCATGTTATACGTTTCAGAAGCGAAACATTGCCATTCTAGGCGGTTTTAAAGATTACTGTGCCCTGAGCTTTTTTAAAGGTGCCTTATTACAAGACGTCCATGGCCTATTGGTGGCTCCTGGAGAGAATTCGCAGTCCAGTAGATTGTTCAAATTTACCGATGTTGACGAAATAGTCAAGATGGCTTCGCAAATAAAAGCCTATATTTATGAGGCCATCGAGGTAGAAAAAGCAGGTTTAAAAGTAGCTTTTAAACGGAGTACAAATCTTGTATTTCCTGAAGAACTCCAACAACAACTTAAGGCATCCCCCGATTTGAAATCGGCCTTTGAAGCCTTAACACTTGGGCGGCAAAGAGGTTATAATCTTTATTTTTCCGCGCCTAAACAATCGAAAACCAGAACAGCAAGGATTGAAAAATATCGGCAACGAATTCTAGATGGAAATGGCATCAACGATTGCCTTTGTAGCCGATCTAAAAAAATGCCACAATGTGACGGTTCTCACAAATATATTTAGCCCTTATTTTAATACGATTATCTTATATTCGCATGTATTCAAAGTTCGAATGCGTAATTTATTCCGAACGTAATTCCATTGCTTCCTCGCATAAAAAAGAATAGTAAGTAACGAAAAAAATACACCATGAAAATAAACGACGCCTTCCATTTTAATCTTTATCAGGCCGATGTCAAACGCTATGACACGATGCAATACCGGCGCTGTGGTAACAGTGGCATACTTTTGCCCCTATTATCATTGGGACTCTGGCATAATTTCGGTCATACCGATGACCTGACCGTCGGTCGTAGTCTGTTGCGCTGCGCATTTGACAACGGAATTACCCATTTTGATTTGGCCAATAATTATGGACCACCATTTGGTGCCGCGGAAGAAAATTTCGGTCGTATTTTTCAAAAGGATTTTAAACCGTATCGCGATGAGCTCATCATCTCTAGCAAAGCGGGTTGGGATATGTGGCCCGGACCCTACGGTAATTTCGGCTCACGTAAATATTTGATAGCTTCCGCAAATCAAAGCTTGAAACGAATGGGACTCGAATACGTGGATATTTTTTACCATCACAGGCCAGACCCCGACACCCCTTTGGAAGAAACCATGGGAGCGTTGCATCATCTGGTTCAATCGGGAAAAGCCTTGTATGCCGGTATTTCCCAGTACCCCGCAGAATTGACGGCCAAAGCCGCCAAGATCATGAAAGACTTGGGAACGCCACTATTGATTCACCAGCCCCGATATAATATGTTCGATCGTTGGGTCGAAGATGGCCTATTGGAAGAATTGGAAAACCAAGGAATGGGATCTATAGCATTCTCGCCACTTGAACAAGGTATTCTGACCAACAAATACTTAAAAGGTATTCCTGAGGATAGTCGCGCGAGCAAAGACGGTCGCTATTTACAAAAAGACCAAATAACACCCGAAGTTCTTGAGAAAGTCAGTAGCCTTAACAAAATAGCCGAAAAACGGGGGCAAAGTCTTGCGCAAATGGCCATCGCCTGGTTGTTGAAAGACAACCGTATTTCAACGGTGCTTGTCGGCGTTAGTCGTGAAGCGCAATTGCTGGATAATTTAAAGGCATTGAAAAACCTTGATTTCAGTGAAGCAGAGCTTACCGAGATACAAGGGATATTGGGATAAAAGGAAAGTTGATGTCTGTTTTATTTAAAGTAAGAGCTCTTCTAGGGTTGACCCTAATTTGCTTCGCACCAATGGTAGTCATTGGTCAATCCAACGATTTTACGGCCGAGACCGAAACGCTCTTAAACCGTTTGAATTTTGACGATATTCGGCCAAAAAGGACCGAAGATGGTTCCGATAACTTGGAGATTAAGAGCCATGAACTCCTGAAATACTACAAGAAGCGAAGTACGGTAAAACATCCCCTCAAAGAGGATTCGGCTAATAATAGCCTTTCTGAAAAGGACAAAAAATGGGCAAACGATGCCCTAAAACATATATTTGTCGGGCAACCGGCATACCCCTCCCATTTTTGTGGTGATGATATCGACTGGAATTCAAGACCTGTGCCCGATAACGAATGGGTATGGCAACTGAACCGCATGTATTTCTGGAATGCTATGGGAAAGGTATATGCCAAAACAAGCGATGAGCGTTATGCTGAGGAATGGTGCACTCAGTTGGTCGACTGGACAAAGAAAAATCCACGAGACGAGGCTCATAAATATGCCTGGCGATCTATTGAAGCAGGAATTCGGGGGCGTAGCTGGGCAGGCCTGTTCCACCAATTTATTCAATCGGAACATTTTACTCCCGAAGTATTGGTAGCTTTTATGAACAGCTGCTACGAACATGCCGAATTCTTGATGACCACCTATAGCTCTGGAAGCAATTGGGCACTTATGGAAGCCGAGGGAATGGCTTTTATTGCATTTACATTTCCTGAATTTAAAAATTCGGAGAAATGGAAAACCGAGGCAATTCGTCGGCTCAATAACGAAATGAAGCAACAGGTAAATCCCGATGGTCACCAACGCGAACTCGCCATGGGCTATCATATAGGAAGCATCGGATGGTTTTACAGAACCTATGAATTGGCCAAATTAAATAATCTGGAAAGTGCATTTCCGACAGCCTATACCGATGGTCTAGAAAGAATGTGTGAAGTACCGATGAAGTTGGGGCTTCCCGATGGAACCAATGCCCAGTTCGGTGATGCTTGGGCAGGGGAGCCCGGGCAATACGCAGCGAAATTCAAGGAATGGTCTGAGCGTTTTAACCGAAAAGATTTTCTCTTTCTTGCCACAGAAGGAAGAGTGGGAACGGCACCCGAAAAGACGGCCTACGCCCTAAAAGAAAGCGGCTTATATTCGTTTAGAAGTGCGTGGCACAAGAATGCTGTAAGTATGGTATTAAAATGTGGTCCTGATGGAGGCGGACATTCCCAGCCCGACAATGGAACCTTTACCCTTTATGCCGGTGGCCGGACGTTGATGCCCGATTCTGGAAGTTACATTTACAGTGGAAATCCCGAGGGCAGAAAGTGGTTCCGACAGACCAAAGCACACCAAACACTGACCCTAAATGGTGCAAATACACAATACAATCCGAAATTGGTGCTGTGGCAACCCGGCGAAAACCTTGATATTCTAGTTGTTGAAAATGCGGGATATGATCAGCTCGCACATCGACGCTCCGTATTTTTCGTAGACAAAAGATACTTTGTCATTGTAGACGAAGCCATAGGAATTGCCACAGGTGATATAGATTTACACTTTCAACTCGCTCCTGGTAATGCCGTATTCGACCACAAACGATTTTCCGTCAGCTCTGACTTTAAAGAAGGATGGAATGTACTCGTTCGCACACAACAACAAAAAGGGTTGGAACTCTCGGAAGAAGAAGGTTGGGTATCGTTTGAATACACTAAAAAGGAACCCCGACCAGCCTTTCGCTATCGATTAAAAAAGACGCAAGCTCAACAACCGATACGCTTTACAACCTTGATCATGCCGTATGAAAAAGAAATACCTAACATCAAGGTAATGACCGCCGACGACACAAAAACAGGCGGAAGCCAATTTCGGATTATCGTAAAAGAAAAGGGTGAAAAACGTATTTTAAAATACAGTTTATAAACTGCAATATACTCCCAAAAAGAGGTTAAACATTACTAAATTGAATTGTTGACAAGAATTTGGCGCAACTATAGAAATGAATTCGCATCTATTAGGTAATAGTTAAAAAATAAATAGATGAAAAACAAAACCTACCTAATAGCTTTGTTAATTACCAGTCTCATATTTTCTTGCTCTTCAGATGATAATTTAGAGTATCAAAATGATTTTGAAAACAGCGAAAAAGCATGGGTCGATTTTAAAGACACATCAAACAATTCATATAAATATGTAGTTCTCGGCGGTTCTGTTTTTACAACATATGGATGGGAAACCACCATAACAGTGTCTAATGGAGTAGTAATTGAACGAGATTTCAGATACACATCCGGGGCAGAGGAATTTATCCCCGTAGATCAATTGGAATGGACTGAAAATGAGAATGAAATTAATAGTCCCGAACACCAATATACCAGTGCTTCCCCTGCATTGACCCTAGATGAAATATATGAAAAGGCCGAAAAGGAATGGCTAATAAAAAGGGGAAATGCTACCACATACTTTGAGGCAAAAAACAATGGGTTAATCTCTTTTTCCGGCTATGTTAAAAAAGACTGTATGGACGATTGCTTTATTGGTATTACAGTTCATAGCATAGAGGCTTTATAAAAGTTGAATCAGGTGGTGTCTCTCTTTATAAAAAAGGGGGGGGTATCTTGACGGTGAAACATCATGACGGAGGGCTAACACAATACCCAAAGAATATTTCACAATAAAATAAACCCCTTTCCCACTGCATTCTGTTTCACGGAATTCATTCCATTCTTTTAAAACAGGGAGGGGGAGCGCATAGGTTATGCAACTGTACTAAAATTTAGAATGAGCTATGGCTCCTCCCTTTGATAAAGGGAGGTGGGTTTACCGCAAATTAAAGACGAGGGTTCTTTTTTAGGTCAGAAATTCGAGCCGTATTAAAAAACTCCCCGACTCCCGACCATAGCGTCGGCACCCACCCCTCTTTTCAGGAAAGAGGGGAGCCCCTAAACTAAACCTTTATCAAAAATTTAAATCAAGGTAGCTCCTCCCTTTGCCAAAGGGAGGTGTCCTGACCGGAGCGTCAGGACGGAGGGTTTATTTTATATCAAGGATAAGTAAAAACTCGGCCAAAAACCTTCGCAAATTTCCAATTCCAAAATTCCAATGGGTTTTGTTATCTTTCAAGAGTGGTTTAAATTTTTATTATTTCCTGCCACGAACATAACACCTTACAAAAACCAACATCAAAAAAATGAAACGTATTCTTTATGCTTCCTTAGTATCAACACTTATTTTCTCTCTTTGTCTCAAAGCCCAGCCCCGCCAAGAACTGGTCGAGGTTATTGTCACCCCTAACCATGCCGACTGGACCTACAATATTGGCGATCAGGCCGAATTTTCGATTTCAGTCTACAAACACAATGTGCCCTTAGAAGATATCGAAGTGAACTATACCGTTCAGCCCGACCCAGGATATCGTTCCACTACTATTTGGGACGAGGGAACGCTTTCCCTCAAAAGCAAACCGGTCAAAATAAAAGCTAAAAAATTTAACGAACCGGGTTTTTTACGTTGTACGGCGACCGTAAAAGTCGAGGGCAAAGAATATTCCTCATATACAACCGTCGGTTTTGCCCCCGATAAAATCAAACCCACGACCACTTTGCCTAAAGATTTTGAATCTTTTTGGAACATGGGTAAGGCAGAGTTGGCACAAGTGCCGATGAATCCGGTACTGACCTTAATGCCCGAGCGATGCACAAACAAAGTCGATGTTTACCATGTAAAATTGGATAATGTAAAAGGAAAAATCTATGGTATTCTAGCTAAGCCCAAGGCTGCAGGAAAATATCCCGCCATTTTGCATGTGCCCGGTGCGGGCATACGTCCCTATTACGGCGATGTTGAAGAAGCCGCGGAAGGTTTTATCTCCTTTACCATAGGTATACACGGTATTCCTGTAAATCTTGACCAAGGTGTTTATGATGATTTAAGGGCGGGACCCTTAAGCAATTACCAAGTCTTTAATTTAGATGATAAAGAAAATGCCTATTACCGACGTGTCTACCTCGGCTGTGTCAGGGCGGTTGACTTTATCGAAAGTGTCGAAGGTTTCAATGGGGAAGACATTGCCGTTACCGGAGGTAGCCAAGGAGGTGCACTTTCGATTGTAACCGCCGGATTAGACGACCGCATCGACTATTTAGCAGCATTTTACCCCGCACTTTCCGATATGACGGGATTTTTACATGGCCGCGCCGGGGGTTGGCCACAGATTTTTGTCGATGAATTCACTAACAAACCTGAGAAAATTGAAAATTCAAAATATTTTGACGTGGTCAACTTCGCACGATTTGTCAAAGTACCGGGGTGGTATAGCTGGGGTTATAATGACAATGTTTGTCCGCCTGCCTCTACCTATTCTGCCTATAACGTGTTACCGGCCCAAAAAGAGCTACATCTTTTTCAAAAAACCCAACATTGGACCTACCCCGAACAGCATGAACTAAAAAACGAGTGGTTATTTTCAAAACTGAGGGAATAGTTATGATTGGCAAATAGACTGCCAATCGCACAAAGGTATAGCAGAAAAATTAGGCGATGAGCGAAAAAATAAACCTTAGGGAAGCCATGTCGATAGGTATTGGCGGTATGGTAGGCGGCGGTATTTTCGCTGTACTTGGCCTCGCCGTTTCCTTGGCACAGGGTGGTACGCCAGTGGCATTTTTATTCGCAGGTCTGTTAGCTTTGATTACATCTTACAGCTATGTAAAATTATCGCTGACTTACCCCGATCGTGGCGGCACCGTTAAATTCATTAATCAGGGCTTTGGCAAAACGATATTCAGTGGCGGCCTAAATAATGTCCTGTGGGTAAGTTACATCATCATGTTGGGACTTTACGCTTCCGCCTTCGGTTCGTATGCCCCCAATTTATTTGAGTTGACTTCCAACAATACCCTGGACAGCCATATTTATTCGAGTGCTATTGTGGTTTTCGCAACGGGTATCAACTATTACAGTATTAAAGTGGTCGGTAAAATAGAATCGTACGCCGTAATTATAAAGTTGATTATTCTTTTGGGGTTTGTTTGCATCGGAATTTATGGCTTACTCGATACCCCAAACTTAGCCCAATTGTCTTTTAAAAATTGGGAAAGTCCCATTAACCTTTTAACCGGAGGTATGGTGATTTTTGTTGCATATGAAGGGTTCGAGCTCATTGCTAATTCGGCACCTGATATTGAAAATCCCGAAAAGAATATCCCCAAAGCATTTTACTATTCGGTCATTTTCGTCATCCTTTTATACATCATAATTGCTGTGGTCACAGTAGGCTCCTTACCGTTTAAGGAAATAGCAACAGCCGAAGACTATGTATTGGCCGAAGCTGCCAAGCCCATGCTGGGGCAGGTCGGGTTTTCCATCATCACTGTTGCCGCCTTGATATCAACTTTTTCTGCAATAAATGCTTCATTGTATGGCGGTAGCAGAGTGAGTTATGAAATTGCCGAAGATGATGAACTGCCCCATGAATTGACCAGTCAGTTGTGGAACCAGCCCATAGGTTTGTTCATTACTGCCGTACTCACCCTCATACTGGTCAATACCCTGAAGCTTGAAAGTATTTCAACGGCCGGAAGTGTTGGCTTTTTGTTGATTTTTGCCATAGTCAATTACTCTGGATTTAAATTAGCGGAAGAAATCAACGGAAATAAAATAATCACATTGACAGGTTTCATATTATGCCTATTGGCAACTATAGCCTTAATCGTTCAACAGTATTCGGACAATAAGCTTGGGGTAATCGTTGCGATTTCGATTATCTTGATTTGTTTTTTGACCGAACTGATTTATAAAAAAACGGAGAAACGTAACCAAAAGAATTAGAGCAACAAAATGTTTCCTTTGAAATTCAGAAGACGCACTTAAAAGATATATTATGCAAAGCAAAGCATGCCACTTATTGACTACGTTATTAATCATCTTTAGTGGATGTAAAGAAAATAAGCCTTCGCTTTATGTCGAAAACGGTATTCTTAATGAAGTCGTCAAAACACGAATTGATTCCACCTTAAAGACATTTGTCGATTCAGGAAATATTGCCGGAGTCTCGGCTCTGATTTTTGAAAAAGATAAAGAGGTGTATTACAATGCCTTCGGATTTGCCGATCGAGATGCCCAAAAACCTATGGATCGCAATACAATTGTACAAATTTATTCTATGACAAAGCCCATTACGGGAACAGCATTGATGACCTTATACGATGCGGGAAAGTTCGAGCTAGACGACCCAGTATCAAAGTATGCCCCGGAATTAGCCGATATTAAAGTCTTTGCTGGTGAAGATACCCAAGGCCAGCCGATTCTCGAAACACCACGCCGCCCGATGACCATTCGTGACCTTACACGTCACACAGCCGGTTTCGGAAGAAATAGCGACATCCCGGGGCTAGGTAAGCTGATATCGGAGGCCGATGCCCTAAACCGTGAAAACACTTTGGCAGAAATGGCCGAAAAAATGGGAAACACTCCTCTCTATTTTCATCCTGGAGAGCGTTGGGAATATGGCCCATCTGTCGACGTACAGGCTTTTTTGGTCGAACGTATTTCTGGCCAACCCTTCGCCGATTATGTAAAAGAACATGTTTTGAGCCCGTTAGAAATGAACGAGACTCGCTACTTTGTACCCGAAGAAGACCAAGACCGCTTTTCGGCAATGTACCTTCGAAAGGGCGAAGGTAACTTGATGCAGTTGCCCGACGAACAAGCTAAATCGAATTACTTGAACCATTGGCCATTAACCCGTGGTGGATCAGGACTAACCTCGACCCTTGATAACTATATGACATTTGCGCGTATGCTGGTACACAATGGCACCTTCGATTCCGTAACCATTCTCAAACCGGAAACAGTCCGATTGATGGCTACCAATCAGCTGGCCGATAGCGTAAAAGAACGGTCTTTTTTACCCAGTAAGGGTCAAGTAGGTTTCGGAATCGATTTTGCCGTGCGCCTAAATCCTCCCCAGTCAGCCGAAGAAAATAATGGGGTGGTCGGTGAGTTTTTCTGGGATGGTGCCGCTAGCACCCTTTTTTGGGTTGATCCCATAAACGACCTTACCGCTGTGCTGTTTGTTCAGTTATTTCCTTATGATCAAATAGGGCTTCATAAAAACTTTAGAGATGCCGTTTACGGCCCTTTCGAACTAACCAATTAGACCGAAATAATATATCTTGACTCCATTTTACAAGGTATAGCCGTTAAATCTATTACTTTTGGTGTGATTTTTGGATGTTCTAAACCATGAGAAATACTTTTTTTGCATTCCTGTTTTTGACCACCTTTCTTGTGTCTTCCCAGCACAACATTTCAGGTACTTTTGCTCCGGCAAAAGACTATACTTGGCTACTTGCCTACCGCTTAACACCTAGTGGAGAAGCTTATGTAGCTGATACGGCTATTGATAAAGGGAAGTTCACATTGAAGATTCCCGAAAACTCTAGACCGGGCACCTATCGATTGGTATATGCTGTTCCCAAGGAAGAATTTTTCTTCGATGTCATTTACAATGGCAAAGAGGATATACAACTTGACTTCAATGCCGATCAAGGCGTTCGGTTTCTTGAATCGGAAGAAAACATTCACTTTGCCACCTATTTCAATGAAATCAACCAATTGGAACTACAAATCGTTAATTTTTATTCCCAAGAGAAAACAGACGTGCCAGAATTTGAGGCTATTCTTAAAAAAATGAGCGCGACCCAACAATCGTTCGAAAGCAAAACTGAAGGACTGCTTTGCAACGTTTTTATCAAAGCCAACCGCCCCTTTATTCCAGATTCATATGTTTCCGTTTTTGACTATGTACGGCTTAAAAAAGACAACTATTTCAAGTACCTAGATATAAACAAGACATTGTTACAAGCTTCAGCTTTCTTAACTGACAAATTGACCAATTATGTATTTACCGCACTTCCTTTAAAGGAAATGACCCAAGCCCAAATGGAAAAAGCGATGGAAGATAACGTACGTACGCTAGACGGATATTTGTCGGAAGTAGGTAACTCTTATAAGTTTCATGTATTTCACACCCTCTGGAATCAAGCGACCGCCAATAATTTCAACCTTCTTTCCGATTATATTTATTCCGACTATTTAAAACTACACGCAAACACTGCAGAACAACAACAAGTTATAAATGAAATCGATGCGAACAATCGGCTTCGTATCGGAGCTGTTGCCCCAGACATAATATGGAAAGAAAGTAACTCGGTTAAGAAATTAAGCACCCTATCAGGAGCCAAAAATTATGTGCTGATTTTTTGGAGCAGTACCTGCTCCCATTGCTTGAAAGAGCTACCACAATTGCACAAAGCCTTAAGTCATAAATCAAGCGTTAAAGTAGTTGCCATAGGTTTGGAGGATGACGATAGTACTTGGAAAACAGAATCGGCCAAATTGGAAAATTTCGAACATGCAATTTCACTTGGAAAATGGGAAAGCGAATACGCCAAAACTTATGCCATCGACCACACCCCGACATACTTTATACTCGACAACAATAAAAAAATCTTGGCAAAGCCCGAAAGCGATAAAGATGTGATATCGTTCTTAGAGGCAAACGAGGACTAGGCTACAATGTCTTCAGATCCTTAATTGTTTTAAAGGCAATATCGACCTGATCGTCATCGACCAAAATCGTAAATTCATTTGTAGTCGAAATCACTTCATAAAGTACAATGCCTTCCCACGCCAAACGCTGAAAAATAAAATAGTAAATGCCAGGTACCGATACATTCTCAGCAGGAAGCTTTACAGTGATCGATGATAGATCTTCAGCTTTTTGGGTACATTTTTCACTTTTAAAAAAGGTCTCCACCGTATCGTCCATGACATTACTGATGACAATATTAATCTCATTGACCCCTCTAGAGGAAGTGTAAAAAATATCTTGATTGTCATTGATGGCTTCCAAAAGTTTGGCCTGTTGCCCCAGAATCGAGTCAGAAGCAAGAAATGTATAATCGGTCAATGACGATCGAACCGTAATCTCACCAATATTTTTAAGTACTTTAATAATTTTGTGCGTCGCCCGAAACTCCAAATCATCTGAAAGTCGCTTTAAAGCCATGACAATTGCGCCATTGCGAATTTCCTTTCCAAGTTCCCCTTCGATTTCTGGCTTGACAATTCTTGATAACGATGTAAGGTTGATGATACCCTGTGCCAAAGCACTTTGTAAAAAAGGTTTTTTCTTGATATAGTGCTCAACAACCGAGGAAATGGTTTTCATTTAAAAATCAATTTGCTACAAAAATAACATATTGTTATAAATAAAACAAATTGTGCAAAATTAAATTATTGTAAAGCCTGAGTTTAAAAATGATAAAAGGCCCCTTCGAGATGCTCGATCTTAAAAATCTTATTGTTTTTTAAAATGGTAATGATATCAAAACGAACCTCGATGTTCAGGTTTCGTTCGGTGACATAGTTATCGGCACCGCTTACCAGCAACTTTATTTTCTTTTTGGTTACCGTGTCGGCTATACTAATAATTTGGTCGTTGCTGCGGGCACGCACCTCTACTATTGCCAAGATATCGTCTTTCTGGGCAATGATATCGATTTCCGTTTTCAAGAACCGGTAATTCCGGTAGTTGATGGTATATCCTTTCTCGATCAGATACGCCACAGCAAGGTCTTCCCCTTCCTTTCCAAACTCGTTGTGTTTTCCCATAAAACAAATTGAAAATAGTGTATTTCGTCGAAAATATTGACACTTCAACGTCTAAATTGTGAGTAAGGTTGTAAATTCCTCCATAGAATAACGAAAATACTGGAATCACAATACTATCCAAAGAGTTTAAGCGTTAAGAATTTGCCCCTAAGCACATGAACGTTCTTAAAGCCTAAAATAACTATGGAATACTTCGTTAATTGTAATTCTTCTACATTAGCGCCGTACACTATTCCCTTGGATTCGACCAAGGCGGCGCACCTCTATAGAAGACTCGGTTTTAGTGCCTCAGTGGCTACTATTGAACAGGCTGTTGGACAAACGGCCAGCACCTTAGTGGATAGTATAATTAATGAGGCGCTTAACATGCCCCCATTACCGGCTCCATCATGGGCAGATTGGACCAATGCCGATTACCCCGAAGACGATCAGCTACGTAATCAAATTAGAAATGCCCAGTTGGCAGAATGGCGATTAACCTATTCGAACGCTCTGCTGGAAAACAATTTAAGAGAGCGATTAAGTTTTTTTTGGAGCAACCATTTTGTTACAGAAATAGACATCTACGACTGTAATCCTTTTCTATACTATTATATTGATTGCCTGCAACGAAATGCCATCCACAATTTCAAAACCTTTGTTAGCGAAATTGGTCTGACGAGTGCAATGCTTTACTATCTAGATGGTGTTTATAACAACGGAAATAATCCCAACGAAAATTACGCCCGGGAACTCTATGAACTTTTTACATTAGGAGAGGGCAATGGTTATACCGAAGAAGATATTATAGAAACGGCAAAAGCACTGACGGGCTACGTAGAGCGTGGCGAGGTAGGCTGTACGCCAGTGACTTTTAATCCCGAACGTTTCGACGCTGGCAGCAAGACCATCTTGGGACAGACCGGAAATTGGGGGTATGATGACGTTATCGATATTCTTTTTCAACAACGAACTAACGAGATAGCAGAATTCATATGTAGAAAGTTTTACGAATTCTTTGTACACCCCGACTCTAAGGATGAAACCGGCAACGGACAAACTATTATAGCAGGGATGGCGGCTACATTTGTAGCTTCCGATTTTGAAATAGCCCCGGTTTTATCACAACTATTTAAAAGCCAGCATTTTTTTGATGACAACGCCATTGGTGTTATTATCAAAAGTCCGTATGACATGTACTTTAACTTTTTTAAGGAAACCAGTTTCGCTTACGATGACCTTAATATTGAAGAGGTAAATAATTACACCAGACTTCTAGGACAAACACTCTTCGACCCTTTTGATGTCGCTGGTTGGCAACGTGATCGCTCTTGGATAAATACCAATTTCATGATTGGTCGTTGGTTGACCATTGAGACAATTATCGAAGGTTTCTATCAAAGTGACAATGAACAGTTCAGGTCATTTGCCCTATCCATTACAGGAAATGACGGTACCGATAGTAACAACCCCGATATAATAGCCAGACAAATCATTGACTATATGCTACCCAAAGGGTTGCTGGGCGAACCGGAATATGACAAAGCCTTCGCTATTTTCAGAAGCGATGTAGACGATACTTATTATGAAGGCGGCACTGATGAAACATGGACCTTGGCCATGTGGCAGCAAGCTCCTTTTCAAGTGTATCTCTTATTACAATATTTGGCGAGACAACCCGAGTTTCAACTTAAATAAACCCTACATACTATGTGCGATACCAATCATACTACCCCCCATAAAGGCATAAACCATGATGGTCACGACCTCGAACACAAAATTTGGAGCAGACGTTCGTTTCTTCAAGCCTTGGGAATTGCCGGTTCAGGATCAATGATGATGGGAAGCAATTTTTTGACTGCTTCGGCACCTTCCGCATTGACTTCGGCCATTGCAGCCGCAGAAACAGACAACATTTTGATTTTGATACGCCTATCGGGAGGCAACGATGGTCTAAGTACCGTTATTCCTATCGACCAATATGATTCATATGCTAATGCTCGACCGAATATTTATATTCCGGAAAGCAAGGTATTGCGGCTAACCGATGAATACGGAGTGCCTTCTTATATGAAATCATTACAGCCCATGTGGGAAGACGGCCAGTTTAAAGCTGTGCATGGGGTAGGATACGAAAATCAAAGTCTCTCACATTTCACAGGCTCCGATATTTTTGCCAATACCGATTTGAACACCACCGGGTTTAGCGGCCTGAATACAGGATGGATGGGTCGGCATTTCGAAAATCTGTTTCCTGATTATTTAATGACTCCGCCACCAGCTCCTGCGGCAATTCAAATAGGTCAGTATGGTAGTTTGGTTTTTCAAGGAGAAGAAACAAACTATGCCTTTGTCACCTCGAATGTAGATCAATTGGAAGAAATAGCCGAATCAGGCGTCGTTTATGGAATGGAAGATGCATTGTTCGACAACTGTATGTATGGTGATCAATTACAATTTTTAAGAGGGGTTGCCAATACCACTTATGAGTATTCGGGCATAATAAATGAGGCCTACGAACGTGGACAAAACCAAGTAGAATATCAAGATAACGGTTTCGCCAGACAATTGGCCCTTTTGGCCCGATTGATAAAAGGAAATTTGGGAACAAAAGTGTACATGATATCGATGGGAGGTTTTGACACCCATGGGAATCAAACACAGACCCATGAACGTCTGATGACAAACCTTTCGGTGGCCATTGATAATTTTTACGACGACCTTGCCTTTACACAACAAGATGACAAAGTACTGAGCATGACCTTTTCTGAATTCGGGAGACGTATATTTGAGAACGGCTCTAACGGCACTGATCATGGAAAGGCGGCCCCCACTCTATTTTTTGGTTCAGGCCTAAATGGAAGTGCTTTTGTAGGCGAACATCCTTCTTTAGACAATCCCAATGGACGTGGCAATCTAGAATACACCACTGATTTTAGAGATCTTTACGCTACAGTGATGGCGGAATGGCTTTGCGTAGATATTCCCTTGGTGGAACAACATTTATTAGACCACCCCTATACACCGATAAACCTAGGGTTCAATTGTAGTGGTACCGATTTCCCCGACATTGTTTACAGTGACGGGCAACCGACATTGCCAACGCAGCCAGATCCTGATTCTGAAAATCCCCAAGAACCGACCGAGCAGACACCAGACGCCCTGAACGGCATTGTTCATCGGCCTTTCTACCCCGCAGAGAGCAACCCACACATTTATTTGGAAATGCCTTTTAGTGCCCATGTAGATATTCAATTGTATAATATTCTGGGGCAAAATATGGGCACGGTCTATAATGAAATTATGATGGAAGGCTCTACAGAAATAAACATTCGTGAAAAAATGCCCATGCATTTAGCTGCGGGAAAATACATCTATCGAATTCAAGTACAAGACCATAAAATGAGTAAATCTGTTATGATGGCCTAAATTCGCCCCCGATCTTTTTAAAACCTTAGATATTATCGCAATCGGTATTGTCGAAGGTTTTACTTTTTAGTTTTAGTAAGGTTTGTTCCCTTGCAAAAAAAGCTATTTTTGTGGCTTAATCCATTTTTGATGCCTGAAATCATAAAAAACGCCCTTTCAAAGGCCAGTAGATACACCGTCACCGCTGCATTGCCATACACCAACGGCCCCATTCATATCGGTCATTTGGCCGGAGTTTACGTTCCTGCCGATATTTATGTTCGCTACTTGCGCTTAAAGGGGCAAGACGTTGTTTTCGTAGGCGGAAGCGATGAGCATGGGGTAGCCATTTCGATGAAAGCCAAAAAAGAGGGCGTAACCCCAAAAGATATTATCGACAAATACCACGGTATTATTAAAAAATCATTTGAGGAATTTGGCATCACCTTCGACAACTATTCCCGAACCTCTGCCCCAATACATCACCAAACGGCATCTGATTTCTTTAAAAAATTGTACGACCAAGGCGATTTCATTGAAGAAACGACAGCGCAATTGTACGATGAGGAAGCCAAACAGTTCTTGGCCGATCGTTTTGTTATAGGCACGTGTCCGAAATGTGGTCATGAAGAAGCCTATGGTGATCAGTGCGAAAATTGCGGGTCATCGTTAAATGCCACAGATTTGATAAATCCAAAATCGACCATTACGGGCGGAATTCCTACTTTAAAAGAAACTAAGCACTGGTTTCTACCCTTGGACCGTTATGAGGATTTTTTAAGGAAATGGATTCTTGAAGGACATAAATCGGATTGGAAACCAAATGTATACGGGCAATGTAAGTCATGGATCGATGGCGGATTGGAACCTCGAGCCGTAACGAGAGACCTTGATTGGGGCATTCCTGTTCCGGTTAAGGGTGGAGAGGGCAAAGTACTCTATGTATGGTTCGATGCACCCATCGGTTATATATCATCGACCAAAGAATGGGCCGAAAAAAACGGTAAGGATTGGGAACCCTACTGGAAATCGGAAGATACTAAACTGGTTCATTTCATCGGGAAAGACAATATTGTTTTCCACTGTATCATTTTCCCGGCAATTTTAAAAGCGCATGGCGATTACATTTTACCCGATAATGTTCCCGCCAACGAATTTTTAAATTTAGAGGGCAATAAACTCTCTACTAGCAAAAACTGGGCAGTCTGGCTGCATGAATATTTAGAGGAATTTCCAGATATGCAAGATGTTCTGCGCTATACTTTGACTGCGAACGCCCCCGAAACCAAAGACAATGATTTTACCTGGAAAGATTTTCAAGCCCGAAACAACAATGAATTGGTCGCCATTTTCGGGAACTTCATTAATCGTGTCGTGGTCTTGACCCAAAAATATTATGATGGAATGGTGCCGGAACCTTTACATTTTTCGGAAGTTGACCAGACCACTCTTCAAGAACTTAGAAAATTTCCACAAACGATTTCAGATTCGTTAGAACGCTACCGTTTTCGGGAAGCGGGACAAGAATTGATGAACCTTGCCCGTCTGGGCAATAAATATTTAGCCGACGAAGAACCTTGGAAGGTTATCAAACAAGATGAAGAACGGGTAAAAACAATTATGTTTGTGGCCCTTCAGATTGCTACTGGATTGGCCATCTTAAGTGAACCCTTTTTACCATTCACCTCGACTAAATTAAAAACCATTCTTAATACCACATCGAACAAAGGTGAAGTTTCAAACTGGCAAGACGTTTCCCATAAAGAGACCTTGCTTCCGTCCAATCATAAAATTGGAAAATCAGAACTCCTATTTAGAAAAATAGAGGATGATGAAATTCAAGCCCAGCTTGATAAGTTGGAGGCTACCAAAAAAGCGAACGAAAACGAAAATAAAGCAGTAATGCCACAAAAAGATACAATCAACTTTGACGACTTCACCAAGATAGACATGCGTGTCGGCACGATACTGGAAGCCGAAAAAATGCCCAAAACAAAAAAATTAATGGTATTGAAAGTAGATACAGGCATTGATAAGCGCACCATCGTTTCGGGTATAGCCGAAAGTTTTGAACCCCAAGACATCGTCGGTAAAAAAGTGACCGTACTGGTCAATTTGGCCCCAAGGGCGTTGCGCGGCGTTGAAAGCGAGGGCATGATCTTGATGACCGAAAATACAGATGGCAAGTTGGTGTTTTTGAATCCCGATGAGGAGAATGTCGGAAACGGGGAAAGCATAAACTAATTTAGGAATCTAACTACGCATAGCTGAATATAGTTATAAAACGAGCCAGCTGGAAAAAAGCTATCTGCGAACAGCGGTTCCCATGATGCCTATACCCTTCAAAATACTAATTTAACCAGTACTTATGCAACTCGTCGACTATATATCCCGTCACACCCAACTGTCTGAAAAGAGTATCCAGAATACGGTGCTGCTACTCAATGAAGATTGTACAATTCCGTTTATTTCCCGCTATCGCAAAGAACGCACGGGTAATTTGGATGAAGTGCAAGTAGGGGCCATCCTAAATTTCAAGAGCCAGTTTGAAGCTTTGGAAAAACGAAAGGACTCCATTATTAAATCTGTAGAGGAACAAGGCTTGCTCACGCCCGAACTTCGTCAAAAATTTCAACAATCGATCGATTTAACTTCACTGGAAGATCTATACCTTCCTTTTAAGAAAAAACGAAAGACAAAGGCGGAAACCGCAATTAAAAACGGGTTAGAGCCTCTGGCCAAAATCATTATGGCCCAAAATGCTGCAGACATTGATGCCATCGCTTTAAAATATTTAAATAAAAGCATTACAAATAAAGAAGAAGCCTTGGAAGGCGCACGGCATATTATAGCCGAATGGATTAATGAACGTGGTGATGTCAGGAATCAAATTCGCTATCAACTGGAAAAATCTGCACAGTTGACCAGTAAGGTTATCGGCACCAAAAAAGAGGATGAAAAAGCCCAGAAATTTCGAGATTACTTTGATTGGAGCGAACCCTTAAGTCGCTGTCCTTCCCACCGCCTTTTGGCCATCTTACGGGCTGAGAACGAAAAATTCATCCGTGTCAAAATTGAAATAGACGATGAAAGAGCCATTGAAAAAATACGGCAAAGACTTTTAAAATCAAGGGGAAGAAGTACGGAACACATCGACCAAGCGATTGAAGATGCGTACAAACGTCTTTTGTTTCCTTCTTTATCGAATGAGCTTTTAAAAAAGGCCAAAGAAAAGGCTGATGATGGAGCCATTCAAGTATTCTCAAAAAACCTTAAACAACTCTTGCTTGGTGCCCCATTAGGGGAAAAACGCATTCTGGCCATTGACCCAGGGTTTAGAACTGGTTGCAAAGTAGTTTGCTTAACGGCTGGGGGTGAGCTAGTGCACAATGAAACGATTTATCCGCATGCCCCAAAAAACGATAGTTCGGGTGCAATAAAAAAAATAAGTTCTCTAGCCGATGCGTACAAAATCGAAGCGATTGCTATCGGTAACGGAACGGCATCCCGGGAGACGGAACGATTGATAAAACGGATATCATTTAAGAACCCCATTGAAGTTTTTGTCGTTAGCGAGGCCGGGGCCTCTATTTATTCCGCCTCCAAAATTGCCCGTGACGAATTCCCAAATTACGATGTTACCGTTCGAGGTGCCGTCTCTATTGGTCGTCGACTGGCCGATCCGCTGGCCGAATTGGTCAAAATTGACGCAAAATCGATTGGGGTTGGTCAATACCAACATGATGTAGATCAGACCAAATTAAAGACTTCACTAGATTCGGTAGTAGAAAGCTGTGTCAATGCGGTCGGGGTAAACATTAATACGGCCAGTGTTCCCTTATTGAGCTACGTGTCCGGCATTGGCCCAAAACTGGCCGAGAACATCGTCAATTATCGTAATGAAAATGGAGCCTTTGAAAGTCGTTCCCAAATTAAAAAAGTACCGCGTTTAGGCTCAAAAGCTTTCGAACAAGGTGCTGCGTTTTTACGTATTAAAGAAGCTAAAAATCCGTTGGATGATTCTTCCGTACACCCTGAAAGCTATGCTATTGTAAAAAAAATGGCAGAGGATAAGGGTATCGTCCTCACAGAATTGATCAGTAATAAATCAATATTACAAAATATTGATTTAAATTTATATTGTACCGATAGTATTGGTTTGCCCACCTTGAAAGACATTTTAGAAGAACTGGAAAAACCGGGATTGGATCGGCGTGAAAAGGCAAAAGTATTTGCATTCAATCAAAATATTCGATCAATTACCGATCTTCAAGAAGGACAATTGCTACCTGGAATTGTCAATAACATTACCAACTTTGGTTGTTTCGTCGACATTGGCATTAAAGAAAGCGGACTCATTCACGTTTCCAACCTGTCGAATAGCTTTGTTAAAGATGTAAACGAACATGTACATCTGCACCAGCAGATAATTGTAAAAGTTTTGTCGGTAGATGTAGCTAGAAAGCGAATTCAGTTGGCACTGCATCAATAAAATTCGATTTTTATGAGAACTCTTTTTTCAACATTTATGCTGATCGCATCGGTTTCTTTATTTTCCCAAGATACCATAAAGAATACTGCCGAAACGCGGTGGACCATGTTCAAATACGATTTTGGAAATATTTTTAAGGGTGTAGGTTATTCGTACAGTAGACCCCTTCATTGGAAAGGAAAACAGTGGAAAACTTTTGGCGGCGTGGCCGCTGGTACTGGTTTACTCTATCTGTTAGATGACGACTCATCACGCTTTATAAGCAACCAAAGGGAAAGTATTCCACGATTCATCAGGGATTATGGGGAGTTCTACGGTAACCCAGGAAATAATTATCTAGTTACCTCAGGAGTCTATTTAACCGGCCTTTTTACGAAAAACGAAAAACTTCGTAGAACGGGAGTTCTTCTAGTATCGTCGGCTACGGCGGCGGGACTCCTTCAACAAATTCTGAAATCATCGGTGGGCAGGGCAAGGCCCGTAAGCGGAAAGACCAAAGACACGTTTAAGCCGTTCAGCGACAATAGAAATTTTCATTCCTTCCCCTCAGGGCACACCATTATGGCATTTACAAATGCCTATGCCATTGCCAAACAATTTAAAAGTCCGTGGATAAAATCTGGAATCTATTTAGCCGGTTTGATTCCTGGGGCTTCCCGTGTTTGGGATCGTCAGCATTGGGTCACCGATTTTGCGCTTGGTGTTGCGATCAGCATCTTTACGGTGGAGTCGATCGACCGCTATTTAGACCACAAATATGATGAAAAATACAACAAAGGTTCTAAAAACCTAAGTTGGCATCTCAATTTTGGCCCCGGTCAAATGGGTGTTGCCATACATTTCTAAATACACCTTTATTATGGCAATCAATAATTTGTAACATAAGACAAAATCAATCTTATTGGCAACAACAAAGGCGGGCGATACTTGTTTGACCATGATGTTCAGCAGATTACAGCCGATACACCAAACTAAATTTAACAAATTTATTTTATTTAGATTGATTTAAAATAGTATTTTTGATGCGGTTTGGAAAAATTGCAACATGGGCAAAAAGAAAAAAGCAGCCAAGAAATCGGAAAAGAAAGCTAAAAAGTCTTTGAAGAAAGAACGTAAGGCCATTCTCAAAGAAATGGTGCCCAAAGGCTGTAAAACTAAATGTTGCAAAAAGTATAAAAAATGCGAATCCAAACGTTGTGGGCGATGCCCATGTTTCGACCTACTAAAGAAAGTGGCCTAAACCACTTGATTTCCCTCAGTTCCATCTTCTTAAAACCGAGCATTAGAAATTTTCTTTTTTTTATTGTTTTTTTCGTGTCTTGTTATCAAACAAGCGCACAGACAATTTCAAAACATTCTTCACCAGCATTGTCCGTGGCAACCACCGATGAGGGCATGTCTGCCGAAAGGTTATTGCGTATTGATGCCATGCTGAAAGAAGCAATCTCAGATAAAGAAATACCAGGTGCAGTAGCGCTTATTGCCAGGAACGGTAAAATAGTTTTTCACAATGCCTATGGCATGGCCGACAACAAGTCAAGGAAAACAATGGAGAAAGATGCTATTTTTAGAATAGCATCCCAAACAAAGGCCATTACCTCGACTGCCGTAATGATTTTATGGGAAGAAGGGAAGTTTAGAATGGATGATCCTATTTCCAAATATCTTCCTGAATTCGGAAAAGCCCAAATACTTGACACGTTCAACGAATCTGACTCTACTTATTCCACGAAACCGGCAGAAAACCAAATAACTATCCGTCATTTAATCACACATACCTCAGGTATTGGGTACGGAATGATTGATGGTGATGACCGCTTTAGAAAAATATACCAAAAGGCCAAGGTGGTTGATGCCTTCACTTCAAAGGATATTAGTATTGGGGACAACATCAAAAAACTCGCTCAACTTCCATTACATCATGAACCGGGCGAAAAATTTACCTATAGTGAAGGGTTAGATGTGCTGGGTTATTTTGTAGAGGTCGTTTCGGGAATGCCATTTGATGAATTTCTGCGAACCCGTATCTTCGACCCTTTGGGCATGAACGATACGTGGTTCTATCTTCCAAAAAAGAAACACGATCGTTTAGTCTCTGTACAGTCAAAAAATGATGGTAAATGGAAAAGATTCGAAGATTCCCGATTTGAGATCGATTATCCCATAAGAGGGGCAAAGCGCTTCTTTTCGGGCGGTGCAGGACTTTCAAGCACAGCAAAAGACTATGCCACTTTTTTGCAAATGTATTTAAATGAAGGAGAACTCAATGGCGAAAGAATTCTTAGCCGTACTACTATACAAAGCATTATGGGCAACCAAACAGGCGATAAATTTGGTGATGGACTGGAATATTATGGATTGGCCTTTGGTGTAGTAACGTCCAACGGACAAGATGCCGGAGGCCAAGGTAGCACGGGAACATTTGATTGGGGCGGATACTTCAATACCCAATATTTTGCCGACCCTGTAGAAAACATAATCGGTATCTTAATGAAGCAGACCCAAGGACCTGTAGACGACAACACGGGTTGGAGGTTTAGACAAATGGTATTTTCGGCCATTGACGACTAGAAAAGCGGTAGCGTAGTAAATTTGGTGTAGATTCTAGAATATTTTTTAGAATGTCTCGTTCTTTAGTTTCAATTTGTTAACCTTTTTAAACGGATATCATTAAAACACCAACAAATAAAAAACTATCGTTATGAAGAAACACCTAGTAGTCGTTCTAATCTTGGTCTGTGCCGGAATTAATGCACAAAAATTAAAAATCACAGAAGGAGGGTTTGATTTTCTAAAAGGCCAAAAAGAAGTAAACGTTGAATTCGTTTATGACAATATGACTTTATTGAAAAAGAATCTTACCAATGACCAGTACGTAAAAGAGCATGCTGCCGAATTGGAAGAAAAAACAAAAGGTAAGGGCAAATCTTGGGAAAAAAGCTGGTATGCAAGCAGAGAATTGATATACGCTCCGAAATTTCTTGAATTAATGAATCGCTATTTTCATGAAGATCATGGCATTTATTTTTCAGAAGGTTTAACCGATGCTCCTTATACCCTAATCGTAGAAACGGTATGGGTCTATCCGGGATGGGACGCCGGTGTAATGAAGCAAGCTGCCAAGGTGACTACTTTATTGAAGTTTGTCGAAACGGCAAACAAGAGCAATGTTCTGGCAGAGGTAACCAGCAAAGAAGCTCCAGGAGACCAATGGGGCAGTAGCTTTAGCAATGAAGACCGCATTGGCGAAGGGTATGCCAAAACAGGCAAATCATTCGCAAAATTGATTCTAAAGAAAGCTTTTTAATATTTCCCTAAACTTAGGATTAGGAACAAAGAAAATGGCGAGCACCTTATACGTTCGCCATTTTTCTTAATAAAAAATCGAAGCCAAAAGTATTATCGAACATCTTGGCGTAAATTATATCTTCCCTTCTATTTCCATATCAGTAATATGGGCCACCGTTTTCACCAATCGGGAATGGTTTTTTACAAACGGGTTGGTCTTGTCCCAAACATATCCTGCCAAAACGGCACAAATCTGTGCCTTGATGATCGGGTTTTCTTGTTTATGAAAAAAGATCTTTTGAAGGTTTCCGGTATACCATTCCTTTACATAGGTTGCAAAAACTCCAACCCCCTCTTTTATATGTTCCGCATATTCGATTTCCCAATCGACTTTTTCATTTCGTAGTTCCCTTGTAATTAATTTAGCAGCTAAAAGTGCCGATTCTGTAGCAAATGTTACCCCTGATGAAAAAACCGGATCCAAAAATTCTGCACTGTTTCCCGTAAGCGCATAGCGCTTTCCATATAACTGTTTTACGGATTTTGAAAAATTCTTGATCATTTTTGGCTCAAACTCATATTCAAGATCTTTAAAGCGGTCATAATAATAATCTGACAACTTCATCATAGCGCTAAGCTTTTGGCTATTATCGCCTTCAAAAGACTCTAAATATTCCGTTTTCCCAACATAACCAATACTCGTGTATCCATTTGAAAAAGGAATGACCCACAACCAAGTGTCAGTATCAATTATATCAAAAGTAATCAATGTACCCTCTTTTCCTTTAGGCCTATTCAACTCTTTCACATGGGTAAAAATTGAAGAATGCTCAGGTATCGAAGAAGGTTTTTCAAGATCGAGTAATCGCGGTAATACGCGACCAAAACCACTCGAATCTATAATATATTTTGATGAGACTTGAACCTCTTGCCCTTCTTTATCCCTAATCGTAGTAATGGCATCTTCATCGGTAAAAGCCACATCCACTACCTCCTGCTCAAAGGCAATTTCGACTCCTCGGTCTATAAGCGTATCGGTCAAGGTCATATCGAAATCTGCACGAGGAACCTGCCAAGTCCAATCCCAACCTGGGGTGTGTTTCTTTGAAAAATCAAAATTGCAAATTTGGCCATTCTTCATAAACCGGGCACCTGCCTTAATTTCGAATTGTTGTTTTTCGAGGCACGACAATAAACCGACCTCCTCAAAATGATGCATACATCTTGGCAAAAGACTTTCCCCAATTACAAACCGAGGAAATTTATTCTTCTCGACAACCTTAATCTTAACTCCCTGACCGAATAAATAGGCAGCAGCCACACAGCCTGAAGGCCCTGCTCCGATAATTAATACCTCTACCTTTTCGATATTCATTCCGACAATAAAATATAGATTCGTTAATTATTATAAATTTGCAAACCAAATTAACTAATTTTATTTATAAATTGATGCTTATTTAAGCTTGATCCAACCATAAATGCCAAAAATAAAAGGAAAGTTAGAGATAGAGGATTTTTACAAAGTTATTTTCAAGGATCAACCTATCTCAGTTGACAAAAAGGTCTTTGAAACTGTGCAGAAGAGTTTTGATTTTCTAAAGGAATTTTCAAAGAATAAGGTCATATATGGTGTAAACACGGGGTTCGGCCCCATGGCACAATACAAGATAAAGGATTCGGAAAGAATTCAATTACAGTATAACCTGATTCGAAGCCATGCATCTGGTTCCGGCAACCCGATACCCCCGAAATATGTCAAGGCGGCAATGTTGGCTCGCTTAAACACATTAAGCTTAGGTAATTCTGGGGTACATACATCAGTAATTACCTTAATGACCGAACTGATCAATAGAGATATCATTCCCTTGATATATGAACATGGTGGGGTTGGTGCCAGTGGAGATTTGGTGCAATTGGCCCATTTGGCACTAGTACTTATCGGTGAAGGAGAGGTGTTTTACAAAGGTGAACGAAAAGCTACCCAAGAAGTCTTCGAGGCAGAAAACCTAGAAGCTATTACCGTTGAGATTCGAGAAGGCCTAGGCTTGATCAATGGCACTTCGGTAATGACCGGAATAGGTGTTGTCAACACGATTTACTCAAGAAGGCTGCTAGAATGGATGATTGCCTGCTCTTCGGCGATCAATGAAATCGTTCAGGCATATGACGACCATTTGTCTAAAGATCTGAATCAGACCAAAAGACATTTTGGTCAGCGAGAAATTGCCCGTGCGATGCGTAGCCACCTAAAAGACAGTACGCTGACCCGAAAACGGGAACACCATTTATACACCGACAACAACGGTATTACCGTATTCGAGGAAAAGGTTCAAGAATATTATTCGCTACGTTGTGTACCTCAAATACTAGGGCCCATTTTAGATACACTGAACAACGTAGAGGCAATAATGATCGAAGAGGTAAACTCGGCAAACGACAACCCCATTGTCAATGTCGAAAACCAAAACGTATACCACGGTGGTAATTTTCATGGTGACTATGTCTCACTTGAAATGGACAAACTGAAAATCGTGGTCACAAAAATGACCATGTTGGCCGAAAGGCAGTTGAACTATTTGATGAACTCAAAATTGAACGACATTCTTCCACCCTTTGTAAACTTGGGTAAACTAGGGTTGAATTTCGGCATGCAAGGCGTTCAGTTCACGGCGACTTCGACCACTGCCGAGAACCAAATGCTTTCAAACCCTATGTATGTGCATAGCATTCCGAACAATAACGACAATCAAGACATTGTCAGCATGGGCACCAATGCCGCATTGATAACAAAAAAGGTAATCGAAAACGGTTTTGAGGTCATGGCCATTCATCTTATTACAATTGTGCAGGCCATTGAGTTCTTGAAGGTTCAAGACAAAGTATCTTCCAAAACCAAAAGCATGTATGATGCGATTAGAATGATAGTTCCCCCCTTTGACAAGGATGTAGTCATGTATCCTTATGTCAATAAAGTCAAGAACTATATTATTAATCATCAAAACAATTAAAACAATGAAAGCGCTACGAATTTTATTTACTGCTCTGTTTCTTAGCTCCTTTTTAGTACAGTCTCAAAAATTGGCCATGGTCAAAGAAAAAGACCTTGTAGGCTATATCAATAAATCGGGAGAATATGTCATCCAACCAAAATTCGAAAAGGCCCTAAGCTTTTCCGGTAAATTTGCCGGTGCAGAGAAAGACGGAAAATGGGGGTATATCAACACCTCTGGCGAATGGGCCATTCAACCTGAATATGACCGGGTAAAAGATTTTAATTCTGGTATTGCCTTAGTTTTAAAAAACGACCAATGGAATTATATTGATGCTTCGGGAAAGATTTTGGAAACCCCCGTACCGGATAAATACTATGATTTCAATGATGGTGTCGCTATTTTCAAAAAAGCCGAAAAAATCGGTCTTTTAGGAACTGATGGAAAGTTTATCTTAGAACCAAAATTCGACGAGATTAAGAATTTCTGGGATGGTCGTGCCAAGGTAAGAAACGGGGAACTCTGGGGCATGATTGATAAAAAAGGACAATTGACTATCCCTGCCGAATACGACGAACTTGGTAGCTATAATAAAAATGGTCTCTGGGGGAAAAAAGGAGAAGATTTTGGCATTTTTGTAGATGGCAATCTTAAGGTAATTTCTGGGATAGACAAAATTTGGGATTTCAGGAATGGCTCTACGCTTACTTACGCCAGAAGTAATAAAAAAATGGGGTTTCTTAACAACAAGGGTGAATGGATCATTGAACCGCAATTTGACAAGGCAAGGGCCTTTAAGAACGGATTAGCACCTGTTGCGAACGGTAAGAGTTGGGGTTACATTAATGAAAAAGGTGAAGAAATCATCAGTTTTGAGTATAAGGATGCCGAAATATTTGCCGATAACGGTTTAGCTCCGGTAAAGGTAAAAGATTGGGGATTCATAGATAAATCAGGAACAATGGTCATACCTGCCGAATATGACATATCGGTCGGTTTTGCATTCTTCCAAAGTGGTGAAGACAAAGGCTTTCTTGATGGACTTGCTCGGGTAAAAACTAAAAAAGGGTGGGGGTTTCTAGATGAAAATGGAAAAGTCATAGGTGGCCAATGGTATAAGAACGCTGAAAATTTTGTCGATACCTCGCAATAGATTCTTGCAAAACATTACATGGAAAATAAAATAAAATACGCGCTGGTTACCGGTGGGTCAAGGGGAATAGGCCGAGCAATTTGTGTTCAATTGGCCAAAGATTTCGACTACAAAATTCTTATTAACTACAACAACAATGTGGAAGCCGCCGAGCAGAGTTTAAAACAGGTAGCGGAAGCAGGGGGTTCTGGCGAACTTTTACAATTCGATGTTGCCGATGCAAAAGCGGTCAAAAAAGCGCTCGACCAATGGCAAGACAACCACAAAGAGGCTGTGGTCGAAGTTATTATTAACAATGCCGGAATAACCAAAGACGGGCTTTTCATGTGGATGAGCCAAGAAGATTGGTCAAATGTTATCGATACAAGTTTGAACGGCTTTTTTAATGTCACCAATCATTTAATCCAGAAACTATTGGTAAACCGTTACGGAAGGATTGTCAATTTGGTTTCGGTTTCCGGATTGAAGGGCACCCCCGGACAAACGAATTATTCAGCAGCAAAAGGAGCTATTATTGCAGCGACCAAGGCCCTTGCACAAGAAGTAGCCAAAAGAAACGTTACTGTAAATGCAGTTGCACCAGGGTTTATCAAAACCGATATGACAGGCGAACTTGATGAAAAGGAGCTCAAGAAGATGATTCCGGGCAATAGATTCGGGAAGCCCGAAGAAGTGGCTCACTTGGTTTCATTTTTAGTTTCCAAAAATGCATCTTATATTACCGGTGAAGTGGTGAACATTAATGGGGGCATCTACTCCTAAAATGATTTTGACAGATGAAGCGAGTGGTGATTACAGGGATGGGAATTTATTCATGTATCGGAAAAAACTTGAAAGAGGTAAAAAATTCCCTATATGAAGGAAAATCAGGAATTGTCTTTGATAAAGAAAGGGAAGCCTTTGGCTATCGGTCTCCGCTGACCGGGATGGTTGAAGCCCCCGACTTGAAGGCACTACTTACAAGACGACAAAGAATCAGTATGGGCGAAGAAGCGGCTTTTGCCTATGTCGCCACTTTAGAAGCCCTTGAAAATGCCAAATTGACACAATCATTTTTTGATACGAATGAAGTTGGTATTATTTATGGCAACGACAGCACTGCTAAATCCGTTATTGAATCTATCGACATTGTTAGGGAGAAAAAAGACACGACATTGGTAGGTTCGGGTGCTATCTTCAAAGGTATGAACTCATCGATTACGATGAATCTTTCGACCATTTTTAAATTAAGAGGCATCAATCTTACCATTAGTGCAGCCTGCGCTAGTGGCTCTCATGCTATTGGAATGGCCTACCATTTGGTAAAAAGCGGAATGCAAGATTGCATCATTTGTGGTGGCGCCCAAGAAATCAACTCCTTTGCTATGGCCAGTTTTGATGGTTTGGGTGTATTTGCCACAGATACCGATAACCCAGAAAAAGCATCGCGGCCATTTGATCGCAAAAGAAACGGCTTAGTGCCCAGTGGTGGCGGTGCCACGGTAATTGTCGAGAGCCTTGAGTCGGCCCTTGAACGTGGAGCGCCCATTCTTGGGGAAATCGTCGGTTACGGCTTTTCCAGCAATGGAGAACACATCTCAACGCCAAATGTTGAAGGTCCGGCCAGAGCAATGACCAATGCATTAAAAGATGCGGGTATAAAAGCAAGCAGCATTGATTATATAAATGCCCATGCCACCTCTACTCCTGTTGGAGATGCCAATGAAGCAAAAGCACTATATCAAGTTTTCGGCGAAAGTGCACCCTACATAAGTTCGACCAAATCAATGACCGGGCATGAATGTTGGATGGCAGGAGCGAGTGAAATCATCTATTCGATGATTATGATGCAAGATTCTTTTATCGCCCCGAACCTAAATTTAGACGAACCCGATGAAGCTGCGGCCAAATTAAACTTAGTTAAGAAAACCTTAAATAAAAAAATTGATGTATTTTTGTCCAATTCATTCGGATTTGGCGGTACCAATTCCGCATTGATTATAAAAAAAATGCTTGCTGCAGATGAATAAAGAGGTTATCATTGAAAAAATAGACGACTTTCTCATTGATGAATTTGAGGTTGAGGAAGATGAAATTGCTCCAGAAGCCAATCTAAAGGAGACTTTAGAACTTGACAGTCTAGACTTTGTCGACCTTGTCGTTGCTGTTGAAAGCAATTTCGGGGTGAAATTATCAGGTGAAGATTTCGTCAACGTGGTCACTCTTCAAGATTTTTATGACCTAATCGAAAGAAAATTAGGTTGATTACCGTAAAAACCGGCAATGGCAACGGAATGGAAAGGAAAATCCCGAGGTACGGTATTAGGTTATAGAATTTTTATTTTCTTCATCAAGAATCTCGGACTTCCAGCTTCCTATTTTCTACTTTATTTTGTCGCCCTTTACTATTGTTTTTTTTCTGGGGATAGCGCTCGCTCTATCTATTATTACTTTCGAAAGAGAAGAAAATACACATCCCTTAAAAGCATATACTCCGTTTACAAAAGCTATTTTGTTTTCGGTCAGACCATTATTGACAAAGTTGCTATATCTTCCGGTCTTCGTAATCGGTTCACCTATGAATTTGATGGTATTGAGCGTATAGAAAACCTTCTTAAAAAAAAACAGGGCGGTATTATGATCAGTGCTCATGTAGGCAATTTTGAGACGGCAGCACACTTCTTTGATGACCTCGATTCAGAATCATTGATCAGCTTGGTCACCACCGATGCCGAACATGCCAATATCAAATCATATTTAGAAAGTGTTACGGCTAAGTCAAAAATCAAATTTATATTGGTCAAGGAAGATATGTCACATATATTTGATATCAAAAGTGCTTTAGACAAAGGTGAATTGGTATGTTTTACGGGTGACCGATATTTTGATGGTCAAAAAACTTTGACCGCCAATTTTTTGGGAGAAGACACACATTTTCCAGCAGGGCCATTTTTATTGGGCTCCCGCCTTAATGTTCCGGTACTCTTCGTATATGTAATGAAAGAGACCCCTAAACACTACCATTTATATGCAAGAACTGCCGAAGTAAAAAATCGAGATGCCCCGGCATTACTCGAAAGTTATTTAAATAGTGTAGATTGGATACTTAAAAAGTATCCATTACAATGGTTCAATTATTATAATTTTTGGAACACAAAAGAAAACGAATGAAGCAAGTACTGGTTATTTATTATTCCCAAACAGGACAACTGTACGACATTCTTAATAATATTACCAAGACCGTTGTAGGAGACCAAGTCAACATCTCCTACTTGAAGATAACACCAAAAAAGTCTTTTGATTTCCCATGGGAATCGAAAAAATTCTATGATGTTTTCCCCGAATCTTTTCTTCAAATCCCTTCGGAATTACAACCTATCCCTCCGGAAATTCTCAATAAAAAATATGACCTAGTTATCCTGGGGTATCAAGTTTGGTATTTGACCCCCTCCATTCCCATAAATTCCTTTTTGAAATCGGAAGCTGCCAAAAAGCTGTTAAAGGATACTCCCGTAATTACCGTCGTTGCTTGTCGCAATATGTGGATCCAAGCACAAGAAAAAACAAAAAAACTATTGGCAGCGGTCAATGCAAATTTGGTCGGCCATATCGCTTTGGTCGATCGGCACATCAACCATATCAGTGTCATTACCATTGAATACTGGATGGTTTCAGGAAAAAAAGACCGGTACAAAGGTGTTTTTCCAAAACCAGGGGTTTCTGACAAAGATATTCGAACAGCCGAAAAATTCGGCGGGCCAATACAAGAGGCACTATTGAATAATGATTTTAAAAATTTACAACAAAAATTGCTCGAATTAGATGCCGTTCGGGTGAATCCATTTTTGGTCATGACCGATGAAAGAGGTAATATCGTATTTTCAAAATGGGCGAATCACCTTATAAAAAAAGGAAGCCCCGGGAATCCCGAAAGAACGAAGTGGATCGGAATATTCAAATATTATTTGTTATTTGCAGTCTGGGTTATAACCCCTATAGTTTTTATTGTATTTTTGCTCACTTATTTGCCCATGTACCAAAAGAGAAACAAGGAAAAACGCTATTATTCCTCTGTTTTACTAAAGGATAATTGATGAAGGACGTTTACATTACTAGAATATCCAAGTTTTTACCCAATAGGCCTGTTGACAACGATCTTATGGAGAAAATACTGGGAATAATTAACGGGAAAGCCTCCAAGGCCAGACGTATAGTATTGCGCAACAATCAAATCAAGACCCGATATTATGCGGTTGATGATGATGGTCAGGTTACCCACAACAATGCCCAATTAACCAAAGAAGTCATAGAGCTCCTGTGCGATGAAAAGTTTACCGCGAAAGACATAGAACTATTATCGTGCGGCACTTCAAGTCCGGATCAAGTATTGCCTTCCCACGCTTCTATGGTCCATGGTTTTCTAAAAAACAGAAACATGGAAATCAACTCTGTCTCCGGTGCATGTTGCTCAGGCATGAATGCCCTAAAATACGGATATCTCTCCGTGATGACAGCGCAAGTAACAAATGCTGTTTGTACTGGGTCGGAAAGAACTTCGTCTTGGATGAAGGCCGATGTTTTTGAAAATGAAGTGGAATACCTGAAAGAGTTGGAAGAGAGCCCTATTTTGGCTTTTAACAAAGAATTTTTGCGTTGGATGCTTTCCGATGGATCTGGTGCGGTTTTGTTGCAGCCTGAGCCTATAGGAGAAACTCCGCTGAAAATAGAATGGATGGAGGGCTATTCTTATGCCCATGAAATGGAGACCTGTATGTATGCAGGTGGTGACAAATTGCCCGACGGCCATCTAAAACCATGGAGTGAATACCCAGCCGAAGTATGGGGTAAAAAATCATTGTTTGCCATGAAACAAGACACCCGGTTATTGGGTGACAATATATTGGTCAAAGGCGTCGATAGTTTAAAATTGGCCTATAAAAAAAATAATATTACCCCTGACGATGTCGATTATTACCTTCCACATATTTCCTCTTATTATTTTAAGCAAGGCCTATATGATGAAATGAAAAATCAAGGCATAGAGATGCCTTGGGATAAATGGTTCTTAAACCTACAAAAGGTTGGCAATGTAGGGGCGGCATCTATTTACGTAATGCTGGAAGAACTGGTAAATTCAGGTAAATTAAAAAAAGGAGATCGAATATTGCTTCACGTTCCTGAAAGTGCAAGATTTTCATACACATACGCTTACTTAACCGTATGTTAAATGAATTTACTCCCGCACACCATAACTGATGAAAGTGTTCTTCTTGACTTAATTCCTCAAAAAAAACCTTTCGTGATGGTAGACAAATTACTCTATTTTTCACAAGAACGGGTAGTTTCGGGGCTTTCTATAACGGCAGAAAACCTATTTACCGATAACGCTATCTTCAATGCCCCTGGCTTAATTGAAAATATGGCACAAACGGTAGCCCTGCATACGGGATATGAGTATTATTTAAAAAAGGAGCCTGCTCCCACAGGGTACATAGGAGCAATTAAGAAGGTAGAAATCATAGCATTGCCAAAAATTGGTCAAGAACTAATAACAAGTGTTACTATTTTACACAGTATAATGGGAATAACTTTGGTACGGGCCGAAGTATCGTGTAATGAAACCATAATTGCCCTTAGTGAAATGAAAACTGCATTGGCGTAATAGGTGAAACAAGTTCGCAACAATATAGATATCAAAAAATTTCTTCCACATAGGCAGCCTATGCTTATGGTCAACAATATTGCCTATATCGATGCCGATTCGGTAACGGCTGAATTCGATATTTCTCCGGACTGTGTTTTCGTTAAAAATAATGTACTCTCAGAAACTGGTCTAATCGAAAATGCGGCCCAAGCTTGTTCGGCAATTGTGGGACAAAGCTATTTTGACGCCGATGACCTCGAGGGCAACGGCAATACTATTATCGGATACATCAGTGCCATCAAAAAAGTAGAGATAACCGACTTGCCGAAAGTTAATGAAACCTTGATAACCAAGGCCAAACTCATCTCTCGATATGATACCGGTACCATGAGTATCTGTACAATACAAGGCAGTACTTTTAGAAATGATGATTTAATCGTAGATTGTACTTTGAATTTTTTAATTCATGAGCTCTAATGAAGAAGGATGAAGTACCTCAAGACAAAAGCAATCTAGAGTCGGCAAACATCAAAGATATGTATTATGCCGTTGACGAGAATGGTGAGTACACCACCGAACTAAGCACTGGCTGGGCCCCAAAAACCATCGCTCTAGACAATGCCATACAAGATATCGAAGAGCGGGCCGCAATGGCAAAAACCCGCGTATTAAACAACGAACTAAGCCCTATTGCCTATTATATGGAACTTCACAAAATGGATCTCGGTATTTTAGCGAGCTATGTCGGGTTCTGGAAATGGCGGGTAAAAAGACACTTCAAGCCCACTGTGTTTAAAAAGCTTACATTAAAAACATTACAAAAATATGCCGATGCCTTCGATATAACCATTGAAGAATTGAAGAAAGTAGATCCCTGAAGCATGAAGATAGATTTCACTCACAAACAAGCTGCCCATTGCGAGAATGGTGTAGTATCGAACCTTATGCGCCACAATGGTTTTGAGGTCAGCGAACCCATGGTATTTGGTATTGGCGCAGGACTACTGTTCAGCTACCTTCCTTTCATAAAAGTAAACCATGCCCCGGTTTTCACTTATAGAGCCATGCCTGGCTTAATTTTCAATCGATTTGCCAAACGAACCGGTATCAAGGTTAGGCGGGAAAAATTCAAAAGTCCGACAGCGGCCAAAGCTAAATTAGACGAAAATTTAAAAAAGAATAACCCGGTTGGGCTTCAAGTCGGGGTGTACAACCTCCCCTATTTCCCTGACGAATATCGCTTTCATTTCAATGCGCACAACATGGTCGTATATGGTAAAGATGAAGACACTTATCTTATTAGTGATCCGGTTATGGAGTCGGTGACTACGCTTACCGAAAAAGAACTCGAAAAAGTGCGATTTGCCAAAGGGGCTTTTGCTCCAAAAGGCCACATGTATTACCCTATCGAATTCCCCGAAGCGCTTGAGTTGGAAAAGGCCATCGTGAAAGGTATAAAACAAACTTGTCGCGATATGACTGCCCCTGTGCCCATCGTCGGTGTAAAGGCGATGCGATGGGTCGCCAAAAGCATCAGAAAATGGCCTAACAAATTAGGTACTAAAAAGGCCAACCACTATTTAGGACAGATTGTCCGCATGCAAGAAGAAATCGGAACTGGGGGTGGTGGTTTTCGGTATATCTATGCCGCCTTTCTACAAGAATCAGGTAAACTCTTGAAAAACGATGCGCTATTAAAGCATTCTAAGGAAATGACTATCATCGGAGATCAATGGCGTGATTTTGCGGTAGATGCTTCCCGCATTTACAAAAATCGCAGCAGTCAGACCGATGCCTATAATAAAGTAGCTGCCCAATTAGAAGCCATAGCCAAAAAAGAGGAAGCTTTTTTTAAGGCCTTGCGAAATGCGGTTTGAATAGTATATAGCACAGGTGAAATTTCAGTTACAACAATTTCTGTTTTCCCCAACTCCATGAAGATTTATATCTTATGATTCAAATCAACCAACTATCAAAAAAATATAAAGGTGCCGACTACTTTTCGGTATCCGATTTGGATTTGATTATTTATGAGAAGGAAATCTTCGGACTCTTAGGCCCAAATGGGGCAGGAAAAACAACGTTGATTTCAATGCTTTGCTCTTTGTTAAAACCAACCTCGGGTTCATTTTCCATAAACGAACTCACCTATCACACTAATAAAAACGAGCTTAAGCAACTTATTGGCATTGTTCCGCAAGAATATGCACTATACCCATCCTTAACTGCCTATGAAAATCTTTGCTATTTCGGAAGTATGTACGGCTTGAGGGGGGAAGCACTGAAAGATAAAATCCATGTGCATTTAAAAACTTTGGGGTTGGATCAATTTGCCCATAAAAGAATCAAGGCATTTTCCGGCGGCATGAAACGACGCATTAATTTAATAGCGAGTATACTGCACCAACCAAAGGTGTTGTTTTTAGACGAACCAACGGTAGGTGTTGACGTACAATCCAAAAATGCAATCATAGACCACTTGAAGGCCCTAAATGAGCGTGACACCACAATTGTGTATACCTCACATCATTTGAACGAGGCAGAAAATTTTTGCACCCGCGTTGCGATTATCGACCATGGAAAAATTGTTTGCAAAGGAGTCCCCAAAGCCCTTATTGACGCACAGAAAAACGCTTATAATTTAGAGGAAGTTTTCTTGGCACAAACCGGTAAAGCCCTTCGCGACCATGCATAAATTATGGGCATCGACATACAAGGAAATACTGTTGCTGGTTCGCGACATTGGCGGACTTGCCATTCTATTTCTCATGCCGTTGCTTTTGCTTATTGTCATTACACTGGTTCAAGACAGCACTTTTAAAACGATTACCGATACCAAGCTTCCAATTTTAATGGTAGATTATGACAAGGGTACCGTTTCGGAAAACATACATGAAAACCTAGCGGAATCGAATTCCTTTCAAATCATTTCCAAAACTTCTGAGGAGGAAGCTAAACAACTGGTTTTAAGGGGCGATTATCAATTGGCCATCGTCATACCTGAGAATCTTTCTACAGACCTGGACCAGAAGGTCACTGAAAATGTGGATGGTATCCTGGCCAAATTCGGATTGGAAGAAGGGGAAGACAGTATTCCCGTGGTAAAATCAAAATTGGAGCCTAAGGAGGTAAAACTCTATTTTGATCCCGCGACGCAACAATCGTTCAAAAGTTCGGTAAAGAATGGCATAGACCGCATGATATCAAAAATTGAAACCCAAACGATCTACAAAGCCTTTCAAGAACAACTGACCGACGATGCTTCGGAAGTTATTTTTGATACCGAAAATTTTATCACGTTTACCGAAATTGTACCGGGAAAAAATAGTGGGAATATTATTCCGAACTCGAGCCAACACAATGTTCCGGCATGGACACTTTTCGCCATCTTTTTCATCATTTTGCCCCTATCGATAAATATGGTCAAAGAAAAAAACCAGGGTACCTTTGTTCGCCTGCGTACCAACCCCGTTTCCTATGCCACGGTTTTGGGAGGCAAAACATTGGTCTATACCAGTGTTTGTTTGGTGCAATTTGCGTTGATGTTGTTGATCGGGGTGTTTCTGTTCCCGATGATGGGGCTACCCGAATTGGATGTTTCAGGGAGACTTCCGCTACTTTTTGTAGTAGCTTTATTTGCGGGCCTGGCAGCAGTAGGACTGGGACTACTATTGGGCACCATTGCCAGAACACAAGAACAATCGGCACCTTTTGGAGCCACCTTGGTCGTAATTTTGGCCGCCTTGGGCGGGGTCTGGGTTCCCATATTCGTTATGCCCAAGTTTATGCAGTTGCTTTCGAATATATCTCCCATGAATTGGGGGTTAAATGCCTTCTATGACGTATTTTTACGGCATAGTGAATTTTCTGAAATCATACCCGAAATAGCGTTGCTATTCGGCTTTTTTGCAGTCACTACGCTAATTGCCATTGGCTATAACGAACGAAAAAATGCGGTCTAAAACCAATAAAGAAATCACATATATCAGTGAAATACGGGTACGCTTCGTAGAGACCGACCCGCTAGGCATCGTCTGGCACGGCAACTATATTCAGTACTTCGAAGACGGCCGAGAGGCCTTTGGGCGCCATCATGGAATATCGTACCTAGACCAAAAAGACCACAACTTCTCTACCCCGATCGTAAAAAGTAGCAGCGAACACAAATTGCCATTGCGCTACGGTGATGTTGCAACGGTCAAAACTACCTATGTAGATTCCAAAGCCGCTAAAATGGTTTTTCGATATGAAATTTTCAATCCTGAAGATCAATTGGTCTGTACCGGTGAAACAATCCAAGTTTTCGTAGAGCTTGGCGGCGAAATGTCTTTGACCATTCCTGATTTCTTTTTAGATTGGAAGCGAAAAGTCGGACTTTTAGATGAATAGCACCTATCTATCACATAACAACATTGTGTCATCCTTTGGTTTTGATTCGCAGGAAGCAGTAATCAATATCAAAAACGAATTGTCAGGACTACAACTGGTCGATAATCCTAAAATGCTTCCCGAACCATTTTATTCTTCCCTTGTTCCCGCTGATAAAACCAGAGCCGTTTTCGAAACTTTAAATCCGAAGCAAGAATACACCCGTTTAGAGCAAATGTTATTGGTTTCTTTGGAAAAAGTAATCGCAAAATCGGATTTGGAATTGAACGATAGGGTCGGACTCATTATTTCGACTACCAAAGGAAATATCGATGCACTCTCAGAAGATAGCCCCTTCAATAAAGACCGGGCATATTTGGGGGAGCTGGGCAAAATTGTACAATCTTTTTTCGGATTTAAAACAGATCCAATCGTAGTTTCAAATGCTTGTGTATCGGGAATTCTAGCCGTTGCCATTGCCAAACGATTTATTCAACAGGGCCGATTTGACCATGTTTTTATAGTCAGTGGAGACCTAGTAACCCCTTTCACCCTATCGGGTTTTCAATCTTTTCAAGCATTAAGCCCTACTCGCTGCCGTCCCTATTGCAAAACACGCTCCGGTATTAATATTGGTGAAGTGGCCGCCAGTGCTTTGGTTACGAAAAGCGCTGACCATTTATCGGAGGAAGCCGTCAAAATTTTAGGCGATGCATCCTGTAACGATGCCAACCATATTTCAGGTCCTTCACGTACAGGAGAGGGTCTTTACAGGGCTGTAAGATCCGCCCTCGATGAAGCCACTATAGATTCCGAAGAAATCGATTATATATCGGCCCACGGTACGGCAACCCCTTTCAACGATGAAATGGAAGCCATCGCTTTTGATCGATTGGGCCTACATGGAACGCCGCTCAATAGCCTAAAAGGATATTTTGGGCATACCCTGGGAGCCTCTGGCCTTTTGGAAGCTATTGTAGGCATGTATTCGCTTCACCAAAATACCCTATTCGCATCCAAAGGATTTCAAGAACTCGGCGTATCGAGACCTATAAACGTCATCACGAAAACCGTTCAAAAAGAACTTAAAACATTTCTAAAGACAGCTTCAGGGTTCGGAGGGTGTAATGCGGCCATAATCTTTCAAAAATTGAAAAAATGACGAAAGACAACCACCGAATAACATCCTATTGCCATATCAAGAACAATGAAGTATCTCTGAACGGAGCGCTTCTCTTTAAAGGGGAAAACCCCTTCAAATCATTTATAAAATCGGCTTATCAATATTTCGACACCGATTATCCCAAATTTTTTAAAATGGATAATTTGAGTAAGCTGGCATTTATGGCGGGCGATGTGCTTCTAAAGCACGAAAACATATCTCCAGAAAGGAAAGAAAATATTGCCGTCGTTTTTTCCAACCGGGCATCAAGCTTGGACACGGATCGAAAACATCAAGAATCTATTCAGGATATCACGGCATATTACCCCAGCCCTGCAGTATTTGTATATACCTTGCCCAATATTTGCATCGGTGAAATTAGCATCAAATACAAACTGTATTCCGAGAATAGTTTTTTTATCTTTGATGCCTTTAACCCCGATTATTTATTCGAATATAGCACGAGCATTCTAGCTGGCGACAAGGCCGAAAAAGTACTCTGCGGATGGATTGATTTTGACAAGGGAAACTACGAGGCCTTTCTATATTTGGTTTCACAGGAAGGGCGTTTCATACATAGTACAGAAGAAATAAAAAGATTATATTAGTCACCATGGGAGATATAAAACAAGAATTAAAATCAAAAATTATAGAGCAATTGAACCTCGAGGATGTTACCGTGGATGAAATTGCCGACACAGATTCGTTATTTGGAGATGGATTGGGGCTGGATTCGATCGATGCCCTTGAACTTATCGTAATGTTGGATAAGGATTATGGTATTAAATTATCAGATCCCAAGGAAGGGAAGAAGATATTCGAATCCATTGAGACCATGGCCAATTATATTGAGGCCAACAAAACAAAATAATCGGCATTTTGTTACTCCCTTGTCCTTTTCTCGGGAAGTACGAGGTTAGAACGGTTCTCGACCAAATTTAGATTTTTCCAATTCCCCTTATCGGGTTGGGTCATTCTTCTCCTGTACCAACGGAATAAACCCTTAAATAGTCGATAAATGTACTTTCACAATAGCATACTTTAGTTTCTCAAAATGAACAAAGGCGTCGCCATAACAGGAATGGGTATCATTTCCGCTATTGGAAACAATGTGGAGGAAAATTATAATGCGCTGATTTCGGGTAAAACCGGGGTTTCCAAAATTTCCAAGATTACCACTATCCATAAAGATGCCATTAAAGTAGGTGAAATTGATTTGACAAATGCGCAGTTGGAAGAACAGCTGGGGTTAACACCAGAAAACAACTACTCAAGAACGGCGTTATTGGGTGCTATAGCAGCCAAACAAGCCGTGGCCAACGCCCAGATTACCGATATCAAAGATTACCGCACGGGTTTGGTTTCCTCGACAAGTGTAGGCGGTATGGACATGACCGAAAAATATTTTTATCAGTATTTGGAAGACGAAGCTGTTCAAAAATATATCGAAGGACACCATGCGGGTGATTCGACCCAAAAAATTGCCCAACAATTGGGAATCGAACAAAGTCTTGTCACCACGATCAGTACGGCCTGTTCTTCAGCGGCCAATGCCATTATGTTTGGGGCCAGATTGATAAAATCAGGTAAATTGGATCGTGTTATCGTGGGCGGATCCGATTGCTTGTCTAAATTCACCATCAACGGTTTTAAGACCTTGATGATCTTATCCGATACCGATAACACTCCTTTTGACGAAAATAGAAAAGGACTGAACTTAGGTGAAGCCGCTGCATTTTTGGTACTTGAATCAGAAGAAGTCGTGCGCGCAGGAAACAAAAAAGTATTGGCCTACGTAAAGGGATACGGAAATGCCAATGATGCTCACCATCAAACTGCCTCTTCGGAAAATGGTGACGGGGCGACCCTTGCCATGGAAAAGGCCTTGAAGGTTGCCGAAATGCGCCCCGAAGACATCGACTATATCAACGCCCATGGAACAGCAACTTCAAACAACGATCTTTCCGAAGGCCGCGCCTTTTTACGCATTTTTGGAAATAAGATACCTGATTTCAGTTCGACCAAGCCTTATACCGGGCACACACTAGCGGCTGCCGGCGGTATTGAAGCCGTATATGCCGTACTCGCAATTCAAAACAACACCATCTATCCCAATCTCAATTTTGAGACGCCGATGAAAGAGTTTAATCTGGTGCCCCAAACCCAAACCAAAGAAAAGGAATTGAACACGGTATTATCCAATTCGTTGGGTTTCGGAGGCAATTGTTCTACAGTCATTTTTTCCAAAAAGTCATGAGCAAAGTTTATATCAACAGTGTAGCTTCCATCTCAGCTCAAAGAACTTTTGATAATTCAGAGTTTCTAGAGGCATTTATTGACCATGACGATACCGTAATGTCGGTTATCGACCCTAATTACAAAGAATATATTCCCCCGGCCGCAGCTCGAAGAATGGCTAAAGGAATAAAAATGGGAGTGGTGGCCTCGAAAATCGCACTCCAGGAAGCGAAATTGGAAAATGTAGATGCTATTATTACAGGAACAGGATTTGGTTGCACCGTAGATTCTGAAAAATTTGTCAGCGCCCTTATCGATAATGACGAACAATATTTAACACCCACATCGTTTATTCAGTCGACCCACAACACTGTTGGCGGACAAATAGCATTGGGGCTTGGCTGCAAGGGCTATAATTTCACATACGTACACGCCAGCATTTCGTTTGAATCGGCGCTTTTAGATGCTCAATTACAACTGGAAAACGACGAAGCTTCTTCTATTTTGGTAGGCGGGGTCGATGAATCGGGAGACCATACGGTTAAAATACATCGACTCATAAACCACATTAAAAAGGAAAAAATAAAGTCTTCAGAACTTCTAAAATCGAAAACGGAAGGAGCCATATTTAGTGAAGGAGCCAATTTTTTTGTGCTGTCGAATTCCAAACAAAACGACACCTATGCGACATTGGGGGCAATTGTGACCTATAATACTTTGGCCAAAGAAAATCTGAACCAAGTGCTCGAAGATTTTTTAAAAGAAAACAATTTAGATGTCGGCAATATCGATGTTGTGGTCATGGGCAACAATGGGGATGTCACTTTTGATAGTTGGTACCATGAATTGAGCAAGGGTCTTTTCAAAAACACCGCTCAAGTAGCCTTCAAACACCTTTGCGGGGAATTTTATACCGCATCGGGCTTTGGCACTTGGCTAGCAGCAAAAATGATAAAGACGCAAAAGATTCCGGAAATCGTAAAACTAAATAAGGAAACCACCACACAAATCAACACTGTATTGCTGTACAACCAATATCGCGGAGAAAACCATAGTTTCACCTTATTATACCGATGTTAAGGTTCCATACCATAAATAGGCTTGCAGTTGCCATCATTTTTATTCTTTTAATAGGAAGTATATTTTACAATATGCCATGGTGGGCCTATCTGATTTTGGCCTTGGTTTGGTTTACACTGACCGTTATCGGTTCATTCCATGTTCGATGGAACTACCATATCGACGCTTTACATTCAAATAAAAACTGCACAAAAAACCATATCGCCCTCACCTTTGATGACGGCCCCCATCCAAAGTTTACCCCTAAAATATTACACCTTTTAGCGCAGTATAATGCCAAGGCTACTTTTTTTTGTATCGGTGAAAATATCGAAACCAACGAAGCAATATTTAAAGACATCGATGCTGCAGGGCACACCATCGGCAACCACACCTATTCCCATCCCAATAATTTTGGTTTTTTTAGTTCTGAAAAAGTAATTGCCGAATTACAAAAAACCAACTCCCTTGTTAAAAAAACCATAGGCAAAGAAATGAAACTGTATCGCCCTGCCTTCGGGGTAACAAATCCGAATATCAGAAAAGCTTTAAAAACAATACGATTATTGGCAATTGGTTGGAGCATTCGCTCGTTGGACACGACTGGACGCTCCGAAGCACAGGTATTAAACAAAATCACCAAGAATATCACTAAAGGAGATGTCGTACTGCTCCATGACACGAACGAAAAGACCGTAGCAGTTCTGGAACAGTTATTGTTATTTTTACAAGAGCAGAATTTGCAGTCGGTAACGATTGACCAATTGTTTAACATAAAGCCCTATGCATAACGTACCCTCCCTATCCGAAATCACTATGACTGCAATACGACCCGGATTTGGTTTTTTACTACTTTTTTTGTTTACGGGAAGCCTACTTGCACAAACTAAAATGGATCCTTCCAAGGCCAAAGCCCTAGAAGCCAAAGTGAAAGAATTGGCAATTACCACTGAAACTATTACCAGTGACTTCATTCAATACAAGCATCTTGATTTTTTATCCAATGACATAAAATCAACCGGAAAATTAAGTTATAAGTCTCCCAATCTGGTGAAATGGGAATACCGGACTCCCTTTGAATATGCCCTAATATTTAAAGATGAAACCCTTTATATCAATAACGAGGGAAAAAAAAGCAATATGGATTTGGGTTCCAACAAGTTATTCGAACAACTCAACAAATTGATCACAAATAGCATAAAGGGCGACATGTTCAATACGGAGGAATTTAATATTTCCTACTACGAAAATGGTGTCGAAAGCGAAGTTCACTTTGCGCCGAAGGAACAAGCGTTTTCAGATTTCATTAAAGTCTTTCATCTCATTTTTAATGAAAAAGGAGAAGTGACAACGGTAAAAATGGTTGAACCCTCAGATGATTATACACAAATTATTTTTTCAAATAGAATAGTAAACATCCCTTTGCCAGATGCGGTATTTACTCATTAGTCTTTCCGTATTCATTCTTTCATGTAGCTCGTATCCGAAACGGCAACAATTTGAACAGACGGAAATAACGAAATCCTCCCACATCAATCCGTATTTTTCAGACCCCGCCGAGGACTATGTGTATAAGGCCGATATCGGCGTTTTTAAGAAAAATTTTAGTGGCATACTTATTGTAAAAAAACTTGGCCAAAACAAGCATAGGGTCGTTTTCACTACAGAAATGGGCAATACGATTTTTGATTTTTTGTTCTTGACAGATGATTTTAACGTCAACTATATAGTACCCGATATGGACAAAAAAATATTGATTCGTATCTTAGAGAAAGACTTTAAAACCTTGATTACCGAAAACCCCTTCTTAAAAAATAGTTTTAAGAAAAATCAAGAAACCATTTCAGAATGTCTATTGCACAATTCAAAGCATTACTATTATTCAGAAGAACAACGATTATACAAAATCATAAGAACTGCAAATGGAAAGGAGAAAGTGGCATTTCTATTTTCAGGAATAGATCGAAAGAAGGCGACCAACATCAAAATATCGCATAAAAAACTTGATTTGAACATCCTATTAAAAGCTATTTGACATGAAAAGAATAATTATCATAGCGATACTGTTTTCATCAGGCTTCGTCTTCGCTCAGGGAAAAACGAAAATGGCACTGCGAATGGGGCTGAACAACGCCAAAGTTTTGAATTCGACCTTGCATACTAAACCAGGGTTATATGCCGGGGTGGCCTTGGCTGTACAGTTTACCGAAAACTATGCACTTCAACCCGAGATTACCTATTCAAAACAGGGTGGTGAATCAAAATCCCAAGGGTTCGAAGATATTGACATTAATTACGTGTCCCTCGGTGTTGCGAATAAGGTTTTTACCCAAGGACAACATTTCCATTTTATCCTAGGGCCGAGTCTAGACTTTAATTTTGACGACAATTTTATTAGTTTGGTAAATTCCAACGGAGATAATTTTGAAGTCACACCGATCGATTTTTCACTTTTTGGGGGTATTGGCTATGAATTTGATTTCGGGTTGGCGCTCGAACTACGCTACAAACAAGGGTTATTAGACCTAGATTTCAACGATGACGGTGATTATGGAGATTCCAACGAAAAAAACCAGTTGAACCGGGTAATACAAATAGGTGCTTTGTATAAATTAAACTTTTAGCCGTAGTCGGCTTTTAACATTATGTTCGACTCAAAACTTTACCTTTGGGTGCAAAATAAACACGAACAATTTTAAAATATGTTGATAAAGGACCTATATACGGTACAGACTTTTGAGCAAAGCGACGAAAGTGTTACTGCCACGGTAAAACTCCATAAAGAGCATGACATCTTCAAGGGTCATTTCCCTGGAAACCCTGTTATGCCAGGAGTCTGTATGATTCAAATTATTAAAGAACTTACCGAAAAAGCGGTAGACAGAGAGTTGTTCCTCTCTACGTCTTCCAATATAAAGTTTATGGCCATCATCAATCCTGAAAAAAATGACATTTTGGTACTAAAGTTGGACATTACGACGGACGACAAACAAATAAAAGTTAAAAACACTTCCTTTTTTGAGGATACATTGGCACTAAAATTGAACGCTACTTTTAAAATCTTGAACTAGATGAAAGTCGCAGGCCTACTTATTGTTTTTCTTATTTCTACGCTGACAACTCCCGACCTTTCGGAATTACGAAAAAACTATCCAAAGGCATCCAATAGCGAAGCGATTACGAATGCATTGCAAAACCAGCTTGTCGATGTTACAAAAGAAGATGAAAAAATACTTGTCGCCTACAAAGGGGCAGTATCAACATTAATGGCCAAATATGCGAAAGGAATTAAAAATAAAAAAGATTTTTTTAAGACCGGAGCAGAACTGATTGAATATGCGGTTGAAAAAGAACCTGAGAATCTAGAGATTCGGTGCATTCGATTAAGTGTTCAAGAAAATTCACCCAAAATTGTCGGTTACAAAGATAACATACCAGAGGATAAACAGTTTTTAATAAATAACTATAAAAGTGCTTCTTCGACACCAGTGACTACATTTATTAAAAATTATGTAATGGGATCCGCCCTTTTCGATACGGCTGAAAAGCAATTGTTTTAGGAAATCCATTACGTATCTTTGCTGAAACTTAAGCCATCTTCCCCAGAAGTAGGTCTTAGAATCGATGTACCTTGCCGACTACCACCCCATCCAACTCTGAAATTATGACGCAACTTGAATGTTGTGTTATCATTCCCACCTACAACAATTCTAAAACCTTAAAAAAGGTGCTCGATGGCGTATTGTTCTACACATCGAATATTTTAGTAATCAACGATGGTTCGACCGATTCAACTCCAAAGATTCTTGCCGACTATCCTTTATTGGAACAAATTCATTTGGAAGAAAATAAAGGCAAAGGCCATGCGCTTAAAATCGGATTTAAAAAAGCAGTTCAGCTAGGATATCAATTCGCAATTACCATTGATTCTGATGGGCAACATTTTCCCGAAGACATTCCTATTTTTATAAATGCTCTAAAAGAGGAACCTTCAAAGCAGGTGCTGTTCATCGGCGCACGGAATATGGGACACTCTTCAGTGCCGAAAAAAAGTAGTTTCGGTAATAAATTTTCCAACTTTTGGTTTTGGTTCGAAACGGGAAAGTGGTTAAAGGATACGCAATGCGGCTACCGCTTATACCCGTTATTTGCATTAAAAGACCTTAAGTTTTATACACCGAAGTTTGAGTTTGAAATAGAAGTTATCGTACGTGCCGCATGGCATGGCATCGATGTGAAAAATATTCCCGTTCAGGTGAGTTATGACGAATCAGAACGTGTGTCACATTTTAGGCCCTTGGTCGATTTTACGCGCATCAGTATTTTAAATACCTGGTTGGTCATTCTAGCTATCTTTTATATTAAACCACGGGACCTTCTACGAAAACTCAGAAAAAAAGGATTCAAACGATTCTTATATGAAGATTTCCTGCACAACCAAGATTCTGCCAGAAAAAAAGCAATGTCGATTGCCCTAGGAGTTTTTATTGGACTTTCCCCCTTATGGGGATTTCATACACTTATCGTGATTTTTTTGGCCATCCTTTTTAAACTAAACAAAGTCATCGCCTTTGCTTTTTCAAACATTAGTCTTCCACCGTTTATTCCTTTTGTGCTATACGCAAGTTCTAAGGTGGGGCAGTTTGTTTTAGGGCAGCAGTACTCTTATACAATGGAAGAGATTACTACAGATTTCGAAGTGTTTAAACACCTAAAGGCTTATATTGTCGGAAGCCTTGTATTGTCAACGACTTCAGCGCTCGTTATTGGTCTTTTAGGATATGTCTTTTTATCCATTTTTGAACGAAAAAGAATAGCCGTTAATAATGGGTAGGTTTTTCTATGCAACATATCGCTTCATGGCAGCACATCGGTGGTGGAGTGCACTTGGGTTGTTGTTCATTCTTTTAGGTCTTGTATCCGTAGGCTCCAAAATTCAATTTGAAGAGGACATTTCGAAATTGATACCGATAAACTCCGAAAATGCCGACTACCAAAAGGTATTAAAGACCGCCAATTTTGCTGACAAGATCATTGTAAACATTCAACGCGATGAAACAGGTTCTGTCGATGACCTTGCCCAATACGCCACTGCATTTATAGACAGCCTCAACACTCATAGCGGCAATTATCTAAAAAACATACAGGGTCAAGTTACGGACCGTGATATTTCAGGCACCTTAGACTTTGTTTATAAAAACTTGCCCCTCTTCCTCGATGCAGCTGATTACAGAAAGATTGCTCAAAAAATTACCGAGGATAGCATAGCCGCGATTACCAAAGAAAATTACAAGACCCTCATTTCACCGTCGGGTATCGTCGTCAAAAAAACGATTCTTAAAGACCCTTTGGGACTCTCTCTTATTGCCCTTGGAAAGTTGCAGCAATTAGGAGTCAGCGATGGTTTTATACTGAAAAACGGATTTTTGATGAGTGAAGACGAACAGCATATTTTGCTTTTCATAACGCCAGTTCATGCTTCGAATGAAACCGCTGAAAATGAAAAGTTCGTAGAAAACCTCTACCGACTTCAAGACCAACTGAACGACGCCTACATCGGTAAGGTTAAAGGGGACTATTTCGGGGCTGTTTTGATCGCTGCCGCCAATGCCCAACAAATAAAAAAAGACATTCAGTTTACGGTCGGTATTGCCCTAACCTTACTGCTTCTTATTCTTGTTTTCTTTTACAAAAAATTGACCCTCCCCGTTATTCTGTTTACACCTACAATTTTTGGCGGACTCTTATCCATTGCGCTGCTATACCTGCTACGCGGTAAAATATCAGCTATATCACTGGGTATTGGAGCTGTACTTCTCGGGGTAACCCTCGATTACTCACTGCATATTCTCACCCATATTCGAAATGGCGACTCCATCAAAAAACTCTACCAAGAAGTTACCTCTTCTGTTTTAATGAGCAGTTTGACTACAGCTACTGCCTTCCTGTGTTTATTGTTCTTGCAGTCACAGGCGCTCCAAGATTTGGGAATTTTTGCAGCTGTCAGTGTCATAAGCGCTTCAGTTTTTGCCCTTCTTTTTATACCACAGGTTTATAATGTATCTAAAAAGCAATCCATTTCAAAAACTTTGTTAGATCGTATTGCCGCGCATAATTTTCATAAAAATAAGTGGGGGCTAGCTCTACTTGGTATCTTATTGCTGATAAGTATTTTCACGTATAACCACGTAGCCTTTAACAAAGACATTTCTAAATTAAACTATGAACCCCAACCTTTAATCGATGCAAGACTTCAGCTAGAATCTCTTACCGATATGGGTTCAAAATCAATTTACATAGCAGCCTACGGGAATGACAGGGAAAAAGTGCTACAAACAAACGACACGCTTTTTACCGTGCTTCAACAATTAAAAAACGAGGGTAGTATTATCAACTTCAGTTCAGTCGGCGCTCTAGTACATTCCCAAAAAGTACAGCAGGATAAAATCAGTAAATGGAAGACATTTTGGAACACAGAAACAACTGCTTCCGTTAAAAATAACCTAGTAGCAAGTGGGGAAAGTCTTGGTTTTAAACCGAATACATTTTCACCCTTTTTCGCCTTGCTCAACACCCATTTTCAACCACTACAAATCGACGATTATAAGAGTATAAAGGCTTTTTCCATCGATGATTACGTAACTACAGCAAACGGTTTCGCCACGGTCACCTCTTTGATAAAAACAGATTCCACCGGAATATCCGCAATACACAATGCGCTGGATAAAGCACCCCAAACCTTGGTCATTGACCGTCAAGGTATGAATGAAACGTTCTTAGGTACGCTAAAAAATGATTTCAACCACCTAATAGGTTATTCCATTCTTGCGATTCTAATTCTTTTATTGCTGTTCTATCGTAGTTTTTCTTTGACTTTGGTTACGAGTGTCCCCATCTTTTTAACCTGGTTTTTAACGCTTGGGGTTATGGGGCTCATGGGCTTGCAATTCAATATTTTCAATATCATTATTTCTACCTTTATCTTCGGTTTGGGCATCGATTACAGTATATTCATAACCAATGGCCTACTCATGGAACTTCGTACCGGGGAAAAAACATTGTCCACGCACAAAACTTCAATAGTGCTTTCGGTCATTACGACAATTTTAGGTGTGGGCGTGCTCATTTTCGCAAAACATCCAGCGCTATACTCTATTTCTTTGGTCTCCTTGATCGGCATTCTATCGGCAGCTTTTGTCGCCTTTACCGTACAACCCCAATTGTTTCGACTATTTGTGGGCAGCCGTTATAAAAGGCCCATTAGCTTCCGGTTATTTGTGCATTCCGTACTTTCCTTTACATATTATGGTTTGGGGGGGGTAGTACTTTCCGTATTCGGTGTGCTGCTTCGAATCATTCCCATAAGCAAAAAAATAAAAATGGCATGGTTTCATAAATCCATTTCTAAATTAATGGGGTCGGTACTATACACCAACCCTTTTGTTAAGAAAAAAATAATCAACACACACAACGAAACCTTTGACAAGCCTGTGATGATTATTGCCAACCATACTTCATTTTTAGACATTTTGGCCATAGGAATGTTGCACCCCAAAATCATATTCTTGGTAAACGATTGGGTCTACAACTCCCCAATTTTCGGCAAAGCCGTTCAGGCAGCGGGGTTCTATCCCGTATCAAGCGGTTTGGAAGAAGGCGTTGAACACCTTCGAAAGAAGGTGGCCCAAGGCTATTCGCTCATCACCTTTCCTGAAGGTACTCGCTCCAAAACAAACAAAATAAAACGCTTTCATAAAGGGGCTTTTTTTCTTGCCGAGCAATTTCAGCTCGACATTTTACCTGTACTTATCCACGGAAATTCGGAAGTACTTCCTAAGGGAACCTTTATCATTAAAGACGGTAGCATTACCTTAAAACTATTAAAGAAAATTTCTGCGAATGACAGTACATTCGGAGTTGGATACCGTGAGCGCACCAAAAAAATTGGGGCGCATTTCAAAGATGAATTTCAACAGCTAAGAAATGAAATCGAACACGAGACCTATTTTTATCCATTGGTTTTGGAAGATTATCGGTATAAGGGAGATCTATTACACACCACCGTTAAAAAAGACCTGTATCAGCACAAATCGGTATACAAAGAATTATTGGACTATATCCCCAAAAAGGCGCATATTGCGCACCTTTCAAACACACAAGGCCAATTTGATTTTTTATTAGTATTAGATTCCAATGACCGCAGAATAACTACTTATATTGAAGATATATATAACAGAAACATCGTCAAAAACAGCTATATCACTAGCAACTATAGTAACCTTCATATTGTCGACACTATAGAAAAAGCTCTAGCCACAAAGGCTGAAATTCTTATTGTTGAACTCGATTTCAGCCAGAGTAGTATGTTGACTTCCGAAATAAGCAATGAAATTCTTATATTAATCGTATTGAAAACGATTAAGACCAGAAGACCAGAAAATATAGCCCCAATAGGTTTCGCTATAGTGAACCAAAATGATAATTTTACTATTCTAAAGCGAGATAAGGAAGCACAGACATGAAAGAGATGTACGACGTAGTAGTGGTTGGTAGTGGCTTAGGGGGGCTAGTTGCAGCCAACATTCTTGCAAAAGAAGGGCTCAGTGTCTGTGTATTGGAAAAAAACAATCAGTACGGCGGAAACCTACAGACCTTTGTACGCGAAAAATCTATTTTTGACACTGGAGTGCATTATATCGGGGGACTCTCGGAAGGTCAAAATTTGTATCGTTATTTCCGCTATTTAGAAATTTACGATGATCTCATCCTTAAGAAGATGGATGAGAATGGATACGATATCATCACTTTCGACGGTGACCAAAATGAATACAAACATGCTCAGGGCTATAAAAACTTTGCAGCCTCACTTATCACCCAATTTCCAGAAGAAGCCAAAAGCATTCAAAAGTATTGTGAGGCCATGCAAAAAACCTGTGATAAATTTCCCTTATACAACCTTAAATTAGGAAAACCCTATTACGACGAGGAGGAACTTTTTCAGCTATCGGCCCGCGAGCATATCAACTCTTTTACGAGCAACACGAAATTACAGGCCGTTTTAGCGGGTTCCAACCTATTATACGCAGGGGAAGCCGATAAAACGCCCTTTTACGTGCACGCGTTATCGGTCAATTCATATATTGAAAGTTCGTATCGTTGTGTAAACGGTGGAAGTCAAATTTCAAAATTGCTCGTTCGCAAGCTGAAAGAGAACGGCGGTGAGGCCTATAAACATCAAGAAGTAGTAAAATTCGGTTATGAAGATAAAAAGATTACTTCGGTAACTACCAAAAAAGAAAAACAAATAAATGGAAAGCTTTTTATCAGCAATATTGAACCTAAGCTCACCCTAAAATTAGTAGGCGAAGAAAAATTTCGTAAATCGTATGCAAAAAGGGTAGACCAAATCGAAAGTACCATTTCGGCTTTTAGCCTGCACATCGTATTAAAACCTAAAACTTTTCCTTACCTCAACAAAAACTATTACCACTTTAAAGACCACACCAAGGTATGGGACAGCCACAGTTATACCCAACAAAGTTGGCCTGAAAGCTATATGGTATCTATGGGGGTCAAAAAAAATACAAATAACTGGGCAGATCAATTGACCGCAATAACTTATATGCGTTATGAAGAGGTAGCACCATGGGCAAACACCTTTAATACGGTCGCCCATAAAAATGACCGGGGACAGACCTACGATGAGTTCAAAAAAGCCAAAATCGAACAGTTTTTGACCGAGCTCGAAAAAAAATTTCCGAATATCCGCGATTGTATACAATCGATTTATACCTCTACTCCCCTATCGTATCGTGATTATATCGGCTGCAACAATGGTTCTATGTATGGGTACTCCAAAGACGTAAAAAGCCCCCTAAAATCATTTATTTCACCAAAAACCCGGATTAGCAATCTATATTTTACCGGTCAAAGTTTGAACATGCACGGTATTTTGGGAGTTACTATCAGCGGAGTGGTTACTTCATCTGAAATTTTGGGTAGGGAATATTTATTGAATAAAATACTGGAAGGGAATGCCTCCCCACAAAAAAAACCAATCGTTTAATGGAAAAATTCAAGACTACACCAATATCACGAGTTCAGAACATTTCCAAAGAAGCGTTCATTTCGGAGTTTTACAAACCGCAACGCCCCGTTTTAATACAAGGGCTCACAAAAGATTGGCCTGCTTATAAAAAATGGAACCTCGATTATATTCAACAGTTATCGGGAGAGCAAATAGTTCCGCTATACAACAACGAACCTACTAAAGGTAAACAGAATTCCGCAGCGCCGGCAACCGAAATGAAATTGTACGATTACATATCACTGCTTAAAACCAAGCCGACGGACCTTCGTATCTTTTTCTACAACATCCTCGAACACATGCCCGAACTTGCCAAAGATTTCGAGTATCCTGATATCGGTTTGAAATTCTTTAAAAAACTACCAGTTATGTTCTTTGGTGGTGGTGGATCAAAGGTATTGGCGCATTATGATATGGATCTTGCCGATTTGATGCATTTCCATTTTCATGGAACTAAAAGCGTAACGCTTTTTAATCCTGAACAATCAAAATACCTTTATAAGGTTCCTTTTTCGGTTCATAATTTGGAAACCATAGATATGGATAATCCTGATTTCGAAAAATATCCAGCGTTAAAACATGTAACGGGTATACAAGTCGAAATGAACCATGGCGATGCACTTTACATGCCAAGCGGATACTGGCACTTTATAAAATACCTAAACGGTGGATTTTCGATTACATTAAGGGCGCTTCCAACAAAACCGGGACGCTTGTTAAAAACAGCCGGCAATGTATTCTTTATGCGTCATTTTGAGAATATTATGCGAAAAACTATGGGGCAAAAATGGGTCGATTTCAAAGAAAGTGGAATGATACGCCGTACCAATAAAAAATTCGGGAATCTAAAGGGATAATGTTTATAACTGCTAAAACACCACGTATCTTAAATTTTTTGCCATTACTTCTGTTATTGGTCTCTTGTGGTGTCGCCAAGTCATTGAAAACTATCCCCGATATTGACCAATATAGTGCGAAAACACCTCAACGAATCAAAATTTCAGATTCGATATATGTTTCCGAACACGGTCGGCTCACCCAAAACAAGCAGGGTCTTTGGGAATTATATGTCGAAGGAAACCCTTTACAAATTGGTCTCACCACTGGAAGCCTAACACAAGAGCTTTTTCATAAACAGGAAGACGCCTTACTTACCAAAGTAGATGAAATGGTTCCTTCGAAAACCAAGCAATACCTGCTATGCAAATTTTTGGCCTGGTTTAACCGAAAAATGTACTTGAATATCGACAATGAATATAAAACGGAAATTTACGGGATTTCTCAATATGCTTCCGATTCTTATGACCATATTGCCGATGCTTACCCCAGAATACTTTATTTGCACAGTGCTCATGATATTGGCCATGCCCTTCAAGATTTAGCTTTGGTAGGTTGTACTTCTTTCGCGGTATGGGGCAATAAAACACCGGACGGCCAACTTATCGTTGGCCGGAATTTTGATTTTTATGCCGGAGATGAATTTGCCAAAGAAAAAATCATCGCCTTTATCAATCCAGAAGAAGGGCATAAATTTATGTCGGTTACTTGGGGCGGTATGATTGGCGTGGTTTCAGGAATGAACGACCAAGGCTTGACCGTTACGATCAATGCCGGAAAATCAAAATTCCCGACGGCCGCCAAAACACCGATTTCCATTGTAACCCGTGAAATATTGCAATATGCCTCGACCATAGAAGAGGCCGTTGCCATAGCAAAAAAACGGAAGGTCTTTGTTTCCGAATCTATTTTTGTGGGTAGCGCCAAGGATAAAAAAGCAGCCATCATTGAGGTATCACCCGAAAATTTCGGGGTATACGATATTGCAAATTCCAGTCAATTGATATGCTCCAACCATTTTCAGAGTACTGCCTATGCACAGGATAAAAAAAACAAAGACCATATTTTAGAAAGCCATAGTCAATATCGCTATGATCGTATGGCCGAACTTTTGACCGAAAACACCAAAGTAACCCCGCAAACCGCCGTTGATATTCTGCGCAATAAAGAAGGATTAAATGACAAAGCCATCGGTTATGGTAACGAAAAAGCTTTGAACCAATTGCTCGCGCATCACGGTATTGTTTTTAAACCCGAGGAACTTAAGGTCTGGGTTTCGGCCAACCCTTATCAACTAGGTGAATTCGTGGCCTACGACCTGAATACGGTTTTTCAAGATGCGGAGAAGAAAACGTCCAAAGTAACTTTGGCAAACGCAGCAATGAACATTGCCGCAGACCCTTTTCAATATAGTGCAGCGTTCGATGATTATCAGACTTACCGCAAGCTAAAAGAAAAAATAAGTATCGCCATTGCCTCCGGCGAACGTATATTACCAGAAACCTTGGATGCTTTGGTAAAAAGTAACTCCGAGTACTGGGAGGCGTACTACCTCATAGGAAGGTATTATTATGAAAAAGGGTATTACACTGCCGCTCTGAACGCCTTTGAACGAGCAAATACCAAAGAAATTACTACGTTGCCCGACCAGAAAAGGGTCGAAAAATATATCAAAAAATTAAAACATCGTTTACATCCATGATTCCTGAAATAGAAAAAGCATCATCAGAACGCATAAAAGCCTTTCAAGAAGCCAAATTGAAGGAACTCATGGTATACTTACAGGAGAAATCGCCCTACTACCAACGCCTATTCAAGGAGCATAAAATCAATTTACGGCAAATTAACACTTTGGAAGATTTGGCCAAGATTCCAACAACTTCCAAAGAACAATTACAGCAATACAATGACGATTTCTTATGTGTTCCGAAATCAAAAATAGTCGATTTTGTAACCACTTCGGGCACGTTGGGCGAACCCGTAACCATTGGTCAAACCGATGCCGATTTAGATCGCCTAGCCTATAACGAAGCCATTTCTTTTGCATGTGCAGGAGTAGGACCGGACGACATTCTGCAGCTCACCACCACCTTGGATCGGCGTTTTATGGCGGGACTAGCCTATTTTCTAGGCGCACGAAAACTGGGTGCGGGCATTATCCGTGTTGGGGCCGGTATACCCGAGCTGCAATGGGATACCATTCTCAAATTCAAACCTACATACCTAATCGTGGTTCCCTCCTTTTTGTTAAAACTCATCCAATATGCCGAACAACATGGAATTGATGTAAACACTTCTGGAATAAAAGGAGCTATTTGTATCGGGGAATCGTTACGCAATCAAGATTTCTCACTCAATATTTTAGCAAATAAAATAAAATCGGCTTGGGATATCAAACTGTATTCCACCTACGCGTCTACCGAAATGAGCACGGCCTTTACCGAGTGTAGCGCCCAACAAGGCGGACACCAGCATCCGGAACTGATAATCGTTGAAGTGTTGGATGACAATGAGAATGCAGTGGCTATCGGTTCGGTTGGAGAGTTGACGATTACCACACTCGGTGTGGAGGCTATGCCCTTGCTGCGATTTAAAACCGGAGATATGGTGGTGGCCCATACTTCAACCTGTAGCTGTGGTCGCAACACGACACGCTTGGGCCCATTGGTGGGACGAAAAAAACAAATGATCAAATACAAGGGCACCACCTTGTACCCACCGGCAATGGACAATCTCTTGAATGATTTTAGTGAAGTGGAAAGTCATGTTATCGAAATATACCACAACAGCATAGGTACCGATGAAATCGGAATAAAAATCGCGACCGATACCCCGACAGACCGATTGTTACAGGCCATCAAAGACCACTTTCGATCCAAATTACGGGTATCGCCAAAAATTGAATTCTGCGAAAGTAAAACCGTTCAAAAACTACGGATGTCAAAACTGGGCCGTAAACCCGTGACCGTTATTGACCGTAGGTGAATGGGGACACTCCATTGCGAGGCTCCTTTTGAGCCGAAGCAATCCGTTCAATTTGTGCTGGGTATTCGACAGTTTGCTTCGTCGCCAAATATTGCAGTTCCCATAACACAATTCGTACGGCTTCTCGCAAAAACGACATTGCGAGCGCAGCGCGGCAATCCCTTGAATTCACTCTTCAACTGAAGGAGATGCCGACTAAGTAACAAACACCCAACCCTCGGATAAATCGTTCCAGTGCGGGTTTATAGACTGAATCAAAAGTTCCTTTCGTTTTCTATTACCTGCCTTCAATTGTTTCTCTCTTGCTATCGCCTGGATCATGCTATTAAACTCCTCAAAATACACGAGTTTGTCACAATTATACCTCGAAGTAAAACCCTTGTAATATTTTGTCTTATGTTGATAAACCCGTTTAATCAAATTACTGGTTACCCCACAATAGATTACGGTATTGTTCTTATTGGTTAGTAGATAAACGAATGACCTTTTCATCTTTGGTGTTTTATAATACGGGAGCAACGAAGTAAATTCATGACGACATTGCGAGCGTAGCGAAGCAATCCGTTGAAATTACCTGCGACTTCGACGGTTTGCTTCGTCGCGGTAAATTGCAGTTCCCATAACACAATGCGTACGGCTCCTCGCAAAAACAACATTGCGAACGCAGCGCAGCAATCCGTTGAAATTATCTGCGACTTCGACAGTTTGCTTCGTCGCCAAATATTGCAGTTCCCCATTTAACAATTCGTACGGCTCCTCGCAAAAACGACATTGCGAACGCAGTGAAGCGACCTGTTGAATTTGCTTTTCCAATTCAACAGGTCGCTTCATCAAGTTCATGGGAATATTACTTCCCCAACATCAAAAGTTCGTTACAACGTACTTCCGTGATATAACGTTTTTCGCCTTCTTTGGTTTCATACGAACGGTGTGTCAATTTTCCCTCTACGGCTACCTGTTTCCCTTTGACCAAAAAGTTTTCTATAATATCGGCCGTTTTGCCCCAGGCAACCACATTATGCCATTGGGTATCTTCTACTTTTTCACCTTTCGCATTCTTATAACTTTCGCTGGTAGCGATGGAAAATTTGGCGAGCTTGTTACCACCATCCAAGTTTACGATTTCCGGGTCGTTGCCCAAGTGTCCAATCAACTGTACTTTGTTTCTAAGTGCATTCATAATAAAGAGTTTTAATGTTAAACAGTTAATACTATCGAACCTCCTTGATTCGACACTGCAAACATAAAACGGACTTCAAAAAAGATTCGGTTAGGAAATAATTACTTTCGTTTGTAAACGTTTGTAGTCGTTTAAAAACGCCTTTGCCGCCCTTAATTAGGCATCTATATACATTATGGGACAAAAAGGGAAAGTAATTTTAGGATAGACGGGAGAGGTCTTTTTTTTAGGGAATCACGAATCTTGGTTAGTCCCCCGCTAATTCAGGCAACCAGAGCGTAAAACGCTATCCTCTTATCAATGAGCGTTGCGGAAAGGCTTGTATCAGTTCTAGTACCGAATTAAAATCTTGGTTCATAGTCGTTGCATCATTTTGATACATCAGATACGGTGCTTAATTATACCAAATATTTAGTGTAATTTAATTCTAAATAATTTAACCAAATGAAAGACATTGACCAAGTGGCGGCAGAAATTTTTGATATAGTCAAATCAAGAAAAAATGTGCCGTTTAGCGACCTGTACAACATTAAAAATGCAAATAAAGAAGTAGTTCGGAAAGCGTGGAATAAATTAGCCACACCCTATGGATTAATAATATTCATAGGTGGTGATTGCCATCTAACTGCGGAAGGCGAAAAATACAAAAATCTAGATTCTTATTTAAAATCATTAAAGCCTCGTCGTTTCACTACTTACCAGATCGTATATTTGGTTTTATTCTATCTTTTTGGATTATTTGGAGTGTATCAATATTTTTCAAACAACAATCTAAAGTCGGACAATCTGATTTTAAAATCTCAACTTGACTCTTTAGAACTTGAACACTCTTCTTTAAAACTTCTGTACGCTTCTCGTACCAAAAAGATTGATTCCTTGTTAAATATAATTGCCTTAAGTAAAGAACAAAAGTCAAATGACACATCACAAACCAAAAATTAAGTTTTTTAATCTTATTCATGGCTTAGTGTAGAGTGATATATAGTTTCCCTTAATTAGGGCATCTATATACATTAAAATAGAAATTGTATTTTTAAATAGAGTATTATTTTTATTCCTTAGTTGGCCATAATGTGAAACGACATTCTCGAAACAAAGAAAATGACCCAATCAGAATTCATAGTTATATATTTTATTGAAATAAGAAGAAAAAGTATAGAACTTTGGAAGGGACTTCCAAAAAACTGTTTTGATTGGAAGCCTGACGAAAAAGCAATGACCGCGGTGGAAATGATCAGACACGTATTGGAAGCCGATTATGGATGGAATATTATTATCAACCAAGGAGATATGACAAATTACAAAACGCCTTGGAAAAACCGACCATTTATTAGCGTAACTGATGAACTTGAATTTGCCGAACCTTATAGAAAAAAATTTTTGGAAAGCGTTCGACAATTTTCAGATACGGAATTACATGAAACCGAAATCGTTCACCCAGGAAATGGAGAAAAGAAAAACCTCGGAAAATATTTATTGCGAATAGGATATCATGAATCTGTTCACGCAGGTCAATTCCTATCATATTTAAGAGCAATGAAAATTAATCGGCCAGAAATATGGAATTAAAAACATTACAGCCAATCAAGTGCAGCATCATGAACCATAAAGCCCACGGTACACCTCTCACGCCACTCTCGAACTGCCGAAATGCGGGTCTCGTAGTAGGCAGACCATAAAATTTTCGTTTGTAATACGCTGTCAAACGAACATAACCCGGCCTAAAGAACAGGGGATGCTCTCATCTCAACGGTTTGCTTCGCCGTCGCATAACTTCAAGTTCCCATAAATAATACATCAGGCTTCGTGAGAAGCCGTCTTTACATGCACATCGCCAACGCATCACACTCCCAAGATTTCAGTATCTTTGACCCTTTCAAAACAAGACCACCAATGAAAAGAACTTTAGTTTTTGTAGCGCTACTTTTAATAGCCTTACAACTTTCGGCACAAGACGACAAAAAAGACTCAAAAGATACAACGGGGGGTAAATGGGATGTCGCTAATCCCCAAGGTGATTTTAACTATAAAGACCATACGTTCACGACCGATGAAGGCACTTGGATGAATCTTGATGTGAGTCCGGATGGAAAAACCATCGTTTTCGATTTGCTGGGCGACATTTATAGCCTTCCTATTTCAGGTGGCAAAGCTACGCCATTACGTACGGGAATTCCTTTTGAGGTACAACCTCGTTTTAGTCCCGATGGAAAGCACATTTCTTTTACCAGTGATGCCGGTGGAGGCGATAATATTTGGATGATGAACATCAACGGTAGCGATGCCAAGCAACTTACCAAAGAAGACTTTCGATTATTGAACAATGCCACTTGGATGCCCGACGGCAATTACCTTGTGGCGCGCAAACACTTTACTTCAGGCCGTTCCCTGGGTGCCGGTGAAATGTGGCAATACCATATCAGTGGCGGTACGGGACTACAATTGACCAAAAGAAAAAACGACCAACAAGATGTCAATGAACCCAACGTTTCCCCCGATGGCAAGTACTTGTATTACAGTGAAGATGTATATCCCGGAGGTTCGTTTCAATACAACAAAGACCCCAACAAACAAATCTATGCTATCAAAAGATACGATTTCGAAACAGGTGAAACCAGGAAGATTACCGGTGGCCCTGGAGGCGCTGCCAGGCCACAAGTATCTCCCGATGGCAAAAAACTGGCTTTTGTCAAACGGCTACGCACCAAATCGGTGCTTTACCTACATGATCTTGAAACGGGGGAAGAATGGCCCGTTTATGACCAATTGAACAAAGACCAGCAAGAAGCTTGGGCTATTTTTGGGGTGTATGCCAATTTCAATTGGATGCCCAATAATAAAGAACTGGTTTTTTGGTCTGGAGGAAAAATACAGAAAATAGATATTGAGAACCTCAAGGTGACGCCCATACCCTTTACCGTCGATGCCAACATCAAGATAGCGGAAACCCTTCATATTGAAAGTCCGGTTGCCCCGGAAGCTTTCACGTCTAAAGTGATTCGGCATGCGGTCACTTCCCCTGATGGAAAAACTCTTGTTTTTAGTGCACTAGGGCATCTCTGGAGCAAAAAACTGCCCAATGGCACACCTAAGCGCTTGACACAGTCTACCAATTTTGAATTCGAACCCAATTTCGCTCCCGACGGAAAACAAATTGTTTATGTTAGTTGGAACGACGAAAATTTAGGAAGCATTTCTACGGTATCGGCTTCCGGAGGAACACCCAAAAAGCTCACCGCTGAAAAAGGAATCTACAGAACACCCGCCTATAATCCTTCACAAACCCAAATAATATTTCGAAAGGAAGACGGCAACAACGACCAAGGAACAACTTTTACCAAAAACCCTGGTATTTATACGATGTCATCAACGGGGACCAATGTAAAATTGATTTCTGAAAAGGGGGAATACCCAACTTTCAGCAAAGATGGCAATCGCATTTTCTACCAGACCGGAGGCACCTATTTTGGCGATTTGACCAAAACCTTGGTTTCCGTCGATGGTAACGGAAAGGATAAAAGGACCCATATCAAATCAAAATATGCCAACCGTCTTGTTCCCAGCCCTAATAACCAATGGATTGCCTTTACGCATTTGCATAAGGCCTATATCGCGCCCTTGGTCTTGAACGGAACCGAAATCGACCTCGATGACAAATCGAAATCTGTACCCGTCTCGCAAATTGCAAAAGACGCGGGCATCAACATCCATTGGTCGAAAGACAGTAACAAAGTACATTGGACATTGGGCGACGAATACTTTACCAACGATATCAAAGATCGTTTTACCTTCTTGCCCGGCTCCCCCGAAAAGGTAGCCAAACCCGATAGCACAGGCATCAAAATAAATTTGAAGATTACTACTGACACACCTCAAGGAATTATCGCCTTTACCAATGCCCGTATAATTACCATGGAGGGCGACGAAGTCATTGAAGAAGGTACGCTGATCGTCAAGGGCAATCGGATCGAAAAAATCGGTGCTACTGCATCGGTTACCGTTCCAAAAAATGCCAAAGTCTATGACCTCAAAGGCAAGACTATTATGCCCGGCATTGTCGACGCCCATGCCCATTTAGGTGCCTTTCGATACGGATTGACCACTCAAAAGCATTGGCCTTTGTACACCAATTTGGCTTTTGGGGTAACCACGGCACACGACCCCTCTGCCAATACCGAAACGGTGTTTACAATGTCAGAATTGGTCAAGAGTGGTGACATGGTCGGACCGCGGATTTATTCCACGGGGTTTATCCTCTATGGTGCCGATGGGGATTTCAAGGCGGTGGTCAATAATTTGGATGACGCCCGTTCTTCCATCAAAAGAACAAAAGCTTTCGGTGCCAAATCGGTAAAAAGCTATAATCAACCCCGTCGCGAACAACGCCAGCAGATTTTACAGGCCGCCCGGGAAATGGAAATGAACGTAGTTCCCGAAGGAGGTTCTACCTTCTTCACCAACATGAGTATGATTATGGACGGGCATACCGGTATTGAACATAATATTCCTGTAGCACCGGTCTATAAAGATGTCAAAGAACTTTGGAAAACCAGTAAAACGGGCTATACCCCTACCCTTATCGTCAACTATGGCGGTATGAACGGCGAGTACTATTTCTACCAAAAAGATCAGGTTTGGGAAAACGAAAAACTCTTAAAATATACGCCTCGTGCTATAGTTGACGCACGTTCAAGGCATCGCACCATGGTGCCTGACGAAGAATACGAAAATGGCCATATTTTAGTCAGTAAGACAACAAAAGCTTTGGCAGATGAAGGGGTAAAAGTAAACCTTGGTGGTCACGGACAGTTGCAAGGCCTCGGCGCCCATTGGGAACTATGGATGCTACAACAAGGAGGAATGAGCAATATGGAGGCCTTACGTGCCGCCACCCTTAACGGCGCGCAATATATTGGAGCGGGCAATGACATCGGATCATTAAAGGAAGGCAAACTGGCCGATCTGATTGTGCTCGACAAAAATCCCTTGGAGGATATTAGAAATACCGAAACCGTGAAATACACCATGGTCAACGGCCGTCTTTTTGATACCGACTCAATGAACGAAATTGGGAATACCGACAAGGAACGCACTAAATTCTGGTGGGAAAACAATCGATATAATGCAGCTTTTAAATGGCATGAGTCATCACAAAGTTTTACACTTCCCAAATGCAGTTGTGATCTAGGCCATAACTAGTTGATCAAAGAATGAAAGCAGCTTTTGCCCCCCTCTTTAGGGAAAGAGGGGGTTCCGCCGTTGCGGAAATGGATCGACGGCATTATTTACCATGCATTATAATCCTAGCTTAACCATTTGCCATATTATTTTTTTGCCTTAATTTAGAGAAGCCCAGAATTTTAAGAAAATGGACCAGGTTACAATAAAGGCATCAATTATCGCTCCCATACATAAAGTTTGGGACTATTGGACAGGCCCCTCGCATATTGTCAAATGGAATACAGCTTCTGAAGATTGGCACACAATAACCGCAGATAACGACCTTCGGGTCGGAGGTAAATTTACCTCACGAATGGAAGCCAAAGACGGTAGTTTTGGTTTTGACTTCGAGGGCACTTATGACGAGGTAGTACCTCATAAGCGTATTGCCTATACCCTTGGTGATAACCGAAAGGTTGTCGTTACCTTTTCTGAAAAAGAAGGTATAACGGAAGTTGTCGAAGCCTTTGAACCCGAAACCGAGAATCCGGTAGCTATGCAACGCTCTGGATGGCAGGCTATCTTGGATAATTTCAAGGCCTATACGGAAAACCCTTGACCTCTTTATTCCAATGTATGTGGAGCGAAAAATAATTTTCCAACGGGCGAAAAAACCACGAGTTATTGAATAATAACTTCACTTACTTTTTCGAAAATGGGTATTTAAAAGCCAGATGTCCTTTTAAAATGAACAAATGAATGGGGAATGGAAATTCTATCGTAAAACGGACCAGCTTTGGCAAGTGGGGAATTTTAAGAATAACATAAAAGGCCCATGGATACAACACGATAAAAACGAAATTACCGCATATAACAAGGACTTTGAAGCTGGTAAAATTATAAGAAAGTCAAAATAGTGCTATTACTTGACTCCTATGAAAAACGTAAAAAATGGTGTGGATGAATATATACAAGGTTTCCCCAAAGAAATACAGGAAATTTTGCAACTAGTGCGCCACACCATCAAAAAAGCGGCACCGGAGGCCGAGGAAACCATCAGCTATGCTGTACCTACCTTCAAACTTCATGGTATTTTGGTGCATTTCGCCGCATTTAAAAACCATATCGGTTTCTATGCACTTCCTTCGGGAAACAATGCTTTTACTAAAGAGCTTTCGGGCTACACAACGGGAAAAGGGTCGGTTCAGTTCCCGATAGATAAACCCATGCCATTGGAATTAATTGCCAAAATCGTCAAATTCAGGGTGAGCGAGAACATTGATAAAGCAACTGCCAAGAAACAATCTAAAAAGAAATCTTAAGCTAGTTGACAAAGAAAACAAAGACCAATGCGCAGATTGCTATTCGCACCACCTATTTCAGTATTATAGGTAATATGGGGTTGGCCCTGGTCAAGGGCCTAGCTGGCTTTTTCGGAAATTCATACGCACTTATTGCCGACGCCATTGAATCTACCACCGATATTTTCGCTTCCCTATTGGTACTCTTCGGATTAAAATACGCCAAGCGGCCCGCAGATGAAAACCACCCGTATGGGCATGGAAAAATAGAACCGCTCATCACTTTCCTAGTGGTCGCTTTTCTGGTCACCTCGGCGACAATTATTGCCTATGAAAGTATTCAACATATACGAATTCCCCATAAAACACCTAAACCTTGGACCTTACTAGTGCTTGGTGCAATCATTATTTGGAAGGAAATATCATATCGCATCGTAGTTCAAAAAGGGGCAGAAACGAACAGTACATCACTAAAAGCAGATGCCTGGCACCATCGCAGCGATGCCATTACTTCGGTTACAGCCTTCATTGGAATCTCTATTGCCGTAATTTTTGGCAAAGGCTACGAAACGGCAGACGACTGGGCGGCACTTTTGGCATCTGGCTTTATATTATACAACAGTTATTTAATATTCAGGCCTGCTTTGGGTGAGATTATGGACGAGCATGTCTATGACGACCTCATTGAAGAAATCAGGGCCGTCGCTATACAAGTCGATGGAATCTTGGGCACCGAAAAGTGTTATATACGTAAAGCAGGTATGTATTACCATGTGGACCTACACGCCATGGTCGACGGACAAATATCGGTAACCCAAGGACATGATTTAGCTCACAAACTTCAGAACACCCTTAAAAAGGAAATACCTAACTTAGGTCATGTCTTGATTCATATCGAACCCGACGATTTATAATTCAGTAAAACAATGTAAAATGCTAGATTAGGGAAAATTCAGGAGGATTCCCGTACTTGGAATTCAAAGAACCTGTTCTTAAAGCCAATAAAATTCTACTCCGAATTCCTCCAGATATACCTACCGTATTTCAAAAAGAGAAATAACAGAGACTTGAAAAAAGAAAGAAAATGCAGCACCCTTTTATTACCGACAAAACTTATAAAGATTTTAATTACCTCAAGCATCGGCTTCCCAAGGCTGAATACGAGAACTGTATTTTCGAACGTTGCAATTTTGCCGAAGGGGATCTTGCCAACCAACATTTTATGGAATGTACATTTATAGCGTGCAACCTGAGTAATACCAATACCACCAATACCATTTTCAAAGATTGCCACTTCAAAGAATCTAAGCTGGTAGGCGTCAAATTTTCAGATTGCAATTCTTTTTTCATGTCATTCACTTTCGAAAATTGTATACTTAACTTTGCCTCTTTCTATCATTTAAAAATTAAAGACACCCGTTTTATAGCCTCTAAACTTGAAAGTGTTGATTTTACCGAAACTGATTTAAGCGGGTGCCAGTTTGATCAATGTAATCTTAAAGGCGCTATTTTTCAGAACAGTCTTTTGGAAAGGGCCGATTTTAGAACGGCTTATAATTATGCCTTAGACCCTGAAAGTAATCGAGTGAAAAAAGCCTTATTCGCCACCCCGGGAGTTGTAGGTCTGCTTCAGAAATACGATATTATCATAGAACAATAATCAGTAGTAAAAATGGAACGCATCGCCTTAGTTTTAGTTCTTCTCTTTTTCGGTATTGGTCCGTCAACACAGCTCTTCTCGCAAGAAGTAGAAAAAACAATTGAAATCAGGGGAGTTTACGGCAACCCAAAACCGTTATGGGAAAAAGGCCATAATTTGAAATCGCTTGGTGTCAATTCTATTTTTGTACATAGTGGCGCTTTGACCCGTGAAATGATCAATCGTGCCAAAGCTGAAGGTGCCTTGGTATTTGCTGAATTTGCGACCTTAAACGGAAAAAACTATGTGGACGAACACCCCGAAGCTTGGGCTATAAATGAAAAAGGAGAAAAGGTGAAGGCCGCTACTTGGTTTATGGGCGTATGCCCGACCGATGTCGGTTTTCGAAACTACCGTATGAACCAATTGCGTCAATTGTTGATAGCATTTGACCTCGATGGTGTTTGGATGGACTACGTACATTGGCACGCCCAATTTGAAGACCCCGAACCTATACTTCCCGAAACCTGTTTTTCAGATAGTTGCTTAATAACCTTCTCAGAAGATTTCGGCATTCAACTTCCAGAGGGTACCGCTGCGAAAAAAGCCCAATGGATTCTTGAGAATAAGGAAAAAGAATGGCGCGAATGGCGATGTCAAGTGATTGCTTCGTGGGCAAAAGAAATTAAAGGTATTCTCGCAGAAATGAGACCCAATGCCCTTTTGGGGCTATACCATTGTCCATGGACCGATGCAGAGTTCAATCAAGCCCGACGCCGTATTCTCGGGTTAGATTATGACCTTCTAAAGCAGACGGTCGACGTATTTTCCCCAATGGTCTATCATGGAAGAATGGAACGGAAACCAACCTGGGTAGCCGAAAATGTCGCTTGGTTGTGCGACAGGTTAACTATCGAAAATGATACCTCGCCGAAGGTCTGGCCGATTGTTCAGGCACATAATGATCCACATATCATATCGGCCAAAGAATTCTCGACGGTTTTGAAGGGCGGTCTCACTTATCCATCGAGTGGAGTAATGATGTTCACCACCAACGCCGTCGCCGAAGACAGTCAAAAAATCAAAGTCATGCGAAATTTGTACCGTTCAATCGATTCCGTGCAATCATCAAATTGAATTTACAGTCGAAAATCCTAGTCGTTTGTAATCGGATAATTTGTAACTTGTTGTGTATAAATTCGTTGCAATGAATCATTATTTATCCCTTTGTTTACTAGTTTGTATCGGTACTCATGCACAAAATACAGTTGTTTACGAAGAAGGAAGCATCGTCCCTAAAATGAATTTATCTGAAATTGCGTGGATGGAAGGCCATTGGATAGGTGAAGCTTTTGGTGGCATTACAGAAGAAATTTGGGGTCCGCCTTTAGGTAATTCAATGCTATTTTCTTTTAAACTCGTTGTCGACAATGCAGTAGCATTCTATGAACTGGGACATATACGGCAAGTTGGTGAAACCTTGGTTTTTGAGCTTAAACATTTTGGAAGCGACTTAAAAGGATGGGAAGAAAAAGAGGAGGTGCAACGTTTCAAATTCGTCAAAAGAGAAGACAACCGGATTTATTTCGATGGTTTTACCTTTGAAAAAATTAGCAATACCGAAATCAATATTTATGCATTGATCGAACAGGCAGATGAAATAAAAGAGGAAGTAAAATTTAACTATAAAAGACAGCTCTAATTTGGAAAAAGAATGTTTGGAATGTGGGGAGAAAATCAAGGGTCGGGTCGACAAAAAGTACTGTTCCGACTACTGTCGCAATGCCTACAATAATAAAGTCAACAAAGACAGTAAGAATCTCATCCGCAATATCAACAACCGCTTGAGAAAAAACTACCGCGTGCTTGATAGTTTTCAGCTGAAAGAGGGTAAAACACGAACAACGCGTACTCGCTTGCTCGACAAAGGCTTCGATTTTGATTTTATCACCAATCTTTACACTACAAAAAAAGGAACGACCTATTATTTTGTTTACGATTTAGGTTATCTCCCCTTAGAAAACGACTATTACATGATTGTTAAACGCGAATAAACTACCCCATTCCGACCATTTTAAAAATATCAATCACCCCTTTAGAAAAAAATGAACGCTGCCCAAATACTTATAGAAAAAATGGAAAACCTGGGAATATGGGAACGTACGTTATCAGTAAACAGAAATGAATATGTAAAGGAAGGGAATAGTATAGATAGCAACATTTATTTTATAGTGAATGGTAGCTTGCGCATTTTTGTTATCGATGAGACAGAAGAACATACCATTCGGTTGGGTTATCGAAACAATATAATTGCGGCACTCGATTCGTTTATTACCAACAGACCATCTGACCTCTACATTCAAGCACTAAAAAAAACGAAGCTAAAGGTAGTTGGCAAAGAGGCATTTCTTCATTTCATAGAAAATTCACCTGAAAACAGTAGTCTTTGGCGCACTGTACTGGGAGAACTTATATACCAGCAAATGGAAAGAGAACGTGATATACTCACTTCATCCCCTGATGAACGATACAGAAGAGTCTTAGAAAGAAGTCCTCAGCTTTTTCAAGAAATACCACATAAATATATTGCCTCTTATTTGAGAATGGCTCCAGAAACCTTGTCACGTATTATAAAATCTTGATTTCAATCAATATTTAAACCCATCAAAGTGGGCATCTTTGTAAAAAAAAATAATGAAAGTAGCATCAAAAGAACTTTTAGCCGACCTGATTGAACGTACCGAAAATTGTATGACGGAAGCCGAAAACCTATATACAAAATCAAAAGAGGAACTTAATTATAAAAGCAGCCCCCATACTTGGAGTATTTTAGAGTGTATCGAACATTTAAACCGCTACGGAGATTTTTATCTTCCCGAAATAGCCAACAGGATGGCAAAAAGTAGTGCTCTGCCTGCAGTCAATTTTTATGCCGGTCTATTAGGAGATTATTTTGCGAAAAGCATGCTTCCAAAAGAGAAGCCCAATAAAATGAAAACTTTTAAAGACAAGAATCCCAATGGCCTCTCTTTGAACAAAACAAGCATTGAACGGTTTTTGTCACAGCAAAAAACATTATTGGAACTTTTACATAGGGCGAAAGGGGTTAACCTGAACAAAACAAAGACGGCAATTAGTATTTCAAAGTTTATCAAATTGAGATTGGGCGATACATTTAGGGTCGTTGTGTATCACAATCAGAGACATCTGGTTCAAGTGAACAATGTGCTGAAGCAACTTCCTTTGAGCGGCCTGTAACAATGGCCGTTTTTATATTTAGACTAGGCCCCAAGTATCATTCAAGGCTTTCCAAACTAAAAAATGCTCCCTAAGTGGGAGCATCACTAATTCTATAATCTGTAATTAAGTAAACAATGTTTACTTATAATTCTGCCCACTTAATTTTAAAGCGGCGACAACGATATCTTTTCTGCTTATTTGACCCACCAGAAGACCATCTTTCATCACAGGTAATCTTCTTCTATTGTGCTTGTCAAAAATACCCGCAGCATCGAAAATAGTGATATCATGGGGTATGGTCTCTACTTCGCTCGTCATGTAGCGTTCCACACTTTTATCCAAGATGGGCTGATTAAAGTAACGGCTTTCAGAAATTTGCTTCATGCAATCGGCTTCAGAAATAATACCCACCAAAAACCCGTTATCATCCATCACGGGACCACCCGAAATTTTAAACTTTGCAAAGGCTTCCATTACCTCTAAAATAGATTGGTCAGGGGTAAAGGTCACCAACTTTGTAGTCATATAATCTTCTACTAAAATAGGTGCATCAAATTCCTTCTTCGTCGACCTGCGTATTCCTTGAAAACTCTTGATTCCCATATGATTTGGTTTTAGGATAATCTTAAATATAGTGATTTATTTTGAATAATCTAAATAAACCGGACAAAACGCTTTAGGCCATTTGAATTTCATAATTTTAGGGGTTAATTGGTAGCGATGAAAAATAGGACTTTTGAAAACTAGGATCGGAATACTTGGCTGTGGATGGTTAGGGTTGCCTTTGGCAGCTTCTTTTGTAAAGGATGGATATGATGTTTATGGAACGACGACCTCCAAAGAAAAATGCGCCGAACTCGCAAACAAAGCTATCAATCCTTTCTTGATTCGCCTTTCCGAAGACGGAATTGACGGTTCTATTGCTAATTTTCTTTCAAAAACAACCATCTTGATCGTCAATGTTCCTCCAAAGCTTAGAGGCAACAATGCAGAAAATTACTTGCAGAAAATAAAGCTGTTGCATCAAGCGGTAAAAAATTCGGATGTTAAAAAAATAATATTTGTTAGCAGCACTTCGGTCTATGGCGACAATCGTGGAGAGGTAACCGAAACTACTATTCCGAGACCTGTAACTGATTCGGGAAAACAACTGTTAGCATGTGAAGATTTATTTCGCAGTGACCAAGAAGTACAAACAACAATTATACGCTTTGGCGGCCTCATTGGTGATGACCGCCATCCTGTGAACTTCCTATCAGGTAAAAAAGGGCTTTCAAATGGTTCGGCGCCTATCAATCTTATTCATCAAGTCGATTGTATTCGAATCATCAAGTCGATTGTAAAAGAGGCCTGGTGGAACGAACTCTTTAATGCCGTTTACCCGTATCATCCATCAAAAAAGGATTACTACACCCAAGCTTGTTTGAAAAGGAATCTCCCCATTCCCGACTATATGAACGATACTTCACAGTTTGAAAAATGCGTTAGGTCGTATCGCCTAATTACTGTTAAAGGATTTCGATTCAATACATCAATAACTGATTGATTCACCACAGAAAATTACACTTTCACAACAAAAACCACCCAATCATGTTAATGCAACAGGCATTTCATCGATTAAAAAGTACCTTTATTTCATAATTTTAAAACTATTTGCATGGAAAATTCTAATTTAAAAAGGCGCATTCTTTCAGAAATCGAAAGTTTAATTGTCGTAAGTTATCCGAAGCAAAAGGTTCCCCAAAAATACAAAAACTTGCATGTTGCAATTTTAAAAAACCATTACAACGCTGCAGACGTCGTAATCGATTATCATCGTGGAAGAGTAGCAATGGATATCATTTTAGACGACAAAGATTATGACCCAAAAAATGTAAACATAGGTATGCCGACCCTGCATGTGAACTTGTTATTTCAAAATCTAATTGATTTTTTAAAAACGTGCCTTGACAACGACAGTAAAAGCTTGGTCTTTTATGCCGGGCTCTTACATTCCTATTCGAACGAGCATAAAAACACAACACTTAGAATAGTTTAAGCGGAAATTCTATTCTACTTATGTAAAAGGATGCCATTCGGCGTCCTTTTTTGTTGACTTGTACGGGTTTAACGGTTTCATTAACGAATAGCAAAAAATATTTTATTAGTTTAGCGCACCAAAATTCAACAGTGATGAAGAGAACATTATCCGTACTATTATTAATGGCAGGTTTTATAGGCGTTGGCCAGAGCACAAGTGAATTGCAAAAACACTACGAAGCTTTTTATAAAGAAATGCGTTTACAAGGCGATATGAACGGCGTAATCAGTGCCCTTACCCATCTTAACGTGCTTTCTCCATCAAAAGAACGAAAGGATACTTTGGCCTATATTTATGCCAACAACAATAAACATATGCAGGCCCTGAACACCATCGGGGTAGAAAAAGACGAATCAGACTCCGATTTGGCCGTACAGGTGAAGGCCATTTCGTTAAAGGCCATCAATCAACCCAAACGGGCATTGGAGCAGTTCGAAATCCTTAATAAAAGAACCCCTAACCCATATCTAGCCTATGAATTGGCAGATTTAAAGATACAAACAGGCGATATTACCGGTGCTTCTACAAATATTGAATATGGTATCGCCAATGCCAAAGATGACATGAAGTATGCTTTTTACGAGCGACAACAACCCTACGAAGTATCTTTAAAAGCTGCTTTCCTACATCTTAAAGGCCTCGTTGCTTTTAATACAGACAAGGAAAATGTCGATGCCGCCATTACATTTATTGATGAGGCCTTGAAAATTGACCCCAACTTTAATCTTGCCAGCCTCAGCAAGCAAGCACTTGAGGCTAGGAAAAATCCGCCACCGGCTCCAGAAGGCGAGAAAAAAGAGTAGCGTAAACCAAAGGTTAATAAGATTCTCTTATCTTTTCTGTGAAGGCAGAAAGGAATGTCTTGGATTTATCCCTATTCCTCGAGTATCAACTTGGTGTCGAGCGTATTATTTACGATAACATTAAACTGGTGGCACAAGGCATTGTAGGCAGTAATCATTTCCAAGACCGGTTCTTTTACGTCCAAACGATATTCTAAGTTGCCTTTTGTCTTTAAGATATACGTTTTAAAGACTTTCTGCCGACTTTTTATTTGGGGCACATCAAAATCCTCTGGATATTTGGAAGTTTCCAATAGTTTTTGGTTCTCAATAAGATTTTCGATAACCAATTTCACATCTTCAGAATTTTCCACCGAGTAAAGTGCGTCGAAAGCGGTATCCAACGCCGAAAACTCCGGCCAATCTTTTATTATGTCAGTTGCCTTTGCATTGATCACAGTTTTCTTCGGCCATTGTTCCGTCACAATCGTTGAATCAGCTGTATCTTCGACCACCACAGGCCGCTTGTTCTCTTTACAAGAGAAAAACAAAAGCAAAATGGAGCATGAAATAAATAATTTACCCATAGGGCGAATGTACAAATTTTAATAAACGGTATCTTTGAAGGCTAACGGATTTAACTAGATTTTAATGCAAAAGAATATTCTTATTTTGGGTGCTTGCGGACAAATAGGTACCGAATTGACTTTAGCCTTGCGGCAAGAATATGGTAATGAACAAGTTATTGCCAGTGATATTCGTGAAGGAGGTGAGAACTTAATGAATTCAGGCCCCTTTGAAATTTTAGATGCCACCGATTACGATGCTCTTGAGGAAATTGTGGCCTATTATGAAATAGACGAAGTATATCTTATGGCGGCCATGTTAAGTGCGACTGCTGAAAAGTTTCCTATGAGGGCCTGGAATTTAAATATGAATTCTCTTTTTAATGTATTGAACTTGGCCAAAGACAAGAAGATAAGTTCTATTTTCTGGCCCTCTAGCATCGCTGTGTTTGGTCCGAATACTCCAAAGAAGAACACGCCCCAACATACCATCATGGAACCTAGTACCGTGTACGGCATCAGCAAGCAATCAGGAGAGCGATGGTGCAATTATTACCATCACAAATATGGTGTAGACGTGCGAAGTATTCGTTACCCAGGACTCATAAGCTGGAAGACGATGCCTGGCGGCGGAACCACCGATTACGCCGTTGAAATATATCACAAGGCCCTATCAGATGGCGAATACACCTGCTTTTTAAAGGAGGATACGAATTTACCAATGATGTTTATGGACGATGCTATTCGTGCTACTATGGCCATCATGAAAACCGATATTACCAACATTAAGGAAAGATCATCATATAACTTAGCGGCCATGAGCTTTACCCCGGCCGAAATTGCGCGAAGCATTAAAAAAAGTATTCCTGATTTTATCATTTCGTATGACCCGGATTTTCGACAGCAAATTGCCGATTCTTGGCCCAGTAGTATCGATGATTCAGAGGCGCAGGCAGATTGGGGCTGGAAAGCAGCGTTCGATTTAGGGAAAACGACAAAAGAGATGTTGCAGAACCTAAAATAAATTCAAGGTTCGATTTCTTAATGAACTATAAGCAGATTCTGCTCTAACATTCGTTTGTCAAAAAAAATAGGTAAGTTCGGTCAACTCCTCATCTTACCAGGGGTAATCCCGTATTTTTTTTTAAAAGCCGTGGAAAAATGTTGTGGATTCTTGTATCCTACAATTTCCGAGACCTGCCCTACGGTCAATTGCCTTTCAATAAGCAGATTCTTTGCCCTGTCCATTTTTAAATCGGTGATATATCTGAATACGGTAGTACCGAAAATTGATTTGAACCCTTTTTTTAACGTAAACTCGTTTGTACCTACTTTTTGAGATAAAGATTGAAGAGTCAATGGCCTTTTATAATGTTTTAAGATATATTCTTGGGCCCTATAAATTTTTTCTTCTTCATTTTTGGTAAGTCCCTTTCTAATTTTAGTTTCTGCATCGCTTTTAAATTGGTCCAATTGCAGCAATAATAGTTCCAATACCCTGGCATTGATGTGCATTTTACGATAATGCCCTTGCCAATTTGAATCTATAATTTCATGTATCAAAAAGCCCAATTTAGGGGTAATAGGGCAATTGTATTTCTGAAATTGTCCCATTCTACTCTTTTGCATTAGGGCCACAAAATCAATAAATTCATTTTCATTGGGCAAGAACTGACCAAAAAAATGAGGAGATAGGTTTACAAGAAATATATAAACATCCCCCCTTTCCAATATTGTACGCCCCGATGAATTGGTGTAAAAAAGTATATTATGCTTATTTGGTTCAAAATTATAAGTATGTTCCGCATCCAATATATCAATAACAAAAGAGCCCTTTAGAACAAAAATCATCTCAATGGTTTGACCTTTGAAATTAAAGTTGATTATTGATTGTCGTTTTGCGTTCAAGAATCCGAAACCTACTTTAAAATTTTCAAATATCAGTTCTTTATACCAACCCTGGGCATGTTCCGTATGGAGTTTTGTATGAATCTCCAAAGTACCGCATTCATCTACTGCCCTGCTATTTGAACCACAATCAAATGAGGTTTCATTGCTACCTTCAACAGTTATATTGATTTCTGACATTATTCCGTTTGGCGTAATTTATTCTCCGTTTTACGTATTTGATTTAGCATTTGAAAGGAATAGTTTTGAGCTCAAATATAGTTATTTATAATAAATCTAAATAAAAATAGAAGTCATTTTATTAAAGGATAACCCCATTAGTATAAAATCTCGGTACTAAAATTTGTAACCAAAAAAAAAAGACGAACATGGAATTAATTTATAAAAATGAATATGGTGCGTGCTTCAGAATCTATAATGCGCCTAACCCAATATGTACAATTCAATTAGTAGTCGATACCATAGGCATATTCATGTCAGAAGCCGATTTGGAACACTTGTTGACTATGGTCAGGGAATCAGACACCCCATGTCAGTGTAGGGATTGCGGAGGGGAAAAATGCAATAAAATATGGTGTGCCACTCCTCTAGTAGATATTTGCTTAAAGGTGAACGACAAAATACTTGAACAGATGGAAGATTTAATTATGGGAACACGTTTCCTATTAGAAATCGACAGCACCTTGGAGCAGCACAAAATCAAATAGACAAAACAGGGATAATCAATTTGAAAACAGATGCCCTATTGAAAGCACAATTTTGAACATAAAAGGTAAACTATCCCAGCCCGATAAAATGGGGTTACCCAATACTTTACTGAGTTCGGGCTAAGAAGAAAGAAGCACAAAAGGCATCCCGAAATAAATGCATCGGTGTCCCCTGGAAACGAATTAATATTCCGTTTCACGTATAATTTCCTCCGTTTCACGTAAACCTTTTAAATTCTCCAAACACTACATTCGCACCAAATTTATTATTTAAATTAAGTCTAAATAAATAGAAAAGTAAGGGAACTGTCTTTCTCTACGCCACATACCAATTAAAATCAAAAAATGAAATCTATTAAATACCTATTAATAACCGGCATCTTTCTTGTCAACTGCACGAGCCTTTTTTCCCATGCGCTATTTATTCAAACCAATCTTGGAGGAAAAAAGGGTGTAGCCCATGAAGTATCAATATTTTACTCAGAACCCAACGAGAACCGAGAGCTTATAGCCGATTGGTGGTCAGACACATCTGAATTTAAGCTCTGGCTAACATTGCCCGATGGTACCTCATCGCAACTTGGAGTCACAAAAAACAAAGATCATTTTAACGCTGTATTTACTCCCTTACTCAATGGGGTTTACAAATTATCCATTCACCACAATGTAGCCGCTCTTTATGCGCAGACCCAATATCAATTTAACTCCTCTGCGGTGGTTACCGTAGGCAATGTGAAAAAAGATGAAGTCACCCCCAACAAAACAGGTTTGTTCATGTGTAAAAAGGGAAACGGAAATGTAAAAAAAGATAGTGTGGTTTCTATTTCCCTCACTGATGGCGAGCAACCCCTTTCCGGTATGCATGTGACGGTTTTTGACCCCAAGGGCTGGAGCAAAACCATTTCGACAAACGCCGCCGGTATCGCTACGTTCACCTCACTTCATAGCGGAATTTACCAATTAGAGGCATCACAAGCCGAGGATGTCAGTGGAGAAAAATATAACAAAAGACATAGAATAATCACCACTATTATATCGGTGCGGTAAACCTGTAAATGAAAACATCTTATGATAACAACAGATATTCTCATCATTGGGGCAGGACCAACAGGACTCTTTACTGTTTTTGAAGCAGGACTATTAAAATTAAAAACACATTTAATTGATGCTTTACCTGAACCAGGTGGCCAGTGTTCAGAAATTTATCCTAAAAAGCCAATCTATGATATACCAGCGTTTCCCGAGATTTTGGCCGGAGCTTTGGTCACAAACCTTATCGATCAAATCAGCCCTTTTGAACCTGGGTTTACCCTAGGGGAACGGGCTGACACTCTCGAGCGCCTTGAGGACAATTCGTTTTTGGTCACAACCAATAAGGGAACAAAACACAATGCTCCTGTTGTGGTCATCGCTGGGGGATTAGGTTCATTCGAGCCAAGAAAACCTTTGATTGACAATATTGAATATTTTGAGGATAAAGGGGTCGCCTATATCATAAAAGATCCGGAACGCTATCGAAATAAAAGAGTCATTATCTCCGGAGGCGGGGATTCTGCACTCGACTGGGCAATTTTCTTGGCCGATATAGCCTCAGAAGTAGTACTGGTACACCGTAGAAAGGAATTTAGAGGTGCATTAGACTCCGTTGAGAAAGCAGCAAAATTGGCAAAATCAGGTAAAATCAGATTGTACACAGAAGCTGAAGTCAAAAAATTATATGGTGATGAAAAACTCGAGGCTGTTATCATAAAATATAACCACGATAATAGGGGTGAAATTTATGTAGAGACCGATTGCTTTATTCCCTTGTTTGGACTTTCACCCAAATTGGGACCCATTGGTAATTGGGGGCTAGAGATAGAGAAAAATGCCATCAAAGTAAACAACGCCAAAGACTACTCCACCAATATTAATGGTATCTACGCCATAGGCGACGTCAATACCTATCCCGGAAAACTAAAGCTCATTCTATCTGGTTTTCACGAAGCCGCCGTAATGTGCCAGTTTGCGTACCAAATCATCCATCCCAATAAAAAATATGTAATGAAATATACTACGGTTGGCGGTGTTGAAGGGTTTGATGGGTCAAAAAAAGAAGCTAAAAAGGAAGTAGTCAAAGCCATTTCTTAAAGACCATCTTAAAAAGATTTAAGAATTATTTTAGAACGAGTGTAAAAATGATAACTGTAGCCAGCGCTGTAACATTAATAGGCTTTTATTTTTTGTACAGCACATCGAAACGAGCTGATTTACTTCATAAACTTCAATTGCAAAAATGGATTGCAAAGAAGCCCAAACAAGCGAAAACCATTGGATTCACCCTCTTATTTTTAGGTCTCAGCCTTACCATAATAACTTTAGGTTGGGGTTCCGGAACCTTTTCTTTTTTGGTCATCTTAATGACCATAGGAAGTTTAACCGTGTTGATATCTCCATTACGTTTTTTCTCTATAACCTCTCTGATAGTGATTTTGATTGCAATGCTTTTTATAGAACTTTATTTATACTGAAATGCCAGCCAATAAAAAATATCTGACCAAATCCCCATGGCAACGACTTATAAAAATATCAGCGGGTTTCGTGGGAGGTTACATCCTTACTGAAGCCTTTCATATGGCATTATTACAATGGTGGAACACGCCTGACGCCCTAATTACGCTACGATTCTTCGGATTTATACTTTGGGCTACCCTGATGATTTTCGCTTTTATGGCCAAAAATGGTATAAAGATTTGGGGTGTTTATCTTTTGGCAACTGCAGTGTTGGCCCTCCTGATTTATTTAACCTAAACCGCTCCTCAATATATATCTAATGGCAAATAGAGTTTACAATATTCTTTTTCATACCCATACCATCAGTGGTATTATAATTAGTGCAGCCCTATATGTTATCTTTTTCACAGGATCCATAACCTTTTTAAGGGATGAAATCAACGCGTGGGAACGGAATGAACCCATAAGGGAACATTATTTCAAAGCGATTAATTTCGACAAAGCGCTTGAAGTTTTAGCAAAAGATCGCCGGCTATATGGCCGTGACCTTTCTTTCTCGCACAGGTATTTTGAAAAAAGAGTAGGTGTCTCAATGACACGTTCAAAAGATACCACCATACAAGAACCTTCGGGAAGAGGTAGAAGGGGAAATTTCTTTTATATGAATATGGACACCTTTGAGAAAAAAGATTACGGGTCAAACTACTCCTTGGGAGAATTCTTTTACCGGCTCCACTTCTTTGCTCAATTGAACCTTTTTGGCCGGTCTGGTTATTTTTTGGCCGGTCTGGTGGCATTTTTCTTTCTTTTTGCAGTACTGACCGGGGTTATCGTGCATTGGAAAAAGATTATTTCGAGTTTTTACGTTTTCCGCCCCAAAGCCAAATGGAAAACCATTTGGACAGATGCCCATGTCGCATTGGGTATGATAGGGTTACCCTATCAATTTATGTTCGCTGTAACCGGAGCTTACCTTATCATCGGTTATACGGTAATGCTACCCCCTGTTCAATCGCTCATGTTTGACGACAACCCTAAAAAACTTCAAGAAGCAGCACAGTACGAAGCTCCCGACGACTACCCGTTTAAAGGAGAAAATTTGGAAAAAGAAGTCTCCATCAATCAATTTATGCACCAAACAACTGAAAAATGGCCAGAATTACAGCAACACCAATTACAGATATTCAATTACGGTGATAAAAATATGCATATTAAAGTATCAGGAAGCCCCAGTTTCGATGACAAGTTGTTGGGAACAGGGTATTTGGTCTTTAGAGCAAAAGACGGTACAATAATAAGAGAAAAAGACCCCTACAGCCGCACCTCATATGCAGAAGGAGCAACCGATCTTCTCAAAAGATTGCACTTCGGTGATTTTGGGGGTTATGGCATGAAACTCATTTATTTTGCCTTAGGACTTATAACTTGTTTTGTAATACTCTCAGGTGTTCTTATTTGGCTTGTTGCCCGCGACCGAAAGAACCTTCCTGAACACAAAAGAAATTTTAATACTTGGTTAGTACGCATTTATATGGCCATTTGCTTAAGTCTATACCCTATCACAGCTATAATCTTCGTGGTGGTCAAACTGTTCGCCGATAATTACGGCGATGGTAGAAGGGATTTCATATATAATGTCTTTTTCTGGGGTTGGTTGTTGCTAAGTGCGTTGTTTATTCTAAAACGTAACAATCATTTTACAAATAAATTTTCTTTGTTACTAGGTGCTATTTTGGGGATTTTCGTGCCCATTTCAAATGGTATCGTTACGGGCAATTGGCCATGGGTAGCATGGCAAAAGGGATACTCCCAAATCTTCGTTGTCGATATATTTTGGTTGTTACTTTCAACAATAGCGCTGCTGGTCTTTTTTAAGTTGAGAAAGCCTAAAGAATCATCACGTGCAAAAAAATCTTCAAAAGCTAAACTAGAAATTTCAACGAATTAGGCCTTATTCCGTTTGGCGTATTTTATTCTCCGTATTGCGTATAAACAGCATCAATCATTGCCCGTACTTTCGCAATTATATTTATTAAGTCTAAATTAATATTAAAGAATACATTGAAACAGAACCTTTCATTACGATGAAACCTCTAAAAACTATCACACTTCATTGACACAAACTATTCACATGAGACTCTTAATTCTTTTTTTCGCCCTAATTTCCTTTTCCGCACTTTCACAAGAAGAAAAGACCACCATTACCGGCAAAGTGACCGATGCATCCGGCAATGCCGTGTTTGGTGCTTCGATTGTCATTAAAGAATTAGGAAAAGGAAAGGTTACTGACGAAAAAGGTCATTTTTTGCTATCTGGTGAGTGGGAAGGCACTTTTACCATAGAAAGCTCCTATATCGGCTACAAGACCCATACACAAACCTTGAAATTACAACATGGGGAAACACGCAATCTAGCCATTGGATTACAAGAATCGGCCTATGCACTTGATGAAGTTACCGTATCTGGCAAAAGTGTTGTGCAACAAGTCAAGGAGAAAGCCTTCAACGTTGGAGTAGTAGATGCCAAAAAATTACATCATACGACATTAGACCTAGGCCACGCCTTAGATCGTGTATCAGGTATACGCGTTCGTGAAAGCGGGGGCGTAGGTTCACAGATGAACTTTTCAATCAACGGATTTAGAGGCAAACAAGTGCGTTTTTTTATAGACGGTATTCCGATGGATAACTTTGGTTCTTCATTTCAAATCAATAACATACCCATAAATCTAGCGGAAAGAATTGAAGTGTACAAAGGTGTGGTTCCTATAGGCTTAGGCTCAGATGCCCTGGGCGGAGCCGTAAATATTATTACAAATACCTACGCAAAAAGTCATGTAGATGCCTCTTACTCTTACGGCTCGTTCAATACACATCGCACGGCCATCAACGCTGTCTATGTCTCCGATTCCGGATTCATTACACAAATAAATGCCTTTCAGAATTATTCTAACAACAACTATAAGGTCAACGTAGATGTGGCCGACATCGATACTGGGCAATACTATCCAGATCAAACCGTGGAACGTTTTCACGACACCTACCATAATGAGACTATTATAGTCAATACCGGACTCGTAGACAAGAGCTACGCAGATCAACTATTGATAGGCATCACTTTAGGAAGCAGCTATAAGGAAATTCAGACAGGGGCAAGAATTGTCAGCGTTTTTGGGGGATGGCATAGAAAGGGTAACACGATTATGCCCAGTCTAAAATACAAGAAAGATGATTTTCTAGTAAAAAAATTGAATTTTAGGTTCAATGCGAATTATAATTTTGGAAAAGAAAAAAATATCGATACGCTGAATCGAAGGTACAATTGGTTCGGTGACTTCAAAACTTATGAAAACCCCGGTGGCGAACGCTCTTATTCGCTATATAAATATGGTAATAACAACGCACTTGTTGTCGCTAATTGGGACTACAGATTTAACAAAAATCACAGTCTTGCCTTAAGCAATACGGTCAATTCTTTCAACAGAAAGGGAGAAAACGAACTAGATCCTGCCAACGCTATTTATGAACACCCAAAAAAGACGCTAAAAAATATTACCGGTCTGGGGTATAATTATGAAAGGGAAAATTGGAACGCTTCGCTTTTTCTAAAACAATATTTTCAACAAAATAAATTCTCACAATCGTATAATCCTTCGGGCAATTACGGCGATGTCGCTTATAGAAACCAAATAAACAAATTCAATCATCTGGGATATGGAATTGCCGTAACTCATTTTATAAATGACAACCTACAGCTAAAGGTGTCTTATGAAAAAAGCTATCGCTTGCCCGAGACTGAAGAATTGTATGGTGATTTGATAAATCTACAAGGCAATATCGAGCTGAAACCCGAACGTAGCAACAACTACAATTTGGGAGTCAGTTATTGGCATACCATAAAAAAGAAGCATCGATTAAATATAAATTCAAGCGGATTTTACAGGGATGCGGCCGACTTTATTCGACCACGCCTTAATAGTAACCAGACCATGCAAGTAATGGACAATCTTGGAAACGTTACCAACCTAGGTGTAGAAGCCGAGATACGCTATAGCTACAACGACCGCCTATCCATCGGAGCAAACATGACATATCAAGACCTTAGGAACAATACCCAATATGAAGAAGGACAAACTATTGAAAGTGTCGTATACCGCGACCGAATTCCTAATATGCCCTATTTATACGGGAATGCAGATGCCAGTTATACCTTTAATAACTTATGGAACAAGGGCCACCAATTAAACATAGGTTACAATGCATTATACGTTCATGCATTTTATCTCTATTGGCCAAGCCTTGGCAGTAATAAACTTGATATACCTGAACAAATTTCACATGATATCAACTTGACCTACTCTTTCAAAAAGAGTTTACAAATTACTTTGGAATGCCGAAACCTTGGCAACAAAAACCTATACGACAATTTTAGCCTACAAAAACCAGGTAGAAGTTTTACCGGTAAAATCAAATACACTTTTTTTTAAACCCTCAAAAAACAACCTCATGAGCAGACAAAATACATTCACTTAAATCGAACGATAGCTGATATTGTCGATTCCAACATAGCCGTAACACAATACAAGCCCAAGGTTTAAAACAAAATGTCACCACAAGTCTTTGTAATAACCCAAGGTGTCTAATTAATATCTCCAATTTAAAATAACAATCACTAACACAATTTTTACACGTATAATATGAAAAAGCATCATTTTTATTTAAGTCTATTTGCATCAACTGTATTTCTTATGTCCTGCAGTAGTGACGACAACAATTCCACCCAAAAAGAAGAGGAAGAAGAAACACCGACAGCCGTATCAAAATACATAATTACGGCAACCCCTACAGCTTCGGAAGGAGTCGCAGATTACATCCTTACAGCTGACGAACTTAACCAAGGCATTATAAGTACCGAGGGAAATGGGGTCGAACAAGACGGAACTTATCGGTACTACGTAACCAACAACAACAAATTTTTCAGCCTTTTATACGGTCAAGGGAATCCAGGGGCTGTAACCACTTATGAATTGAACGAAGAAGGAACCTTAGATAAATTATCAGACTTTCAATCAGAAACGGTACAGGCATTTGCAGCTGTCGATAACGACATTCTATTAATAAAGATTTCTAGAAATACAGAGTCTCCATATGCCTATTGGTATCGCTTAGATACCGAAACCTCCCAATTCGTAGCTGAAGGTCAAATTAACACCCAGGAATTGGCAAATAAGGAAAATGGGGAACTTGCTTTCTTTTCTTGGATCACCCAAGTTGGTGATAAAATTTACTTGCCATATTTCACGGTTAAGGCTTGCTGTAATGATACTTTTGGAACAGATTATCCCGATGAAGCCAATATTGCAGTCTATTCCTATCCCGAAATGGAATTGGAAACCGTCATACACGATGACCGCACCAGTTCTATTGGAAGATATTTCGTTAATGGCCTTACCGTTGACGAAAAAGGGGATGCCTACGCTTTTTCATCAGGTGTGGCTACAACCAATGGTGAACTAAGTACAACAAAACCATCATCAATTACTAGAATTAACCAGGGCGAAACAACATTTGATGAATCCTATTTATTCAATGTTGAAGAAGCGATCGGCGGTAAGTATGTTACAACGCACATGTACTTAGGAAGTGGAAAATTTTTGGTACATCTTGGTTTGTCCGAAGAAAAGGGGGCATACACTACTGGAAAAGAATTCGCAATTATAGATGTCTATAGCGAAACGGTTACCGAGGTATCAGGAACTCCCGCCGTAGAAGATATTGTGCTTGTCACGGCAAGAAACAACTACGTATCAGAAGATGGGGCAACAGCATATGTCGGTATTACTACCGAGACAGGTAGTTATGTTTACAATATAGACGTTGCAACTGCCACAGCAACCCAAGGACTGGAAGTTCAAGGAGGTGTAATAACGGCTATAAGCGAACTTGAATATGTCGAATAATAATTAAGGGCTTTTGTTTGTCTTTGTCTAGTTTTTAAGTGCCCATCGAGCAATACCACAGATGCTCGATGGGTTTTTTTGACCCTATTTAACTAAACTTAAGTTTCTTTTCTATGGCCATGATCATGGAATTGGCTATATCTTTTCCCGTAGCATTTTCAATGCCTTCAAGACCTGGGGAAGAATTCACCTCTAACAAAAGTGGCCCCTTGTTCGACCGTATAATATCTACCCCTGCTACGGCAAGATTCAATACTTTAGCAGCTTTTATAGCTAATTTTTTTTCTTCTGGGGTTATTCGTATTATAGAAGCCTTACCCCCTTGGTGTATGTTCGCCCTGAATTCACCCTTCGCCGCCTGGCGTTGCATCGAAGCGACTACTTTGCCATTAACAACGAAACAGCGAATATCCTGTCCGTTGGCTTCTTTAATAAATTCTTGCACCAAGATATTGGTCTGAACACTTTTAAAAGCATTGATAACACTTTCCGCCGCTTTATTGGTCTCTGCCAATACCACGCCCTTACCTTGGGTACTTTCCAATAGTTTTATAATCAAAGGTGCTCCGTTGACCATTTTGATAAGGTCTTTAGTGTCCATCGGCGATTTAGCAAAACCAGTAATTGGAATATGTATATCGTTATTCGAAAATAATTGTGAGGCAAACAGCTTATCACGGGACTGAGTGATGGCCTCGGCAGAGTTTTGACAGTATGCACCTAGGTTATCGAATTGCCGAATGAGAGCACAGCCATAAAAGGTAACGGATGGCTTGATTCTCGGTATTACGGCATCAAACTCCTTTAAGATATTCCCTCCCCTATAACGAATTTCGGGGGAGTGCGCATCGAGTTTCATATAGGCCAATTCTACATTCAAAAACACAATTTCGTGTCCACGGGCCACGGCCGCTTCCATTAATCTTTTGTTGCTGTATAATTCAGGATTACTTGCCAACAACGCTATTTTCAGTCCTGTTTTCTCCTTAAAATAAGGGGCATACTTTTTATTGATTTGCGCCTCACTGAAATCCTGAATTTTATAGGTTTCCGCCGGATTGACAAGGTAACGTCCATTAATCGCCTCTCGACCCAACAGCATACGGAACTCCATGGTATCTCTGTTTGCCAATGTCAATTCAATATCGAAAACAGAATCGCCCAAGGTAACAGGGGTCTTTATGACCAAACGTTCTTCCGATATACCCGAAGAACTTTTGACCATCCTTCTATCGACCAATTTTGCCTCACATGGAATGGCGATGCTTCGGTTTTCCTGTAATGGATTGACATCAAATTTCACCCATTCTTGGGCATTTTTCGAATGTATTTTAATATTTGTTGCTTGTATCGACGAGGTTTTGGCCCCTGAATCTATTCGGGCCTTTATAGCAGGAACTCCTAAGTCTTTAAACACACACCATTCTTCGCTTCCTATCAGTTCAAGTTCTTTCAATTCTTATTTTTTCTTTAATTCAAAAATATCTTTTCTTCTATCATTCAAGTTTCTCACTGCCCCAAATTTATTGAGCTCACGAAGTAAGTCAATATCAACATCGGCAATCAATATCATTTCTGCGTTCGCCGTGGCTTCTGCTTTAATTCCGTTAGTAGGGAATGAAAAATCGCAAGGGGTAAACACCACCGATTGAGCAAATTGAATATCCATATTCTGCACGTTCGGCAGGTTACCAACGCTACCTGCAATAGCCACATAGCATTCATTTTCTATTGCTCTTGCCTGTGCACAGTTACGCACCCTTGAATATCCGTTTTGGGTATCGGTCAAAAAGGGAATAAAAAGAATATCCATACCTTCATCGGCCAAAATTCGACTCAATTCAGGAAACTCGGAATCGTAACAGATCAACACCCCTATTTTTCCACAATCGGTATCAAAAGCCTTTAATTGCGTACCGCCCTGCATACCCCAGACTTTAGCTTCATCAGGAGTCACATGTAATTTTTCATAGCGCTCCATACTGCCATCTCGACGGCATAAATATCCTACATTATATAATCGTCCATCCCTAATTTCAGGCATACTTCCCGTAATGATATTGATATTATACGAAATGGAAAACTCCGAAAATTTTTGGACGATGGCCTCGGTATGCTTCGCCAGCTCTCGAATAGCGTCAGGAGTAGACAAATGATTATCCTTGGCCATCAACGGCGCATTAAAAAACTCAGGGAAAAGAGCGAAATCGGAGCGATATCCAGAAACGGCATCTATAAAATACTCGGCTTGCTGTAACAATTCCTCCAAATCTTTATAAGGCCGCATTTGCCATTGTATAAGCCCCAAACGAATTATCTTCTTTTTGACGGTGGCTTTTTTCGAGGGTTTTTGGTAATAAATATTGTCCCATTCCATTAAAATGGCAAACTCATTTGATGCCTCGTCACCTTCCAAATAACCCTTCATTACTTTAGCGGGATGGAAATCGTTGCTTATCTGAAAATTTAACACGGGATCTTGAATTTCCTTTCTGCGAACCTTCGCTATGTATTCCTTGGGCGTCAATTCATTTGAATACAAATGGTAACTGGGCATTCTACCGCCGAAAACAATACTTTTAAGGTTCAGTTTTTCACACAGTTCTTTTCTATAGTCATATAATCTTCGACCCAAGCGCAAGCCCCTAAATTGAGGCTTTATAAAGACCTCTATACCATACAATACGTCTCCCTCGTTATTATGGGTACTAAAAGAATAATTTCCTGTGATATCTTGATAGGTATGGTTATCGTCGACAGTATTGTAATCTACAATAATAGAAAGTGCCACCCCGGCCAATTGGCCATTGATTTTTATGACCACCTGCCCTTCAGGAAACTTATCGATCAACGATTTGATATGCGCTTCTTTCCAATAGGCACCAGGCATATTTGTATATGCCGAAATCATCGCCGTTTTCAACTCTTGATAATCATCAAGATCCAAAAATTTCAGCTCAATATTTTCAATATCTTCAATTTTCATTTGAAAAGGATTAATTGACCATTCATTTGAAGGAACATCAAAGTCCCCCCACATTATTCATGTCAGCTTTGCGAAAAATATAAAAGTCGGTCAACCTTTACATAAGAACTAAAAAGTTGAAGGGAAATGGATTAGTCCTCATCGTCATCTTCAGACATATCGGGATCTGGAACAGCTTCTGGATCATCATCTTCAAAATCTTCATAATCATCTTCATCGTAATTTTCCATGGTATATTCCAACTTGGCGCTTATTTTCACCAAATACTTGGTATCTTCAGTCAATACCTCAACAGCTTCAACGCGCTCTCCTTGGGCATTTTTAAAGGTAATGATATTGCGGTCATCATACCCATCAGGGTAACGTTCGACCAGTAGTTTGAGTACTTCTGGTGTCAGTTTTTTAAAATCAACGATTACACGTTTTAGATTGTCCATAGGGCATTTATTGGTTTAAAAGATAAGCAAAAATAAGAGGTGCAACAATAGTTGCATCACTTTCTATAATAAATTTAGGGGTGTCGATATCTAGCTTTCCCCATGTGATTTTCTCATTGGGAACTGCACCAGAGTACGACCCGTAACTTGTGGTACTATCGCTAATTTGACAAAAATAGCTCCAGAAAGGGGTGTCGGTACGCTCCATATCTTGATAAAGCATAGGTACTACACAAATCGGAAAATCACCGGCTATACCTCCTCCTATTTGAAAGAATCCTATGCCGTTTTGTGAGTTGGCAGTATACCAATCGGCCAAAAAGGTCATATATTCAATTCCTGATTTCATGGTACTTGCCTTTAGTTCACCTTTTAGAACATAGCTAGCAAAAATATTACCCATGGTACTGTCTTCCCATCCAGGGCAGACAATAGGCAGGTTTTTTTCTGCTGCAGCATACATCCAAGAATCTTTTAGTTCAATTTCATAATGTTCTTCCAAAACCCCAGAAAGTAACATCTTGTACATAAACTCATGCGGAAAATAGCGTTCACCAGCATCTTCGGCATCCTTCCAAATTTTAAAAATATGTTCTTGTAACCTTCGAAAAGCCTCCTCTTCGGGTATACAAGTATCTGTCACCCGATTTAGACCCTTTTCCAACAGCTCCCATTCATCTTGCGGGGTCAGATCCCGGTAATTCGGCACTCTTTTATAATGACTATGCGCTACAAGGTTCATAATATCCTCCTCAAGGTTGGCACCCGTACAAGAAACTATCTGAACCTTATCTTCCCGTATGATATCGGCGAATATTTTGCCCAATTCGGCCGTACTCATAGCACCCGCTAAAGAAACCAGCATCTTGGCACCTGCCTCTAATTGGGCCTCATACCCCTTTGCGGCATCGACCAAAGCAGCTGCATTGAAATGCAAATAATACTTTTCTATAAAATTGGAAATCGCTCCCTTATTCGTCGTCATTCTTGAATTTTAAATTGTTGCCTCCCGATTTATAATCGATGTCATAGGTATTGTCATAGTCATCATCTACAGCTTCATCACTAAATTTATAACTTAACATTTTGTAAAACAATTTGGCTGCCAAAAAATCGGAAGACTTATCGGTTGCAATAGGGCATAGTTCGACCATATCGAAACCTACGACGTTTCGCTCTTCAAAAACCCTTTTTAAGAACTCCAATGTCTCGTACCAGAACAGCCCACCCGGCTCGGGAGTACCCGTCGAGGGCATTATAGAGGGGTCAAGAGCATCTAAATCAAACGTTATCAATACATTGTCGGTCATTGCCTCGATAACCTTATCTATCCAATATTCATCGTTGACCATATCATGGGCAAAGAACATTTTTTCTTCGTCCATAAAAGTCTTTTCAATGGCATCCATACTTCGTATACCTACTTGAATGAGATTGGTATTCTGGCTTGCCTCATGAACCGCACAAGCGTGATTGTATTTACTGCCTTCGTACGACTGCCTTAAATCGGCATGTGCATCGATCTGCAAAACGGTCAGGTTATCGAAACACTCGTTGAAAGCCCGAATTGTTCCGATAGAAATTGAATGTTCACCACCAAAGAGCGTTACAAACTTATTTCGTTTAATATACTCCTTGGTAATTTTGTGTACAGCATTTACCACTGCCTCTGGCGAACTATTTTCTAGAATAGCATCAGCCAAGTAGATACCTTGCTCATAAACCTCAGAATCGGTTTCAATGTCATAGAGCTCCATATTCTCGGAAGCTTCGAGAAAAGCTTTCGGGCCTTTGTCTGCGCCCTTGCCCCATGTACTGGTGCCGTCGTAGGGTACGGGAATCAAGACAATTTTAGCCTCTTCTAGTTGTGCGAACTCGTCGGGTATACCGGCGTAATTCTTTTTTGTGCTCATGGTCTAATAAGTTTGTAATTATATTGTTTTAGATAAACTGTTTATTTGTTTGAAGTTACACATTCCGAAGAATATGCCATCAAAACCGCTTGAGAAAAGAATATAAATAATTCTTTTTTAATTTTTATCACCCTTTTAATCATTTTCATGAAGGAATCATTTACTTCTCCTACTATGAATATCCCAAGATTTCGAGCATTCTTTCCGATTTCTGTTGCTCGCTGAAAAGTTCGTAGGTCAGGTTACCACCTTCATCCCTATCGATTAAAACATGTTTTGGCTGCGGAATCAGACAATGCTGCAATCCTCCATAACCTCCTATATTTTCTTGATACGCGCCTGTGTTGAAAAAACCAATATAGAGCGGTTTTTCCTTTTTGTATTTTGGAAGATATATTGCGTTTCTATTTTGCTCACTATTGTAATAATCATCACTATCACAAGTCAACCCTCCCAAGAGTACCCTTTCATATTCATCGTTCCATCGGTTTATCGGCAATAATATAAACCGCTTGTTAATTGCCCAAGTATCAGGTAACGTGGTGATAAAGGAAGAGTCTATCATGTTCCATTTTTCACGGTCGTTCTGTTGTTTTTGGTAAAGCACTTCGTAGATAGCACCACCACTCTCGCCTACCGTAAAAGTACCAAACTCAGTAAAAATATGGGGTACGGGAACATCTGCTTCTGAACAGGTCAAAACAATTTGATTGATGATTTCATCGACCATGTACTGGTAGTCGTATTCGAAAACAAGCGAATTTTTAATGGGGAAACCTCCTCCGATATTTAAACTGTCCAGTGATGGACAAATTTTCTTTAACCGCACATATACTTTAAGGCACTTGACCAATTCGTTCCAGTAATAGGCATTATCACGAATGCCCGTATTGATGAAAAAATGGAGCATTTTAAGCTCTATCTGTTCATTGTTCTTGATTTGGTCTTCATAGAAAGGGACAATATTTTTGTATCCGATACCCAGTCTCGAGGTATAAAACTCAAACTTGGGTTCTTCTTCAGACGCGATTCTAATACCTACTTTAAACGAATCATCTATTGCATCACAAAGCAGATTGATTTCTTCATAGTTGTCGACTACAGGTATACAGTTTTGATGTCCTTCATTAATCAGCCTTGCAATGTTCTCGATGTATTGTGCCCTTTTGAATCCATTGCAGATTACAAAGGTGTCTTCTTTTATTTTTCCATCTCGCTTTAGTCGTTCTACGATGTCTATATCGAATGCAGACGATGTTTCTATATGAATATCGTTTTTTAAAGCTTCGTGTAAAATATGCTGAAAATGAGAACTTTTGGTGCAATAACAGTATTGATAATTGCCTCTATAGTTATGCTTTTTCAATGCATTAGCAAACCAATTTTTTGCCCTGGCCACATTTTCAGAAATTTTGGGCAAATAAGTAAACTTCAACGGACTGCCATACTTGGCCGTTAGCTCTGCAAGGGGAATACCGTGAAACTCTAGGTTCCCTTCGTTCAAATTGAACTCCTCTTGTGGAAAAAAATAGGTCTGATCTATTAAATCAATGTATTTGGTGTTCATTAAAATGGATTTATGAAAGATATACAAACGAGACGCAAAAACGCAATGCACCTTATACGTTCACGGAAAGGGTGTTGGATTTCAAAATTCAAATCAAAATTTTCTTCTCCGTGTTCGGGACAAAAAAATTCATGCGCTGGCTTCGCTTAATAGCGGAAGCTACCGCAGTAGGCCAGAAATTTTGGCCCCCGATCAGGTAAGTAGCTGCAGAAAAAATAGAACTAAAGTTCCACTGCGCAAACACAGAAACAAATTGCATGTTGTTCAACTAAAAACTATGACAAATGAAAAGAAAAAAAGTGAAAAAAAAAGGATTTATAAAAAAATTTAAAAAAGCTTAATATACTGCACCAAGAAACCAGTGATTTCAACACTAAGTTTTAGCACAAACTATTGATTATAACTTATTTAATCCCTATTTTGGAAGGATAAAATCTTAGTTATGAAATCTATAAAATCAGTATCCCGTTTTCTTTTTGTTTGCCTTCTTACTTCGGCAGTGAGCGTAAAGGCACAGATTTCACCAGGTGTCTATCACACTGAACAAGAAAGCGATGGTCAAATGATTCACCATGAAATAAAATTGAATAGTAATTATTTTGTGTACACCTCCTACACCACCAGTCCCCCCAATTTCATCAAAACCGTCGGGGGGTTTTATACAGTCAAGAATGATATTTTAAAAGTAAATTTAGAATTCAATTCAGATTATGAGACGAATGGCGCTACCCAATTGGCATTACCATATGCTATGAAAGGGCGTAATCTGGTATTACAAACAGCCGACGAACTAACCTTCGAGCTATCTGCGAAAATTGAACAAGATTTGGACGGGCAGTGGCTTTTTGCAACACGAGGCCCTGACAAGGGTCAAGAACGAAGGGGGGAAGAAAATTCTAGAAAAACTTTAAAATTTCTAATGGACGGCCATTTTCAGTGGATAGCCTATGATACCAAGACCTTTAAATTTTCCGGTACCGGCGGTGGCAGCTTCACCTCTAAAAATGGCGTATACACTGAAACCATATCCTATTTTTCTAAAGATAACTCACGGGTCGGCGCATCACTAAAATTCAACTATAGAATTAAAAATGGGGATTGGCACCACACAGGCAAAAACAGCAAAGGCGAACCCATGTACGAGATTTGGGCGAAAAGGCAGTGACGACTGTACTGCTGACAAAATTAAAACATCTGTTCTGAAGGTAGCGCCTTGACTTGAAAAAGTGACCCCGGCAAGAATCGAACTTGCATCTAAAGTTTAGGAAACTTCTATTCTATCCATTGAACTACGGGGCCAAAAGAAGATGGCAAAAATAAAGTTTTTTTTGACAGTCTTAAAAGACAATCACAAGTTATTTCGGCAAGAATAAAAAGTTGTAGCAACAACTTTGAAAATCAATATTCGAAATAATTATTATTTAGATTTAATATAAATAATTTGGAAAAGAGTTTTTCGCAAAATACATTTGCCGAAACTTATTATTTATATCAAGTCTAAATAAATATACATGAAAAACCAACTTCCAATCCTACTGCTGTTTTTATTAAGCAACTTGGTATTTGGCCAAAGAGGCACTATAAACGGAACCATTACCGACAATCAACAAAACCCACTGTTTGGAGTAAATGTTTCGGTTAAAAACACTGCAAAGGGAACTCAAACCGATGAAAACGGAAAATTTACAATCACCAATCTTGAAAACGGAAACTATACGCTCTCCATATCCTATTTAGGTTTCAGAACTCGGGAGATTCCTGCTTCCATATCAAACAATCGTTCGCTCAATTTAGAGGCTATCGTTCTTTACGAAGGAAACGAAATCTTAAATGAAGTCGTAGTAGAAGGTGAGCGAACGAACAAATTTTCAAGAAAGAGAACAGCCTACGTTTCCAAATTACCTTTAAAAGACATTGAGAACACACAAGTATACAGCACGATTACGAACGAATTATTACAATCACAAGTAATTACCAATTTCGATGATGCACTAAAAAATGCAACAGGTGTAGAACAGCTATGGGCATCTACCGGTAGAGGAGGCGATGGCGCTGGGTATTATGGTCTGCGTGGCTTTTCGGTTCAACCACAATTGGTCAACGGCCTACCAGGTTTGACAAACGGCACAATAAACCCTGCGAATATTGAACGTATCGAAGTGTTAAAAGGTCCGTCGGCCACCTTGTTCGGCAATGCAGTAAGCTCTTATGGCGGTCTTATAAATGTAGTCACCAAGAAACCGTATGTAGGCACAGGAGGCGAACTCTCCTTTGTCTCTGGAACATACGGTCTGAATCAAATCATAGGAGATTTCAATACTGCCTTAAGCAAAAACGACAACTTATATTTTCGTATAAATACAGCTTATACGACAGAACAGAGTTTTCAAGATGCCGGTTTTAGAAAATCCTTTTTTATCGCCCCTTCTCTTTCCTATAAAGTAACTAATAAACTTTCGTTCTCCTTTTATGGTGAAATAACGCAAGCGGAACAAACGAACCCGACCTTTTTATTTTTGAATAGAAGTGCACCAACAGAATCGAATAATCTCGATGAATTGAGATACAACAACAAATTGTCTTTCACCAGTAATGATTTGACGCTCCAAAACCCGAATCAGAACTACAGAATAGAAATGGATTATAAATTATCAGATGCCTGGCAGTCCCAGACGCTACTTTCTAAAAGCACTACCTCAACAAAAGGCTATTATTCCTATTTGTTCGACTATGGTATTTTAGGCAACGACACCTTTACCCGATTTATCAGCAAGCAAAATGCGAATACCCAGACTACCGATATTCAACAGAACTTTATTGGTGACTTTAAAATCGCATCTTTAAGAAATAGAGTCGTTATTGGATTGGATTATTTCAACGCAACCGAAACTAGCAACAATAGTGGCTATGCCTTCTACGGAAATATTACTCCTGAAGGCGGTGCAAATGGAGACAACCCTTTCACGCCGGACGTTGAAACGGATTCATACCCATTATCCGCTACTGGGGTTGATGGGGTTCTAGCATCACAACCGATCGGCAATATCAAATCAAAATATCACATTTATAGCATTTACGCTTCCGATGTACTGAACATTACAGACAACCTTTCTGCATTAGTAGGTTTACGCCTAGATAGATTTGACAATGAAGGGGATTTGACAAGCCCCGATGACGATTTCGACCAAACTACGGTATCACCAAAATTCGGACTATTATATCAACCCATCCTCGATAGATTATCCCTCTTTGCCAATTACCAAAACGGCTTTACCAATGTTGCGCCACAATTGGTTGGAGACCCTGACAACGGTGCACAAACCCTCAAAACTTTCAAACCGGAACAGGCCAATCAATTGGAATTCGGAATAAAAACCAACCTGTTCAACAATAGACTCAACGCTACCGTAAGTTACTACGATATCACCGTGACCGATCGCGTCATCACAGACCCCTCTTCTCCTTTTAATAAAATTCAAGGAGGTGAAGTCGTTAGCAAGGGGTTTGAAATTGAATTAAATGCCAACCCATTCAGGGGCATGAATATTAGAGCGGGTTATAGCAATAACGATAGTGAAACCACAAAATCTGACAATACCGAAATACTGAATCGGAGACCGCTAGAGGCCGGGCCGGAAACACTTTATAATTTTTGGGCAAATTATGAGTTTCAAAATGGAAAATTAGATGGTTTCGGACTAGGCCTTGGTTTTAATGGTGCAAGTGAGCGTTTTGCGATTAACTACGCCTCGACCGGAGAATTTATTCTACCCAGCTATACCGTTGCCAATGCTTCTGTTTTTTATAGCGCACATAAATATAGATTCGGACTAAAGCTGAACAATGCCTTTAACAAAGAGTATTACAAAGGTTGGTCCACCATAAACCCACAAATGCCGAGAGCGTTGTTAGCGAATATTTCGTATAAGTTTTAATCAAAAGATGAGGGTTGTTATGCCGTTAAAGGTTGCAGCCCCAAAAAGACACCAATGACAGTTAAGAAATTCATATTTCAGCTTCACAAAATATTAGGCCTTATTACCGGCACAGTAGTTTTTGTCGTGGCAATTACAGGCTGCTGCTGGGCGTTTAGGGCAGAAATAGAAAGTTTTTACGATGACTATAAAAAAGTGGCACCCCAAAACCTACCTATTTTAACGCCGACAGTCGCAAAAAAACTTGCAGAAGAGGTATTTCCCGAAAACACTGTTCATGGTACGGCCTTTAAGGGAGCTGACGATGCCATCGAGGTTATCTTTTATGACCCCGATCCAGAATTTTATCGGAGTGTTTTTTTAAACCCGTATTCGGGCGAAGTTATTCAGGTCGACGACCACCTCTCCGGTTTTTTTGCCTTCATCCTAAAAGGTCATATGCGAATTTGGCTTCCCAAGGAAATAGGTGAACAAGTAGTTGGCGCCTGTATTCTGACCTTTATTCTGATAATCATTTCAGGCTTTATTTTATGGTTTCCCAAAAAACGCAAAAATATAAAGCAACGCTTAAAATTCGATTGGAAACCCAATACCCGATGGAAACGCAAAAACTTCGACCTACACACCGTAACCGGGTTTTATATTTGTTCACTAGCTCTGGTGCTCGCATTTACGGGGTCGGTCATTTCTTATAATTGGCTTAAATATGTGGTATACAAATCGGTTGGCGGCGAAAAAGTCCCAGCTTTTATCATTCCTGAAAATACGGGGAAACCACAAGACGCCGATGGCACAATTCCTATGGATTTTTTAATTGTAAAACTTCAAAAGGAATCACCCAACGCCGTGGGGTTCGAATTACACTATCCCAAAACAGCGGACGAAAGTATTTATGTTGAAGTTACGAACAGTGAAGGACTGTACTACGATGCCGATTACCGTTTTTTTGACCAAAATACTCTGGAAGAACTAGAAACAAAGGCCATTTATGGAAAATATGAAAATGCAAAAGTAGCCGACAAAATTTTGCGAATGAACTACGACATTCATATAGGGGCAATCGGAGGCATCGCCGGTAAAATTATTGCTTTCCTAGCAAGCCTACTTACCGCAAGCCTGCCCGTTACGGGGGCGCTTTTATGGTATGGAAGAAAGTACAAAAAGAAGCGTACTCTTATAAACGTTGAAGATTAATTCAGCACTGAAATTATTTTGATTTTGTTGTATAACCTCGGTCAACAAGACGAGTATATCAAACATCCATTATTAGTGCATTCCCTGCGACCTAAGAAGACCCTTTGCCTCAGCAAAACACTTAAAATCTACTGGGCATTTTGTAACTTAACCCTATTTTTAATCCAATTGAATTGTGGGAAAAAGAAATTTATTAGTGCTGCTCAGCCTTTTGTGGCTTGTTTTACTTCAAGCACAGAGTCAAGTTGATGTCTTAATTATTGGGGGTGGCGCCGGGGGAACTTCGGCTGGTATACAGGCAGCACGAATGGGGGTAAAAGTACAAATCTTGGAATCCACACCATGGTTAGGTGGTATGCTCACATCTGCCGGGGTTTCAGCAATCGATGGCAATCACGAAATGCCCTCGGGCATCTGGGGCGAGTTCAGGGATTCGTTGTATGCCCATTATGGTGGCCCCAAAGAAGTCGCAACCGGTTGGGTAAGCCACACGCTTTTCGAACCATCGGTCGGCAATAACATTCTACGTCAGATGGCCGACATCACAAATTTGAACCTTGTTTTCAATGCCGTTTATACCGATATCCAAAAAGAGGGCGAAAGATGGAAAGTTTTCTACCGGCAAAATGGGAAGTCATATTACGTTATTGCCAAAATTCTCATCGACGCCACGGAAATTGGGGAATTATTACCATTAGTAAATGCAGATTTCCGTGTAGGCATGGATGCAAAAAGCGAAACGGGCGAAAAGCAAGCCCCGGAAAAAGGAAACTCTACCGTACAAGATTTGACTTATTGTGTGATTTTAGAGGATGTTTCGAAGGATTCCCACCTCCGTGGGAATAAAAAGGGATTGGTCAAAAAACCAAAAAACTATAATGCCGCTGAATTTGAATGTGCTTGCAAACGTGAAGCTGGACAAATGTTCGGGGGCGTCTCGGGTTGTGAGCAGATGATCCGTTATGGCAAGCTTCCCAACCATAAATACATGATCAACTGGCCCAATTGCGGCAATGATTTCTATGTCAATTGGCCCGAATTAACCTCACTGCAACGCCAAGAAAAATTAAAGGACGCCAAAAGCTTTACCCAAGGTTTTGTCTATTACATTCAAAATGAACTGGGATTTCAACACCTTCGTGTTGCTGACGAATTTCCGACAAAAGATAATTTCCCGATGATTCCGTATGATCGGGAAGCCCGTCGGGTCAAAGGCAAAGTATTTTTGACCGTTGACCATTTGGAACGCCCCTATGACTACAACTTTTATAAAACGGGGATTGCAGTCGGTGATTACCCCATTGATCATCATCGGGACAAAAATCCGAAAGGCACACCCGAAATCGATTTTATTAATATTCGAGTACCCAGTTACAATGTTCCGCTGGGTAGTTTGATTCCTGAATCGGTAGAAAATTTTATCGTAGCGGAGAAGAATATAAGCGTTTCGAACATCGTTAACGGCGCGACCCGTTTGCAACCTGTCGTATTGGGCATCGGGCAGGCGGCCGGTGCTTTGGCGGCAACTGCCATCAGCGAAAACAAAAAACCTTCCGCGATTTCTATTCGAAATGTTCAAAATGCTTTATTAACAAATAAGGCGTATTTGATGCCTTTTATTGATGTTAAAAAAGATGACGAGGCATTCGAGGCCATACAGCGCATCGGAACATCTGGTGTGTTAAAGGGATATGGTGTACCCTACAAATGGGCTAATCAAACGTGGTTCTACCCCGATAGAATCGTTTCTGAAAATGAATGGATCTCAGGATTGATTCCCTATTATCCCGAAATGGAAAAAATAGCCGCCTCTGGGGCCGGAATCACTTTAAAATTTATGAATGAGGTAATTTTTAGTCTTGGAAAAAATCGTTCGGCATCAGCTATCCAAAAAAAATGGGCCTCGTTTTATTCCTTGCAAGACTTTGGCAAACTAGCACCCCTAAACCGTAGACAAATCAGTATTATTACCGATGACATTTTCGATCCATTTGCTGTGGAAATCGATTTTGAAGGCAATATGATTGCGAACTAGTTCTGTTTTTGCGTTTGCCCAGCCGTTTTACGTTTGACAAAATCCAACAACAACGGAACCGCAGGGTATACCATATTATGCCCGTACCCATCCAACTCCATCAATTCAATATCAGGGTGATCGACCACTTTCATCATTCTATAGAAATAGGCATTCTCTTCATACCTACCCAACATTTCCAATTCGCGATTACCGGTTATCAATAACATGGGTGGAGCATCTTTGCGCACATGATAAAGTGGTGCGAATTTATCGATTATGGGTTGTGTACCTTCGATTCCCATTTCTTTTCTGATGGTAAAATGGGTAATGGTATGGCCGCTAAAAGGAGCCAATGCGGCTATGTCGTCGGCGTCAATATCAAATTTCTTTAAATAACTTTTATCCAACCCGACCATGCTAGCCAAATAGCCCCCGGCTGAATGTCCGGTTACAATTATTTTTTTCGGATCTCCGTTGTATTTGGCAACATTCTTAAACGTCCATGCAACCGCAGCAGCGGCATCTTCGATATATACCGGATGTTTCACTTTCGGATGCATCCGATAATTCACCGTTACAACAATCACATTCTTATTCTTTAAGCCGTCAGGAATATGCTTTTCACCACTTTCCAATCCACCGCCATGAAACCAAACAACCGTTGCCAGACCTTCAGCGTCTTTAGGGTAATAGACATCTAACTTACAGCGTTCTTTGATATACGCATCAGAATTACGAACATCGGCCGGATAATACGGGATGTCTTCCTCTAGAACATAGGTATCACTTTGGGCGTTTATACCAGCAGTTCCAAAAACGAAAAGGAAAAGAACTAGGCTAATAATCTTATTCATAGCATTTTGTTTGTTTAATGGGTGTTCTCTATTGATAAATTTTGGTTGTTCGCCCTGTTCTAATCGATAAATAGGTTTGGCAAGACTAGTGAAAACCATGGGAAAAGGGTCACTAGGATCAATACCACGAAACTGACCAGCAAAAAGGGCAGACCGGCCTTACTTACCTCCCCGATCGATATCTTTCCAATACTGGAGGCGACAAAAAGGCAAACCCCAACAGGTGGAGTGGTCAGGCCAATGATCAAATTCAAAACCGCAATTACCGCAAAATGAATGGGGTCGACATCGACGGCAAGGGCTACCTTCAATAAAATAGGAAACAAAATAAGCAGGGCCGCAATGGTTTCCATAAATGTGCCTACGACGATCAACAACAAATTGATGAGTAGCAAGACGACGTATTTATTGTCAGTAAAACCTAAAATTTCGTTAGATATGCTTTGTGGAATTTGTTCCGTAATCAGAATGTAGCCAAAAAGGTTTGCAAAACCGACGAGGACCATAAGGCTTGCGGAAGTCTTCATACTGTCAAGTAAAATGACCTGAATGTTTTTAAAATTCAGTTTTTTGTAAACAAATTTGCCGATAACCAAAGCATAAACCACCGCTATGATAGACGCTTCCGTTGGTGTAAAAATACCTCCTATAATTCCGTAAAGGATGATAAAGGTCATCAATAATGACCAAAAGGTGTCGACAAAACCCCGAGCCACTTCTTTTAAACTGCTGCGCTTATGTTTGGGATATTTCTTCTTCTTCGAAATAAAATAGGCCGTGAACAAAAGGCCGACCCCCAATAACAACCCGGGAAGCGCACCGGCCAAGAACAACTTCCCTACGGATAGGCCACTCAAGGTTGCAGCGATAATCATAGGCACACTTGGAGGTATTATCGGTCCAATGGTAGAACTGGCCGCGGTAACCGCACAGGAAAAACCAGTGTCATAGCCTTCTTTTTTCATCGCAGGAATCATAATCGACCCCATACTTGCCGTATCGGAAATAGCCGTTCCCGAAATTCCTGCAAAGAGCATCGAGGCTCCAATATTCACTAATGAAAGTCCTCCACGAATGTGGCCCAACAAGTGGTTGCAGAATTTGATAATTTTTTCGGTAAGTCCACCCCGGTTCATCAAATTGCCCGCCATAATAAACCCTGGTACACTCAACAGCACGAATACATCAATACCCGAGTACATCTTCATCGGAACAATAATAAGCGGGACTCCCTTTACCAACAAATAACTCAAACAAGACAATCCCAAGGCGAAAGCAATAGGAAATCGGAGTATCAGACTTAGCACAAAAACGATAACCAGTATCCAAATCATAGTTTTGTGGTTTTGTATATCTTTCGGATTTTCCTCCACAGATAGTAACTGATAGACGTTGCCATAATAAACATACTAATGAACGCCAAGCCCATATTAAAGCCCATACTCGGAGATTTTTCAGGAATTCCCAAGATTATGAATTGTATGGAATAAAAGGCCATAACCAGAAAAAGAAGCAACGTAACTATAGGAATGGCTACGTTCAAAATTTTCTTCAATCGCGCAGAAAAACGGTTATAGAACATATCGAGGTGTACGTAAAACTCATTCTTCATGGCCAGACCTGCAGCAAACGACATGGCATAAATAAAGAATAGTCGGGATGCTTCTTCCGTCCATGATGGCGTATCAAAAGGCGAAAAACGACAAAAAATCTGAAGTAATACCGTTGCCATTAACCCCCAGGTACTCAAGAGGGTCCCAATTTTGAGCAGACGCCCTATTGTTTTATATAGCATCACCTTTTTCTTGTTTCAGTTCGTCATAGATTTTCTGCATTTCTGGGGAAAGGCTTTCGTAAATGGCCTGTTCACATTTTTTTGAGAAGGCTTCCTTATCCACTTCGATAAATTGCATACCATCAGCCTTTAATTCTTTTTGTACACTTTTTTCATTTTCAAGAAAAAGACGGTGCTCGTAAGCCTGCATTTCTTTACCGGCCTGCAGAAAAATTTCTTGAAGGTCAGGGGGTAATTTTTGAAACTGTTTTTCTCCTACAACCGGATATACCCAACTTATGACGTGGCCTGTCAAATTCAAGTATTTTTGCACTTCAGAAAACCCTGCGTTGTTGATCATGGCAAACGGATTTTCCTGTGCCTCAATGGTACCCTGTTGTAACGACGTGAATACTTCGGAAAATGCCATGGGAGTCGGTTTTGCGCCCAAAGCGCTCCATGTGGTTACAAAGGCCGGCACGTTGGGCACTCTTATAATCAATCCCTTTAAATCATCGGGATGCCGTATTGGTCTGTTGGAAGTCAAATGTCTTGGCCCTCGTTCAAAATGCCCCAGGGCCCGAAGTCCTGCTTTTTTAATCATTTCATCTTCCATCAATTTTCCGACCGGACCTTGAATATAACGGTTCATATCGGTTGAGTCTTGCATCAAAAAGGGAAGCTCACAAAAGGTAGCCGCCTCAAACCAATTGGTTAACGTAGATCCCGTGGTCGTCATATCGATTACTTCCGCCTGTATCAAACGAATGGCTTCGATTTCTTTGGCCAACTGTTCCGAGGGATAGAGTTCGACCTTGATACGTCCTTCAGAGCGTTCTTCTAGAATTTCACCGAAATAGGCAAAGGCCTTGAACCAGGTATGTTCTTCATTGACAAGCAGTGCCGTTCGCAGTAAAAATTCGGGTTCTTCCTTAGGGCTGCAACCGCTCAGGACCAAGAAAAGAAAAATTAGATGGCAGCATCGTCTTGCGGTATGTTTGGTCTTTATACTGATACTCATGGTGGTTAACAGCGCATTTCTAGCGTGAAAACCAAATATAATCAATTTCCGTAGACCTCGACAATCATCTCAATTTCTACGGCAATATCCCCGGGCAACGAGCCCATACCTACCGCTGCCCTGGCATGTTTTCCATTTTCGCCAAAGACATCCACCATAGTATCCGAAAAACCGTTTATGACCTTTGGATGGTCCGTAAAGTCAGAGGTTGCGTTGACCATACCCAATACCTTTACAACACGTTTAACTTTATTTAAATTACCCAATTCGACCTTTAATACCGATAGCTGATTGATGGCCGTCACCTTTGCTGCCTCGTACCCTTGTTCTATGGTCAGCTCAGTACCGACTTTTCCCGTGATGTTTTCGCCATTGGCCTGCAATGGCCCCTTGCCCGATAGAAAAATCAGGTTTCCCGTTCGAACTGCATTCACATAATTCGCTACCGGCGCCGAAGGTGTACGGAGCGTTATACCCAACTGCTGCAGGTTTGCCTCGGGATCATAATTTATATCGGCAGACTCAATAGGCGTGGTTATGCTTTTTGTCTGCTCGGTATGTTCCGGTTCTGTTTTACAGGAAATAAAAGCAATACACAGTAATCCTAAAAAAGAAATCCTCATAAAAAAGTTATTTTATCATTGGTGTTATTAAGCATTCGACAGTACTTCTTTTACCCGTTGGGCCACCGTACGTTCCTGACCCGGCTCCATCATCCAGGTGGTAATACCCACCTCTTCCTTACCTCCTACCGTTTCTATCGACGGATGCCCATCACGTAACCGTTTCCGCATTTCATCTTTTGTAATCTTTACCACACTTTCGTCCCATTTAATACGTAAACTAGGAACATGGTTCGCGTGCGGAGGAACATGAATTTCTGTTTCCACGCCTTTCACGGTCAGTGCGCTATCGCTAATCAATTTAATTTGATTTTCCCAGAGCTCCCATTCCTTTTTATGGTCTTTCGCCAAGTACACTTCCAAAGCGGCCAACATGCCCAATACTTCCTCTTTGTTCACTTTCATTCCACGGGCAATGGTGGTTCCCCGGGGTGGGGTATGCAGGCGCGCGGCCTCGATATATTTTCGTTTGCCCAAAAGGAGTCCTGCGCTTTGAGGCCCCCTAATACCCTTACCACCCGAAAAAGCAACAAGATCAAAGCCCATTTTGGTGAATTTAAAAAGGTTTTCTACGGGTGGAACGTCGGCCGCACAATCAATAAATGTCGGAATTCCATGTTTTCTTCCCAGAGCCACAAACCCTTCACGATCTATTTCTCCCAAATCGGTATTAGCATTTAGAAACCAGAGCATGGCCGTGTTCTTATTGATTGCCCTTTCAAGGTCTTTAGCCGATTTTACCTGTACCAATTTAGCACCGGTATTGATTAAGGCATGGGTGTACCCAATATCGTGGGCCTCTTGCACGATGACCTCATCTTTAAGCCCAGTTGTATCGGGGAGTTGTGCCACCTTTTCTGTATCCATACCACACATAACCCCTGCAAGTCCGATTGTCATGGCCCCAAAGGCACCCGAAGATACGGTCGCGTACTCACACTCTAAAAGTTGGGCGATACGATCACCAACCTTGTCGTGTAATTCGTCTAGGTTCACATATTCTGTAGCCCCATAGTTAATCGCATCGGTTACTTCCTTTCGCATTAAGGATCCTGTCATGGAAGTGTAGGTACCCGCAGCATTAATAAACGTACGAAGACCAAGCTCTTTAAAAAAATCACGGGCAATCGGTTTGACAATCGCTTCTTCGACGGTATTTGCCGTTAACATACCCGGACCTAGTATTCCCCCAACAAAGGGAAGGGCCGATAGCGTTTTAAGTACTTTTCTTCTACTACTCATAATTTCCGATTTTAGCCATTACTAATCCAATGAAGCAATACAATCCATTTCTACCAACGAACTACCAGGCACACCGCCATAGGTTGCCACCGTAGTTCGCACGGGCGGATTCTTTCCGAATCTCCCCCGAAACACTTCGTTCATGCCTTTGTAATCGGCCAAGTCGGCCAAGTAGACATTTACCTTCATCACTTTTTCCATGGAAGAGCCATTGCGCTCCAATTCCTTTTGAAGTTCTTGCAGCACAATTTCAGTATGTGCTTTTATCTCATAAGGTTCTACATGTGCCCCTTTTCCTGCAATATAAAGGGTATTCCCATGTTTGACAGCCCCCGAAAACAATGGGATATCTTGATCCATTACGATGTCACCCACCACTTCTTTTTTGGGTCTTTTTTCATTTTTACCCATTGCACTGGCCGTACCGATACCGAACAATGCTGCTAGACCCATTCCTATTTGTTTGAATGATGCTCTTCTTGTAGTTGTTTTGTTTTTCATCTTCGTGTTCCTTTTAAATTAAATTATTTTGATTCAATATATACAAAATTCGACCTGGTTTATTCGTTCCAATTTGAGGCGGCCAAGCCATTCAGGTCATAGACCACCTTACCATCACGAATGGTCATTTCACATTCCAATCTTCTATCTCCTTTCATTTTCTTGCCTTGGGTATCAATAAAACCAAAATCGCCTTCCCTCAAATTTAAAAGGGTAACATCGGCAACGGCGCCGACCGAAAGATGTCCCAGATCGGTACGCTTTATGATCTGTGCCGGGTTCCAGGTGACGGTGGCGATGATTTCATGCACCGGCATATTCATATTTACAAATTTCGACATGATATTGATGATGTCTTTCATACCCCCGTTCATACTTCCCGTGTGTAGATCAGTACTGATCGAGTTCGGCTTAAAACCTTGTTGTAGCGCCGGTACGGCCTGTTCAAACACAAAGCTGCCACCGCCATGGCCTACGTCGAATATAATGCCCCTTTTTTGTGCGGCAAAAACAAAATCGCGAACCTTCCCCCGCTCATCTACCACCGGAATCCGACCATTTACATGAGCATAGGCATGGGTAAAAATATCGCCTGGTCGCAGTTTTTCCATAAACAATTTTTCGATAGATAGTTCGGGATCACTTCCTCCAAAGTCAATCATTACTGGAATGTCGGCCAACCGACCCGCTTCTACCGCCCGTTCGGTCGGTGTCCAATCAAATCCGCTATAATGCGCCAGTTTTACGCCGACGATAATCCCGGGGTGCTGCTTAGCTACCAGAGCCGTAAGTTTGGGACTCATATCATCAATGTTCTGTTCTATGGCCCCCCCTTTCATGCCAGACCCTACAATATTTAAAAAGGAAAGCACCCTGGTCTTCGACCGGTCGATAGTCTGTTCCTTAAAAATTCTAAAATTACGCCACCCTGCACCCCCGACATCTACGATAGTGGTAACGCCGCTTCGAAAACTAAAACCATCGGGTGGTAAAGCCGTAAAACTGTTACTGAGATAGGCATCGGGTTCCGTACCATGAAAATTATGGCTGTGGATGTCGATTAATCCCGGGCTCACCAAAAGTCCGTTTGCATCAATCACCTTCGTCGCTTGACTTTGAGGAATATTGGCGTCGACTTTTGCAATCTTTCCGTCTTTTATGGCAACATCCATCATTTTATCAATGCCGTTCTTGGCGTCAACAACTTTGCCTCCCTTAATCAAGATATCGAAATTTTGAGCCCACAGGGTAGCTGAACCAATACACAAAAACAGCATGGTTGCCAGACAATGTTTTGTAAATGCTTTCATAGTATATTCTTTGTTGGATAAGGGTTATTTTTTCACTACTTCACTTTAATTGGTCTTTTCTCTAATCGAATTTCTTATTTTACTGATTTCATGTACTTCTATGGCACTCGCATCATTTCCAAAATTGGAACGAATATATGTAAGTACGCCACTGATTTCTTTATCACTCAAAAAGCTGTGTTGCGGCATTACCCCATTATATGCTTCCCCATTGATTTCAATACTTCCTTCCATACCTTCCAGTATTATTTTGATCAACCGTTCTTTATCCCCCGAGACCCAATCAGTATTGGCAAGTGGCGGAAACCTCCCTGGCGCCCCTCGCCCATCTTTTTGATGACAAGTACTGCAATAGGTGTAATAGGTGGCCTCCCCTTGGGAAGAAGCATTTCTACCAAGATTGTCATTAACCTTATCCGGAGTGCGTATGTGCGTCGCTGTTTTTCTTTTTTCCATTTTTGCGAGTTCCTCCTTACCGAAAGCAGCCTTGTCGCCATCAAAGGTTATTTTCCAAATCCTTCCTTTTACCGAATCGGAAAGGTACATCGCACCATCTTTATCAAATGCAATCCCCATAGGTCTGAAATGCGCATCTTTTACGCTTTCGATAGGATCAACCCCCGCAAATCCATCGGCAAAAACTTCCCAATCGCCATTGGGTGCCCCATCCTTAAAGGGCACAAAAGCGACAAAATAACCCGATTGGGGATAAGGTGCTCGGTTCGTTGACCCATGAAAGGCAATAAAGGCCCCATTTTTATATCGTTCTGGGAATTGATCCCCTTGATAAAAAACAAGGTCATTAGGCGCCCAATGCCCAGGAAACCCAATAATGGGGTCGTCAAACTCAGCACATCTACCTATAATCTCTCCATCTCCGCCATATTCGGGACCCAACACTTTTTTTCCTTGCATTTGGTCATAGTAGCAATAAGGCCAGCCAAAATTTGATCCCTCGGTCACTCTAATAAACTCTTCTGAAGGCAACAAGGCACTTTCCCATGGGGTATATTTATTGGGAAACAACCGCAATAAATCATCTCTGCCATGCATGACAATATATAGGTTTTCATCAGCAGAATTCCAATCCATCGCCACTACACTTCTGATTCCCGATGCATATTTATAGCCATCTTTTTGAGTCTGACCCAATTTATTCGCATCGAACCGCCACACCCCTCCATGATGTTCTAGCTGCGGACAAGGATCCAGACCTGGAGCTCCAGGAGTTCTTTTGGGTTCTTGACAAGCATTCGAAGGAGCCCCAAAAGGAACATATAAATGACCTTCATTATCGAAAGCGATCGGTTTTCCAATGTGTTCGTGTTTGCCATGCTCGTGGTCATCGGTCACAACAACCTCCATTTCACCCTCTGGAACCATTGTTCCAGGAGTCAGTTTATACCGATACACCACCAATTCGGAGCTAAAATAAATATACCCGTTATAAATTCGCATCGCTGTCGAATAGCTCCAGCTTTGACGGGACCTATACCCCCCGAACTTTTCTATAATGTCGGCCTCACCATCATTATCGGTATCTGCAACAGCAATAACGCCAGCCTTTTCGTCTGAATTTCGAAGATTTCCGTATAAAATACCAGCATCGGAAACAGCCATATGCCGTATTCGCTCAGGGACGCTATCTATCGCAATAACGGATTTAAAACCGTCAGGAAGTAGTAGCGTACCGTTCGAGGGTTGCTCTGCACAACGTGATAATCCTAGGACTGCGAAAAAACATATTATCCAGACCTTTGAAAATTGGGCGAACTTCATTTCATACCGATCTTACAAATTAAAGCTACGGTAACGTATCAAACCACGCTTCGGGCATCTTCCGAGCAGAAGTCGCTCAAGCCTGCTTATTACCGTATCTGGAGGGAACTGGGATACAATGGTTAAGATAACTTACTTTCCTAATATAAACAAGGAACGAGCCTAAAAATGTGTTCGAACACACCCATTTGTCAGCTATTATTTACAAAATTTTATGAAAGCCAATATTTATTCAAAAACGACCGTTCCGAAATATTCAGGGCGGTGAAAATCAGGACGTTCCGTCTTAACCTGATTCCAGCTGAGATAATGTGCTTCCGCAGTTTTATTGCCACATTTATAGAAATTGGCTTTGGCGTGAAGCCCCTTTAATTGTAGTCCTTCATCATGTATCAGGGTTTCCGCGGGAATAACCAGAGTAATCTCCCAAGTAAACTCACCTGTACGCTCTTTAAAAGAAGTGGTTCCTAAAGTTGATTTTACCTGAATTTGTTCTTGTATCGAATGTTCATCAACAAATTGTCGGTCGCTTCTTGTCGGGCCATAGGCCAAAAGAGGTGTTCCGATACAGTTGAATTCGAAATTATAGTAATTGCCATCGGCTAGGGGGTCAAAGAAAAACTCAACGCAGCTGTCGTTCGACACGGCACCATTGACATCAACGACTTCGGCCAAGACACTCTTCTCCTGAATATAATATTTAAGCCAAATCTGGTTGTTGCTATGTGCAATTCTGAACTGTGTCTTCGGACGATAGGGAAATGCATCCCAATTGACCAAGTCAATATCATGAAGTTCTGTTTGACTTTCGAGCAAATCAGAGACCTCTTGAAAACTGGCGACACCCGTATGTTCAATTTCTTTTACCTTCAAGATTTTGTCGTCTTGGTTCGTGAAACCACATGCAATGCCCGTTACCCAAACACAATATACTAGTATGAACGGTTTTAAATTCATTTTGCTGTAGCTGAAAGTACAAAAAAATCAGCTAATTCGACCTGTTGCCATGCTTTGATCAACTGATTTTCAACATTGTCTTAAAAACGTCCTTTGAACAATTACTCCCTTTCCGAAATTATTTTTAAACCGGAATTTTCCCTTCTTAATTTCGAAATACCCTCCGGAGAAATATCTGTCTGCCACAGGTATACTTTTTGAAGTGCTTTCATATTCGAAATTACGGGCAAGACCCCGTCTGAAACGCGGGTATCGAATAAATTAAGCGATTCCAAGTTTTTAAGTTCGACCAAATGATTGACGCCAACATTGGTAATCGCATTTCCGCTTACATCTAATCGTACCAAATTTTCAAGCTGGCCAAGTGTGCCCAAGTGTGTATCATGAACGTTGGAATTGCTGATATCAAGCCAAATCAATTGCTCTTTTAATTGCACCAACAGTTCAACATCGGAAGATTCTAGGCTCCTTTCACTTAAACTAAAGTTGGCATCCATAAAATAATTGTCTTTCATCAATCGATTCAAAACAAAGCCCCTACTTTCCAGTGAGTCAACCAGTGCCTTATCCGGTGCTTCAACAGCTCTGCCATATAATTGATTCTCCCGATCTAACCCGAAGAAATTTTCTGCCATGGCCACAAATTCCTGCTCGGGATCAAATTGCGTAAAATAGCCATCTGGCGGCGCACCCACATTGATCCACCATTCAATAAGACTTACCTCATTATCGGTTAATGGCCTTTTTCCTTCGGATGGCATAAAATCATCATGGTCTTCCGGCAGGGTAATCCGTTTAAAAAGTTCACTATTCAAAGCGTCTCCCGGAATCACGACATCCCCTCCTTCTCCACCGCTCATAATTTCATTGTAGGTGGTTAATTCAAGTTTGCCCTTCTTTTTTCCATCGTTATGACAACTAGTGCACTTGCTATCGAGCATGGGGGAAATCAAGTCTAAAAAGACATCTGCCGAATCTAATTCGGTTATTTTTTTTCGAGGTTCTACTTTTGGGGGCATACCGGCCAACCCTCGAATCGCGTTAGGGGCAAATTCCAACAAATAGGTCGATCCATGGGTCAAATTACCCCCTAAATGTCCTGTAATAAATACAGAAACTACAGTGAGTCCCACAAAAAACCATTTGGTATAAACAAAAGATGTTGTGATTTTTTTGGTTGCATAATAGCACCCAATTGAAAATAAGAGTACGCCGACTCCCATCCATTTATGCCAAAATAGGGTGTCGGAATCATAATCTCCAGAGAGCGAAAGCAAATAGCCAAAAACTATGGCAAAAAATGCGCTGATCGCCCCGAGGGCCCATACATAAGAAATAAGGGGTGTGATGGCCTGAAACTTCGATTTTCTCGCAGCTAGTTGGGCCAATGCCCCCAATAACAAAAATCCGATAGGGAGATGCACCACCAAAGGATGCAGTCTTCCTAAAAAGATCAAAATATCGGCAGGGTCGTTTAAAAACCCTATACTACTCGCTATACCCAGCATACATTTATTTAAGCGGAACGCCCCTCAAAGGTTTGCCATTGGTAGTCAATATCTGAAAATGATGCACATTATGCCCAGTATAGCTCCAAACCATATTTTTATCGGCATCAACTTCTAAAAGCTTAATCGGACCTTTAGCCGCATAGCTGGCGATTACAGTGTTGCCATTGGGCAGCCTTTGAGCACCGCAAGGATCCGCTAAAGGTTCGCCCTCTAAATCTTCATTGGTAAGCTTCCAAACTACTTGCCCTTTCGAATCGAATTCCACCACCGTATTTCCATGCGTCAATGTGACTACGGTATTCCCGTTTTTAAGTCGGATGGCGGTGAAAGGCCAAGTTTCGGCTTTTCGACCTTCTTGGCTAATATCATCAGTCTTAAAAACGTTCACTACCGAACCATCAGGCTGGTATTCCTTAACAGCAAAAGCCAGCAGATGGGGAACCAGATAGTTTCCATTTTTAAGTTTCCGCGCCATACGGGTCTGCATATGCACATTATCTGTTTCGGGTTTTAAAGGTACACTTGTAATTACATTCCCGTTCTTGTCGACTTCAATAAGTCTGGGGCTTGTTCCTGATTCGGTAATCAAGGTACGGCCACCGGGAAGGCGCACTGCCGTGCCCAACTCCATAGATTCTTCGGCTCTTTTATAGGAAAAAATAACCTCTTTTCTTTTATTATATTCACGCACCTCATCGGCCCAACAAATCAGAACATTTCCATTTTTCAGTACATAACCATCCCTGGCATGTGGCTTTTTACTATCCCAAACAACTTCCCCCGACTCTCCAATAATACCGGTAAACTTATGCCCGGCCATAAAAAAGGAATGTGCTATCCCAGATGATGGTTCTTGGGCCATCGCAACCAATGGAAGTAGTAGCCAAGCTAATATCGTTCCTTTTTTAAACAAGCTTTTAATTTGCATTTATTCTATTTTGTGTTACGCTAATATATCTTTGATTACATGGCCATGTACATCGGTCAATCGCATGTCGCGACCACCAAAACGAAAGGTAAGCTGTTCGTGGTTGATTCCCAATAAGTGCATGATGGTGGCATGCAAATCATGAATCGTAACGGGATTTTCCACGACTCTATATCCATAATCATCGGTTTTTCCGAAAATGGTTCCGCCCTTAATGCCGGCCCCCGCCATCCACATACTAAATGCCGATGGGTTATGATCACGGCCGTTCGTACCCTGTGCAAACGGCGTTCTACCGAATTCACCCGTCCACACGACCAAAGTTTCCTCTAAAAGGCCTCTCGATTTTAAATCTTTCAAAAGCCCTGCAATCGGCTGATCAACGGCATGGGCGTTGCGTTCATGACCTTGTTTCAAATTGCTGTGCTGATCCCAACGATCTGTTCCTATATTTGGGCATGTCAATTCTATAAAACGAACACCGCGCTCCACCAATCTGCGGGCCAATAAACATTGTGATGCATACCCTTTGGTATGCGGGTCATCGGAATCAAGACCATATAATTTTTTAGTCGCTTCAGATTCAGCCGTAAACTCGGTCAATTCGGGAATGGAAGACTGCATTTTATACGCCAACTCATAATTTGATATAGCGGATTCTACGGCATCAACCTCACCCATTTTCCCCAGTAGGCTTTCATCCAACTGCTTTATAAACCCTAACTTTTGCTCTTGTAAATTTTGAACGGATTCTTGGGGTCGAATATTGGCCACCGGTTCTGCCCCCGCCCTTAATACCGACGCTTGGTACGAAGCCGGTAAAAAACCATTTTTAAAATTGTCCAAACCACCTGGAGGAATCAATCCACCGTCGAGCACCACATAACCCGGTATGTTTTTATTTTCACTTCCTAAACCATAAGTCATCCATGAACCCATGCTCGGGCGCCCTTGAATACCACTTCCTGTATGTAGAAAATAATTGGCATTGGTATGTTCGGGAAAATTAGATGTCATCGACCGTATGAGCGCAATATCGTCAACACAGGTAGCAATATGTGGAAACAACGCACTGACCGGCATGCCGCATTCACCGTATTGTTCAAAATCCCACGGGCTCTTCAATATTTTGCCCACATTGTCAAACTGGGTATTGTCAACCTTGAATTTTTTTCGGGGATCTTCGCCATTCTCTCTAGCAAGACGGGGTTTGGGATCAAAAGAATCTACTTGAGAGACCCCTCCATCCATATACAGGAAAATAACATTCTTCGCCTTGGGTAAATAATGCGGGCCCAAATATAGGTCTGAACTTGCCGCCATACCTTTCTTTGGCCGTTCACAACCCAGTAACGGAAAACCTCCGAACAAACTTGCAAAAGCCAACGTTCCAAAACCACCTTTGCATATGCCCAACATCTCACGGCGTGAGAGGGGTCGTTGCATAAAATTATCATACTTGCCCATTATATCAGGTATATAAATTCTTTTAAGTTAAAAATACTGTGGCAGTAGTCTTTCCAAATACTTGTTTCTTTATCCAAATCACCTTCTTCCGCTTGATTTTCCATTCCACCTAAAACTTCAATAAAACTTGCGGCTTTTGACAGTTCTTCAGCACTCGGTTTGCGTGAAAAAGTACGCATATAAATCCATGCTATTTTCTCGTCAAAGGTCAAATCTTTCTGACTCAACAGCTGTTTGGCCATACGTTCGGCCTGTTGTGCCACAAAGGGATCATTCATAATAATCAACGATTGGGAAGGCACATTGGTCACATTACGCCTTCCGAATGTACTGAACGGTATAGGACGGTCGAAAGTGACCATCATAGGTTCTAAAAAATTACGTCGCACCTCTTGATAGATACTTCTTCGACCGGCACCATCTAAAGGCCCTGATTTCCCTGGTCTACCCCGGCCTTGCATAAACTCGGTCAGATGTGTTTTGACCGGCGGCCCGTACAACGTGGAATCCATACTTCCCGAAACAACCAAAAGTGCATCACGGATAGCTTCCGATTCCAACCGACGTACCGGAAAAGAGGCCAAATATTTATTTGTGGGATCTTTCTCCGTCAATGCATCACTTCTCACCGCACTCCTTTTGAAAACTTCCGAGGTAACGATATGTCGAATCATTTTCTTGATCGACCACCCGTCTTCCTGAAATTTAACGGCGAGGTAGTCCAGCAATTTCGGGTGTGAAGGAAGTTTCCCTTGCAGCCCAAAATTATCAACGGTTTCTACAATTCCCTTCCCAAAAAGGTGGTGCCAAATGCGATTGACCATAACACGCGAAGTGAGCGGATTGTCTTCGTTCAGCATGGCCTCTGCCAGTTCAAGACGCCCGCTTCCTTTTGATTTAAAGGGTACATCACCCAAGGGTAGAGCCGACAGAAATCGTCGTGGTACCTTTTCTTCGGACAGTTCTTGGTAACTTCCCCTATTAAATATAGGACTATTGATACCAATGCCTTCATTTACACCATAGAAAAAAGAAGTGTTCACCAATGATCTCTGAAGATTTAGACTACTATCCAACGCTGTTTTCAATTCCGGAATCCGAGCTGACAATTGTCCTTTTTTAAGTTTTCCGTTTAGTGACTCAATTCGTTTGGGTGAAAAAGCCAAAAGTCTGCTGCTTTTCGGCGACAATTGACTGACTGGTAGCCTATGCTCTATCTCCTTGGGCCACAAGGAATCGTAGGCGATGGCATATTCCGTTTCGACATAGGCATCCGAAGGCAAAGCATAATCATGTCTGTTGTACTCCCCCGGCAATATTTCGATGTAGGCTTTATGACCTTTCCAAGGGCCTACGTTAAACACGTAATTGTTCCATTTCGATTCACCCACCTTTTGCGCCATATTTCCGTAAATGGGATTTTGAATCAGCTGAAAGTTGTCGATCACGATACGAACCGTACTGTTTATTCCGCGGGCTTTCACACCGATAAAATCAGTATCCAACACAAGATTGGGAGAGCGTAACACCCCAAAAACTCCTGTACCAAAAGTTTTACTACTTGCACGGCCCTGCTCCAATTCCATTAACTTTCCAGTAGCTCTATCCACTATTGGGTCTCCTAAGGTAGTCGTTTGCCCAAAGGCAATTCCATCGCTGATCCACCCGTCTAAATCCGTGTTTCTAAAATCGCCAAGCACTTTATACTCATTGGTATTCAATTCCTTTGATTCCCCGTTTTGCTTCACTTCTTCAATTTGGGAAGACTTCAAACCGTCGGCCCATTCATCGGCAACCAATTGGCGCATGTATGTTTTTAAGTCGCTAACTGCTTTCACATTTTTTTCATCATCTAGAGACAAATCTGCAGGAACCGGGGAGAAACGCGTACTCTCCATGATACCATAAAAAGCATAATAATCGGCCGCCGAAATCGGATCAAATTTATGATCGTGGCATTTGGCACAGGAAACGGTCAACCCTTGAAAGGTCTTTGACGTAACATCGATCATATTGTCAATGCGATCTGCTTCGTCTTGACGGATATCGACCGGACTATGTGTGCCCTCTCCCATAGCATAAAATGCTGTACCTAAAGGCGATTCTGCATTTCCTGATGCGGAATCGTACCGTTTTTTTTCTATGAGATCGCCTGCCAGATGTTCTTTTAGTAATTGATTATACGCTATGTCTTCATTAAATGCCCGAATCAAATAATCTCTATATTTCCAAGCTCCGGTAATGGTGTAGTCAAATTCGTGTCCTTTGGTTTCGGCATAGCGCACCAAATCCATCCAATGTCGTGCCCACCGCTCACCATAAGCAGGGGAATTCAAATAGCGATCGACCATTTTTTCATAGGCGTCCTGACTATCATCGGCAGTGAATGATTCAACATCGGCCGGCGAAGGTGGCAAGCCTGTAATCAGATAGGCTACCCTACGAATCAGTGCATTTTTATCGGCAACCGGCGATTTCTCCAGTCCCTTTTGTGCCAACTGTTTATCGATAAAATTATCGATGGCATCGGGATCGGTCGTCGCTTTTTCCGTAATCGGTTTTATAAAGGCCCAATGTTCTTTCCATTCAGCCCCCTGATCGATCCACTTCTCTAAAAGTGCTTTTTCCCGCTCGGTAAGTTTCAAGTTAGAATCCGGTGGAGGCATCATCATATCCTCTTCGGCATTATTTATTCTGGCTACAAGCAAACTCCTTGAGGGTTTACCTGGCACAACAGCATGCCCGCCATCTTCCAATTCAGCGGTGGCGCCTTCCAAAATATCCAATCGTAAATTGGCCTTTCGGCTGCTTACATCGGGACCATGGCACAAATAGCAGTTCTGTACCAAAATAGGCTTGATATGAAAATTGAAATCGACGGTTTCCGGTAATGGCTCGGCATACTGTTTCGAATCACCACAGGAGAACTGTAATGCCATAACCGACAAAACCAATCCTATTAAAAAAAACCTTTTGCCGTGAGATAGCATGCGTATACGTTATGAATGGTTTCAAATATACATATTTAAACAGTTATATTCCAAAACCCATTTTTACCTTATATGATATTAATTTTACTTTTTGTAAATATTTAATCGGTATGAATGTCCGTATAAAAGTTTAAATTGCCCAGTTATGGCGGAGCATTCCAATATTAACCAATGAAAATGGATTTACGCCCAAAAATCACTAATTTTATACTGATGTCTTTGCCATAGCACAGCATAGAACCGAATACGAACAACATAAGAAAAAATCCAATTTTTAACGTGGAATATATTGATTACTACAAAGTATTGGGAGTTTCAAAGAACGCTTCCGAGAAAGACATAAAAAAGGCCTATCGGAAGATGGCTCGAAAATACCACCCCGACGTAAACCCAAATGATGCAACGGCCGAAAAAAAATTTAAAGAAGCCAATGAAGCCAATGAGGTGTTGGGGGATCCCGAAAAAAGGAAAAAGTATGACAAGTATGGCAAAGATTGGGAGCATGCGGAAGCATTTGAACAAGCTAGACAGTCGCGACAACACTCTCGGCCTAGCGGAGGCCAACAGTATTCCGGAGATTTTGGAGGCCATGATTTTTCAGACTTCTTCGAATCGATGTTCGGTGGCGCTGGAGGCGGTGGGTTTTCACAAGGTGGGCAAGTAAAATTCAGAGGGCAAGATTTTAATGCCGAACTCCGACTATCGCTTCGCGATGCCTATCAAACCCAAAAACAGACGCTTACCGTTAACGGAAAGAATATTCGTATCACCATTCCAGCAGGAATAGAGAACGGACAAACCATAAAAATAAAGGGGCACGGCGGACCGGGTAGAAACGGCGGCCCGAAAGGAGACCTCTATATCACCTTTTCGATAGAAAACAATACCCCATTTAAAAGAGATGGGAGCAACCTATACAAGAACATCGACCTTGATATTTATACGGCCGTGCTGGGAGGCGAAATAACCGTAGACACCTTTGACGGAAAAGCCAAGCTCAAGGTTAAACCCGAGACCCAAAACGGCACAACGGTAAAATTGAAGGGTAAAGGATTCCCATTCTATAAAAAAGAAGGACAATTCGGGGATCTGCTTATCACCTATACCCTAAAAACCCCAACGAACCTGAGCGCTCGGGAGAAAGAACTTTTTAAAGAATTAGCGGCCATTAAAAAATAACAGTATATGGTACTTCGAAATCTTATTAGTGTAACCGATTTTTGTACAAGTCATGATATATCACAAACCTTGGTGGTAAAACTCAAATCGTATGGACTTGTAGAAATCGTAGAGGAAAATAACGTTCAGTATATTCCTGAAGAGGAGCTGCCCAAAGTGGAAAAAGTCGTACGATTGTATTTCGATTTGGATATCAATTTAGAAGGTATCGAGGTGATTACCCAGCTGTTGAACCGTATGGAAACCATGCAGCAAGAAATGACCCGCCTCAGAAACCGCCTACGCTTGTATGAATAGTTTATTGGGCCTAAAATCATTCCCGTATTTAAATAAAACCATGATAAAACGTAACCTAGTGCCGCTTTTTTGCCTTGTCCTCATCTTTTTGGGCTGTAAGGGGACGGAAAAAGAAAAAGAAAAAGCAACCGAAAGACCGAACATATTATTTGCCATCATGGACGATGCCACCTATATGCATATGAGCGCCTATGGCTGTTCTTGGGTAGATACGCCCAACTTTGATCGGGTAGCGGCAAACGGCTTACTTTTTAACCGGGCGTATACGGCCAATGCGAAATGCGCGCCCTCCCGCTCCAATATTTTAACCGGTAGAAATTCTTGGCAGCTGGAAGAGGCCGCGAACCACTGGCCCGTTTTCCCAACCAAATTCAAGGTGTTTACAGAGACTTTGGCGGAAAACGGATATAACGTAGGCTATACCGGTAAAGGTTGGGCCCCGGGTATCGCAAAACACGAAGACGGAAGCAAAAGGGAACTGCTGATAAAAGCCTTTAGCGAAATAAAGACCACCCCGCCCACACCAAAAATCAGCAACGTCGATTATGCCGCCAATTTTGATGCCTTCTTGCAGCAAAAGGAAGACAAACCCTTTTTCTTTTGGTATGGCGGAATCGAGCCGCACCGGGCCTATGAATACGGTTCAGGCATCGCCAAAGGCGGCAAGTCGCTCAGTGATATTCCCGATACGGACGTTTATGATTTCTGGCCCACCGTTGATTCGGTAAAGACCGATTTGCTCGATTATGCCTTTGAAATCGAATATTTTGACCAGCAATTGGGGAAAATGCTCCAAAATTTGGAAGCGCGGGGCGAACTGAACAATACCCTCATCGTCGTTACCTCTGATAACGGAATGCCCTTCCCGCGAATAAAGGGTCAGGAATACGAATATTCGAACCATTTGCCTTTAGCCGTAATGTGGGCCGATGGTATTGAACACCCCGGCAGAACAATCGATGACTTTATCAGTTTTATCGACTTTGCCCCTACCTTTTTGGAAGTTGCCAAAGTACCCATGGAAAAAAATGACATGCAGCCCATTACCGGCCGTAGCTTTGCCGATATTTTGTATTCGGAAAAGGATGGCATTGTCAATTCGAAGCGAGACCATGTACTTATCGGCAAGGAACGCCATGATGTGGGGCGGCCCCATGATCAGGGCTACCCTATTCGAGGTATCGTGCGTGACAGCATGCTCTATCTTCAAAACTTTGAAACGGACCGTTGGCCGGTTGGAAACCCGGAACGAGGCTACCCCAATACCGACGGTAGCCCGACCAAAACCGTATTACTACCTAACGTCTATGCCAAAAATGATGATTTTAACTACTGGAAATGGTCTTTTGGGAAACGACCGGGCCAAGAACTTTATAATATTGTACGCGACCCCGATTGTTTAAACAATCTGGCCCTAAGTGCCGATCACCAAACAATTTTAACTGATTTACATGAACATTTGTTCGATGCCCTACGTAAACAAGAAGACCCCCGTGTCTTGGGCAACGGTGACCTATTCGACAGTTATGAATATGCCGATAAAGGAGGTGTCAATTTTTACGAACGCTACGGGCAAGACGAACAGTTACGCTGGGGCTGGTTTAATGATACTGATTTTCAAGACCTTTCTAATGTAAAACGGGTGCAGGAAAGCTTAGAGCCTTGATATCCACATTTTAGTACAGACTAATGCATTGGCATTGATCAACTTCCTAGCAATTTAGTCTGGCCCTGTTTTGCCAAACCATTTTTAACAGGCTTTATATACATTTAAAAGAACAACTAGGCAATTAACTAAGTTCTATTAAGTCAGGACAGCAATAGACCTTTTTAACCTAAATTTTATAAGGTCAAGTTTAGCTAAAGCTATTTGAACAATAGATTTATTTTGATAATATACTTATATTACTAGTAATTAATTTGGCTAATAAATATGAATATTAAAAATAGACATGTTCTTGGTTCCTGGGAAACATTGGATATAAAAAAATTGAATGTGAATTTCATTGGGGGAAAAGCAATGGGACTTTTTAGTATTCCGAAAAAATGGACATTACCCTTTCTTGTTTTTACAAAAAATTTTTATAAGTCATGGACAAAGAATCCTGATGTTGAAAATATAATCAATGATTTTTCAAATATTGACAAAGAAATTCTCATCTATTTCTTACGTAATATTATTTCAAATAATTCGCGAATATTTATACGCTCAAATTCTCCTTTTGAGGATATTTCATTAAGAGGTAAATATCAATCTATAATTGTCAGTAATTCTATAGAAAACATTTCAGAAAAAATATCTGAATTACTTAATTCTACTAATTCTGATCCTATGTTTCTTATTCTTCAAGAATGTATAAGTCCTGGATTGCCGGGCCATATGTCAAATGAAAGGAGGATTTCTGAAAAGGCAAACCGGTGGATGGTAGAAATTAGCGATCAAAACCAAGAGTTTATTGTTTCAAAGCCTTTATTTTTTGACGGTAATTTAACAGCAAAAAAAGAAAAAGATATTTTTTCTGCTTTGAGAAAAGTTGGAGGTAGTTTGAATTCAATTTCAAAAAATGGGGATAGATTTCATTGTGAATGGGTCTGGGATAGTAAAATGGTTTGGGTTGTCCAAGTTGATAAATCTATAAAAAAAGAAATAAAAAATTCTGCAACATCAAAAATCGAAAGAAAAGAAAAACCTGTTCCTAGGAAGAAAAAGTTCAAAGTTCTTACTCATTTTACTGATACTAATGCTGAAAACTGGAAAAAATTAAGATCTCCAATCAATTTTGTACGAGCAAATTTACCCGTATCCGACGTATATCTGCTCAAGGGAGAAGATTTGAATAATCAAAACCAAAAAATACAAAAAAATATCAAAGAGGATTTAGAAAAAATGTGTGATAATCATCCTATTGTTATTAGGTGCGATATTGCAAAAACCTTAGAAAGGGATGATCTTTTATTACCAACTAGTGGTTCGCTAATTAATATTGATGATATATTATTATTTTTAAATAAAGTAAATCGTAAATTTTCTGAAGATGGATTGAAATCTTCTCAATGGACTTTTTTAATATCGTACCTTTTTTCTACTAAAGCTAGTGCTCTTATTCATGCATTCCCAAATGCTCAACGTATTCAAATTGATGCTCTTTGGGGTTATCCAGATGGACTACTTTATTACCCTCATGACACTTGGTATTACTATACAGAAAGCGACAAAACAAAGCAAAAAAAAGATTATAAAAGTGTTTGTCTTTTTCCAGACGACGAAGGTTGGAAACCATATAAAATTGTAGAACCGTATGACTGGAATAGTGTTTTAAACAAAAAAGAAGCCGTCACTTTAGGAAGATGGGCTATAAATTTGGCTAATTTAATTGGACATGAAATTCAATTAATGGCTTTTGTGAAATTAGAGGATAGTAATGCCGTAAATGGTTGCTTACCTTGGCACTATACTAATTTACCCGTTAAACAATATTCAAATTCTTTAAGGGTTTTACCCGATTCAAATACCATAAGAACTATTGACTCTTGGTCAAACCTTATGAGTCTCAAAAATATTAGTTCAGATAGAATCAAAGGCTTATTAATAATGCCATCTCATGATTTGTTAAGAGCTGACGATTTTTTGACTGAATGCTCACAATACGCTTTCGAAAACAGTATTCCCTTATATTTTCAAGGAAGTTTGCTCGGACATGCATATTACATAATGACCAAAACAGGAGCAAATGTTATTCCAATTGCTAAGTCAGAGCCTAAAGAAAATAAAATCACATATAACAAGCTTGTTAGAGATAAGATACCCATTATCATTAAGGAAGCAGGTGGATTAGCTAGAGTTAGACGACTATCAAAAGAAGAAGCAATTAAACTGCTATCTCAAAAACTTATTGAAGAAGCACTTGAAGTATGGAACGCTAAAAACGAGCAGGAACGTTTAAATGAAATAGCAGACATTAGCGAAGTTATGGATTCATTAATAAAGTTTAGTAAATTTAATAATGAAGATGTAGAAAAAATAAAAAATAAAAAAATAAAAAAACGCGGTGGATTTGAGGATTTAATATTTCTTGAAGAAACGGCTATTAGACCTTTAAAAAATATCGATAATCTTGAAGGTAGATTACCTCTTTTTAACGAAGAGAGCACTTCCGTTAAGTCTACGTCAAAAAAGAAAAATAAATCAATTAAATTTATAACGGATAATGTCAATAAAAATATCATTCATTTTGAAGTCCCCTTAATACCTCAAATTGACAAATTATTGAAACCGAAAATTATTGAAGAAGTTAATTCTGACCTTAGAGTTATTATACAATATCATGGTAGTAACCTTAAAGTTGAAATCTCGAGGTCTGCGAGCTTTGATACTCGAAAAAAACCAGAAATAAATGAAGAAGGTTATCAATTTTCACTTCTTCTCAAATAATTCCATTTAAAAATGAAAGTAGATTATTACATTAATGATAAATCCCATCGAATAGTCAATGCATCTATTAATGCCATGATTAATTTATGGAGTAGTGATAAAAAAACTTTTTGGCGTTCAACCACCCATAAATCTAGGGCTACTGAAGAAGATAAGTTTTATCCAACTGTAAGTCTAAGATGTACGGAATCACTTATAGCAACTTTTATAAGGTCGCCAGAAATAATTTCGAATAATGCTAAAAGCAAATTATTTGAGGAGATAATTCCAAAACTATTAACTATAGACCTTGGTGATTTAGATTCCTCATTGGACACAGGTAATGAAGACGATGAATTAAATGAATTTACCTTAAGCATCTACATACAAACCTTTTGTCGTATTATAAAAATTTCAAAAAAAAAGCTTGCGCAAAAAAATGCTTCAAATAAGTTGACTATTGCTGTAAAAAATTTGTTAAATCATTCTTTCGTCAAAGAAGGTTTTGAAAACGAACATCCATTTATACTATTTCATGCAGTTAGAGCATTAAAATTATCTTTGGAGTGTATTGACGATAATCGATTAATAAAAAAAATTGATTCCACAATTAATACAATTTCCAAAAGTATTTTATCCGTAACAGAAACTCTTCTTTCTAAGTCCGTTAGAGGAGCATTGAGTCCAAGCGATAATGTTGCTTTAGCTTTTTGTTCTGCTTCATTATCTCAAAGTCAAATTGCAAAAAATATACAGCACCTAATCTCTTCTTTGGAAATATCAATAAATTCACAAGATTTTTCCGGTTGTTGGCCGATGGGTAGAGTCATTCATGAAAATAAGGACATTAATTCACAAAGACTTGAGATATCTACACATGAAATTGCTTGGGCTTTAACGCTTACTTGTAATGAATTGATTGATAATAAATTGTTTGACAATGAAAATATTGATACCGGCCAAATTTTTGAAAAATTAAATAAAAGTCTAGATTATGTCAAAATATCTACTGAATATATGACATATAAGGATACCTTATTATCAGGTTGGTGCAGTTCTCAACCTTATAATTTTAAAATTATTGAATCTTGGACTTCAGCCAATGTTCTTCAATTTACTAGTTCTTTAAATTATTTACAGGAACGACTAAATGTTTATATGGTTCTAGACTCCTTTTCAGTCGTTCATCCAGAAGATAATGATTGGCCAGATTGGCTAAGGTGGGATGATTATAAAATTAATTCTGAGACAAATCACGATTACCCAATATTAAAGTATTTGGACGATAATCTCATAAATATAATTAGTAATCATCCTCAAAATCTACCTTCTGCAGAAAACAGATCAGTTTCAGCTCTTTTATTTGGTCCTCCTGGAACCTCGAAAACAACAATTGTCAAAGCAGTTGCAGACGGTTTAAAATGGCCCATTGTATTATTAAATCCTGGGCAGTTTATTGAAGGGGGCCTGGAAAGTATAGAAAGAATGGCTCGTGATGTTTTTGATAGACTCATGCAATTGAATAGAACTGTAGTTATTTTCGATGAATGTGATGAGTTATTTCGTGACAGAGTTCCTTCTGAAGCATCTGAGCAAACGAGAGGTATAACGGCTTTTGTAACAGCCTGTATGCTTCCAAAGTTGCAAGAATTGCACGATCGAGGTAAAATTGTTTTTTTTATTTGCACAAATAATTTTGAAACTATTGATTCTGCTATAAAAAGAGGTGGAAGGATTGACCATATTTTAGGTGTCGGTCCACCTGATCTATTGGCTAGAAAAAAAGTAATTGATTTTACAAAAAAACAATTATTATCAAGAAACAATAATGGTCAAAAACCTAATTTTTTGGACAAAGCATGCGAAAAATTGTCTCAAGAAACTGAGGGGTTTATTAGATCTGAGATATTAAGAGCAGTAAATTTATTGTTTAAATCCGCATCATGGGAGAATGAGGAAGAAGCAATAAAATCCACTAGGAAAATTGTAAACTTATTTGAAAGTTCACTTACTATAACTAAAAAAGAGCTGTCAAATTTTAAACAATTAAATAAAAAATTTAGTCATAATCTATTAGAAACTTAATTATGAAAACTTATAATAAAAGATGTTGTATTTGTAGTCAGATACAGGGAGAACAGGAAAACGATTTAATAAGTACACTTTTAAATGAGAAGCTGTATACTAGAAGAATAATTTTGGAAAATGAATCGTTTGCTGTAATACCTAGCCTCGGAGCAATAACTCCAGGGCATTTAATTATCTGTCCTAAAAAACATATAAAGAGCTTTGCACAATTAGACGAGGGGCTAGAAGTAGATTATTATGAAATAAAAGAAAAAATCAGCACTATTCTTAGAAAGGCTTATGAATCTGATATTCATTATTTCGAACATGGAACAGCGCGAAATAGTTCTAAAGTTTTTTGTACAGTAGATCATGCACATATGCATATAATCCCTTGTAATGTCTTCATAGATTCCTTTCTTTTTAAAGATTTTTTATGGGTGAAAGCAAATAATACAATAAGTAGCTTACGGAATGTCGTAGATAATGATGAATATATTTATTATGAGTCACCAGAAGAAAAAATATTTGTTGCAAAAAGTACCAATGAAGAATTCGAATCACAATATATGCGAAAAGTATTTAGGCTTGCTTTGAAACAAAATTCTGACTGGAATTGGAGAGAAACTCCTAATGCAGAAGAGGCTAATGAAGTTTACAATTTGTTAAAACAGAATTAGATTTAATTCTCGGGTTAATAGTATAACTTATATTTTTGGAAAAAAAATTTTAGATTTTTTTTAAGTTTTTGTAATATTCACTTTTAGTGTTTAAACCAATTCCAAGCGCGTTTATTCAAGGCTAGCTATTCTATGATAAGAAAATCACGAGCTCGATATTCAGTAACCCGTTCAATGACCTAGAAGACCTACTTTGTTAAAACCTTCGATCAGGAGAAAAGGGTGTCAAATCGAGTTCTGTCTTCTTATCGGAGATAAGCTGCGTAATCAGTTTCCCCGTTGCGGGGCCCAAACTCCAACCCATCATGGCATGGCCCGTAGCAAAAGTCAGATTGGTATATTTCTTTGATTTTCCGATATAGGGTAGGCCATCGGGGCTTACCGGGCGAAGTCCGCTTTTCGCAGCGGCCATTTCTTCCGCAGTAATTTTGATATCGGGGTAAAAATCAGCAACAGCTTTTGCAATGGCTTGTACCCTTGCAGCCCGAATCGTATCGTTGATTCCAGAAAATTCCATGGTGCCTGCAAATCGGGTAAACCCTTTCATTGGTGTTACCGCTACTTTGGCTTCCATCAATATGGCGGGCATTGAAATACCGGTTGGCCGTGCGACATCGATACGGTAGCCCTTCCCCGCTTGAATAGGCAGTTTTATATTCAATTTTTTGGCGACGCCCTCACTCCATGAACCTGTTGCGATAACAATCTCATCACAGGTATAGCTACCCTTTGTAGTGATCACTGCTTTTACCGCGCCCTGATCTAACGAGAAATCGAGGACGGCTTCGTCTGTGCTGATATTGACGCCGGCATCGGTCAAATACTGCTTCAGTCGCGGCATGACCTCCGTTGGGGTGGTATGCCCGTCACATTTATAGTGAATGGCCGCCTTGGCATTGATAGCCGCATCGGGTTCGATCGTGTGGAGTTGGTCTTGGTTTAAAAAATCTACCTCCAATGCCAGCGCCTTGGCCTTTTCGGCTACGGGCATTTCATGCTGTTCTTCCGTATCCGTTTGATATAACATCAACAACCCTTTCCGTTCCCACTGAAAATCACCGAGATCGCCCGATTGCAGGATATCGGTATACAGCTGATGGCTCATCAGGTTGATATCTTTAATTACGGGAATGGCCTTCGCCACTTTCTCGGGCGTCGAAGATTTATGAAAGTACCATGCCCATTTAAAAAAATCAACATCCCAACGGGGTTTCATATAAAAGGGACTCGCAGGACTGAACATCCATTTCATTCCTTTTACAATCATACCCGGGGCGGCCAAGGGAATGATATGACTCGGGGTAATATAGCCGGCATTCACAAAAGAGGCTCCGGCCGTAATATCCGATTTATCGATTACGGTAACCTTATGGCCTTCCTTTTGTAAATAATAGGCCGTGCAGAGGCCAATAATACCACCTCCCACAACAATAACGTTCTTCCCCATGTTAAGAGACTATTTTGAAATCTGTCACTAAATCACCTGAAACCCGTGGGCATATCGATCTTCATCGTCAATGGTAATCGTATTGTGCCCAAACACATGTGCAGCACCCTGAACGGTGGGCACAATAGCGGAAATTTCCCCAATCGTAGCCTCTTCCAAGACCCGACCTACGAATTGCGAGCCGATAAAACTTTCATGAACAAAATCCTCCCCTTTTTTAAGTCGGCCCTTGGCATACCATTGGGCCAAACGCGCAGAAGTACCTGTACCACATGGGGAACGATCGATGGCCTTATCGCCATAAAAAACGGCATTCCGGCCTGTTGCCAAAGGGGAAATGGTATCGCCCGTCCAAAGCATATGGCTGACATTTCGAATAGTATCATCCAACGGATGCACAAAAGCATCGGGGTATTTCCGGTTTATTTTCTCCCGTAATTCTTGACTAAACTGTACCAATTGCCCTGCTGAAAAGTCTTGTATGCCCTGAAAATTTGGTTGTGGGTCGACAATCGCATAAAAATTGCCTCCGTAGGCCACATCAAAAACCAATGTGCCCAGTTGGGAGCTTTCGATAATCAGTTCAGACGCTGCCAAGTACGATTTCACATTGGTCAAACGCACCCAGTCGACCTTATCCCCCGTTTTTTGATATTCGATCTCAATGAGTCCGGCAGGGGCTTCCATACGTACTTTACCGGGAGTTTTTGGCGATAAGAGTCCTTCTTCCAAAGCAATCGTAATGCTGCCAATAGTGCCATGACCGCACATGGGAAGACAACCACTTGTTTCAATAAAGAGGATGCCCACATCATTTTGAGGGTCGCTGGGCGGAAACAAAATACTACCACTCATCATATCGTGGCCTCGGGGCTCGAACATGAGTCCTTTTCGGATCCAGTCATATTCCCTAAGAAAATGCTGTCGCTTTTCACTCATGTTACGGCCCATCAATTCAGGGCCGCCATGAGCCACCAACCGTACAGGATTACCCGCGGTATGGGCATCGATACAGGTAAACGTATGCTTCGCCATTAGTTAAAAAATCATAGGACCACTATGCTTGTGTCAAAGACAAATTTTTATACGCCGGCAATTCCGGTCTCGTGGCCAAGCCGTGGGCAATAATATTCAATACGCGTTCGCGCTCGTCACCGATCAAAGGCAATCTTGGCGCCCGAACATGTTCAGTACCAATTTTCGTCGCCAATTCGGCCAACTTGATATTCTGAACCAATTGCGGACTGATGTCAAGTTCCAATAGCGGAAGGAACCAGCGATAAATGGCAAGGGCCTCTTTAATTCTTCCGGCCTTGACCAGTTCGTAAATAGCAACGGTCTCGGCAGGAAATGCACAAACGAGTCCGGCTACCCAACCATCGGCTTCCATCAAAAGGCTTTCCATCCCTAAGGTATCAACACCGGTAAAGGTTTTTAAGCGATCCCCAAACCTATTCTTGATGCGGGTAATATTGGAGATATCGCGCGTCGACTCTTTGACCGCCGCAATATTATCATGTTTTAAGAGCACTTCTAACATATCAAGGGTAACCTCGATACCATAGTCAATAGGGTTGTTGTAGATCATTATCGGCAAATCGGTGTTTTTCGCCACCTCACTGAAATAAATCACTGTTTCATGCTCGTTCGCTTTGTAGCGCATCGGCGGTAACATCATTAAACCACTAGCACCTTGTTCTTCTGCCCGATGGGCCGCAGCGATGGCTCCCTTGGTGGTCTGCTCGGCAATATTGATGATTACAGGCACCTTGCCAGCAACAAAATCAACCGTTTCAAGCACGAGTGTTTTCTTTTCATCGTCGGTAAGCGTACTGGCTTCGCCCAAGGTACCCCCTAAAATAAGGCCGTGTACCCCTGCATCAAGTTGGGCCTTAATATTCACCTTGAACATATCCATGTCAAGTTCGTCCTCAGCTGTAAATTTTGTAGTAACTGCGGGCATAACGCCCCTCCATTCGATTTTCATAAGCCTATTGTATTGAATTATATATTTTAACAAGCCCGATTTTCATGGGCCAATTCCTATAAATGCTATTAACGCAAACTAGATCACACTCTGGTTTAGCACAAAATTAAAACAGGTCACAGCATTTTTGTTAATAATATTTTACCTGAAAACAGTACTATGTTACCAAATATAGCATAGTAAAATAGTATTTTCGGCATATATACACGCAGTAATGAAAGTTTTTCCGTTTCAAATTCCGAAATCTCCCGCAGAGAACCTGATTGTTCAAATTGATCAGGAAACGGGGTTTTATGGAAAATTACACCAGCATGAGGAAATTCAAATCAGCTATATCGTTCAAGGACGGGGAAAGCTGGTCGTGGCAGATAGCGTTCACTCGTATGGCATTGGCGATTTTTTTGTTATTGGTTCCAATATGCCGCATGTATTTCAAAGTGTTGAAAAGGAAGAATCGCATATGGTATCCCTTTTCTTTTCAAAACGTTCTTTCGGGGAAGATTTTTTCAACCTTCCCGATCTCGTAGAAATCAAAAGTTTTTTCGACCACTCGGACGTTGGGTTTCGCTTGACCGAAAGAGATCCGGAAATCGAAAAGTTGATGTTAGGATTCCCCAGTTTGGATAAATTCTCAAGATTCTTAAAATTTTTAGAACTTTTGCGAACATTATGCCATGCCGAAAGACAATCCTTGGCCGGCTTTATCTATCAAAAAAAAATCACCAACGATGATGGGGAACGGCTACGGGCCATCTTTGAGTATACCATGAAAAACTTTCACAAAGAAATCACTTTAAAAAAAATAGCGAAACTCGCCTTTATGACCCCCAATGCCTTTTGCCGCTTTTTTAAACAACGAACCAACAAAACTTTTTTTGAATTTCTTATCGAGGTACGTATCGCCCATGCCTGTCAGCTCTTAATCGAAGACAGCGACCTCACTGTTGCAACGATTGCCGAAGCATCGGGGTTTTCTTCACTATCCAATTTTAACCGGAAGTTTAAAAAATTGAAAACCGTTACCCCTTCGCAATTTGTAAAAAAGAACAGGGAGCTCAAACAGGTTTAGCCTAGTTCGATTCAAAAATGGATTCGGGCACCTTGCCTGTCCATGATTCGGGAAGGCTATCGCGACCGAACAAACGCGCTAAGACCAATGCCGTATTTTTATTGCTATTGTAGTCTTTAAATGCACTCGATTTTTTGATTCCCGGCCCTTTGATACCCCACGGCACATTCATTTCTCCCGGGCTCATCCCTCCATGACCGGTTCCTTTTCCACCGTGATCCGTGATAAGTAAGAAATGTGTATCGTCGTAAAGTCCGTCTTTCTTTAACGCATTGATCAGCGTCCCTACTTTAACATCGGCTTCCTCAATGGATGTAATATACTCTGGTGACATCCATTCATGATTATGCCCTGCATGGTCTACGTGCACACTATATAAAAAGATAAGTGTGGGGTCGTCTTTGTGTTTTAAGGCAAAGGCGTTTGCCTTTTTATAATTTTCCTCGTATGCATCGTCTTCCAGAAAGTTTACTTCGTCAAGATACTTTTGATTGATAGGATTTATAAGATTGCCCCAATTATAGTAATATGCCGTTTTAATATTTGGCATTTGATCTTTAAGCACTTTAAAAATGGACGGAAAATACCCATCGGAATCTTTTTCCAACCCTGGTAATTGATGGTCTATCAAGGTCCAACCATTATTGTCGACACCATGCTCTTCGGGGCCGCTTCCCGTAAGATGGCTCGTCCAGTTCGGCAAAGTTACCGATGGCATTACCGGTCGTGTGGTAAATGAAATTGTTCCGTCTGCAAACAATGCATCCAAGTTCGGATGTTTCGCGGTTTTAAAACCATCGACACTTAAGCCATCAAGACCGAGTACAATGACCCGTTTGGCTAATTTGGAATCATTGGGTTCCTTCGTTTCTTTGACCTGATCTTGACAACTCGTCAACTGCATCAACAAAATTAAAACCCCTATCCGAATACACTTCATCATATTATTTATTATGTAATTGTTAAACAAACTTTACTATCACACCTCTCCTTTAGATGGTATCGGCGTAGCTTGCGGCGCCTTGCTTCGGCTAAAGTAGAGCAAAACAAGAAATACCAATATCATGATCGGCACGGCTGCCTTGATGTTGATATCGATAAAAAAGTCGACCCACGAGGTGTTATATCCCACAACTTCTTTAAGCAATAAAACACTTACACTGCCCAAATAGCCCATAGCATCGGCCGTATAAAAAAGAAAACCAACATTTCCGTTGTATTTAAGCAAGGCAATCAAGCGTTCGAAGATCAGGCAATGGTATAAAATATAGGGCAAGTACACACCCACCCCTGTACTGATCATCCACATCACCGGGCTAATAAGGGATTGCTTAAAAAGCAAGGTCGACAACAAAATGACCAAAGCCCCAAACCCTATCATATACATGCCAAGGTTAAAGGCCAACCGATTTTTACGGATCAATATGCCGAAGGCCGCGATTACAAGCACGATTATGGCGACAGGAATTTCGGTAAGCGTAATCAATTCCGGCTCCCCGCCATACCCCAGTTCTTCCCAGAACTCTACAATGAAATTATCCCTAAAATCGCGTATGATGGTGAGTAGAATGTAAATGACCACCAAGCCGGCAAAGCCAGCGCCGTGCCTTTTGAGAAAATCTTTTCGCTTGGCCACATCCATTGTCGTGCGTTCAGTACGCTCTTGCCTATCAAATTCATCAGGCGCCTTTGACCTGTTCAGCATCCATACGGAAAGTATAAATATGGGAAGGAAAAGCAACCCGGTGGCAAATGGCATGGTATATTCGCCGACCCCATAATTCTGTATCAACAGCACCCCAACGGTCTTTACCAGTCCTGTAGAGAAAATAAAAGTAGCACTCAGGGCGGCGGCCAAGAGTTCCGTATTTCTTCTGCCTTCCAGATAGGAAAACACAACCCCAAAAACCATACCCAAGGGCAATCCATTGAAAAAAAGCGTGACCATTTTCCAGTTGGGAGGCACGATGGCAAAAAGGCCTAACATGCCCAATCCGAGACCGACTAGCCCCAATAACCAGTAGACCCTTCTTTGAGGCGGCATTTCCGATATGATCTTGATACCAACGAACTTCGAAAGCATATAGCCCAACACCTGACTGATAACCAGAACGGTTTTGGGGTCCATTCCAAGGCCAATATCCAAGTCTTGGTATTGCCCGGCCAAAAACGACTTGCGCACTGCGTACATCCCGGTATAACATAAAAATGCAGCTACCATAATCCAGACCGAAGACATGCCGGGAAGCCTAGATTTTCTTGACATTGTATCAGCGGTAAATATTGAGGTCTGATTTCTTTTTTCCATCAGGCAAATGTAACGGGCGGAATACCTCGATTAAATTAAGATGATGTAAAGCTATGGTTATGTTTTTTCAAAGAAATCGATTTTCTTTAAAAGAAACTATATTTGCTACTCACTTTTTTTAACAAATATTCACAATTTATACGAGTTTTAACAGTAAATCGATAATTATTAAGTTTTTAAAAGGAGTATTCCTAGCATAACAAAAAATTATACAGGAAACCATACTTTATCTTTAACTCGAATAATACATTCAACCGCACCCGTAAAAAAGATAACTATGACAGCAAAACAGATGGCAGAAGCGTTAGTCTTCCATGAAGTTGAAAAACCGTTCACAACTCAAAAAGTGTCGCTTCCCATACCAAAATCGCATGAGGTTTTGGTAAAAATAACATACACCACGATTTGCACAAGTGACTTGCATACCTATTACGGACGAAGAACTTCACCATGCCCAAGCATTCTAGGTCATGAAATTATAGGCCGTGTAGTTTCTTTGGGGAGTGCCATCAACACCGATTATAAGGGAGAAGCACTTCAGGTCGGAAATCTGATCACTTGGTCGGTTTATGCCCATGATGTACATGGAACCATGGCCAAAAAGGGATTTCCCCAAAAATCTCAAAACCTTTTTAAATACGGACACCAACAAATGGCATCCGATAAACCGTTAAGTGGTGGGTTCGCAACACATTGTTTGCTTCGGGAAGGCACGGCCATTTTCAACCTCTCCGACCGCTTGAACTATAAAGAGCTTGCACCATTGAACTGCACGCATGCTACGATTGCCGGAGCCATTCGGTTGGCCGGGGACCTCAACAGCAAGAACGTTCTCGTAACGGGCGCAGGAATGCTCGGCCTCTCCGCCTGTGCCATGGCCAAAGAATCGGGGGCCAACAACGTTTATGCTATGGATCGGGATATCGATCGGTTGAACGTTGCCAAAACATTTGGTGTGAATCAGACCATAGCCGCCCATTTAGAAGTAAACGACATTACCGAACAACTAGGTGCCAACCAAGGAACTGATGTGGTCATAGATACAACAGGAGTGCCCTCCGTCATGGAAAAAAGCCTATCACTCTTGAATATTGGAGGTGTGGCCGTATGGGTGGGTGCCGTATATAGTCAGAGGGAGACCCAGGTGAACGCCGAGATGATCGTACGCAACCTACTCACCATAAAAGGGCTGCACAACTACAGGCCACAAGATTTAGCCGTTGCAATTGCCTTTTTAGAAGAAAACCACAAGAAGTATCCTTTTGAAGCCTTAGTAAACAAAGATTATCCGTTAAACGAACTGGGGATTGCTTTTAACGAAGCCCATACGGGCGGACATTATAGGGTGGGAATTCGACAAGACCCTTCTTAGCTTTTAGAATTTTACATTAACAATCACTCATATTTACTTCGACGGCCAAGCCGCCTTCCGAAGTTTCCTTGTATTTCGAATTCATATCCTTTGCGGTCTCCCACATGGTGTTGACCACTTTATCCAAAGGTATTTTTATGTTTTCAGGATTGGTCTCCAAAGCGAGCTCTGCAGCATTAATGGCCTTTATCGCACCCATCGAATTGCGTTCGATACAGGGTATCTGAACCAACCCCCCGATGGGATCACAGGTGAGCCCTAAATGATGTTCCATGGCAATCTCTGCCGCAATCAAGACCTGTTCAGGGGTGCCTCCCAAAAGCTCGGTCAATGCGCCCGCGGCCATGGCGGAAGACACTCCAATTTCTGCCTGGCAGCCTCCCATGGCAGCGGAAATAGTTGCCCCTTTTTTGAAAATGCTGCCGATCTCGCCCGCAACCAAAAGAAATTTTTTAATATGTTCGAAGTCCGCCTTATGATTTTCGATGACTAGGTAATACATCAATACCGCAGGAATAACCCCGGCACTGCCGTTGGTAGGCGCGGTAACCACCCTGCCCAGCGAAGCATTTACCTCATTTACGGCGAGCGCAAAACAACTCACCCACTTTAATATCTGTCTGAATTTGACCTCTGTATTTCTGATTGTCCCCAGCCATTCCTCATGGTTTACATAGGGAATATCACCAATTAAATTCTTGTGCATATCGAATGCCCTGCGTCGAACATTAAGTCCGCCCGGGAGATTGCCTTCAGTGTGGCAACCGACATACATGCATTGCAACATCGTTTCCCAAATTCTTTGTAACTGCAGATTTATGGCATCACCACTTCTAAGGGAAAGCTCGTTGGCCAATACGATTTCAGAAATACTTTTTTGCTCCTTTTTACAATAGGCCAACAGTTGTACTCCTTTTTCAATGGGAAAGGGAAAAGTGGCAAAAACATTCTTATTTTTCTTGGCGTTCTTACGTTCTTTGACCACCACAAAACCGCCCCCGATGGAGTAGTACGTTTTTGTGGTCTTTTTTCCTGTCGATAGCGTAGCCTCGAACTTCATTCCGTTCGCATGAAAAGGCAAAAACTCCCTTTTGAAAATAATATTGGTGCCCGGATCAAAAGCAATTGCTCTTTTATTGGCAAAGTTCAACACCTTATCCTTTTTAACCAAAGCTATAATTCCGTCGATATCAGCTATCGGGATTTCTACCGGGTCAGCTCCCGAGAGGCCCAAGATAATTGCCAAATCAGTGGCATGGCCTTTACCCGTCAACGATAAGGAACCATAGACGTATACCTTGATTTCTGCCACTTCTTCGAACAACCCTTCCTGCTCGAGTTCGGCTATCCACCGCTCCGCAGCCCGCCAGGGGCCTAGCGTATGGGAACTTGACGGACCCACTCCGATTTTAAGCATATCGAAAACACTGATACATTCCATGAAACAAAGCATTTATCGCTATACAAATATAGCGGGTGTATTGCCATAAAGGTATGGATTAATACAAATTGAACATTCCAGAGTTTCCGAAGAGACCCTTTCGTCTTTCGGCACCTCCCTTTAAAAAAGAGCAGGCCCCATAAAACATCATTTTGGTCAACTACGCATCTTTCCAATAGCCGTTAAAGCATCGTATTTGGAAATCGATACGGATGTTATTTTTAGGATAGGGTTTTCAACTTCAATGAGAAAAGTTACATTTGGAAAGACGCTTTCTTCTTCAGAGTCAGTACAAATCTAAAAAACTATGGAACAACGAAATATGGTTTTTCTAAAAAAGCTTTCGCTTTCACAGCATTGGCTTCTAATTCTAGGCTTTATGATACTTCTGCCAATTTTAGGAGTATCACAAAATCAACCCAACATTGTTTGGATCACCGTTGAAGATATGAGTCCGCATTTAGGGTGCTATGGAGACAAGACCGTTCCCACCCCGAACATTGACAAATTGGCCAAAGAAGGCGTACGCTATACCAATGCTTATGCCACTTACGGTGTTTGTGCTCCCAGTAGGCATACCTTGATTACGGGTATGTATCCGACGTCTACGGGAGCTATGGCCATGCGTACTTGGAAACGTACCAGTTCTTTGGATAAGATTACCGACCCCGAACTCTTAAGCATTCCCGTATATGAAGCTACACCACCAGAAGGGGTGCGATGTTTTTCAGAATACTTAAGGGAGGCCGGATACTATTGTACCAATAATTCAAAAACCGATTATCAATTTAAACCACCCGTCACCGCTTGGGACGAAAGTAGCAAAGACGCCCATTGGCGTAATCGGCCGTCTAAAAAGACTCCATTTTTTGCAGTGTTCAACAATGTCATCACCCATGAAAGCAAAACGTTTAAAGACTATTCCCCAAAAGTTACCGACCCTAACTTGATTCCGCTACCGCCCTATTACCAAGATACGGAAGCAGTACGCACCGATTTGGCCCGGCATTATGACAATATTCACGCCATGGACCAATGGGTGGGTGAGCTGATGGCAGAATTAAAAGAAGCAAAAGTATTGGACAACACTATCGTATTGTTTTTTAGCGATCATGGTGACGGACTGCCCAGGGCAAAGCGATGGGTTTATGACTCGGGCATTAAGGTACCGATGATCGTGCGGTGGCCCAATGGCGAAAAAGCGGGCACCGTAAATGACGAATTAGTTTCTTTTGTTGATTTCGCCCCAACGACATTGGCCTTGGCCGGACTCGAAAAACCATCTTATATGGAGGGTATAAAATTTCTTGGAGATGACCGGGAAGATCCCCGCGACTATATCTATGCCTTTAGGGATCGAATGGATCCGGCGCCGGAAACCGTTAGGGCGGTACGTGACAAGCGTTATAAATACATACGAAACTACCGTACCGACCTGCCCTATCTTGGTTATATCCCTTATCGTGATCAGGCCGCCATGATGCAGGAGATATTACACCTCAAAAAGGAAAACAAACTAGGTGCAGACCAATGGCAGTTCTGGGCCCAGAAAAAGCCCTTGGAGGAACTGTATGACACTCAAAATGACCCCCACGAAATCAACAATCTAGCCTCTCGACCCGAACTTTTCGAAAAACTAGAAGAGCTACGAGCGAGCCATCACGAATTTGTCGCCACCTACGGTGATTTGGGAATGATTCCCGAGTCAGAGCTAATTCGTAAATTATGGCCTCCGAACGGTGTTCAACCCCAAACCAAAACGCCCGAATTTTCTCTGGAAAATGGCGACGTTGCAATTTCATGTGGTTCGCCAGGGGCATCGATTGCCTATAAAAGGGAAGGTGAGAGCCAATGGCACTTATATTCAAAACCTATCAAAAACCCAAAGAAAACACTGCAAGCTGTTGCTATTCGACTCGGTTGGAAAGAGAGCGAGGTGGCAAGTCGGCATTTTTAGTCTTCAACAACATCCTATACCGCTAAAAGCTTTGGAGTTGTGAACACGATATTTTTTTCAGGCTAGCACTTTAAAATTTACATACGATACCGATTAGGACACCCGTATCCCCATTGCCAAATAGCCACCCTGAGGCAAAAGAAGTATGCCCTGACGGAAAAGTATGGCCACCTATACGACTTTCCTAATTTACTCAATCGCCAAAAACCTCCTTATCGGCTTTCGCTATAGTAGCAATCCAACGAGAAGGCCGTGAGTGCAAACTAGACATAATCCCCTACACGTTCTAGTGTCGTTTCCAAGGCTATTTCCCTTGAAGAATCTGCTTGCTGGGCAATAGTAATTGGAAACACGGGCAAAGCCAATCCAAAAAATAAGGTTTTCATAAACCGCCATTTGAAATCGTTATGGTCTTATTGATCGATACTTTCATTCTCTTCATGCCTTTCATTTTACATTTCGGCATTTTAAGTGAATTAGGATTTGGTACGTTATTTACTGCGTGCGTTTCTCTATAAACGTTAGAACCGTTTAGAGAAATAGAGTCCGACCGCTCCATTTGAATATCTTGGAATCAAAGCGATGTTTTTTGCCTTTAGAAATGGATTCCATTTAAATAGGTAATCAAAATGATAGACCAGTTTTGTAACCAAAATGCCAATTCCTGCCCCAGCGAGCACATCGGACAACCAGTGATCGTTGTTTAACATTCTAAAAGATCCCGTAATTGCGGCAAACCCATAGCCACTATAGGCAAGAATAGGGCTACTCTGTCCAAACTCTTCGTATAGCACCGCTGCCGTACTAAAGGTCAACGAAGAGTGCCCTGATGGAAATGCTTTTGCATTGAAACCGTTAGGCCGCACTTTATAAATACTTCTTTTTAGGGTGTTCGTAATGACATCCGTCAGTATTATGGATACTGCTAAGTTTTTTGTTTGATCGAACCAATGATTTTTGGCCTTTACACCAACGATATCGGCGACATACAATTGTACAATGGGCGCAAAACGCGTGTATTCGTCAATCGGAAAATCAAAACTATTGCCTACTCTGTCTCTGGTCTCTCTATTTAGCGATTTCTCGAATCCACTATCCGATAATAAAATACCAGAGACAAGCAAAGAGACAGGAACGATACTTTTCTGCAACAGATTTCGCTTGCGTTTTATAAATGTACTATCGATTTGGGCAAAGAGATTTCCAAGAATAAAAAATAGCGTTATTGTTATGAGCGTTTTCTTCATGCTATAAAGTTTGTTCATGGGCCATCTTTTTTCTTTCTCTTTTTTGCCGTTTTTTAATGAATCGAATAGTAAAATATAGGGAGGTCAATACAGCTATAGCAATAAGAAAATATAAGCCTTTATTTTTTAATGTCAATTTCGAACTAAGCCAATGGGTATTATAGGCTAAAAGTAGAGTGGCGCCCAACATCCATAGATAAGTGGTATTGTACTCCTTAAAGACGACCTTTTTTAAATCAAAATCGTTTTTGCGGAAGGTATCCCCTATCCCTTTCAATCGAGGAATCCATCGGTTGGTGCTTGCACAATAGTTATCGAAACCACCGCCATACGAGTTCCTTAAATACGCTTCTTCGGCCTGTACTATGGTTTGATAAATAAACATGAACAAAGGAATCATGACCACTACGGCAAACAGGGAATTGGACAGAACGCTCATCCCGATAATCAAAAGAATATTACCTACGTACATGGGATTCCTGCAATGCGAGAAAAGGCCATCAGTCACCAATCCCTCGGCATAAATCCTGCGATTTCGGCCGCCCCTAACAATGTAGACCAGACCAATGGTCAACATGCGAACCAGCTGGCCCAAGATGACAATTGCCAAGCCAATAAAGAATACCGTCGTGTAGTTCTCTGAAATCCGAGTAAACGGAAGGAAAAGAAATACATAAAACACGGGGAACAAGTAGTTTCGGGTTCTGAAGAAAAAATTACCGATTTTGACCATGATCATTTGATTGCGATTAGACCTGTGAAATTGTACCATTTGAAAAAGACCTCTGTAAAACGGAAACCACATGCTTTTAATAAAGTCTCGTTTTCCGATAGTTGATACGGTACGAGTACGTTTTCGAGGGATTCCCTTTTTTTTGCGATTTCCGTTTCATTGTATCCGTTTCTTTTTTTGAACTGGTAGTAATGTTCAATAAACAACCGATTACAAATGGAATGTTCTGTAAGGATTTTTTCAATAAGGATGACCGCTCCGTTTTCAGGAAGACTCTCATATATCTTTCTTAGAATCTTCTCTCGATTCAACGGACGCAGAAATTGAAGCGTCAAACAAAATATGACGACCGATGGATTGTTCAATCCAATATCACAGTTCAAGTCTTGATTTTCGTAAGATACCTTCCGTTTTACTCCGGCTTCTCTCAGATTACTCTCACACTTTAATAACATTTCATCAGAGTTATCGATACCAACAAAATGAATATCCTTTTCAAGTATCTTATCCAGATTGATCATGGTCGTTCCTGTGGAACAGCCCAGGTCATATACGTTGGTGCCTTTTACCGCAAAGTCCTTGGTAAGTTCCGCAATCATGCGTTGCATCTCCTCGTAGTAAGGAACGGAGCGAACCACCATGTCATCGAACACGGTCGCTACCTCTTTGTTGAACTTAAAGTCGTAAGCTGGTTTTTGGGCATCTTTGAAAACAATGTCTTTTTCCATTTTTGGTCGGTATTTAAAATTTATACGTGAAGCCAAGCAGGTAATTATCTTCCCAACTGGTAAAGGTCAGTTCCATATGTTCACGTTGATAAGGTGTTGTAAACAGATAGGCACTGCCGATACCTACCGCAGCTCCTGCAAGAACATCCCACCCATCATGCTTTTGGGCATTGATACGGCTATAGCCTGTAAACCCTGCAAGGGCATAGGCAGGAATACCGTATTTCCAGCCATATCTCTTTTGTATAAAGGCAGCGCTTTGAAACGTAGTGGATGTATGCCCTGAGGGAAAGCCCCTATCCCCATTACCATATGGGCGCTGTTTGTTTATTCCATATTTCAGACCAAATGTAACTGCCTGATTGAGCAAAGCCCCTTTGGTAAATTGCCAGGTTCCTTTATAATCCTTAGCGATTAAAGAACCGGTCAGTGCGGTGGCAGGCAATGTGAACAGAATCATATCTCCGGCAGATTCAATAGCGTTACTTTGGGCAGCTGCCTTTTCTTGTGCTAAGAGGAATAATGCTATCAGAAACAGGGGAGCTAAAATTCTATTCTTCAATGTACCTTGTATTTCGATAAGTCCAGTCAAGGCAGTCCTTATCAATTTATTGTACATCAAATGTAAAAGGAGAATCTAAAGCAATTTTAAAGCTGGATCATTGGAAACAGAAAGTGATTTCAAATGCCTATTGTTTCAACTATTCCTGTTCGTCAGCCTGCGAAGTCATTTGCCGATGTGAAACAAAAATCAAAATACCCATCAGCACTATTGAAACGACAGAAGCGGGAAGCGTTCCTAAATCCAACCCTCCCTTTGCCAAAGGCTTGGTCAAAAAATCACCGAAAGTCGCTCCAAAGGGTCTGGTGAAGATAAAAGCAACCCAAAACAGTACAATCTGGTTGATTTTGGTAAAATAATGTAATAAAACGACCAAAATAATAATGCCCGCGGTGACCATGGCCCCATTCAAATAGCTCAACCCTACTACGTCACTAAGGTAGTCGCCAAACGCCGTACCCAAACTATTGGAGAACAAAATGGCAATCCAATAATAGCCTTCTTTGTTGCGTTCAAAAATGGGGTAAACCGCTAGGTCATCAAACCTTTTGAACCATGCAAATAGCGTCGATAAAAGTCCGAAAAACAACAAAAGACTTCCCCAAGTATACCCTAAATGCAGGCTTCGGTCGATAAAATCAGAAATCTCGGTACCTAGTGTCGTGGTAGCGATAATGACCAACCAAAACCAAACAGGGATATACTCTTTTCTCGACAATTGAATTCCCAAAACAATACCGAAAAATGCCAACGTTATCAGAATTCCAATAGTGTAGCCAAGACCTAAAGTCTGCGCGATAAAATCGCCCAAGGTCTCGCCCAAGGTAGTGGCAACGATTTTCATCAACCAAAAAAGCAAGGTAATCTTAGCAACCTTATTCAAAGTACCCATTTTATGAGGATTTAAATTTTGTACTTGAAGCCCAATCGGAATATCTGGGTCTCGAAATAATTTTGATAAAGGGCAGTAAACCCTTCATTGGTTAAGCGTTGTCGGATACCGAAGCGGTTAAAAATATCGCTGGCAGAAAACGTCAAATCCGCTTTTTTGTTCCATAAACTTTTTTTTATGCCTAAATCAATCGAGGAACGGGCCAATTCCTCACCTTGGGGAATGTTACGGTCGGAATAATATAGGCCTGTCAATTGAAACGTTACGTCTTTGGGCAAAACAAACTCAGTATTTACTTTGGCATCCCAGGCATTGGCCGTGGATTTTTGAATATCAAAGGTTCGCTCAAAGGGAAAAAGCAAATTGCCTTGATATGCGTCAATGGTGTTTGCATACCAATTCAACGTGCCAGAAACTTTCCAGTGGTTGGTAACATCTTGGCTTAACAATAGTTCAACACCCGTATTGGTGGCACTTCCTGTATTTTGATAGATACGGTTCACAATATCATAATCGGGATTGGAGTCATCGATGCTGAAAATTCGCATGTATTGATCTTGAATCATTCTATGGTACACTGCGGAAAATAACGAACCGGAAGACCAAGAATATTTATGGGCCAGCTCGAACGCATCGGTAAACTGGGGTCGTAAATATGGATTGCCTACCTTCAACAATTCGGGGTCATCATACTTTGGAAAAACGCGGAGTTCGGGTTCGCCAGGGCGGTCAATTCTTCGGTTATAAAATACCGATAGTTTGTTGTTATCGTTCATTTTATAAGTAAAACGCACACTGGGAAAAAGTTCAAAATAATTGTATTTATCGTTATCAGGATAGTATGCATTTACGGGATCGAGGTCATAGAACACATTAGTTTGTTCGGCGCGAAGTCCGGCCTCCACGTCGTATTTCTCTTTTTCCAAAAGATAGTTCACATAGCCCGCATATAAGTTTTCGCCCCAATCGGAAAAAGTACCCAAATCAGGGTAAATAATAGATTGGTTACCTGGTGTAATCGTATAGTCGACGGGCAATCTTCTGATGCGCAGTTTGGCACCCAATTCGACCCGACCTGATTTTAAAGGTCGCACATAGTCAGTTGAAAGACTCGTCGTATTCTCAATAGCACGGATGTTCGTTTTGTCTCGCCCGACACGTACCGAAGAGCTATCGTTCAATGAATACGTCTCGTCTTCCAGCCCTTGGGTATACTGTACGTTGGCACTCATTGTATGTCCCGTTTGTTCGAATTTATGCCGATAATTGACTGCAGCGTTGATATAGCGGGTAACTTCTTCTTCGCGCCAATTATAATAACGATTTCGGGAATTCTTGTTCAAATCGATAAAGGCAACTTGGGCCGTATCGATATGTTTTTCACGGTCATAGAGTCCTGAAAAAGTAAAGCTATTGTTCTCATCGAGGTCATAATCGATTCCTGCATTGATTATAGCGCGGAACTGCTTCCTGTTCTCAGGCACTTGGGAAATTAGGTTACGCCCATCGTCATAATTTCGTGTAGTAAATTCGTTATTGGGCAATGCTTCTTGCAAGATAAATTCTGACTGTAGAAAGTAATTGATCTTCTCCTTTTTATAATTCAAGTTAATACTCGGAATCAATTTGGGGTTGGTCGAAAAACTACCCAAATCGGTAGGGGTATCCGCCCTACGTTTTCCCAAAGCACCCAAACCCAAGGAAAGTCCGACATCTCCGTTTAGTCCTGTTTGTTTTTCCTTTTTGTAAATGATATTGACGATTCCAGCAAAACCATTGGCATCGTACTTTGCAGAGGGATTGTTGATTATCTCGATTTTTTCGATGTTAGAGGCAGGAATGTTCGCCAAGCCCTTTTGGTTTCCAAAACCCGTCAAACTGCTTTGCTTTCCATCAATAAGTACCACCACTTTATCGCTTCCTCGTAAAACGACCTTGCCATCCTGATCAAAGGTTACCCCGGGCAGGGTCTTCATGGCATCTAGCACCGAACCGCCCGATTGAGCGATGTTATTTTCAAGATTAAACGATTTTTTGTTTAGGTCGGCGTTGGTGGTAGCTTGCTTTCCGATAACCTCAACTTCCTCTAGATTTTCTGCACTCGGGGCAAGTTCAATTTTCCCCAAATCAAAAATGGGATTCAATCCGCCTCCCATGAATATCTGTTCCGAAGTTACATATCCTATAAACGAAAAGTAAAGCTTGTATTTTCCGAATGGAATTTCCAAAATCTCGAAACGGCCATCATCATCGGTAATGGCCCCAGTTAATAGCGCATCGGTCAAAAAATCATGAACCGCCACATTTGCAAAAGGCAGGGCCTCGTGGGTCTCCGCATCGAGCAACTGCCCACTGAGGATAATCCTTTCTTGCGAGAACAACGTAGAAAAAGAAATAATGAGAATTAGAAACGATACTTTTTTTTGCATTAGGAAACGTTTTGTGTTCATGGCCAAAACTAAGGCTAAAACCTTAAGAGAATTTAAAGTTTTACATAGAACACGTAATTAGGCTTAAAATTTGTCGACACATTTTATAAAATTATTTAAACGTAATTAAAAACGTATGCATGTCATTCTCGAATTTATAATCTACCTGAAAACCATAGAGATCGCAGATATGTTTTACAATGGCCAGACCCAATCCGGTCGATTTTATGGTCTCCGACTCTCTGTAAAAACGAGTATATAGATTTTCAGGGTGCTGCAGAGCCTTGTTTCCACAGTTTGAAACAGAGAGGGTTTTATCGCTTGCGGTCACCTTCACATCGATGTTCTTCGTTGTATATTTGATAGCATTTGAGATCAGATTATTGCATAGTACTTCCGCTAGGTACCGATCCATATCTGCCCAAATCGCATCATTTCTTTCAAATTTGATCTCTTTGTTAGAGATTTCACTAAAATTTTTAATGGTCTCGGTAATATAATGGGTAATATCTACCTTTTCCACATTTGAGAACTGTTGGTTCTCTATTTTGGTCAGCAAAGTCAACCGCTTGTTCATTTGGGCAAGCCGTTGAATATCTTTTTGAATGGAAGTTAAATGTTCAAATTGAACGTCATTAAGGTTATCGTCATTGATAATATTCTCAACTTTTGCCTGAATAATCGCTAATGGAGTTTGCATCTCATGAGAAACATCTTCAGTGTATTGTTTTAAGTTCTTGAAGTCGGAACGCACTTTATCGGTTAAGGCCGTTATTTCATAATTCAGCTCGGAAAACTCCAAAATATTACTATCCATAAGAACAATAGGCTTGTCGGATGTCAGTGAAAACCGTTTCATTTGTTCCAAGTTCTCGAAAAAAGGATGCCACAATTTTTGGTTCCATGCTTTGTTGAAATAAAATAGAAAACTGAACACCAGTAGAATGATGACAAGGTAGGATACTACAACGGCAACCAAAATATCCTCAGATTCTACAATCAACGTTCGAACGGTAATGCGATATTTTTTTCCATCTATTTCAGAATAGGTGGTCAACTCGCGAAATTCTTCCAATTCGCTTTGAGAGGGATCAAAAATAAGTGTGTCTTTTAAACGTTCCGTCTCCAATAAAGAGACGTGCTCGATTTCCACAACGGGAGGAAGTTGATAGGTTGGTTTGTTTTCCCCTATCGCGCTTACTATACGTGCCTCGGTTGACCTCAGCTCTTCCTCTACCTCGTCTTGCAACAGATTTCGGACGTAAAAATAAAGTATTATGGTGCTGACCAACATCAAAACAAAACTTACCCAAAGAAAGGCTTTGGAGGTTTTTCGTAATAATCGTATTTTTTTTGTACGCTCAACCATAGGTTAGTCTTCGATGAATTTATAGCCAGTACCGTAGGCAGTTTTGATATATTTGGCCCCGGCATTGGTCAATTTTTTGCGAAGATTATTAATATGCACGTAGATAAAATCGTAGTTGTCTGCCAAATCGCTGTTATCGCCCCATAAATGTTCAGCAATGATTTCTTTAGATAACACTCTACCCTTGTTTGTAACAAAAAACAGTAATAAATCATATTCTTTTCGAGTAAGTGACATTGGATTTTCATCAATAAAAGCGGTTCTCGACCTTGTATCAATAGAAATTTCATGGAAATCAATTTTCTCCGTGCCACCGAACTTTCCCCTACGTAAAACGGCTTTTATACGAGAGTTCAATTCCGCCAAATGAAAAGGTTTGGTCAAATAGTCGTCTGCCCCGAGATCTAGACCTTCCAATTTATCATCTAACGAGCTGTTGGCTGAGATAATAATAGTGGCCGTATTCTTATGCTGTTTTTTAAGTTCTTTGAGGATGTCCAAGCCGCTACCTGTAATAAGATTGATGTCGAGTATTAAAATATCGTACTCATACAGATCTACCTTGTACAAAGCTTCCTTATAATCAGACGCCGTTTCACAAACGTTACCGTCACGTTCTAAATACGTGGCCATCGATTTTTGAAGTTCAATCTCGTCTTCAGCTATCAAGATTTTCATTCCTTAAATTTAAGGAATAAATGTAGGTTCCAATTCTTTAGAAATTCTAAAGAATTGGAATGCCGATTACATAAATATATGTGCAGGTGTTTGGGGTAAATCTGTGCATCTTCAAAAAAATATGTTCGTATACCAGAGCACCTCTATGTTCAGATAGATAGAACTCAGCATCCAGATGACTTGAAATTTTCTTTCCATAGGTTTCCAATGGGCTTCCGGTTACCTGCGGTTCTTCATCAGCTGCCGGTTGAACTTGTGTTTTAGGGTCACATCGGAAAGGTCGGGTTCCACAAGAGCCAGGCATCGATAGTGACCTTGACTAAGAATTTCTCGCGATACACTAAAATCATTCAGGATTCTTCAATGTATAGAATGTGAAAAAAATTAAGCCAATTTTTACCGATATTCTTTAAAAAAAGGAGTAACAGTTTCCCATTACTCCTTAAAAAACTAAACTAACTCAACTAAAACTTATTAATATATTTATATTTTCCTTTAGAAACCTAAGCCTGTAAGCTAGGATCAATATAGAAGCCTGATGTTGCTATTCAACTTACTCACGATGCCATAATCCTTGCGATGAATTTTTGCCAAATTGGGTTGAATAATTACTTTTCATCATTTTCATTGACCCCTTTTAGTATATTTCTCGATAAAACAATGATTGTAAATTGATTTCTATTTTCCAGAATGGTTTAATTAAGGGGTTATTATTCCATATATGCGTACAGCTGGGCCATCATGCCCATGCCCATTTGGGCGATGACCCTATAGTCGCCCCGTTGCAACGCCACCCCGCCCCGGTTGTCCTGGGAGACGCCCTTCAATAGGCCGTC